>CAZXJS010000004.1:0-83724 GCA_964641085.1 uncultured Prevotellamassilia sp. | reverse complement strand
AAAGGCGGGGGGGGGGGAGGGGCGCCCGGGAGAGGAGGGGGGGGGGGGGGGGGGGGGGGGGGGGGGGGTTAAGGGGGGTGAAGGGGGTGAAGGGGGTGAATGGGGTGAATGGGTAGCTGGAATCCCCATTAAACCCATCAAACCCATCCCCCCATCCCCCCATCCCCCTCCCCCCCCACTCGGCCTGCGGAGAAAGGCAAAATTCCCCGCAGGCCGTTTGCTTTTGCCAAAGGGAAGGCCTACCTTAGCGCCGTTTTAACCGCACCCTCGGCCGCCGACGCGCGACGCGCTCACGCCCACACGGCATAGAAGAAAGAAAACACATAACACCAAAATGCCATCCTTTATCAAAACAGCCCTGAGAGAGGGCCTCAACATGAGGAAGCTCGTAGAGTTCCTCGTCATCGCCGCCGTCACCATCGTCATCTGGAACCTGCCCGCCACGTTCTTCGGCATTGACGGGCTGACGGTCATCCAGCAACGCATCATCGCCATCTTCATATTCGCCACGCTGGCTTGGCTTACGGAGTGTATCCCCTCGTGGGCCACGTCGCTGGGCATCATCACCATCATGTGCCTGACCGTCTCGGACAACGCGCTGAAACCCTTCAAGACAGTGGGCGCGCCGCTCGAGGCCAACGGCACGGAGCTGCAATGCACGAAAGACCTGCGCTTCGTCAGCGGCATCACGAGTGCGGACAAGGTCGGCGTGAGTCCCCGAGACGCCGCCCTGCTCTTGAACAGCAAGGACATCAGCCTGACGCTGCAAGGGCTGAAGGAGAAAGATCGCATCACGGTGAGCTACGTCAGCGAAGGCGGCAAAGCCTCGCTGAAGACAAAGAACGCCGCCCTGAAAGGCGGTACGACGCAAGACAGCCTCAAATCCCTCACGGCCTCCGTCAGCAAGGACGGCGACGTCACGCTGACAACGGACGCCCCAATGAAGGTGCGCAGCATAGAGCTCCTGCCCGCCTTGGGCGGCCCCGGCAAGGCGTGGAACTTCTCAAACATAGCCCCCGGCGACCTGCGCGCCCTGAAGATAGACGGCGGCAGCTGGGCCGAGAAGGGCGGCGCCTACGTCAACCGCGCCGCCATACGCAACGCCGACTACGGCCTCGTTTTGGCCGCGAAAGACGTCATGGCCAGCTTCGCCGACCCCGTCATCATGCTCTTCCTCGGCGGATTCATCCTGGCCATAGCCGCCACGAAGTCCGGTCTCGACGTGCTCTTGGCGCGTAACCTGATACGCCCCTTCGGGCGGAAGAGCGAGAACGTCCTGCTGGGCTTCCTGCTCATCACGGGCTGCTTCTCCATGTTCGTCTCCAACACGGCGACGGCCGCCATGATGCTGACCTTCCTGACGCCCGTCTTTGCCGCCCTGCCCGCCAACGGCAAGGGGCGCGTCGCGCTGACCATGTCGATCCCCTTAGCTGCCAACCTGGGCGGCATGGGGACGCCCATAGGCACGCCGCCCAACGCCATAGCCCTAAAGTTCCTCAACGAGCTGGGCATCAACATCAGCTTCGGTCAATGGATGGCCATCATGCTACCTCTCGTCATCATCCTGCTCCTCATCAGCTGGCGCGTCATCCTCCTCTTCTTCCCCTTTACGAAGAAGACCATCGACCTGGAAATAAAAGGCCACGTCGCCCGGGGCTGGCAGATGTGGGTCGTCAGCGGCACGTTCATCCTGACCATCCTGCTATGGGTCATCCCCAAGAGCGTGACGGGCATCGACTCGAACACCGTGGCCATGGTGCCCATGGGCATCTTCGCCGTCACGGGCGTCATCACGGCCAAAGACCTGCAGAAGATAGACTGGAGCGTCATCTGGATGGTAGCCGGCGGCTTCGCCCTGGGTCTGGGCATGAACGGCTCCGGCCTGGCTCGCGCCGCAATAGACTCCATACCCTTCGGTTCGTGGAGCCCCATCCTCATCCTGCTCATCTCCGGCCTCATCTGCTACTTCCTCTCCAACTTCATCTCGAACACGGCTACGGCGGCTCTGCTCGTGCCCATACTGGCCACCGTCTGCAAAGGCGTAGGCAGCAACCTCGACGCCATAGGCGGCACGGCAACCATCCTGCTGGGCATCGCCGTATCGGCCAGCGCCGCCATGTGCCTGCCCATCTCCACGCCGCCCAACGCCATAGCCTACTCCACCGGCCTCATCAAACAGAAAGACATGCTCAAGGCCGGCCTCACCATGGGCCTCATCACCCTCGTCTTGGGCTACGCCCTGCTCTACTTTATCGGGACGGCCAACATCCTGGGCTGACCCCCCAACCAACCCGCAACCATGGCAGAGAGAACCGTACGCGTGCGCTTCGCACCTTCGCCCACCGGGCCGCTCCACATCGGCGGCGTCCGCACGGCGCTCTACAACTACCTCTTCGCCCGCCAGAAGGGCGGACAGCTCGTCCTGCGCATCGAGGACACCGACAGCCGACGCTTCGTACCCGGCGCCGAGGAATACATCCAAGAGAGCTTCCGCTGGCTCGGCATACGCTTCGACGAAGGCGTTGGCCACGGCGGCAGCTTCGGTCCCTACCGCCAAAGCGAACGCCGACCTATATATAAGGAGTACGTCCGCAAGCTGCTTGCCAACGGCCAAGCCTACTACGCCTTCGATACGCCCGAAGAGCTCCAGGCACGGCGCGCGGCCGAGCCCAACTTCCAGTATGACGCCAGCACGCGCGCCACGATGCGCAACAGCCTGAGCCTGCCGCCCGGGGAGACGCAGCGCCTCCTCGACAGCGGCGCGCAGTACACCGTACGCTTCCGCGTAGAGCCCGGGCGCGACGTGCACGTCGACGACCTCATACGCGGCGACGTAGCCATCAGCAGCAGCGTGCTCGACGACAAAGTGCTCTACAAGAGCGCCGACGAGCTACCCACGTACCACCTGGCCAACGTCGTGGACGACCACCTGATGCAGATCACCCACGTCATCCGCGGCGAAGAATGGCTGCCCAGCGCACCCTTCCACGTGCTGCTCTACGAAGCCCTGGGCTGGCGCGAGACGATGCCCCGCTTTGCCCACCTCTCCTTGCTGCTCAAGCCCACCGGCAACGGCAAGCTCAGCAAGCGCGACGGCGACAAGCTCGGCTTCCCCGTCTTCCCCCTAGAATGGCACGACCCGAAGACGGGCGAAGTAAGCACCGGCTACCGCGAAAGCGGCTACCTGCCCCAGGCCGTCGTCAACTTCCTCGCCCTGCTCGGCTGGAATCCCGGCACGGACCAGGAGTTGCTCTCCATGGACGAGCTTATACGCCTCTTCGACCTCGGCCACTGCTCCAAGGCCGGCGCCCGCTTCGACTACGTCAAAGCCCAGTGGTTCAACCATGAATACCTGCAGCGCACGCCCAGCGACCAGCTCGCCCCCAGCTTCGACAAGATTCTGCGCCAAAACGGCATCGAGGCACCCATAGAACGCGTGGCAAAGGTGGTGGACGTCATGAAGGAGAAGGTACACTTCATCCCCGAGCTGTGGCCCCTGTGCCGCTTCTTCTTCGTAGCCCCCACGAGTTATGACGAGAAAACCGTGCGCAAGCGCTGGAAGGCAGACTCCGGCCGGCAGATGACGACCCTGGCCGACCTGCTGGAAAGCCTGCCCGACTTCAGCCAGCCTACGCAGGAGCAGGCCGTCAACGCCTGGATGGCGAAGAACGGCTACAAGACGGGCGACATCATGAACGCCTGGCGCTTGACGCTCGTAGGCGAAGGCAAAGGCCCACACATGTACGAAATATCCACCTTCCTCGGGCAGCAAGAGACCGTGCGCCGCATGCGCGCCGCCGTAGCCGCCTTAGGCTAAAGTGCGCTCCATACACAAAGCCACATGTACGCCATAGCCATTTACCTATACATGCTCTGCGTCAACGTGGCCGCCCTCTTCGGCAACAAGAAGGCGCGCTTCCTCGTGCGCGGACACCGGCAAACCTGGCGCACACTGCGCGAAAAGGCTGCCCCCGGGGAAAGCTACGTGTGGTTCCACGCCGCCTCGCTCGGAGAGTTCGAGCAGGGACGCCCACTCATGGAACGCCTGCGCCGCGAACAGCCCCGGCGCCGGATACTCCTCACCTTCTTCTCCCCCTCAGGCTACGAGGTGCGCAAAGACTACCCCGTAGCCGACATCATCTGCTACCTGCCCTTCGACACGCGGCGCAACGCCCGCCGGTTTCTCAGCCTCGTCCGCATAGAGCAAGCCTTCCTCATCAAGTACGAGTTTTGGCGCTACTACATCGAGACGCTCCACGCGGCGAACGTGCCCATATACAGCGTCTCGAGCATCTTCCGCGAAGGGCAAATCTTCTTCCGCCCCTACGGCCGTTCCTACGCTCGCGTGCTGAAAGATGTGACGCGCTTCTTTGTGCAAAACGAAGCGTCGCGCCGCCTGCTTGCGCGCCTTGGCGTTGAGCGGGTCGACGTCGTCGGCGACACGCGCTTTGCCCGCGTCGTGCAGATACGCGACGAAGCCAAGCCGCTACCCCTCGTCGAGGCCTTCGCACAAGGCCACAAAGTGCTCGTCGCCGGCTCCACGTGGCCGCCCGACGAAGACCTGCTCATCCACTATTTCAACCGCCATACGGAGCTGCGCCTCGTGCTCGCGCCCCACGTCGTCTCCGAGGAACACGTCGCCCAGCTGCTCGGCAAGCTGAAGCGCCCCGCCCTGCGCTACACCCAAGCTACCCCCGAGGCCGCTCGCGAGGCCGACTGCCTCATCATCGACTGCTACCGCCTGCTCGCCTCCGTATATCGCTACGCCACGGTGGCCTACGTCGGCGGCGGCTTCGGCGTAGGCATCCACAACGTGCCGGAGGCCGCCGTCTATGGCGTGCCCGTCATCATAGGCCCCAACAACCGGAAGTTTCGCGAGGCACGCGCCCTGCTGCAACGCGGCGCCTGCTTTGAAGTTACCGACCAAGACAGCTTCGACGCCGTCCTCGACCGCCTGCTCATTGACACCGACGCCCTCGCCCACGCCGGCGACGCCGCCCGAGCCTATATAGAAGAAAACGCCGGCGCCGCCGACAAGATCTACGACGCCACGCTGCGCCCCGCCTCGGCCGAGACCGATACGGAAGCCGAACCCCCTGCCGCAGCGCCCAACCTCCCACAGCACCCCGATGGACTGGATTAGCAACGTCCTTTTCGACGTGCCCGCCGTGAAGGCCGTCGCCGTCATCAGCCTTATCTGCGCCGTCGGACTGGCCTTAGGCAAGATACGCGTCAAGGGCATCTCGCTCGGCGTGACGTTCGTCTTCTTCATGGGGCTACTGGCGGGCGGCCTCGGCATCAGCATCGACCACGACATGCTCATCTACGCCGAGGACTTCGGGCTTATCATCTTCGTTTACGTCCTCGGCCTGCACGTAGGCCCCGGCTTCATCAGCTCCTTCCAGCGCGGCGGCGCAATGCTCAACCTGCTCTCCATAGCCCTTATCGTCATCGGCACACTCTTCGCCCTGCTCCCCACGCTGCTGGGCTGGCTGCCGGCCGGCGAGATGATGGGCGTCCTGTGCGGCGCCA
This sequence comes from uncultured Prevotellamassilia sp., assembly GCA_964641085.1. GTDB lineage: Bacteria > Bacteroidota > Bacteroidia > Bacteroidales > Bacteroidaceae > Alloprevotella. The sequence goes on along the minus strand of CAZXJS010000004.1, from coordinate 78,192 downwards.
CGACGAACACCCCCGCCCTGGCCGCTGCGCAGCAAGCCTTCTCGCAGATGGGCCAAGCACCGCAAGGCCTCAGCGCCGCCCTCTCCCTGGCCGTCACCTACCCCATCGGCATGGTCGGCGTCATCGTGGCGCTCATACTCGTGCGCCTGTTGCTGCGCGGCAGCCGCCTGCCCAAGGACGAAGCGCCCGCCGACGAAGCCTTCATCGCCTCCTTCACCGTCTCCAACCCCGCCGTCTTCGACAAGACCGTCATGGACATCGTCCACCAGGCCGACCGACCCTTCGTCGTCTCCCGTATCTGGCGGCAGCAACACGTCATCCTGCCCAAAGACGACACCCGCCTCGAACAGGGAGACCGCCTTCTCGTCATCACCGACCCGGGAAGCGTGCAACGCCTCACCTTCCTCTTCGGCAGCGCCGACAAGACCGACTGGAACAAAAGCGACATCGACTGGAACGCCTTGGACGCGAAACTCGTCTCGGAACGCATCCTCATCACGAAGAGCAACATCAACGGGCGCCACCTCTACTCCCTGCACCTGCGCAACCGCTTCGGCGTCAACGTCAGCCGCGTGAAGCGCGGCGACATACAGCTCGTGGCAAAGCCCGACCTCGTCCTGCGCCTCGGCGACCGCGTCACCGTCGTCGGCGAGGCCGAGAGCTGCAAGAAGGTAGCCGCCGAACTCGGCAACACGATACGCGCCCTCGACGAGCCAAACATGGTGACCATCTTCCTCGGCATGGTGCTGGGTCTCGTCCTGGGCTACCTCCCCATAGCCTTCCCCGGCATGCCCGGCGGCCTGCGCCTGGGTCTGGCCGGCGGCCCCATCGTCATGGGCATCCTCATCGGCGCCTACGGCCCGCGCCTGCACATGGCCACCTACGTCACGACAAGCGCCAATCTGCTCATCCGCAGCCTCGGCCTCGCCACCTACCTCGCCTGCCTCGGCCTCGACGCTGGACCCAACTTCATAGAGACCGTCATGCGACCCGCAGCACTCACGTGGATTGCCTACGCCGCCCTCATCGCCATCATTCCCGTCGTCATCGTTGCCATCCTCTCCATACGCCTCTACAAGCGCTCCTACGCCACCACCGCCGGCATGCTCTGCGGAGCCATGGCAAACCCCATCGCACTGGACTACGTCAACACCTCCGAGAAGGGCGACCAAGCCTCCGTGGCCTACGCCACCGTCTATCCCTTCGGCATGTTCCTGCGCGTCATCGTAGCGCAGCTCCTCGTCATGTTCCTCCTGGCCTGACGCGTTCCTGCGCGTCATCGTAGCGCAGCTCCTCATAATCGTCCTCTTGCCCTAACGCGCGGCATCCCCCGCAGCAGCAGTGTCGTTCCCGTGGCGGTCGGCTCTGCCGACCGCAGGCTTCGCCGACCAGTAAGGGCGCTCCCATTTTCCAAGACCACCCGCACGTGCCGACTGTCAGCTCATAGCTCCCACCTATCAGCCCATAGCTCCCAGGTAGCGGCGCGAGACGGGCAGCGCGTCCTCGGAAGGGAAGCCGAAAAAAGCCGGTTTCGCCCGATGAAACCGCGAATTTTTGTGGTAATACCACATTCCGCCCGCTCCCGCGCGCACGGAGCAAGGAAAATTTCCCTACTTTTGCATTTATTAATTTTCAAACGATGAAACGACCCCACCTTCCGGGCCTGTGTGCCGCAGCCTGCGCCCTGCTCTTCACGACGTCCTGCGTGCGCGACGAAGCCTTGAGCCCCGAGTGCGACATCACGGAGGTCAGCGCCCAGTGGCTCGCCGCGCAGCCCGCCGGAGGCCTGCTCGGCACGCCCATCATCAAGCAGAGCCAGCCCGCCACCGTCACCTTCTTCATCCCCCAAGCCGTGCGCGACAGCGCAACGCGCGACCTCAGCCCGCAGTTCGACATACGCCGCCTGAGCCCCCGCTTCGCCGTATCCACCGGCGCCACGCTCTACCTGAACGACGGCGCGGGCAGCCTCACCCCCTTCGACGAGACCCTGACGCGCGACTTTACGCAGCCACAGATATACAGCGTCACCTCGGAAGACCGAAAGTTCACGAAAGACTACACCGTCAGCTTCGCCGTGCCGCAGCCCGTGGACTCCTGCGACTTCGAGAGCTACAGCTACGACAACGACAGCCACAACTACATGACCCTCCTGCAGCGCCAGGAAGACGGCTCGCTGAACGCACACATCTGGGACAGCGGCAACGCGGGCTACAAGCTGACGGGCATGGCCTCCGCGCCCGAGGGCTACCCCACGGTGTTCGCCACGGACAGCATCACGGGCAGCCGCTGCGCCAAGCTGACGACGTGCACCACGGGCAACTTCGGCATGATGACGCGGCCGCGCATGCCCATAGCCGCCGGAAACCTCTTCATCGGCGAGTTCCGCATAGCCCAGGCCATGCTGGCGCCGCGCAAAGCCACGCGCTTCGGCCTGCAAATCGTGAAAGGCGAACCCGCCACGCTCTCCGGATGGTATCGCTACACGGCAGGTCCCACCTTCACCGACAAGGACAAGAACGTGCGCCCCGAGCTGCACGACACGGCCGACATCTACGCCGTGCTCTACGAGGTGGACCCCGACAACTTCCAGCCCCTCGACGGCGACAGCATCCTCTCCTCCAGCCGCACCGTCAGCCTGGCACGCATAGCCGACCCCGGCGAGCCGCAGCAGTGGACCTTCTTCTCCGAGCCCTTCCGCCCGCAGAACGGCAAGACCTTCTCTCCGGAGCGCCTCCAGCGCAACGGCTACGCCCTGGCCATCGTCATGACCTCCAGCCGGCAAGGCGCCTACTTCGAAGGCGCCGTAGGCTCAGAGCTGTGGGTTGACAACATAAAGATAACCTACAAATAAAAACGCCGCCGCGCGACTCGCACCCCCACGGCGCCGCGCGAAAACTTCGCCAACCTACAGATGAGACACTCCCCTATCCTAATAGCCCTCCTCCTGCTCCTATCCGCCAACGCCGGCAGCGCCACGACCGCCCCCGACGAGGCCACAACCGCCCCGCCCACTGCCGCCGACAGCATCCGCCACCCCCTGCGCGACAGCGGCGACGACCGCAACCTGCTGCGCGCCGCCCTCCGCGGCTGGCACGTCAGCCTCGGCGCCGGCTTCGAGATAGGCGGCGCAGCACCCCTCCCCCTGCCACGCTCCATACGCCACATCAACGGCTTCCGCCCACGCCTCAACCTGCTACTCGAAGGTGCCGCCCACAAACGCTTCACGAACCACTGGGGACTAAGCATTGGCCTGCGCCTCGAGACCAAAGGCATGCGCACCGACGCCGACGTGAAGAACTACCACATGCAAATCACCGAGGACGACGGCGGACACATGGAAGGCGGCTGGACGGGACCCGTCATCACCAAGGTGCGCCTCACCTACGCCACCATACCCCTGCTCGCCACCTACACCTTCCCCAACGACCGCTGGACCGTCAACGCCGGACCCTACTTCAGCGTGCTCATCGACGGCGACTTCTCAGGCTTCGTTCACGACGGCTACATACGCACCCCCAACGAGCTGGGCGAGAACGTCAACGTCACCCATGCCACGTACGACTTCCACGACGACCTGCGCCGCTTCCAGTGGGGACTGCAGCTGGGCGGATCCTTCCGCGCCTACAAGCACCTCTACGTCAACGCCAACCTCGACTGGGGCCTCAACGGCATCTTTCCCTCAGACTATAAGACCATCACCTTCGCCCTCTACCCCATCTACGGCACACTGGGCTTCTCCTACCTCTTCTGAACCATTAAACATTAAAACCATAAAACTATAAAACCGCATTATTGCTTATGAAGAAACATCTACTCCCCCTGCTCGCCGCCCTCGCGCTGGCCACTACGAGTGCCACGGCACAAACCGGCCCCGCCGCGCAGGCCGCAGGCGACTACTACGGTCCCCTGGGCATCGCCCTAATGGACGAGAGCGCCATGGAAACCATCACAGAGACCGACGACGAAGGCAACGAAGTGCTCGACAGCCTCGGAAACCCCATCGTGGCCACCTACAACGTGACCATCACGCCCGAGACGGACTCCACCGTCACCTTCAGCCTGCCCGACTTTGGCTTCATGGGCATGATGCTCGGCGACATCACGCTCAAGGCCGTCCCCGTATCGCAGCAGGCCGACGGCACCATCATCTTCGGCGAGAACGACCCGCAGGACTTCAACTTCCTGGACGGTATGATCCTAGCCACGGCAAAGATTAACGAAACGACGAGCTACGTGCGCGGCGACAGCGTCGTGGTTCACGTTGACGTCATGTGGACCAACGTCGACTCCTCCCTCGAGCCGGACGACGCCTCCGACGACGTGCCCATCTACGTCCTCTTCGCCGGTGCCGACCCCGTGAAGACCGGCCTCGCCACCGCCACCACCGCCGCCCGGCGCGCCGAACCCCGCGCCTACGACCTCGCCGGCCGCCGCCTCAGCGCCCTGCCCCCGCGCGGCATAGCCATCGTAGGCGGCAAAAAGCTGATACGCTAAGCGCCCATAGATCTCCCCATAGATCTCCTCCACACTAAAGCCCCGACACGCCGTCTGCGCGTGCCGGGGCTTTCGTGTTGACTGTTATTGTTATACCTTTTACTCTTACGATTCGTTACAGAGCCACAAAATCATTGGAGCTACTCATTATTCTTTTGCTTCGTTAGAATCGTGGAATAGTTTATGAGTATCAATATGACGGAACATTACAATGCGCACATCTGTCATGAAAATGTGAGGTATACCCACCACAGTATGGGCATTTATTGCCAGGGGTATTATAATAAGCGACCCAAGAAGAGCGTGAACCACCGGTTTTTGGCGTTTTGGAAACCCCTGTTCCACCACAAGACGTGCATCCTTTGTCTTCATTACGATGCGAACGGCTACTTCCTCTTCTCGAAGCCCCCTGCGCATCAAGCCATCTTTGGGCACCTTGCCCACCGTCTTCTCCCATAGAAGTATACGTGTTAATCATGTTTAAACTCATATTTCCCATAGTTGACGTACACCGTTCCTCCATACGCTGAAAGTCGGACGAAATCAACACAGCGTTTAATCGCATCGCAGGAGTGCCTGCAAATCGTGTCGGAATATAAGTGATAGAACCGTCATTGTTTCGTTGTACAGCTCGCAACTTCCCATAGAGCGTATGAACTATATAACCATCGTAGAACGTAATTGCAACTGCGCCCCCGCCGCCAAGCGTTTGCCCGGTTTGGGGACAATAGCTACTGATTTGTCCATAGCTAATCGTGGTTTGGGAAGACATATTTATACATACTGCAAAAAGCAGTATCAAACAAGATATTATCTTTCTCATAAAACGATCTCTTTGATCTATAAATGTGGATTCGGCGTGCCTACCGGCCATCAAACAATCCGGCGAGTTCACGCCGAATCCACAGGTCCAAATATCAGAAAGCGTAGCCTAATCTAAGCTGGAAGTTGTTGGTAAAAAGATTACCTTTCTCGCGTGTCTCTTTCCCAATCTTAACTTCGTCGCCCCCGCCTTCATAGATGGCGATGAAACCCCGTTGCCAAGTGAAGTCCAAGTTGAACTTGCCAAACCAATAGCCCACACCGAGGTTGATACCCGCGTCGTATTTCCTCATCTTGTCCAGGTCTTTAAGCTTGGTCTTTGCCGAGGTGGTCTTCTTGTCATTCCGATTCCCGTATTTCGAGGTGGAAACGATATGGTCGGTATAGTCCGTTTTGTAATTGCCAACATAGTCATAGCTTGCATAGGCGCCAAGATGAACATCCGCAGCCATGTTTTTCAGGAACGTATATCGGTAGCCGATAGTGAAGGGGGAGAATTTTACGGTGTGGCACAGTAGCCGGTTATCTTGGAATTTGCCATGATAATCGCTTCCGCCGGAAATTGAAGAAGTAGCTCTTTTCTCCCATGACGCAGAGGTTTTGTAGCCCCTTGTTGTTAACTCCAACTCCATACCCCAATATAAAGGGCTTTTTCCAAAGGATTTACTGAAGCCAAAAGAGACATCATAACCGGTTGCTTTTTTGAAACTGCCGTCCCAGTCGTCTTGCTCCCATTGCTTTTCCTGGGTCTCCTTATTGGAACCTGCTACCCCGTTGAATCCAACGCCGGCGCGAATAATCCATACGGCTTTCTTACTTTGGAAATCGGGCAGTTCAAACACTTTACTTGATGTTTGTGCGCTTGCATTGAAAGACATGGCAACCATAAGCGTGGTAGCCGAAACTCATAAAATCTTTTTGTACATTTTGGTTTTGATAAATAGAAAAATGGCGTGCAACCATTCTATCAGCTTGCCTTTTCATCGGGTTACCGCCAAGTGACCTGGTTACACAACAAGCATAGAATAGCCCACGCCTTATCAGCGTGAGCTTTCAGTCTGCTTGCTCTCGTGTAACGAATGATTGGCGGTATTCGATGAAAAGAGAACAAGAGCTAAAAGCTCAATATCTATTTTATTTGTTCATTTCAAGTTTTCGGAATGGAGACACTTTCTTCAGTTTGTAGATTTTGCCGCACATTTTCGTGCGGCGTTAAAAATTACTCAGCCTGCGGGTATGGCGCTCTTCGGAGTGCCAAAATCCCTTTGTGTTCCGTTCGTTTTCTGTCTGTCTCTGACCTCCTTTTTTTAAGTTATTACTTCCAAGCCGTACTTCGGCTCGTATCGGGCAAAGATATGTTTTATCTTTGAGAATCCAACGTTACAGATAAGAAAGATGAAAAAACGCTTCAAAAAGACATCCCTACGGGCTTCATCTCGCAATAGCGCGCATACCACTGCCGCTTCTCGGGCGTATCAATGGGGTCGTATTCGCTGATGAGGCAGCTGGTATAGAGGTCGTCAGCGAGGGTGAGGATGAGGTTCGATAGCTCGAGGGTCTGCTCCAGCTCCTTTCCCTGCGGACAGAAAAGGCGCTTACGTTTGATGTCTTCATACCCGTATATAGCTCCCATAATGTTACCGCACACCGCGCCCGTAGAGTCACTGTCGCCGTCGTGGTTCACGGCTGCAATGATGGCTTCCTCTATGCTGTCGATATGCCGCACGGCACAATATAGGGCAATCGCCCATGCCTCTTCGCCCGTCCAGCCTTCGCCCAGCAACGGGATGTTCTCCGCGTCGCTCTCCCCGTTGGCGGCAAGCTCCACAGCCTTGCGGGTGAGGTGGGCAAGGCAACGCTTGTCTTCCGCGTATTCGCCCTTATAGATATTGTCGAGGGCATCGACGGTCTCAAGTGCAATATCTGCAATGTTTGCCTGTACCTCGGCTTCTTCCATTCTTATCACACGGTATATTAGATGAGTCAGCATGGCAGAGGGCAGGAATGCCAATGGATGCTTGTGGGTGACAGCAGCTACCTCTGCTCCGGCTTCGTCCATCTGCTGTACATTGTAGAACGACCCGCCACGACTCCAATATCCCGCCATGAGCAGCGCCATGGGCGCCACACGCATGATGCCCCCGCAGCCCTTGCTGTTGTTCTCCACCTTTTCGCCTCGCAACAAGCGCTCACAGGCCGAGAGGCAGGTGTTGCCCGGGGCACGCCGGTGAGCCAGTTCGGGCAGGTCGCGAAGCCAGGTATAGTGGAAGTCGCCGGACAGCAGTTCCCGCTTTTTCCCGGTCTGCGTATAGTACCAGTCCAGATAGGCGCCGTCCACATACTTCTCCGGCTCCCCGCCAATGCCACGCATGTAACCACGCGTCACGCCCATCAGCATGCCGCAGGCGGTGAAGAGCGTCATCTGTGTGTCGTCACTAACGAGCGCCTTGCCTTCTTCGCTCAGCTCAAACTGCGTGATGCCTTCCTTCCCATATTTTGCAAGAATAGCTTTCCGGCTCATGAACTCCACCGTATAGCCCAACGCATCACCTGCCGCACCGGCCATCAACGAGCCCCGAATGCGGTCTTTTGTCCTCTGTTCCATCATTTCCTTTCTTTCTTTGCAACTATCCACAAACCTTAGCACGAAGTCAATCTGTGCTTGTGTCTCAGGTGATTTTCGATGGGATGCTTTCGGCATATTTGAGAAATTACTTTGCATAGCGGTGAGTGCCTCTCCCAAAGTTGGTTCTTTCATCTGTCGGGCTTTACAACACGCTACTATTGTGCCAGTACGTCCGACACCGCCCCAACAATGTATATAAGTATATCCGCCCTGTTGCGACATGTATTCAATCTTGTCAATGAGTTGGTGCACGGCCTCTACCGACTCGGGGACATCCACATCCCTGATAGGGAAGCGCAGATAAGTGGTGTCGCCGGGCAATAGTTGGTGATAAGGCCGTAGTTCACCCTCTTCGGTGAGGTCAATAAAATGACGTACGCCAAAGTGGTGCATTCTTTTCAGCTTTGCTTCTGCCAGCTCCCCGTACTTGTCTCCCGGATATTCGCCAGCGAACAGTTTTCCGCCCACATAATAAGATTGATGCAGCGGACGGCTGACAAATGCCTCAAAGCGGTCGTTGATGTCGAGCAGGTCGGTTGGAAGCAACGCACGGCATTGGTTAACAAGGTTATTGGAGAACCCACCGCCAATTATGCTGAAACGTTTTGCACTGGCTATGGAGGCGGTCATGGCTCCAATAGTGTCAAAACCACCCATGGATATGGCAAACTTTAGGACCTTTTCTGCGGCATAACCACTACGCTCCAAATATACTTTGATGGCAATGGGGACACTGCCTTGGCAAGTAACGTCAAAGCCGTATGTGTCGCGGATGTCATCCAAACTGAAGTTGAGGTCATAACCTATCATTTCTGTAATGAAACGTCTGATCTCGTCCTCTGTACCTATCGAAATAGTCTTGTGAAGATACACAGCTCCCGCTATCGCCTGTGCGCCCTTGATGCCCTCGGGATGGTTATGGGACACGGAAGCCGTGATGCGTGCCAACTCCAATGCTTCTTCCAGCGAGTTGGCATACAGCCCCACAGGACTCACCCTCATGGCGGAGCCATTTCCGAAACTGCCGTATGGCTTCGGGTTGTCACTTCGCAACCACTTGGCGAACATTCCGCCATAACCGGCATTGGGATATGCCCTGCCTAACCGTTGCATACATGCCACCAATGTATCAGGATGATGCTCCGGGTCGGTCATCAGCCATTCTGCAACAGCAAGTGTCATCACAGTGTCGTCTGTGAACTGGCTTCCTTTGGGAATCAGTTCAAAATCCTCTGTCTTAATGTTGTGCCACTCGCGGGTACTACCCACGATGTCGCCTATAATTGCTCCTAACATATATTTTTTTCTTGTAACTTACAAAGATATTAATTTTATACAGACAAAAAATAGATACAGCTTCTTTGCGTGTTGCTGAGCGAACACGCAAAGAAGCTGTATCTAAGGCTTAGTTCGGCATTTATAACGAGTATAACGTTGTCTTTGAAACGTTATACTCGTTATTACCAATTAAAATGTCCAACAAAAACCTATTGTGGCATCCCATGAACTTTGTTTCATATTGGTAAACTGGAACGCGTATCCCCCGCCTAACGTGAGGTAATATTGATCCCATCCATCAAGAGGAATAAGAGCCTTTGCACCAAGTCGGAAAGCAGGGCTCCATTTGCGATTTCCTTTAAGCCATTTATCTCCGTCACCTTTTATGCAACCATACGTAGGTTCTCCCACCTCAACACCTGTATTGAGATTAGTTGTAACCGTCTTTGTTCTATATGGGGTATAAGGTAAATGATAACGATCAATATGAAAACCAGCACCAATACCGGCTTCTATAAGAAGGCCATTGCAAGGACTATAGCCAAAATTAGCTAAACAAAGAGCATTGGCATCGTATTTCTTGGCTTCATGATCAGGGTCAATATCTTCAGAATACTTATCAACAGGCTTATCGCTATCAACAGTTGTGGTTTCTTGGTATCTTACAATAGTCCCATTTTCATCAACGGTATAGGTTCGACCGACATCAACAAAGCTAAACGAAGAAGTAGTAACCCCCCAACTCAACCCTTTAAATATCCCGGTAGAAGCAGCAAGATATATACCATAAGACACATGGCTATCTTCCGGCCTCCACAGGTAATTTAATCCGATTTGATATTTAGGACTAAAATGATAACTCAGATGACGAGAACCTTCGCAGTCGCCATCCCAACGCCAGTATTTAGAAATATGTTTATAAAGATTAAAATGTTCATTTGTATGAGAGCCTGTTAACACAACAGAACGCCTTACAGTCTCGCAACCTTTTGCGGAAAGATTGACAACATGAGAACCCGTAGTTGTTTTGACGGCCAGAGAAAAGCCTTGATGTAGACTGTTTGTCGTGTAGCCCACAAAGGTATTATCCAAATAGACCTCGGCTTCTCTGTTCGAAGAGACAAGAAATTCGGTAGCAGATTCCTTTTTCAAATTAATTTGGATAGAAGAATTTGAAGTTTGGGTCACGTACATTTTTCCAACCTGTGATTCATAGCCTTGAGCTGAAACAGTATACCTATAAGTCGTACCAATATCATAGAGCATCGGTTTATTGACATCAAATTGCACACCATTGATCTCAACCTTTGCTTCAGGCACATTACAGAGCATTGAAATAAGCTTTTTATTGCTTTTTATATTGTTAGTATCGTTATCGTCAAATGGATGGGATAATGCCAAACCTATAGGGTTAAAGTTGAATTTGCCACTATATCCATCTTCCATTATCGGGTTCATTTTATAATCCGATAATAAAGCGTCGTGTTTAATTACTTTTTCCCAAATGTCGCGAAACTCCGCATTTACTTTAAGACCCTCAATAAATGCGTGTGTAAAAGGGCTTAACTTCCCATTGCCGGCTGCAGCTGTTTGCCCTGCTTCTGTCGCATAACAAACAGCCCAACCACGAGGTGCGCCGTTAGGAATATTATCCTCATTTGAAAGATCTACAAGCCCATTTAAATCAACAAAATAAGGATCAGCTCCTTTTGTCTTCGGTCGCATAAAATCAAACGCACCATCTCGACATGCATCAAAGATAAAAAATGACAGTTTACTACCATACAAAACTCTTCTTTCAATGTCATCAACGCTCATTAGATCATTCTTTAAGAGATTTTTATCTAAAGACGTTTTAGCAGGAACTAAGAACATTTCATTCCCACACCGGGATGCGTGTCCCGAATAAAAGAAAACAGATACATCTGCATTTTTGACTTCTCTTTTTATCGTTTCGAGTACACCACGTAAATCTTTTAGATCGCAATCCTTATAAACATATGTTCTAAACCCAAGTGAAGAAAGACAACTACTCATTGCATCTGCATCATTAACACATGCAGGCAACTCTTGAAAACCAAAGCTATTTGGTGGATAATCAGAATTACCAACGATGAAAGCTACTTTTTTTTGGGCATTTGTTATTCCTGACAACAAAAAAACCGATACAATTAGTACTGTTTTAAGGGAAAACCGTTCCATATTATTTGTTTTTAGTTATTAGTTATTAGGAAAGTATTCTATCCGAAAGTTGTCTGTTATTACTGTTTTATCTATAATAGTATCATTAGCCACAACTAAATACTCGACCTTAAACCGGTATGAATCAAGTTTTGTTAGATCTATACCGCTACTTTTTAGAGAATCCTTCATTATGGTTAGGGTTTGTCTCTCGTTGTCGCCTTTAAGCCCAAATGAAATAGTATCTTCTGGCGTAATAGCGGTGAAACGAAAAAAGTGATCATCATCAAAAATTCTATTATCAACCGGTATAACCAAAGAGTCCCCAACCATAGGCCATCTACATAGCTCCAAAATGCCAGCAAGACTACCATCTCCCTTTCCTGCAAGTTCGCGAATTTTTATACCAAAGCCGTATATAGACCTTTGGGGTGTTTTTTCCAACAGATCAAGAGAAAGTTTATAATAATTTTTGGCGCGAGGAACCCATATACTCACGGCTTGATTCTTTTTTAAATAAACTATTTCGTTGGCGTTAAATCTTTGCCCTCGGGTAAGCCATTTTTTACCTATTAAAACCTTAGAACTGTTACCACAAGGAGGAACACTATACACCTGACAAATCTCGCATACGTCATTTTCTTTGAAGACAAATGGCTCGTCTTCATCTGGATTCCTCCCTATAAAGAATACTACCTCTTTTCTAGGAAGACCCATTCCATACGAACTAAAAACGATGGCAAACAAAGCGAAAAGTGCAAGCGTTGGAATTTTAGTTTTTGTTTTCATTTTGACCCATTTGTTTAAATTGTAAGTATAATTTGAGCAGAGAGAAGAACATGATTGGAATTATAATGCTGTACACTCGGTCGAACAACACATACTCAACCACAGAGACTAAATAAATAAAGATAGTAAATTTCAATATTGAGACTATGAATAAGAAGAAATGAGAGCGTATCGGAAAATGCTTATGAAACCAAGAAAAGAATGTTCCACCTACAAGCATACAATAGGTAATCCCAAAGAAAACGATGAACCACAATAGAGTATACCAAAAGGAGACCAAATGCTTACCTTCCTCCAACATTTGAAGCGTTCTGGCAAGAATTATGCTACCTTGAAGCTCGTTCACGTAGGTACTATGGACGTCTTCTTCAAAATCGCCAATAAAGACAATTTTCCCTTGCGTTAGTTCGTTTAACCTATTTCTTAAATCGTAATCAGTTAGATAATCGTTCGCAGAGAAGAACCATCCGAGATTTATACTTTTCGATGAGCTTGCAAATGAACCACCCGGAACATTCGATATTTTCTCATCAAAAGAGTAAGAGTCGTCAAAAGTTACAAAATTAGTGTTTTGTGCAAGATGGTTGCCGGAAAAATAAAGCGCGAAAGCACCGACCCCCCCATTTCCTAAAAGGTTTATCATTATGCAAGCTTTTATAGACAAACATAGGAATCGAAACTCCGTCACCGTGCAAATATTTGATACGAGAGAAGTTCGTAAAACCTACCGCTGCCATATAATTTGCATACGCTGATTTATTATCTAACTGAGGAAACAGGTTAATCTCATTGCTATCGCGGTTTTGTTTTTTGGCAAACACGACGTTATCAAGTTGTTTAATAGCGTTCGCCAGTCGATCGTCATGTGGACTTTTATCGGATGCGTCAAAAGTTAAATCGAGAATAAGGAACTTATATGATTTCGTTTCTGCAAGAAGCTCAAGAAATCTACTCAATGTACCCCTATCCGTAATAGCGCGATAGCCGAGCGGCTCTACTCCGTCCTTGACAGGGATTAACTCTTTGTCATAGGCAACATTAAAAAATACATTATCCCCATAGCTTACGGTACGGTGAACCCCTAACAACTCACATATTTTTTGGGTTACATAATATTGCAATGTATTTTCGCCGGTAAAAAGAGATGCATTATTTGCAAAATAACCGAGAACCACAAGAACGAAGGCACAGATAAAAGCAAGAAAAACTTGCCTTTTGTGCCGAAAGATGATAATGTTATTGAGCTTAGAAAAGACCCTCTTCATTATTTGGAAAGTTTACGCCCACAATTTGGACAAAAGAGAGATGCGGCAAGGGTTTTGGCCCCACAGTTGGTACAGTAGATAATATCCTCTATCGAGTCTTTATGCATAGTGTTTTCGCCAATCACAGTATTAGCTATCTCAAGAGCCTTATCGTCAAGTTGTGCTTGCTGAACGAGACCCCATATTTGAGTGAGCATCACAGGCCATGCGACAAACCAAGTGATAACCGTAGGGATAAACTGCTGGCCAAATATGCCAATTCCTGCCTCAAACGAGATATGTTCATTTTGAGGAATAAGCGTGATTTTCAGCGCGCTCCTCATACCCAATATTTCTTTGAAGAAACCTCCCTTTGTTACGAAAACTTCTTCACCCCCACTAATGAGATCGTCTCGTTTTGTTTGATACCCTTCAGCTGCGAAAGATTGAACGAGCCGGTCAGCGATTGCTGGAATCAACGAGGGATTACCCTGCAATAAGGTTTTAGTATTAAAAGTGCTCATAGTCAGATGCGGAATTCTTGAAGTTGATAATTGTGGTATGCCGCAAAAAGAACTCCCACCTCAGAGATTGCGTCTAAAACGGCTGCTTGCTGCTCTTCATTGCAAAGAGCTTGCACTTTGCGCAATGCGGCGATAGTGGTATCGGCCTGGTCTTTCAATTCTTTGTCGCTTACGATACCATCTTCCATAATTGCCTTAAAAGACGGTTGGTTAACAACAACATCTGCGATATTTAGCAGACCGTTTTCATCGAACAATGCTTGCATAGTTATTTTACTATTTTATTACCACAATGGCGGCAGAATTGCCAATCAGATTCTATTAATTTAAAACACCATGGACATTTATCCTCTGAAAGAGCAGACAGTCGCGCTTTAATATTAGCATATGCCGGTGTCTTTCCCCATTTCAGAATTTCACGAACACGAACAGCAGAATAAGGATGGTTAAGTCCCATGGTAGCGTAAATCTGCAATGCTTTATTTAAGACGCCATCATTCCTTATAGCTTCGTATTGGTCGGCTTGTTTAGCCCATTCCTCTATGTTTACTGTTGACGTAATGTCTTTGGGACCGCCTGAAAGTCTAACCATTACCCTTGCGACTACTTCGGGAGACGTAACAATAGCTCCTACACGGTCGCAGGAGAGTTCGCTTTTGCGCTGCCAGAAAAGTAAAGCATAAATAAGGGGTGTGGCTAAATCTCCGACTAATCCCAATTTATCGGCGAACTCAACAATATAATGAGCAAGGCTATGATAAATAACATGGCGGCATAATATATGACCGCATTCATGCGCCAAAACTGCATCGAGCTCTTCAGATGTAAGTTGTTCTACCAGTCCAGATGTTACCGTAATGAAGACCCGCGTATCACCAAAAGTAAAAGCATTAGGCATGGGATCCATTTGGAGATAAAACTCGGGGACGGGAATACCAAGAGTGTTACATATTGGAGGCAAATGCTTGTATAATTCCGGAAGTTGCGATTCAGATAGGCGTATATTGGATGCCATATTAATGCCGTACTGCAATTTTTCCAGGCCGATAGCATAGAACTTTTTAAGCAACCTTGAAAAACCCGGTATAATTTCAAGCTGTTTTATCGAAGCAGCATCCTCTGGATGTATGAAATCAGATGGCTTCATAGCCCACAAGTTACTTTAATTATGTATTACAGGAGATAACGAGGTACAGGGGGAGAGGAAATCTTTATGGAATTCAAAAAGAAAGTAATAGTATGTTATGTTTTTAGCCTTCGCCATTTATATATCAGTTGAATCATAATGTCCAAGCAAAAAGCAATAATTGTTCCCATAAATACCGACATTGTTGTTACAAGCATTTCTGCATCATAAGACTTTGCTTTGTCTTTGGCTTCAAAATAAAATCCCCCATTTTTCAAGACTCGTTCAACACTTTCTTTTCCTTTAAAGGAAAATTTGTTCACCGACACCTCATCCGGCTTAGGGTATATATTCTCAAAAACTATTACAGACTCTGCCGTTGGGTTCGTGAGGTCAACTGATATTTCTGGACAGGCAAAGGAAGAGCCTTTTGCAAGAGAATCTTTTAAATCATAATAGTCTTGTTTGGTTTTAAACATCACATTGTAATAAGGATTTAAGTCAAATCGTTGCGGTTCACGAATTAGATTTCCTGTCGTTAGTAGTGGCATGTCATAGGCCTCCCAAGATTTATCAAACAATACTTTAAAACCGTTTTTTTTATAAGTTGGATGTATCGTGGGACTTTTGCCAGCGTCAATTCGTCCATGAATGCTATATTTTACACGGGGAACATTCACATTATATGTCCATAAATATTTCTTATCACTAGGTACCGACTCAGATTCAATATGATTAGTTTCAAGAACGAAGAAGTCTGAATTCTTTGCTCTACGAGATATTTTGAGACTGTAATAATCAAGTTTATGCGATACTGATATAGCGGCGTCAACATAATCTTTACCACACTCTACTATAAATAATTTTTTATTTGTACTGTCATAAACTGACATTCCCAATAAAACACATATTACTATTAACACAACCAGTACTACAAGGTGAAGTCCTCCATGCGACAGAAAGAGAGCTGTCTTATTGTGCCTAGATAAGAAATATTTGAGTTTTGTATAGAACCGAATACGTTTTATTTTACTCTTAAATGTAGTGCCCAACGCACACCAATGCAGGAACTTCTTTGACCTCGATTTACCCGCAAGTATCTCTGTTCCTATTGGCGCATTATTGGCGGACATCCCTGTTTGTGAATCCTCTGCCGGAAAAAGCTTCCGGGCTTCGGGGAGGGCATCGGGGAGGGCATCGGGGGTGAACCCAACGCTGGGAGAGGACTTGCCGCCTCCATTGATGTCATCTGAATGCTTGCTCACTGTACCCATATCGATAACCGACCTATTCTATGCAGACCCCGGTTCGGACATAAAAAAGCGTGGAATCATACTGTTGTCCGTTCCACACATCGAGGCTCTTGCATTGCCTATTATAGTCGAACAGGCAACGTCAGAGTCCACGCTGATATGAATACAACTAAACCGTAAAGAGACCTATATAAACTTCCCCTACCTGTATAAAAGTATAAGCCCGCTTACAAGGTCTCCACGGGGTTGATTTAATCACACCCGGGACATCTACCGTTGCTACGCTCAAGACTATAATATCGAGGATTGCAAGATTTCGATGTGTCAAGAACACAGCGTCGAGTAAACGCCTTCTATGTCTGGACTACACTTCTCCGCCCATAACCGGCTTCGTATAGCTTTGTCATATTATGACTCAGTCATACCCCGCACGGCGTAGGTTGCCTCGCCTGTCATCATGAAAGAACACGTCTTACGGTGACAACCATACCGGCAAGGCTCGTATAGTCCGACGGCAAAGAAACGAAGAATTCTTTAGAAACCAAAAAATCTGCAAAACAAAAAAACAGGGGAAACACAAAAATCTGTTTTTGCTACTGAAACGCACCGCGGTAAAAGCAAGGCAAGAAACAACTTCGTGGTTTATCTAACAGCCATATACTTATCTACATACCATGCGCAGCTGCAGAAAACGTAACCTATTCTGCGAAAAACGTAACGCTCGCCCGACGACGCACGCCTACCTTTGCAGGCGTTAAAAGAAACCCTATAAACCTTTGACATGATGAAAGAAGAGACTTTTCCCGTAGAAGGCATGATGTGCGCACACTGCGCCGCCCACGTTGAACACGCGCTGCACAGCGTAGAGGGCGTAGCCGAGGCTCACGTCAGCCTGGAAGCTAAAACGGCCACCGTGCGCTACGCCGCACCTGCCACTCCGCAAGCTATGGCCAAGGCCGTGGCGGATGAGGGCTACACCCTCGTGGTATAACCCCACCCTCCCCCAGACCTTGAAGCCCTCAAAGCTCCGAGGGACTACAAGGCCTTGCAGGGGCTGCTCGCATTAGGTCGGCGGCCTAAGAATCCTCTTGCCAACCCAGAGAGAGAGGAAGCGAGGGCTTCATGGCCGCCAAACTGCTCCTTACGCGAAGGAAAGCGGGGAAGATATTGTCTCCGGCTTCAAGGCCGCAAACTGCCCCTTACGCCTTACGCGCGCTTAAACGATTACCTCCCGAATTAAAAAACTCAAACCCATGGCAACCTCATCCCTACAAACGCGCATCTTCCCCGTAACCGGCCTCATGTGCGCCAACTGTGCGCTCCACACGGAGCGCGCCCTGCGCGGCGTGGACGGCGTCAGCGCTGCGGCGTGCAACTTCGCCACGCTGGAGGCACAGGTGACGTACGACCCCCGGCGCGTCACGCCGCAGCAGCTGGCCTCGGCCGTTGAGGCCGCCGGCTACCACCTCGTCCTCGACGCCGCGCCCACCGACGCCGACCCCACCACGCAGCCGACGGATATCGCCGAGGTGCGGCGCACGGAGTACGCGAAAGCGCGGCGCCGCGCTCTCCGGGCCGTAGGGCTCACGCTGCCCGTCATGGTGCTGAACATAGGCTTCGCCACGGCGGCGCCGTGGGTGGGGTGGGTGCTCTGGGCGCTCGCCACGCCCGTCGTGTTCGGTGCTGGGCGCCAGTTCTTCGTCGGAGCCTGGCGCCAGCTGCGCCATCGCACGGCCAACATGGACACGCTCGTGGCGCTCTCGACGGGCATCTCCTATGCGCTGAGCGTCTTCAACCTGCTGCTGCCCGACGTTCTGGGCGCGGAAGCTCATCTCTATTTTGACTCCTCTTGTGGCATCGTGATGTTCATCCTGCTGGGACGCCTGCTCGAGGCGCGCGCCAAGGCACAGACGGCCACGTCGCTCACGTCACTCATGGGGCTGCGGCCGCAGGTGACGACGCGCCTCGTCTCCGACGCCGCGGCACCGGGCGGTAGGCGCACGGAGGAGGTGCCCATCGGCCGTGTGTGCGTAGGCGACGTGCTGCTCGTAAAGCCCGGCAGCCGCTTCCCCGTGGACGGCGCCGTGACGGAGGGGCAGTCCTACGTGGACGAGTCGCTGCTGACGGGCGAGCCGCTGCCCGCCTTGAAAGCGCCCGGCGCCGCCGTCTATGAGGGCACGCTCAACGGCCGCGGCGCCCTGCAAATGCGCGCAGCGAAGGTGGGTGCCGAGACCACCCTGGCACGCATCATCCGCACCGTGCGCGAAGCGCAGAACTCCAAAGCGCCCGTGCAGCGCACCGTGGATCGCGTGGCGGCCGTCTTCGTGCCCTGCGTCATAGGCATCGCGCTGCTGGCCTTCGGGCTATGGATGGTCTTCGGCCACGAAGCGGGCGGCAACTTCACGCGCGCCCTGCTCTCCGCCGTCACGGTGCTCGTCGTGGCCTGCCCCTGCGCCCTCGGCCTCGCCACGCCGACAGCGCTCATGGTGGGCATAGGGCGCGCCGCTACGAAAGGCATCCTCGTGAAGGACGCCGAAAGCCTGGAGCTGGCCTGCCGCATCCGGCAGCTCGTCGTCGACAAGACGGGCACGCTGACCGAGGGCAAACCCCGGCTCCGGGCAGACGACGCAGCAGTCGCTCCCAGCGATGCCAATCCTTCACCCTCCGGACTGAAAAGTCTTACCCCCCACCAACGCGCCGTGCTCCTCGCCCTTGAGAGCCGGTCGGAGCACCCCGTGGCGCAAGCCATTGCCGCCGCCTTGAAGGGCGAAAAGCCCGATGAAACCGCGAATTTTGAAGCCCTCGTCGGGCGCGGCGTACGCGGCGAAAACGGTGGAGCAACCTACTTCGCCGGCAACGCCCGACTGATGAGCGAGATGGGCATCGAGGTAAACGAGGCGGGCGACACAGCCGGCACCACCGTCGTTTACTACGGAGCGCGCGACGCTGCGGGAGCACGCCTGCTCACGACGCTGCGCGTGGCGGACCGTGTGAAAGCCGGCACGCCTGCCGCCCTCGCGTCCCTCGCCGCGCTGGGCATCGAGGTGCATCTGCTCAGCGGCGACAGCGAGGCTGCCACTACTGCCCTGGCGCGGCAGCTCGGCCTGCACCATTGGCGCGGCGGCGTCCTGCCCGAGCAAAAAGCGGCCTACGTCCGCGAGCTGAAGGCTAAAGCGCAGAAGACCAAAGCGCAGAAGGCGAGCCGGGGAGGCGTCGTCGCCATGGTCGGCGACGGCATCAACGACAGCGCCGCCCTAGCCGAGGCCGACGTCAGCATTGCCATGGGCGGCGGCGCCGACGTCGCCATGGACGTGGCACAGATGACCATCGTCAGCTCCGACCTGCGCAAGATTCCCGAAGCCGTGCGCCTCTCCCGCCGCACGCGCCGCGTCGTGCGGCAGAACCTCTTCTGGGCCTTTATCTACAACGCCACGCTGCTCCCCATCGCCGCCGGCGCCCTCATCCCCCTGTGCGGCTTTGCCCTGCCCCCCTCGCTGGCCGCCGCCGCCATGGCGCTCAGCTCCCTCTCCGTCGTCACGAACTCCCTGCGCCTGCGCCGCGCCTAAAAGCAGGCGCGACATCCTGCGAGGAAAACGCAGGCGGCGCGGTGACGCTCAAGCCCCAGTAGAAACTTTAATAATCGTTAATTGTAAAGCCAACAGCCTTCGGAAGGTCTAAAAATCTGTATTTTTGGAATTGCAATCATTCCCTTTGTTGTGGTATTGAAAACTTTTTTTATCTTTGCGAAAAAGACAACAATCGTGAACTTAAGGCCGAAAACAATGAGGAAATTGCTTTTAATGATACTATTCGCGGTCGCCATTGACGCCGGCGCCCAGGACACCATGCTGTCAGCTCCCATGCTGAAATTCGCCGCCGCCTGCGTCAATGCCGACAGGGGAGTGAGGGCGAGGGATGCCGTAGTGGTGCAGGGCTCGATAGACACGCTGATGAATATGCCCCTTACCCTTCTGCAAGCCCCCCGCTTCACCGTTGCTGAGGGCTCCGACACCGTATCGTTGGCAAACCACCTGCTGTTCACCCCCGAGTTTCTCGACTCGCTACTACTCTCCAACTTTTCCTTCGACGCTGTGGCGGTTAACCCTCCCGTGGTGCTGCGTAGCGACGACATGCCCGACGTGGGTTATGCCAACATCGCCATCGCCGCCGGTGGCAAGGCTACGTTTGGTTACAAAGGCTCCGGCAACCGCCAGCTTGTTGTAATCCCCGAGGGTGGCACATCGCTGAAGGTGTCGCTCCACGACGCGACCAACGGCATCGACACCGCCTCGCAAGTGAAGGACGGCGTCGCAGCCATAGTGTGGATTATGAGGCGGTTTTCAAAATATGAGTTCACTATAGAGAACCCCACCGACAAGGCGGTGAGCCTCGTTGTCGGCATAAGCCTCTGATCCTCGCCGTGAAACGATTACTCCTCAGCCTCGCCATCGTCGCCGCAGCCATCCCGTGCCTCGCCCAATCGGCGGCGTTGTTTATCGACAAAGGGCTCGCCTTGCAGGAGGAAGGCCTTTACGAAGACGCCCTCAATGCCTACCGCGAGGCAGAAAAGGGGCAGGCCACGTTGCTGCGCAACCGCCGGCAGCAGCTGTATGGAGGCATGGCGACATGCCTACAGCAGCTCGGACAATACGGCGACGCCATCGACTATTACAGGCTGCAGGTGCGGACGCTTCCTGCAAGGTCGCCTTACATTCCCAACATCATGCTCAATGCCAGCGACCTGTTGATAGAGACCGGGCAATACGATCACGCCATAAACCTGCTGATGGACAACTATCCGCGGGCTTTGGCGCAGTCGGGCGTTGACGACAACGTTAAGCGCATAGTGAACCTCGCCACCTGCTACGTGCGTCTTGGCGAGACCGGCAAGGCTCTCAACCTCTTGGACAGCGTCATAGCGACGACACCCGTGGAGACGGTGGCGGGAGCCGTTGCACGCCAGAACAAGGGCTTCGTGCTATATGGCGAGAACCAGCTCGAGGAGGCCCGGCAGCTGCTGACAGAGGCCCAGCCTTACCTCGTCGGCGACGCACAGCGATACCAGTCGCAGGGCAACCTGGCTCTTGTAGAGTCGGCGTTGGGCAACAAGGAGCGCGCCATGAATCTCATCGACGAGAGCATAGCCTGGCAAAGGAAGCACCTGGGCGACACAAACGCCGACGTTACAATATCATTGCGCAAACGCGCGGAGATATTGCTCTCCATGCCCGCAAGGAGGAAGGAGGCGGTGGAGGCGTTCAAGGCGTTCTTCAATGCCGGGAGGCGGAACATCGCCGCCAACCTCGCATACATGACCGAGCAGCAACGGCAAGACTACTGGAACACCCAGAAAGAACTATTGGCAGAGTGCTATGCCGTTGCCAAAGACGACCCCGACTTCGGATATGACGTGGCGTTGTTCTCAAAGAACGTGCTGTTGCAGGCAAACATCAACATTGGCGATATAGTGAGGGGTAACCCACGGCTTAAAACCCTCTACGACGACATATTGAGGCAGCGCCACTCGAAGCTGACGGCCGAAGAAGGAGTCACCAAATTCCTCGACAGGGAGATAGAGCAGAAGGAACACGAGCTGATGAGGCGGGTGAAGGCTGTGCGCGACTTCCAGAACCGCCTGTCGGTGACACGGCGCGACATTATGGCGGCTCTGCCCAACGAACGCGACCGCGCTATGGAGATCATACGCTATGCCGATGGCGACACCGTCCGCTACGCCGCGCTCATGACCGGCCGCACGGGCCATGCGTCGCTCATACCCATAATGACGGAGCCGCGACTCGACCACTGGCTGCTGAACGGCTCGGCTCAATGCGGCACGCTGGGAGACGCCACGGGCTCTGACCGCCTCGCCGACAAAGACAACATCTTCACCGACACCCTGCTGGCGGAAAGTATCTGGAAGCCGCTGCTGGCCAAGGTGCCACGGGGTGCGAACGTGTTTTTCTCGCCCGAGGGGCTGTTCCACCTCATAGCCATAGAATATATGCATACCGGCCGCCCCGACTGCTCCATCTACCGCCTCTCGTCGACCCGGAGGCTGACGGAGAGACGGCGGAAGGCAATCCGCCCGGCCATGCTCGTCGTGGGCGGCATTGACTACGACACGATGCCCGAGACGGCAGAGGAGGAGAGCCCCGACCGCACTGCCAGCTGCGTACTCGCCGCCGACCACCAGCCACCCGCCGAAGGCGGAGGCTACGGTTTTCTGAAAGGCTCGCTCTCGGAGGCCGACACCATAACGGCAATCGCCTCTCGGCATGCCAGGGTAACCATGCTGAAGGCGTCGCAAGTGTCGGAAGACAAGGTGAAGCGCGAGATGGGCAAGTACGACATAGTACACGTCTCCACCCACGGCTACAGCACCTTCTACCAGGTGGCCCCGCCGCCGGTATATATGCGCGACACTCAGTCGGAGGACCTGTCGCTGTCGCGCAGCGGCATCCTGCTGTCGGGTGCCAACGCCCTCGCCCCGCAGACCGCCACCAACCGCCACCGCGAGGATGGAGTACTGTCGGCAATGGAGGCAAGCGCACTTGACCTGAGCAATGTAGGCCTCGTGGTGCTATCGGCGTGCCAGACGGGGCTGGGGCGCGTCACCGCCGACGGCGTGGCCGGTATGCCGCGCGGCCTGAAGAAGGCGGGCGCGGGAGCCGTCATCGTATCGTTGTGGAACGTGGACGACAATGCCACGCAGATGCTCATGAGCCATTTCTACGACAACCTTGCCCACGGTTTGGGCAAGCACGACGCGCTACTCAAGGCTCAGAGGCAATTGCGCTCCACGGTGACGACACAGCCAAAGACCACGACGGCGTTCAGCGCAGCGACACTTTCCACACGTCACACGAGCAAGGCGACACGCACCACCTACGACCGTCCAAGCCTCTGGGCGCCGTTTATACTCATCGACGAAATACCATATCAATAATACTATGAAGAAACTATTGTTAGCCATCACCCTCGCCATGCTTCTCCCACAGGCAATGGTGGCACAACCTTCACAAAATGCCGCCCGACAAGGCGGCAAGGCATCTTCGATGACTACTGCCGACATGACGACATACGACATCCTCGTCTTCCAGAACAAGAATATAGGCGACGACATTACGCGGAAATACAGCGCACAGCTCGAAGGCCTACGTGGGAACGCCAGCCGCGGTTTCCTGATGAGTCTCTTCGGTACGATGAAGGCAACGTCGAAGCAGACGGCAAGTACGAACATCACAAGCCTCATCAATTCGGGCGTGAGCTACGTGAGCAACCTCGTGCGCTCAAAGAAGAAAGACTGGCGGCAGCTTGTGGAAAGGGAGAACAGGTTTGAGAAAACGCTGCAGATGCTCGAGAACCTCGACGACTTCTACAGCAAAATATCCTTCTCCGGGGCTCTCGATCCCAGTTCGCTGTCGTTCAACGGCATAGGGTGCCTACAAAAACGCGGCAACGACACGGTGCTGTATCTCGTCTGCCACCTCGACACAACCGAATATGGCATAAAGCGGATACTCAGGCACTCGAAATTCGAGCTTACCCTTGACACGCTCGCCTTCAACCCCTCGCTCTGCGACCTGCCCAACGATTCGGCTCACGCCTTCTCGCAACGCCAGCACTTCTCCTTCCAGAACAGCCGCGACCTGGCGCTGCGCTTCGACATGGACATAACATCGTCGTGGATAAACCAGGCGATACAGGTGTACAACGACACGCCCTTGGGCCATTTCTCCATCAATGTGCCGGTCAACGAGACGAGCCTCGATGCTGACGGCATGTTCCGCTACCATCGCGGCGGGCACAACAAGACCGAATGCGACATCGTGGGCGAGAGCTTCATAGTGCCTAGGAGCTATATCGGCGTACGCGACTCCAACGGCGACTTCCACGACGCATGGGGCACGGGACAGTATAAGGTGACGTTGAAAATATCTGAGTCGTGCGGCATAAGTCCCGAACTGGAACAGAACTGGAAGACTGACTGGAAACGGCGCAAGGCGGCAAACCGCACCCACATCACCATAATGAGGCGCATCCGGCAGTATTGGGACGCCAACGGCAGCAAATGGATTACCAACCTGCTTGAGATACCCGCCGCCGGCATGACGCAAGGCATTCTGTCGACTCTCCAGCTCAACACCAGCGGACAGGCTTCGGCCAAGTCGGCCATGCAGGGCATGTCCGCGCAAGGCTCACAGGGCGCAATAGGCAATCAATCCGCCCAAGCCACAAAGAACACCCAAGCCACCCAAGGCTCACAAGGCGTCCAAGCTACTCAGGGCGGCGCGAATCCCGGAGCACAGGGCGGCACTCCACCAAACATGAAATAAGACTCTTACTAATGCATAATGCCAAATCCACGATACCCTGCTGCCTTAATATTGCTCGCCCTGCTGCCTTTGACGGCGATGGCTCAGACGCCTGAGTCTGACCTGCTCTTCGATACCGGCGTGAGCCTTTACGATGCCGGACGCTATGACAAGGCCGCACGGTGTTTCGCCAAGAGCGACAGCATAGACAAGGCGACTCTACCCGAAGGACACTCGCGGCGCGAATACTCAGCAATGTGGTTGGCCTCATGCTACCACAAGATGGGGAACGACGACGGGGCCGCCAGATATTTCCTACTCCCCGCGACAAAACCCGTGGACAGGCGGCTGACCGTCGAGAGCGACAGCCTGAGTGACATAGGCTCAAGCTACGAGTATACCAACGACTACGCCTCGGCTTTAGAGATGTTCAAGATGGTGGGCGAGCTGGAGCGGAAAAACCTTGGGGCGGAAAGTCTGTGGTATGGCAACACCCTCAGCAACCAGGTGGCGTGTATGTTGAACATCGGCTCTGACAGCGCCGAGATAGCCAACACTATCGGCAATGCTGTGGCGATATTCCAGAAAGAAGGCTTCAACCTGGGGCTTGCCAACATGGAAAATTTTCGCGGGCAGCTGCTCATGGGTTGCTACAACTTCGCCGGAGCCTACGACGCCTTTGCCAAGGCGCGGGAACACTATGCCAACGCCGGCGACAAGCAATCGGCGGCGGCAATACTGGGACAGATGGCTACAGCAAAGTTGTACCTGCTACAGTTTGACGACGTGCTGCGACTGGCAGACAGGGCTGTTGACGAGATACGGGCAGAGATACCCGACGGCGACAACACCTACCCATATCCAGTGTCGCTGAGTCTGAAGGCCATAGCCGAACTGAACCTGCAACGTGCCGACAGCGCATGGCTTCACAGCTGTGAGGCGAAACCCATCTTCGAGGCCCTAGGCGACAATATGTCGATGAACTACATCAACAACGAGACGTGCATCGCCAACGCCGCACGGACTCTTGGCAAACCAGAGACAAGACGGCTTTTTGAGACTGTCAAAAAGGAGTATAAGGTCAGTGGACTGACCAACACACCAGAATATGTGGCCTTCCTCCAGGCATACAACACTGTGACGGAAACCGACAGGCTCAAGGGCAAGGAGAAATGGGACGTGATAAGCGAGTTCCTGAACGCCACGAAAAACACCTACGGCGACAACAGCGCTTACTATTTCATGGCACTTGTAGACATCGCGCTCAACTACAACGAGATACCCAACAGCAGCCTTACCGACAGCCTGAATAAATGCGCCGACACGGCCACCGACATACTGAGGACGGAAGTCAAGGTGGCCGACAACTACATGATGAGATACAATCTGCTCAAGGGCCATATCGCCTTATATACCGACAACAATATCGACAAAGCTCTCAACTACCTTAAAAGTTCGTTGGCTATTGCCGATTCGGCAAGGCTCACCGACACACCTGAATACGCCAATACGCTTGTGAATATCGCGCAGATTTACAACATTCTCGGCCAGAACAGCGATGTCTACAACTCGTACTCCAAAGCCCTGGAATATTATGAAAGAAACGGCAGGCAGGACGACGATGGCTATCAGACGGTACTGAACGGGATGAGCCAGTACTTCGATGGCATAGGCGACAAGAAACGTAGCGATGCATACCTGTCAAAGGCACTCGCGGCAGTGCGCGACACTACAGATAACGATACCTACGCCATGTCGCTGATAAGCTATGCGCTAAGGATTGCCCAAGAGGGGAATATCGACGAATGTAAAAGAGTCATAGAAAAGGCGATAGCGGCAAGCTCCGTCAATTACAGGGAAACCATGCGAGGCTACGGGATGTTTTACATGACAAAGGGCTACATCCTTAACGGAGATGTGGCAAAGGCAATTGAGACGGCGGAGAAGTCGGACAAAATAATCACGGCATCATTACAGGAATTCAGCAATGGTATTATAAGCTTTGAAATAAAGACAGTCTTGGCGACGCTGTATATGCTAAACAGCGAATACAACAAGGCTCTATCACTCGTAGACAAAATAACTGAACTAATCAAGGGCACACATATCGGCGAGGGGCTGTTGTCGTTCCTGTATCAGATAAAGGCTGCCACACAGTTCTATCTTGGCGACAAAGAGGGAACATTCCAGGCATCGGCAAAGGCCGGCGAACTGCTGACAAAGGCTGTGACGGACAATTTCAGAACCATGACATACGAGGAACGCACCAACTTCTGGAACAAGAACTCAAGGTGGTTCCTGGTTGACATGCCCACACTCACCTACCGTGACCGCGACCCACGCCTGCTGCCCCTGGCTTACAACAGCCTGTTGCTGTCGAAGGGTCTGCTTTTAAACTCTGAGATTGAGGTTAGAAGGCTGCTTGCGGAAAACGGCAACAACACTACCACACGACTTTATGACGAGGTGATGGCACTGCGGGAACGGCTTGACAAGCTTGCCAAGCAGGGTGGAAGCACCGGTGAATACGACTCCCTCAGCAAAGAGGCCCAAGACAAGGAGCGTCGGCTCATGGCTTTGTCGAAGGATTACGGCGACTATACCAAACGCCTGACGGTGGAGTGGACCGACGTGCGCGACAACCTGCGCGACGGAGAGGCCGCCATTGAGTTTACGGCCGCACAATTGAATGCCGACAGTACGATGTATTCGGCACTTGTGCTGAAAAAAGACAGCGACATACCGATGATGATAAACCTGTGTCTTGAAAGCTGTCTTAGGGACATACCAAGCGACTCGCTATACACGACGCCAAGGCTATACGACTTGGTATGGAAACCATTGAAGCCTGTTCTGAAAGGGACAAAGACCGTGTTTTTCGCACCAGTAGCACGGCTGTACAGCACCGCCGTGGAATATGCCTTGATGCCTGATGGAAAAACAACTATATGTGAACATTACAAGCTAAACCGTGTGTCATCGACAAGGGAGCTGGTTTTCAGAGGCGACAAGGCAGGCGGCAAAACCAAGGAGGTGCTGTATGGAGGGCTGGAGTATGACGCCGACCCTGAGACCCTCGCCGAGGCCAACAATGAGCAGAAGGACAAGCTGCCACGCAACCGTGCAGTCATCGACGCCCCCAACCTGCGCGGAGGCGTGCAGCCACTCGACGGCACGCTTATAGAACTTGAGGGAATAGACTCGCTTATGAAAGCAGTCAAACAGGAACCTGAGAAGTACACCGGCGTTTATGGCACTGAGGAGACGCTGAAGGGCTTGTCGGGAAGGGGATGCACGCTGCTGCACATAGGGACACACGGCTTCTACTGGGACGGCAACAGAGGCACTGAAGGCAACTATCTGGCGACGATGCTTGGCATGGTGGGAGATAACGCTACCGTTGAGGATCAGATGCTGACACAGTCTGGACTGCTCTTCGCCGGGGCAAACACCATACTGCGGGGCGAAACCGTGCCCGACAACCAGGACGACGGCATACTGACAGCGCGCGAACTCTCCACCCTCGACCTGAGAGGCATGGACATGGTGGTGTTATCGGCATGTGAGACGGCACTCGGAAAGGTGAACGGAGAGGGCGTTTTCGGACTACAGCGGGGCTTCAAAAAGGCAGGAGCCAAAACGCTGATGATGAGTCTGTGGAAGGTTGACGACAAGGCGACGCAAATGCTGATGACGGAATTTTACAAGAGGCTGCTTGAGGGACGCTCCAAGACAGAATCTCTCACCAGAGCACAACAATACCTGAGACAATATACGGAAAACGAAGTCCACCCATACGACAAGCCACGATACTGGGCGGCGTTCATACTCCTTGACGCTATCGACTGACCTGCTATCGCAGCGATACAGACTAATAAAAAACATCAATATGAGAAAACTGACTTTGTTGCTGGCAATGATGATAAGCATTGGCTCTGTGGCGCAGACGCCAGACAATATCAAACCTGCGGAACGACAATATACACAAAACGCCAACGCAACACTCTTCAACTGCGGGTTCACACTGCGGAAAAAAGTAGAGTACTCCACAGCCACACATACACCAGTCGACGCCGGTCACGTGTTCGCCGACTCTATCCGCTTCCTGGCAAAGTCGGGAGACAAATACCATTACTCCGCAGGGGTGATGGCGTATGCCAAGATCGGCCTCGGCGCGTATTATATCGGCATGGGCATGACCGACACTATAGACCACGGGGACCTTTACGACATGCTCTATGCGGCACGCAATATCGACATTATGCTCGACTTTTCGTATTGCTACTGCTGCCTTGAGGTGCTGCAATATTGCAACCAGGAATCATTGTTCAAGTCGGAAGCGGACTTGTGCGGATGTTATGTCAGAGCATGCGAGAAGGTTTTCGGCGAGAACTCGGAAATGCACTACGAGAGCTTGCAGCAACTGGCGAACGCCTTGTCTACAATAGGCGACAATGCCGGAGCCGACTCGTGTCTCGCCTTCTGCCAGGAATATCTTGAAAACGCCGACAGCACGCATACTGACGCTTATAGGGAAATAATCGTGAAAAGGATTGACGAACGTGATGGATTCGCCGACACCAAGACAACGGAAGAACTGTGCGACAAGCTCGTCGCATTGTCATCGACCAACCAGCACGACGAGACAGAGGCACTGCTGAGACGCGCCAAATTCAACTATAGCACGCTAAATGACTATGTCAAGGCAGGCAATGACATCAAGAGAATTATAAGCCTGATGAGCTTGCCGGGCAACTACTCGCCTGAGGTGACACTGAACCTTTTCGGAATGATAGAAAACGCTTCCGATGACAAACAGGCAAAAGACCTGCTGGCAATAGTAAGGAAAAACTACCATGAAGGTGACTTCGTGTCTACGGTGTTGATGTCGAGAACGTGCCTGCTTTGCGGAGACTACGCCGATGCCGACCGGTACTATAAGAATGCCCTCTCGATAGCAAGGTTCAAAGATGACGGAACGGCTCCGGGAATCGACGACGAAGACATGGAATATCTTGTAAACCTCTTCGAGGCAAGATGCGAGTATGACGAGCTGGAAAAATGGCTGAAATGGAAAATAGAGGAAATGCTGGAAACGAAGGAGTCGTTCAACCTTTACCGCCCTTTCTATAACCCGCTGATGAGCCTCCTGCTCAACATGAATTCATTTCGAGGTTACTATAAAACCTCTAACCAGATTCTGCGTGACAGGCTGAAAGACAAATCGCTCACACCAAGGGAACGCAAGACCTTCATGCAGTCGCTGGAAGCCAACGAGGCTCAAAGCGGCAATTTCCACGAAGCATATATCATAGGAAAGAAGGTGAAGTCATCGTTCAGGCTCACGCCGGCCGAGTACCACTTGACCCAACAGGGCATTATCAGCGCACTGGTCTCGGAAATAGACCTGAGGAAGACAAACTACCAGGACATGAGGCAAGGAGGCGCAGACTCACTGATTGCTATGCTGGCTGACGAAGTAAGGGAACTCAATGATACCGTCGCCGTACTATACGGGAAAGAGAGTCCCAACTACATAGACGCATTGATCTCGGCGATAACCGTCAGCTTCCTGCAAAACGACATACCCAGGACTATGACATTGTTGGAAGAATGCGAAAAGGCAATACTCCTGCTGCCCAATTCTAATAACAGGACGTTCTTCCTGAACAATCTCGCCTCCATTTATCTTGAGATTAAGGACTACTCCAAAGCTCTAAAATTAATAAGGGGAAACATGAGCCAGCCCTTCTCGCCAATGGCGTGGTTCGACAAGGCCGTTGAGGCTGAGGCGCTCGTAAACCTGGGAAAGACCAAGGACGCACAGGCGGCATATATTGAGGCGGCAAACGCAATGGTAAGCAACGTGCTGAAAAACTTCACCACGCTCAATGAGGAAGAAAGGACAAACTTCTGGAGGATGTACAGCCAATGGCTCTACAATTCGGGAAAGTTTATAGAAAAGAATGAAGAGGAAAGCGAGTTCACCGCAACAGTGTTCAACATCGCACTATTCTCAAAAGGACTGTTGCTGCACTCAAACAGGGAGATTCAAAGAATAATAAACAGAAGCGGAGACGCAGACCTGCAACAAGACTACAAAAGGCTTGGCAACATACGCTCGACACTGAACAACGCGGCATCGCTTTCCGACAATGAGAAGAAGGCATTGGAAAACCAGGCAAAGGTATGCGAGGACTCTATTATGAGACGGTGCCTGGAACTTGGCAATTATATGCGGCGACTCACGGCAAAAGGGAAAGACATCCAGAAAACACTCAACGACAGCGACGCGGCGATAGAATTCATTACATACAACATCAACGACACCACACGCCAATATGCCGCCTTGGTGCTAAGGAAAAACTCAAAGTATCCGCGGTTTTACAGGCTTTTCAACGAGGATGATGTAGAACGCAGCGCCAGTGGCAAAATGATTTCGGACAAATACACGCAATTGGTTTGGAAACCTGTCATGAAGTCGTTGAAGGGGATAAGGAACATTTATTTCTCACCGGCGGGACTGCTGAACAAGATTCCAATAGAATACCTGCCGTTGGACAGCACGGATATGTCTTCTGCCTACAACATGCACCGGCTTTCATCCACACGCGAGCTGCTTGACGGCCAGGCCGACGACTCTATTGAGGAGGCCGTGGTCTACGGCGGACTCGAATACGACGCTGACATAGAGACACGGCGTGATGGCAACGACGAAGCTAAACGCGTGTTCCACTTCCAATATCTCCCCGGAACGGAGGAAGAGGCCTTGGATATTGCCGGTATCGCCAAGACCGACAGTATAGCATG
Source organism: uncultured Prevotellamassilia sp. (assembly GCA_964641085.1). GTDB lineage: Bacteria > Bacteroidota > Bacteroidia > Bacteroidales > Bacteroidaceae > Alloprevotella. Next base: position 46,727 of record CAZXJS010000004.1, on the reverse strand, counting down.
TACGACAAAATTGGGAGAAGATGGCACGGAGAAATCTTTCAAGGCATTGTCAGGCAAACCAATACAACTGCTGCATGTTGGCACGCACGGCTTTTGCAGGAGTCTGAACACAAGGCTGCTTGACAACCTGCCACTTTTCATGCACCGCAATAACCTGAAAGTGGAGGACAGGTCGATGTTCTACTCCGGCTTGGCCATGACGGGCATCAACAACGCCAGCCTTGCCGACGAGACAACAATGGGCAACGACGGCTATCTCTCCGCGAAAGAAATATCAACCCTTGATTTGCACAACGTGGCTCTGGCGGTGCTCTCGGCTTGCAACACCAACGACGGAGACGTAACAGGCGACGGTACTTTCGGGCTTCAAAGAGGTTTCAAACTGTCTGGCATCAAATCGCTGCTTATGACGGCATGGAGCGTGGACGACAAGGCCACCCGCCTGTTCATGCATCATTTCTATACAAGCCTGCTTGCAGGGGGAAAGCCCGTAGAGGCGTTGAGATACGCGCAACAACGGCTGCGGGCTGCCGAGAACGGCAAATATGACAAACCCGATTACTGGGCCTCGTTCATATTGCTCGACGCTAATTAGAGGGTGTGTCAACATAACGCGATGCAGGCAATACCCGCATCTATCACCATTGAGCAAGTTGTACTTTTGTGTGTACAAATCGGCTAACACCGCTTTGTACGACCAAAAGTCTGATTGCCTGCATAACGCAGGGGAAAACACGGTCGGAACTCCCGATTTTCAATGGTGAATAGTCAACTACTCCATAAAGATTTTGAAAACTCACCATTTCAATCTATGCTAAGGAATGATGTGGTGTTATGTTTTTGCAAAACAAACTTTCAAGATAGAAGCGCAATCTGGAAAGTTTGAAGAAAAAAGGTTTTTCCGAGTGCAGGCGGACGCTGCAACGGAAGCCAGGGAGGAGCACCCCGCCGGTTACCGAACTGCGCCGGGCGTGAAAGCAGCGCCCCCAAAAGCCGAGATTATTTGAAGCTTCTTACAGGTTGCAGATCAGCGCGCTTCGTTTCGGAGAATTTCAGCGTGGCCAGTCCGCCAGGCCTTCGGGAGCCTATGCCTACTCCGTTTCCGTCTGTGCGCAGGGTGTTTTACGCCTCTTTCTTTTCGCAAAGAAAGGCAGAAAAAATCAAAAGTGCAACGACTTGAGCGTATTATCTTCCCCGCCCGACTCCCGCAGACGAGCCGGCGGCAGCGGGTGGCCTCGACAATGCGGGAGGAGAGGTCGCGACCTGAGGCGGTTAAGGTGCGGCATACACATAAGGCTTAACACGCCGTCGTGGATATGTACTATTCGTCAAGGCAGACGTTGACTTGCCACATTGAAGATTGTTGTTCAAATATCGCTAAGCCTGCCCTGACGTGCAGTCAAGGAAAAAGGCTTCCGCCCCGACATTTTGCACACACGGAGCGTCCTTTTCCTTTCAAAAATATTGGTGTCCGGTAAAAGTTGAAAACCTCCAAATTAGGGCAATCCAGTTCCGATAAAAAGGTGTTGCTGCTACCTTTTTCAAAAAGAAAGCCCATCTGTCGCCTATTTATCATTCATTTTTAGCGGACAGCCGTCCATAAAGACGTTTCAGACAGTATTTTTGAACCAATATCCCCTCATCCCCTGCAGCACTGGGTGTTCTGATACGAGATGTGAAGCCATATACTTGCCTTTGAAGGTGATTTTTAGCGGACAGCCTATGAAAATAGGATAATATCAAGCATATAGGGGGCTTACTTTTCAGAAAACCCATTCGCAACACCTGTTTATCGGCATTGTGGAAGGGTAATAAGTCCTCTTTTGAGTTTTAGCGGACAGCAATATTTCAAAAAGCAAAAAGCCGAGGCGAAAAAAGCGCGCAAGCCGCCCCGACAGCAGCCTGGTACACAGCGCGTTAAAGCACCACCGCGGACAGCCGGGACGTAACGGCGGGCACGTCCCGGCTGTCAGCCGACACGTCCCTTGCGTCAGCCGACACTCCCGACGTGTCAACCGACGAATCGGAGTCGTCCCCCCACACCTTAGGCTCAAAACGAAGCGGACGGGCAGACGAGCCGTGCTGCGAGACCGACAAATTCCGATAAATTCGTCAAGCCCAACGACTACAAGAGGTCGCCCTAACACCGGCCAAGGATTGAGGGGCACGCGCAATACGTGCAATACGGCATTGCGGCCTGAAAAAAGTTGGAGAACGCCTTTTCCGGTATGAATAAATGACTGTACCTTTGTGAAAACGAAAACACGAAGTGATGGGAAAACCTACAAAGCCTTGCCCCCAAACAGGCCAAGACGAGAAAAGGCTATCTTTTCAGAAAAAGGGTATGAATAGAGTGATTCTACAACTTGGCGTAGCCGTACTGCTGCTTATTTGTCTGTTTGACATGCCTTACGGTTTTTACGCATTGGTGCGGTTTGTTGCTATGGCGGCCTTCGCCTATCTTTCGTATCGGCACTTCAAAGCCGAGCAAGAAGGCTTGGGCTTTCTGTTCGCCGCCCTTGCCGTTCTCTTCCAGCCCTTCTTTAAGATTACCCTGGGTAGAACTCTATGGAACGTCGTAGATGTAGCTGCGGCAGCTATGCTGTGCTATTTCGCAGTGAAAACGCTCAAGAAAGATGGACAATCTCGATAGATTCTTAAAGGCGCAAGACGCTTACGGCGCTTACGATGCGGCCCTGCAGGAAATGAAAGCCGGGCAGAAACGTAGCCACTGGATATGGTACGTCTTCCCGCAGTTGAAAGGCTTCGGCCATAGCTACAACTCCCAATATTATGGGCTTGATGACGTGGAAGAAGCCAAAGCCTACCTTGACCATCCCGTTCTGGGACAACGACTGCGAGAGATAACCGGCGTACTGCTTCTGCATACAGACGAGGACGCTGTCACCCTGATGGGCAGCCGCATAGACGCTATAAAGCTGCGCTCGTGCATGACGCTGTTTGACGCCATCCGGCCAAACGATGTGTTTGAAAAGGTGTTGGCTGCCTTCTTCGGGGGCAGAAAAGACAGGCGAACCGTCGAAAGGCTGCCGACGCCTTAAAGCTATCCCTACGAGTTAATCATTACGATGGGTCGTGCCGATGTCGTTTACTTTGGCACATACCGCGGCATACGGCCATAGCGCCTGCGCGGCAAAAGACCGCTCGGGAAGGGTAAGGGTACGCCCCTCGCCGCGCAGCGCCTCGTCAGTGGCTGACGAACTGGAAGGGGCAGTCTTTCAGATAGGGGTATCCGGAGTTTTTTGAGGCGTCGAGGAGCCAGGTCGTTGAGAAGTTGAAACCGCTGAAGGTGGACTTCTTGCCTTTGTCCTTTTCTTTGAATTTGCTGCATTTCCAGCCCTTGCCCGTCCCTTCCAGGTAGTAGAGGTTGTGGTGGTACCATACGGCGGCGCCTTTCCGTGTGCCGACGACGCCGTTGCCGTAGGCCACGTGACCCGTATTGACGCAGTTTTGCACCTCGGAGGTATGGTCCACGTAGCCGATGAGGCCGCCCGCGTCGCTGTTGTGGCGGGACGTTACGTCGCCGCGGTTGTAGCAGTCGTGCACCATCCAGTGAGTGGCGTCGACGGTGCTCCCCAGCGACTGCCGCCCCAGGACGCCGCCGACGTAGGAGCCGATGTGCTGGCTTGAGATGGTCGCCGTGTTGCAGCAGTAGGCCAGTTCCGTATTTTCGTTTTTCGTGACGGAGGAGCCGGAGTGCCACCCGAAGCGTCCGCATATTCCGCCTACGTTGGAACTGCCCGAGGCGCCGCCGCTCACTGCCCCGTGGTTGGCGCAGCGGAAGATGGCGGACCGGGCAATGCTGCCGTAGCCCAGTATGCCGCCCAGGCTGCCGCCGCCGCTGTTGGAGACGGTGCCATAGTTGGCCGAGTTGGAGATCTCGTTGCCCTTAGCACTGTTGCCCCCTATCTTTCCGACGCAGCCGCCGACGTTGTTCTTGCCGCTGACGGCTGCCGTATTGACCAAATACTGAAGCTGCATCTTGTCGGCGCTTTTCTCCAGCACGGCCTCTCCGATGATGCCGCCCGTGGCCTCGGCGCCGGTGAGGGTGCCGTAGTTGATGAGGTTCGCGACGCTGCCGCTTTTATAATTGAGCAGCCCGATGATGCCGCCCGTGGCGCTACCTGCGTTGTTGGCCACGGTGAAGGCGTTGCCCGCACAGTTTTTTATCTCCACGCTACCGTTGTAGAGGTCGGCGCGCCCGACGATACCGCCTACGCCCTCGCTGCCATAGACGGAGCCGCTGAAGCACAGGCCCGTGAGGGACGAGTTGTAAGCGTAGCCGACGATGCCGCCCATGGATGTGCCGGCAGTCGTCGCCCCGCCGGCCGGCGAGCCGGAGGAGACCGTTCCCGGGAAGTGGCTTGCAAAGCTGCTCGCTTTCGGCAGGCCGCTGCCGAAGCTGACGCTATGGCTGCCTTTCACCGTACTGCCTTTTGCCTGACCCACGATGCCGCCGGCTTCAGCGGCACCGTAAACGTGCATATCGGCGGAAAGGCTGAAATTGTTGACATCTAACGTGGTGTTCTCCAAGAGACCGACCACTCCGCCGGCCGTTTGCTCATACGCCACTACGGGCGCATTGAGCGTGTTCGTTTTTTGTGCCGTAATCTTGCACGCCGCGCTACCAATCAGTCCGCCGGCTCGCTTGTCGGACTCAATAGAGAGATAACCGCCGTTGGCGGACTGAGCAATCCGTGCGTCGCTGAAGACGATCGTTCCGCCCGCGGCGCGGCCGATGAAGCCGCCCACGTTCTCGCGGCCGCGCACGTAGGCACAGAACTTCGAGCCGGCGACGGTGAGCTGCTTGTCGGCCGTCCAGCAACCGATCAGTCCGCCCACGTTGCAGCTGTCGCTGCGCACGGAGGCCGCCACTTGCACGTTGGAGATCGTAGCGTCGCTGCCCGGGGTCAGCTTGCCGACGAGGCCTCCTGCATTTCCTTTTTGGCTGAAGATGACCTTTATGCCGACGTCAGCCTGCGAAATGGAGTGGGCGAGCTTGACGTTGGTGAAGCTGATGCTGCCGCCGTTTACGGCGCCGGCTATGCCGCCCGCGTTCTCGCCCGTGGCGATGATGCCGAGCACGCCATTGTCTCTGTCGGGCAGCAGATTGGTGTAGGTATCCACACTGAGCAGGCCTTTCTCGTGCAGGCCGACGAGCCCCCCGACGTTGGATCGTCCGTTTACGGTGGCCAAGAGGCGGCTGTTCTTCACCGTCAGGTTGCCGCGGTTGCAACCTATGAAGCCGCCCATATTGTCGGCGCCCGTCACGTAGCCGCTCACCGTCAGGCTGTCCAGCGTGACGTTGCCTTCTGCGCGGCCGGCTACGATGCCGCCGCATGCCTTGATGCCGCGCAGACGGGCGTCGAGGGTGAGGCGGCAGATTTTGGCGCTGTCGCAGAGCAGCTTGAAGAGCCCCACGCTCTCCTCGGTGTCCGAGCCGGTATAGTCGAGCGAAATGGTATGTCCGCCCCCGTCATACGTTCCGGCGAAGGTAAAGGCGGCGTGGTTTCGGCCGGTGTAAGCATCGCTCAAGCCGGGGGCCGTGAAGTCGGCAGTCTGGGCGAAGTAGAGACCTTTGCCGTGGCTGAGCGAATCTTTGTATAACCCATAGGCAAACGTGTCGAAATCGTCGGCATCGCTGATGAGGTAGGGCGAGGCGGCGGTGCCGTCTCCCTCCAAGTCGTACGACATCTTCGAACTCATTATTACCTTAATCGTATCGTTTTCCTGCGTCAAAAACGTTTCGTCCTCGCTACATCCCGTCCCGATGGCCGGGAGGAGCGCGAGCCACAGGCCGAGACTTAAACTATGCTTTACGTTCATTCCTTTTTGATTTTTTTAGTTTACCGCTTCTTGCATCTCCGAATAGTCAGGCATGGGGAAATAGCCCACCGTGTCCGCCACGACCCACAGGGGGCACGTCCCGCTGAAGCTCCAGCCCGGGTAAGACGCGGTCTTGCAGAGTTGGGCGAGCGACAGCTTTGTGCCATAACTCGAGGAAAACGACTCCGAGCCATAATAGAAAGAATGCTTCAGCGAGACGGCCGTCCCGCGGTAGGAGACGGCGCCCTCCCAGCCTGTCCCTACGGAGAGGCAGTTGCTCACGATCGACTTGGCATCGGCCCGCCCTACGATGCCGCCGACGTTACGATCCGAGCGGTCGCCCGAGAAAGGTCCCGTATTGAGGCAGTCGTTGACCTCGCACATCTGTTGCGCATGCCCCAGCACGCCGCCCACGTTCTGCGCCCAAGCGGCTCGGATCTCGCCCACGTTGAGGCACTGGGAAACGACGACGACATTATTCTGGTAGTTAGTAGCGCCCTGCACGATGCCGTTGATGCCGCCAACCGTAGTGGCTATACCGGCTATGGAACCCGCGACAACAGCTGCGGAGGTGCCGGCGGTAAAGAACATTCCGGCTATGCCGGCCGCAGTGCCGGCGACGCAGCAAGCGAAGGCCAATGAGTTATGGACGATGCTTTGGATTCTCTTCGACTTCTGTATCGTCTCGTAGCGTTGCTCGCGCTTGTGATTGATGTTGTAGTTGACAACGGCGTTGTTGTCGTCGGATTTCTCATAAAACTCCAGCAACTGCTTCGTGTTATCTACGTAGGTGGACGAGACGTTCGTCGTCAGGTTGTTTCCCATAAGGGCGGCGGACCACGTATAGCCCTTGCGGATGACGTTCATGGCCGTTTCCACTTGCTCCACGTTTTCTTCCGTCTTAACCTGCAACGAGCTTTTCATCAACCGGGCTTCCTCCTCCGTCAATATTTCAGCCAAGCCATAAGCCCAAAGACCACCATCGAGGAGATAGAACGTAACGTCCTTAAACGTCGAGGGAACTTTCAACACGTGAGTTAGCGTTTTCAGCTTTAGCGCCGCGCCGCTTGCGGCGTTTTCGATTGAAGATCCCGCAACGGCCAGCATCGTCCCGGCAACACCCATAACGCTCTCTACGCCACCTATCACGCAGCTGACGATGTCCATAGCCGCCCACTGCCGCGGGTCGCCAATCTCGCCGATCACGCCGCCCGTAGGGCCGGCGCCCGAGTTCTGAATCTTCGCCAGGTTGCCGCAATAGTTCACCATGGTATAGTTTCCGGCCAGACCGACCACGCCCCCGGCATAGTCGGCCGAGACATTTACGTTGCCATAGTTCTGACAGGCGAAAAGGGCGCCCCACGTCGTCTTGCCAAGGATACCGCCGGCACTATGGCAGGACTTTGCCGTCACCGTCCCGCTATTGACGACGTTATGCACCACAGCAATCGACGTGTTGCCGACGATGCCCCCGACGTGGGACCCGGACGCCGTAGCCGTGACGTTGCCCTTGTTCAGAACCTGATAGCCCCCAAACTGCGCCTCGCCGCAGATGCCGCCTACTGACGTCTGACCTTCTACGTTGCCCGAGTTGGCGCAACCCTTGAGCAGTGCATTGTTGAAGAGCAACCCTTCTTCTTCCGAGTCAATACGTGTGCTGCCGATAATGCCGCCCACACCGGTGTGGCCTTTGACGGCGCCCGTATTCTCTGAAGCGTAAATGGCCGATATGCCCGCCCCGCCGGCAATGCCGCCGGCACCCAGGCTCTTCGCGTCCTGCTCCGCAGCACTGTAGCCTACCGCACCCGTGACGGCACCCGAGTTGCTGCAAGCCAGGACGTACAGGGAGTCGACAGAACCGACGATGCCCCCGACGCCAATATGCGTAGCGCTGACGGCGGCTCGGTTGACACTTTGCTGCACTTGCGTATAGGAATACAACGTCCCGGCGCCCAGCAACCCGCCTACGGCGTAGTCGCCACTGACGGGCGTCGCCTCGTTGTAGCAACTGTCCATCAGCAGCGCAACGTCCATATCGACCACGCCGACCAGTCCGCCCGTGCCAATGCTGCCCGCGCTGCCCAGGACGTATCCCTGCCGCGTCGTGCATGACGAGATTACCGTCGTGTCGGCACGGTCGCCCGCACGGACGCAACCGCCTACGAGGCTACCGACGGCGTACATCCCCTCCATCTTCGGGTCGACCATCTTCACACGCTTGATGTAGGCCGCCTCAACGAAGCCGAACAAGCCGACGCCTGCCGACGTAGGGCGCTTACACCAAAGGCTGTCTATCGTATGCCCGCCCCCATCGTACACCCCGCGGAACGGACAGGTCGGCTGACTGCCTATGGGATACCAGCCCTGGTCGTGGTCGCTCTTAAAAGAGGCTCTGTCCATGTTAATATCCGCTTCCTGCCGGAAGTAGGTCTGCCGCGTGATATTCCGGTTTCCCTCCTCGTCGTTGACGTAGTTGCGCAACTTCTTCAGATGGTCGCCGCTCGTGATGATATACGGGGCGTCCGGCGTTCCGCTCCCAAAGAGCTTAAAAGTGGCGTCGTAAGGGTCGACTACCGTAACCAGGCCGGACTCCGAGACCTCAATGCGGCAGCCCAAGCCATACTCGGCCCACGTAGTGTCCAAAGTGACGGCGTCCACCTCCTTATACTTTAAGGCCAGAAGACGATAGACGCCCTGTCGTAAACCCGTCTGCAACGTCAGCACGTTTTGGTTACTCAGCTGCACATGCTCCCCGCTACGCTCGAAAACGCTGCCGTCCGCCGCCTTTATCCGGCAAACGTAGCTCGCCGAAGTAAAGTCAGCCGCCCCGCGCTGCAGGACAATAGTCCGCCCGTTTCCGGCAAAAAGGACGGCATTATTACTCTCGGCCGGCTCGTAATCGTCACTACAAGCCACAAAGGAAGCACAAAGGCTTAACCCATAAAACAACCAACGAAGCGCTTTCATACGGATAGGCAATTCTTATTATTGTCGCGAAATTAAGTGCCCCGCCTTCTTCCCCCCAAACAATGCATACCTTTAATATGGTCAACACCGTTCCACGACGCCCATTTCACACCTTGAAAACAGTCAAAGCGCCCCTGTACGAGAAAGGTTTAGCCCCCGTTTAAGCGGGAAGGGAGGGGCGAAAATGCGGGAATACGGGGGAAGGGAAGGAGGGGGGGGGGGGAAGGAGAGGAGAAGGAGAGGGTGAAGAGGGGTGAAGAGAGGAAGAAGGGAAGGAGAAAAAAAGGGGGGGGATAAGGAGAGGGGAAAGGGGTGAAAGGAGGGAAAGGAAGGAAAGAGGGGGAAAAGGAGCACACAACGACGTTAGAGCCACTCGGCGCCGGTGTAGGCGGCTTCGACGACGCGCTCTACGGCATCGGGCAGGTTGGGGAAGAAGTCGATGCCTGTAAATTCTTCCAACTCGTCCACGGTGAGGGCGAAGGCTGAGAGGTCTTCGGCTTCGGCCTGCGTATAGGTGCGGTGGGGCAGGAGGAAGGCTATGGCGGCGTAGGTGCCGTTCTTCACGCGCAGCAGGGCGGTGAAGTAGTATTGCGGCACGGCGACGCGCTTGCCGTCGGCGCGACTGACGTAGCGCAGGATTTGCCCGGTGCTGATGGTGCCACCTTTGACGACGTAGAGCGTGTCGGCAAAGGCGGCGCTTTGGCCTTTGCTGCGCACGAGGCTCTCAAGATTGAACCATGCGCCGCTGTTGAAGCCGGAGAGCTGGGGCGACATGTTCGACATGTAGAAGGTCTGCTCGTTGGCCGCACGGGAGTAGAGGCGGTCGGCGCTGGGGCAGAGGTGGCCGCGGGAGTAGCCTTGGAAGTAGGCGGTGCCTATCTGCATGGAGGCAGGCAGCAGGGGGTCGTCGGCCCAAGCGTCGGTGCGGCTGACGGTGCGGCGGCGCGTGGTGGCGTCGAAGCGGTAGGCCACCCAGCGCGAGTGTTGCTGCGCGGCGTCGTATTCGAGGCAGAAGGACATGACGCTGTCGGTGCCTTCGCGAGTCCAGTGGGAGACGAAGGTGCCGTCGGCGCGGCGGGCGGGTACTTCGAGGCGGCGGCTGACGCCCTCGGCGCTGGTCTGCGTGGTGGGTGTCGTCGTGCCGGGGCCGAACTTTATCTTGTCGTCGTCGTCGCTGCATGCGCCTAAGGCGAGGGCGAGCAGCAGCAGGAGTGCGGGGTGTTTCATGAGGCAGGGCTGGCTGTGAGGATAAAGGATTTGCGTTTGTAGCGCCCCTTCAGGGCGCCAATTGGGGGGCGTTCGTAACCCGGGGTTAAAACCCCGGGCTAAATTGCACCGCCCTTTCAGGGCGGCTTTTTACGAACCATTCTTTAACTGTTAAAACGTTCAGAGCGAGGGTGCGCGGTGGCTTTCTTTCCTTTCAGGGCGGCCTTTTACGGGCACACCGTTCTTGGGTTGATAACATGCTTTAGGTCTATTAGGCTTATCCGGCCGGGGCGGCCTAACAAGCTTAATAGACCTAAGCGGATTATTTATGGAAGGAGTTTTAGTTGGCAGCGTCGACGAAGGTGAGGCTGACGTCGTCAATGATGACGGAGCCGCCGGGGTTCTTGCTGACCATGATGACGGGGCATCCCTCGAGGTCGGAAGGTATCTGCGTGGCGATGATCTGCTCTACGTACTGCCAGTCCGTCGAGATGTCGTCGACGTAGGTACCATAGACGTAGCTGCCCACCTTTCCGCTCGTGACGGGTACGTAGCCCGGGCGCACGCTGGCCGTTCCCTCCACGGCCTTCACCCAGAAGGCTATCTTGAGGTATTTCCCAGCGGGGAGGTCCATCTCCTCGTAGGCGAGGCGCTTGTTTCCGCTCGTGCTGCCCGTTACGATGACGGCATACTGCCCGCCGTGGGCGTCAGTGGTGGCGACGAGGGTCGCGCTGGAGGCTGTGGAGGCCGACTTCCAGTGGTAGGGCTGTCCGGCGCTCCAGTTCTCGAAGTCGTAGTTGGGGCTTGTGGCGTCGCCCACGGTGAGCGTGGCGAGGTTGGTAGCTTCCGAGACGTCGCCCGTCTGACCCTCCTGCACGCTGAAGTTCTTCACTTCCCAGGTGGAGCCGCTCTCGCCGCAGTTATAGCGCAGGGCGAAGCGCACGACTTTGCCCAGGTATTCGGCGGGAATCTGCACGTCGGCCTTGGCGAAGGTGCTCCAGTCTGCGCCCTCGGTGTGGTCGGCCTTCAGGAGTATCCACCCCGCTGTGGGGTCGGACGAGGAGAAGCCGGTGGAGATGAGCAGCTGCTGGTTGTCGTCGGCCGCAAGGTAGCGCAGGATGTAGTCGTAGCTGACGTGGCAGGCGTTGGTCGTGAGCTGTATCTCGGGGCTTACGAGGTAGTAAGTGCCGGGCGTGGTGGTCTTCGTCGTGTTGTTGTAGCCTGCGGCCTTGGCGGTGGAGAAGTCTATCTGCCATTCGCCGCTACCGGAGGTGGTGTAGTTGGTGAAGGCGCCGAGGGTGGAGGTGAAGGCCTCGGAGTAGGGCAGGGTCTTCGGCGTGCCGTCGTCGGCCGGGGTGTCGCCGTTGTAGTCGCCCGCACCTTTTTCCACTTTGAAGTCGCGCACCTCCCACGTTGAGGCTTTGGCCGTGGTGGAGATGTAGCGCAGGGCGAGGCGTACGCCGCTCTTGCCGCAGGCTTCGGCGGGGATGTTGACGTTTCCGGAGTTGGCCCAGGTGTTCCAGTCGGCGCCTTGCTCGAGGTTGAAGGGCAGGGCGGTCCAGGTGGCCGCGGCGGGGTCGCCGGCGTAGTCGGTGCTGAGGAGGAGCTGGTGGTTGTCGCTCAGGGTTGAGGCGAGGCCGTAGCGCAGGATATACTCGAAGCTGACGTGTGCGGCGTCGATGGCGGAGAGGTCAAGGGCGGGGGATATGAGCCAGCTGGTGGCGGCGTTGTTCTCCTTGACGCCGTCGCCGTCGGCGTCGGTGTAGCCCGTCACCTGTGCGCAGGAGTAATCCACCTTCCAAGCGTAGTCAGAGGGCGTGGCAATGGTGGTGAAGGCGCCGAGGTTGGAGGCGAAGGTCTCCTCGAGGATGACGTCCGTCACGACGTTGTTGGTAGAGTCCGAGCCCGTGTTGATTTCGTAGGGCGCGGGGACGTCGTCGCAGGCGCCGAGCGTGAGCAGGGCAAGGCCGCAGGCGGTGAGCAGGGAGGCGTAGGTTTTCATTGTTATCTTAGGTGTGTTTTTAGCTTGGGTATGTGTGCCCGTTTGACTTGGGTTTTATTGTATCCGGGGGTCTATATCGTCCGTGTTGCGCAGCTGTATCTGCCAGTCGGAGTAGTAGGTGAGCATGCCGGTGTACCGGCGGCTGTCGGCGGGCAGGAGGAGGTAGCTGATGTTGTTGTCCGTCGAGGTGCGCAGCGCCATGGTGGTCGATGTGTCGTTAATCCGGAGCGTGCGATCCACGCCGTATCCGGCGTCGCGCAGGGCTTCGGGGGCAAAGATTTTGGGCAGCGGCTCGTACTCGGCCACTACGGAGCCTTTCTCGGCGATGGCAGAGTCCTTGCCCTGCATCTCCTGTATGGTGCCTTCTACGGTGGCGAGCATGGGGGTGTTGGTGTACGTCTTGTTGGCGGCGCGCTTAAGCCAGGCCAGCCCTTCCGCACCCGTGAGGTCTATGGGTGTCAGCTCGGGCGCCGTGGGGTCGGGCTTGCCGAGGAGCTGCACGTTGCTTTGGCAGAGCTGCAGGAGCATGGGACCCAGACGCAGGTTGCCGGCGCTGGTGTAGTAGGGCTGCCCTATCTTGGGCACGTAGCTGTAGCAGCCTATGTAGAGGCCGCGCAGGTTGATCTTCAGGCGCTGCCCTAAGGCGAAGTAGGGGTAGAGGCAGGTGTTCTTGACGCCGAGCTGTATGCACTGGTCGGTGCCGTCGGCGTTGACGTCGCGCAGCAGGAGGGTCTGGTAGAGGTTTCCGCTGATGTCGTTGGCGCAGACGACGCCCTCGACGATGAGGTCGGAGTCCACCTTTACGAAGTCGTTGCGCGAGGAGGTGACGCTCTCGTAGTCGGCCTTCAGGCGGGCTATGGTGGTGTTCGTCGTCCCGATATCGGTGGGCGAGGTGATGAGGTAGTCGTCCGTGTTGGGCGTGTCGTGGTCGTCAACGCAGGCGCTGAGCGTGAGCAGTGCGCCGAGCGCGAACAGGGCCGGGAGGATATGCTTTGCTTTCATTGTGCTGTCGGGGTAGTGGGTTAGAACCTGAGGCCTATGTTCAGGAAGAAGTTGAAGGCGTTGGCGTAGTAATACTTCGAGTTACGCGAGAAGAGGTAGGAACGCTTTGTTCCCGTGTTGTAGAAGTCATCGCGGCTCTGTTCGTATCCGCCGGTGCGGAGGTTGCGGTTGTTGGTGACGTTGTTCAGGTTCAGGTTCAGAGAGAGGCTTCGGCCGTGGCGCAGGCGGATGTATCGGCCTATGGAGAGGTCGAGCATGAAGCCGCCGTCAAACTTCTCTTGGTGTGCGGCGCGCTGCTTGACGATGTTGCCCAGGGCGTCGAAGAGTATGCCGCCTTCGGAGAGCAGCTCTTGGCGGGAGATGGCGTAAACCATGTTGCCTTCGGCGTCGACGCTGGTGGGCGTGTAGAGCTTCGGCGTGGCGGCGTTGGCGTAGGTAGCGTTGAGACGTCGGTATTCGGAGAAATCTACGTAAACACGAGCGTAGTAGTTGAGGTTAGCCTCGAGGAACCATCCCTTGATGTTGTAGTTGACGCCGAAGCTTGCTGCGGAGAGCGGCGTGCCGTTGACGTGCATTCCGTTGGCAATGACGCGCAGGGGCATCTGCTTCCCGGTGACGGGGTTGGTGGGTCCCTGGTTGAGCTGCGCAATGGTGGCGGCGTCCATGCCTTCGTAGTTGATCTGCGCGCGGGGGTTGCCGGTGTATTCGGCCTCGGAAAGCGTCCCCATGAGGTTGAAGCTGAGGTTCGAGTTGACTTGATAGACGAGGGCGGCCTCTACGCCGTAGTAGCGCTTCTTCACGCCGGACATGGTGAGGTAGGTGAAGCGCTCCTCCTGGTCGTTGTAGAAGGCCGTTTGCTCCACGCCGTGCGTCGTGCGGGTGTAGTATCCGTTCAGGACGCCGCTCAGGGGGCCGAAACGGAAGTTCCAAGCCAGCTCGGCGCCCATGAGGTGCTCCAGCTCGAGGTTGTCCACGAAGTTGTTCTGTATGCGTGGGGCTACGAAGGCGTTGCGCGCCAGGGGCGGCGTGGCGTCGTAGCGTCCGCTCAGCGTGATGCGTCCGTGGGGCATGACGTAGGCCAAGGCCGCCTTGGCGCCGCCGCCCAGGAACTTAGCCTTGCCGCTGCGGCCGTAGGAGTTCTCCGGTGCACGGCCGTTCTGCATGAGGCCGTCGCGCTCAATCGTGGAGCCGTCGGCATGGCTGCCCACGTTGACTACGAGGTGGCCCAGCGTGGCCTGATACTGCGCCCAAAGGGTGGCTTGGTTGACGTATATATTATAGTTGTAGCCGAACTTGTCGCCCTTGCTGATTTGGCGGTTGGGCTTGCGCAGGTCGTTCTGCGCCGTCGTGGAGTTGATGCCGTAGTCGTTGGCGGCAAACTTGTCGATGTCGGTGTAGGTCGTACCGCCCAGCAAGTCGTACATCGTCTTATAGTGCATGCCCTTGGTCGTGCCGGCTTGCAGGCCGGCGTCGATGCGGTGGTGCCGGTTGAAGGCGTGGTTGAAGGTGGTGCTCAGAGAGAAGACGCGCTGGTCGTTGTGGCGGTTCTCTTGGTAGTAAAGCGTCTCGCCGCCCTGCGCCTCGTTTTGGCGGTTGACGTAGTACATCCTGTCCCAGTTGACCTGCCGGTTGGCCTTGTCGGCGCGCCAGTAGTCGTAGAGCGTCCGGTACTGGTCCAGCAGGTAAGGATTCTCCTGCAGGTAGGTGCCGTTGTTGGTGCTCTCGTCGTACACGTTGAAGACGCTTGAGGGGAAGTTCTTCCAGTAGTCGGGGCGGGGGTCGTAAGCGTCGCCGTTCCAGCCGAGCGCCGTCGAGGCGTACATGGAGTATCGGAAGCCGAGGCTGGTGGTGAGCTTCGTGGCGTCGGCAATGCGCCAGTCCCAGGTGAGGATGGCCGCAGGCTCAAAGCTGTGTACGATGCGTGCGTTGCGCTTCTTGCCGTCTTGGTAGCCCCAGTTGGGGTTGTAGTAGTGCGAGTTGGCGAGCCAGTAGGCCTCCTCGGTCGAGGCGCCCTGCTGCCCGCGCTTGGTGGGCGAGCCGAAGGTGACGAGGCTCAGGCTGTGGTGCTCGCCGAGCTTCTTCTCGGCGGCGAGGAAATAGCTGAAGCTGTTGTAGAAGGTGCCCTCTATGACGCCCTCCTTGGCCCAGCGATAGCCTACGCTGCCGGCCAACGCCCAGCCGCCGGGCAGCCAGCCCGTGGCATGCGTCAGCATACCGCGCAGCACGTAGTTGCGATTCGTGCCGCTCAGGGCGAGCTTGCTGCCCTGGGCAAAGGCACTGGCGCGCGTGTTGATGTTCTCCGCGCCGCCCAGGGGGGTCAGGGCAAACTGGTTGAACTCGTACCCGCCGACACCCTCGCGGTTGCGCGTGGCGTCGTTCATGCCGCCGATGAGGCTGTAGCTGAAGCTGCCGCGCTCGGCGTCGTTCAGCAGCAGACCCTGCATGTAGGTCTGGCTCTGCGTGTTCTCGTAAGCCCGCTGCCGGAAGCGCATCGGGCTGAAGCGGTAGCCCACCTCCGAGGAGTAGGGGTTGCTACGCGAGGAGACGACGGTCGAGATGGCTTGGCTCTGGTCGTTGTCTTCGTCGAGCTGCGACTCGGTGAAGGTGAAGTCCGCGTTGTCGGCCTGCGTCTGCAGCGTGTCGGCCACCTGGGCTCGCCCACTGCCCCACAGCGCACACGCCGCCGCAGCCAATAGTAAACCTTTCTTCATAGGGAAAAGGGAGGTTATAAGGTTTTGTTATGTTTTTTTAGTTTAATAACGAGCTGAAAGCCCGCCGCCCCGTGCCGAGGGCATCCGTCACGCCGCAAAAATACTAAAAAAACCTTTCCCCCGTCCCGTTTGTCATTTCTATTTTACATTTTGCCCCAAGCGCCACAGCCGGTCTCACTTTTTTTTTGGAACTTTGCACCTACCCGGCATCTGCGCCCTGACAGTCGGCATCTGCGCCGGGTTGCCGTTCGGTGGCGTGTCGGCTCCGCCGACACGCATCCCCCGCGCAAAAAAAGCAACAAGCCCACACCCCGTACACACACATGAAAAAGCTCCTCTTCGCCTTCCTCCTCGCCCTGACCCTCTGCCCCGCCCTGTGCGCGCAGCAGACCGGCGAGAAGCAATACGCCCTCTACGGCGTCGGTTTCTACAACCTGGAGAACCTCTTCGACACCATCCACGACGCCGGGAAGAACGACTACGAGTTCCTCCCCCGCGGCTCTTACCACTGGAACACGCTGAAGTATCGCACCAAAGTGCGCAACCTGGCGAAAGTGCTCGGCCAGCTCTGCACGGATCGCCTGCCCAACGTCGGCGCCGGCGTCATCGGCGTCAGCGAGGTGGAGAACGCCCGCTGCCTCGACGACCTCGTGGCCGAGGAGCCCCTCCGCCGCCGCGGCTACCGCTACGTCCACGTCGAAGGACCCGACCGCCGCGGCGTGGACTGCGCCTTCCTCTACAACCCCCGCTTCTTCCGCCTCGAGACGTACTACCTCGTACCCTTCTACTATAAAGACCCCGCGCAGCCCGATGTGGACTTAGGCTTCACGACGGACGCCGCAGGCCGCGTCGTACCCTACCCCATCTACCCCCTGCGCGGCGACACGAGCTACGTCACGCGCGGCTTCCTCGTCATGACGGGACAGATAGCCGACGAGAAGATCCACTTCATCGTATGCCACCTCCCCTCGCGCGGCGCCACCAGCCCCGCCCGCGAGCGCGGTGCCTACCAGCTGCGCGCCCTCAAGGACGCCCTGCTGCGCCAAGACCCCGACTCGAAAGTCATCATCATGGGCGACATGAACGACGACCCACGCGACAAGAGCATCAGCCAAGCCCTCGGCGCACGCCACCGCCGCGCCGACGTCACTACGCCCCAAGACCTCTACAACCCCTGGTGGGACACGCTCTACAAGGTAGGCCAAGGCTCCCTGCTCTACGACGGCAAGTGGAACCTCTTCGACCAGATCATCCTCTCCGGCGGCTTCCTCGCCGACCGCAAGACGCTCACCTTCTACGAGAACCGCGTTTTCCTGCGCGACTACCTCCTGCAGCAAGAGGGGCGCAACAAGGGCGTACCCCTGCGCACCACGCAGAGCGGCGTATGGCTCGGCGGATACTCCGACCACCTGCCCACCTACATCTACCTCATCAAGGAGAAACAATAAAAACGCACGGGATGGGTGGGCACCAACCCGCCCCTTCGTACTAAAACCCCTAAACGCCACAACCTACACACCCATGTCCACAAAACCCGGCATACCCAAAGGCACGCGCGACTTCCTGCCCCGCGAAGCCGCCCGACGCAACTACATCTTCCAAACCATACGCCGCGTCTATGCCCTGCACGGCTTCCAACCCATCGAGACGCCCGCCATGGAGAACCTCACGACCCTCCTGGGGAAATACGGCGAGGAAGGCGACAAACTGCTCTTCCGCGTCCTGAACTCCGGCAACTACCTCGCCAAGCTCTCTCCCGCCGAGCTGCAAGAAGCCGACGCCGCCCACCTCGCCGCACGCATCTGCGAGAAAGGACTGCGCTACGACCTCACCGTGCCCTTCGCACGCTTCGTCGTGCAGCACCGCGAAGAGCTGCAGCTCCCCTTCAAGCGCTACCAGATACAGCCCGTCTGGCGAGCCGACCGACCCCAGAAAGGACGCTACCGCGAGTTCTACCAGTGCGACGCCGACGTCGTAGGCTCCGACAGCCTGCTGTGCGAAGTGGAGCTCCTCGAAATCATCGACGACGTCTTCAGCCAACTCGGCATACGCACCGCCATAAAGCTCAACAACCGCAAGATCCTCTCAGGCATAGCACAAGCCATTGGCCAAGGTGACAAGCTCACCGCCATCACCGTGGCCATAGACAAGCTGGAGAAGATAGGCCCCGAGGCCGTCAGCGACGAGCTGCGCCAGGCCGGACTGCCCGAGGACGCCATCAGCCGCCTGAACCCCATTCTCCAAGTCCAAGGCACCAACGAGCAAAAGCTCGCCGCCCTGCGACCCATCCTGGCCGACACCCCCGACGGCCCGCGCGGCCTCGACGAGGTAAGCTTCGTCCTCGACCACCTCGGCGGCCTCAGCGCCCGGCTCGACTTCGACACCACCCTCGCCCGCGGCCTCAACTACTACACCGGCTGCATCGTCGAGGTGAAAGCCCTCGACGCCCGCATAGGCAGCATCTGCGGCGGCGGACGCTACGACAACCTGACGGGCATCTTCGGCCTGCCCGGCCTGAGCGGCGTAGGCATCAGCTTCGGCGCCGACCGCATCTACGACGTCCTCACCCAGCTCGACCTCTTCCCCCAAACCACCGACGAGGCCACGCGCCTGCTCTTCATCAACTTCGGCTCCGCCGAAGCCCGCCGCTGCCTGGAGCTGGCCCGCCAAACCCGCGCCGCCGGCATTCCCACGGAAGTCTATCCCGACGCCGTGAAGATGAAGAAGCAAATGGCCTACGCCAACGCCCGCCGCGTGCCCTACGTAGCCCTCATCGGCGAAACCGAGCTGCAAGACGGAACCGTCAGTCTCAAAGACATGCAAACCGGCGAGCAGCGCAGCCTCACACCCCAAGCGCTCCTCGAAGCGCTGAAGGCTTAGCCCGCCCCGCGGCGCCCCCGGCACCTCCCCCCCCGGCACCTCCGTTGCCATTCCCGTGGCGGTCGGCGCCGCCGACCGCAAGCCGCCCCAAGAAAAAGAATTTCCCCATGCCATACACACCCCCTCCCCCGCCGCGCCGCGATAACCGCGCGCTCTACCTCCTCATCGGCGTCCTCTGCGCCCTCGTCGTCCTGCTGGCCCTCGTCTTCCTCGTCGTCACCCTGCGCCAAAAGCCGCGCAGCGAAACCGCCACCGCCCAAGAAGCACCCGTCGCGCAGGAAGCCCCGGCCGCCCCCGTCAAGCACGACACGGTCATCATCCGCGAGAAGGAGACCGTCCGGGTGCCCGTCGCCGTGCAGCAGCCCGCCCCCAAAGCCCAAGCCTCCAAACCCAAGCCCGCCACAAGCGCCACCAACAGCAGCAACGCCTGGCACATACGCGACCTGAGCGGCCTCACCAATATCCGCAACAACCCCCGCGGCCAAGTCTGCATGAAGCTCAAAGCCCACACGCGCTACGACATCTACGCCGACGCCCGCAGCGGCAGCTGGCTACGCATCGCGTCTATCTACAACGCCACCGAGGGCTACTGGGTACGCCTCCACAGCTCCGGCACCGGCACCTACTGGATCTCCGCCGACATACTCTACTGAAAACCCGCCGCCCCGGCACCCCGGTGCCCGCATTGCCGTTCCCGTGGCGGGCGGCTCCGCCGACCGCAAGCCGCCCACGCCCCACCGCCGCACCGGTGTTCGCCCCCCCGCATTGCCGTTCCCGTGGCGGGCGGATTCGCCGACCGCAAGCCGCCCGCCCGCCGCCATTATCAACCCCCCAAAAAAGAAAAGAGAAATCATGAAGAAGAAGCTCACAACGGCCTGCCTGGCCGTCACCTTAGCTGCCGCACCCGGCCGAGCACAGGAGGCCACCCCGTTGCCCGCACCCGCCAAGGACGCCCCGATGACCCTGATGCAGGCGCTGCAAAACCGCCACTCCGAACGGGCCTTCGCGGAGGCCGAAATCTCCGACGCCACGCTCTCCACCCTGCTCTGGGCGGCCTGCGGCGTCAATCGCCCCGCAGAGGGCAAACTGACGGCACCCTCCGCCATCAATGCGCAGGACGTCATCGTATTCGTCCTACGTCAGGACGGCGCCTACCGCTACGAGGCACAGCAAGGCGCCCTGCTGAAGGTCTGCCCCCGCGACCTGCGCCCGCTGGCAGCCGGGCGTCAAGACTTCGCCGCCACGGCACCCCTCACCCTGCTCTTCGTCAGCGACCACAGCCGCTTCCCCGCCGAGCTGCCCGCCGAGGCCAAGACGCGCATGGGCGCCATCGACGCCGCCTACGTCTCAGCCAACGTCGGCCTCGCCTGCACCGCCTTGGACCTCGCCACCGTGCCCCGCATGACGATGGACGACGCGGCGCTACGCAAAGCCCTCAACCTCGACGAGCGCTACGACCTCATCCTGAACAACCCCGTCGGTTACCCCCAGACCAAGGCCGGAAACAACTAAGCGCCGCCGAGGTTGCCTCGCCCCTTTAGGGTACGCTCCTTGCACGCTACCTCTTTATATAAGGTGCACGAGGAACGGAAAAATGCACTCCTCCCGGTGCAAAAAAGGCGGAAAAACGCACTACGGAGAGTGCAGTTTAAGAAAACGCCGACTTATAAGGACGGTGCAATTTAGCCCGGGGTTTTAACCCCGAGGAACGCCGGATCCCACGAATTGGCGCCTTGTAAGGACGCTGCAAACACCCAAACAAGGTTGCAGCGCCCCTTCAGGGCGCCAATTCGTTTCCATGGCCGCTACCCGGGGTTAAAAACCGGGGCTATTGTGCCGCGCACCCTTCAAGGCGCACCCTTTGCACGCTACCTATCGATGTCGTCGTGTTCCGCCGGGCGGGGCGGCTCGGGAAAGTGGGAGAGGATTTCGTGGCGGATGTAGGAGCGATCGAGGTGGGTATAGAGCTGCGTGGTGGCGAGGCTCTCGTGGCCGAGCATGGCCTGAATGGCGCGCAGGTTGGCGCCGCCCTCCAGCAGGTGCGTGGCGAAGGTGTGGCGCAACGTGTGGGGCGAGAGGGGCTTCTCTATGCCCGCGCGCTGAGCCAGTACGCGCAAGTTGTGAAATACGGTGATGCGGCTCAGGTGTCGGCCGCGCTGGGGCGAGAGGAAGACGTAGTCCTCCTCGCCCGGCTTGGGCACGAGGTGGCGGCGCACGGCGAACCAGGCCTGCAACACCTCCACGGCGCGCGGGCTGATGGGGACGAGGCGCTGCTTCCCCCCTTTCCCCACGACGCGCAGGAAGCCCTCGTCGAGGAAGAGGTCGGAGAGGCGTAGCGCACAAAGCTCGCTGACGCGCAGGCCGCAGGAGTAGAGCACCTCCGTCGTGGCGCGGTCGCGCGTGCCCTCCGGCGTCGTGACGTCAGCGGCGGCCTCCAGGGCGTCCACCTCGGCGAGCGTCAGCACCTCCGGCAAGCGACGCCCCGCCTTGGGTGCCTCGAGCAGCTCCGTGGGGTCCTGCGCGATGTAGCCGTCGAGCTGCAAGAAGCGGTAAAAGGAGCGCACGCTCGAGACCATGCGCTGCACGCTGCGCGGCGCGATACCCACGTCAGAGAGGGCGCGCACGTAGCCCCGCAGGTCGTCCGCCGTAGCCGCCTCGGGCCGCACGCCGCACGCCGCGAGGTAGTCCAGCAGGCGCCGCACGTCGCGCCCGTAGGCCTCCTGCGTATTCGCCGAGAGGCCCTGCTCCAAAGCCAGATAAGCCTCGTAGCGCGCAAGGAGCGACACGTTTTTCTGCCTCATTCTCTTTTTTCTCCGTACCTTTGCCTCCGGCGCTTAAGGAGCGGAAAACGCCCGCCGCCCGCCCGGGGCATCGCTTCGCGCGCGCCCCCGATGCGCAGAGGCTTCGGCGGCGAAGTTAAATAAAAAGTAATAACCTTTACGCCTCAAGCTATGAAGAAGATACTCATCCTGAACGGCCCCAACCTGAACCTGCTGGGCGAGCGCGAGCCTTCGATATACGGCACGCAAAGCATGGAGCACTGCCTCGCGGAGCTGCGTGCGCGCTATGCCGACATGGAGCTGTCGTACTACCAGAGCAACTCGGAGGGCGCCCTGATAGACCGCCTGCAAGCGGCGCGCACGGACGGCACCGAGGGCGTCGTCTTCAACGCGGGCGCTTACACCCACACCAGCCTCGCCCTGGCCGACTGCATCCGCTCCCTCGCGCTACCCGTCGTCGAGGTGCACATCAGCAACGTCGCCGCGCGCGAGCCCATCCGCCGGACGTCGCTCCTGGCCCCCGCCTGCCTGGGCACCATCGCCGGCTTCGGCCTGCGCTCCTACGCTCTCGCCATAGAAGCCCTGCGCTAACGGCGGGGACGCGGCTATATATATATGAAACATTTTTATATACATTATATATAGCCACCTTTTTCCAAACGCATGACCCCTAACCAACAAGAAGTTTTAGCCAATGGACGCCGCGCTTGAGGCTTACCTCGACGCCTCGTGCACGCCGGAGGACGACTACCTGCGGCGACTGTGGCGGGAGACGCAGGCGCGGCAGGCCTATCCGCGCATGGCTTCCGGCCACGTGCAGGGCTTGCTGCTGCGCCTGCTCGTGGAGCTCATCGGGGCACGACGCGTCGTGGAGGTCGGCACCTTCACGGGCTACTCCGCCTTGGCCATGGCCTCGGGCATGGCACCGGGCGGCGTCGTAGAGACTTACGAGGTCAACGACGAGCTGGAGGACGTCGTGCGCCCCTGGCTCGAGGCCTCGCCCTACGCGGGGCGCGTCAGGATGATCATCGGCGATGTGCTGCAGCTCCTGCCGCGCGAGGGCGAGCCTTACGACCTAGCGTTCATCGACGGCAACAAGCGGCAGTATGCCGACTACTACGCCCTGCTGCTGCCGCGCCTGCGGCGGGGCGGACTGCTCGTGGCAGACAACACGCTCTGGGACGGCCACGTCGTCGAAGCCCGCCGCCACGACGCGCAGACCGAGGGCATCCGCACCTTCAACCGCCTCGTAGCCCGCGACGAGCGCGTGGAAGCCGTCGTCCTGCCCCTGCGCGACGGCCTGACGCTCGTCCGCAAGCGCTGAGCTTGCACCGCCTCTTGCCGGGCGGCGTTTTTATGTAGGAGCAAGCCGCACCCGGGATTGAAACCCCGGGCTACATTTCACCGCCTCTCGGCCGGGCGGGGCGTCTTGCTTTTTCCATGTGATATAGCTACTTTTGCAGCCTACTGCGGTGCCCGCTGCCGACGGAGGAGCGGGCCTAAGAGGGAAACGGGTGCAAGTCCCGTACAGTCCCGCTGCTGTGAGCCCCATTATCGGGCGGCAACCTTGAAGTCACTGTGTCCGGGCACGAAGCCCGGCGCGGGAAGACGTGCCGCGCGGGGGCAAGTCAGAAGACCTGCCGCAGGGAGTAGCGCCCCGAAAGCCCCCGAGGAGGGGTTGGGGCGTAAAGAGAGAGAAATAGTCGGCCGTATCATGAAGCGCGCGACGTCTGCGCCTTGAAGCGCGGCGCCGTACCCCACCCCATTGAAGTGGGCGCGCGGCGGCTTCCCCTTTCTTAAAAAAAGAGACAAACTCACTTTGCCGACCCTCATTACGTGTCTTCCGCGCCCGAGGCGTGGCGTTGTTGCAGGTCTGTGCCTGACCTTGGGCTTTACACCGCCTGCTTATGGGCAGGAAGGTGCCGGGCAGACGCTGCCGCGCGCCACGGTCGTGGCGCTTGGCGGCAGCGCTGCGTCGGGCGCCACGCCGGAGCAGCGGCTCGACACGCTCAGGCTGCGGCGCTGCGGCGTGACGTCGACGGCCGACGCGCTGCGTCGCCTGGCGGGCGTCAACCTGCGCGACTACGGCGGTGCGGGCGGGCTGAAGACGGTCAGCGTGCGCGGCCTGGGCGCGGCGCATACGGCCGTGGTCTATGACGGCGTGGTGCAGACAGACGCGCAGCGCGGCGCCGTGGACGTAGGGCGCTACGGCGTGGAGCACCTTGCCGAGATAGCGCTGCGCACGCAGGACGGCGCCACGCTGCTCTGCCCCGTGCGCGAGCTGGCGGCCGCCGCCGTCGTGCTGACGACGTTCCTGCCGGATACGTCGCGCCTCGGCCTCCACGGCCGTGCCGCGTTGCACGCCGGCAGCTGGACCACGTGGCACCCGTCGCTGCTCCTCGCCCAAGCCTTTCCGCGCGGCACGGCATTCAACCTCGCGGCAGACTTCACCCACGGGCGCAACGACTACCCATTCACCCTGCGCAACGGTGTGGCCACGACGCGTGAGCGGCGCCGGGGCAGCCAGACGAACGACTGGCTCGGCGAGGTCAACGTGCGGCAGGCGCTGCCCGGCGGGCAGCTCGACGCCAAGGCCGCCTACACCGGCTCGCGGCGCTACCTGCCCGGCCCTGTCACCTACTACGTCAACGAGGCTACGGAGCACCTCCGGGAGCGCCACGCCTTCGTGCAGGGGCGCTGGCAGCAAGGCTTCGGCGCCTGGCGCTGCTTCGCCGCCACGAAGGCGGAGTGGCAGGAGAGCAAATACCGCGACCGCGACGCGCAATATCCGGGCGGCCTGCTGCGCCAGGACTATCGGCAGCGCGAGGCCTACGCCTCGGTCGGCGCAGCCTATGAGCACAAAGCCTTCGCCGCCGCCCTCGCTGCGGACTACGCCCTGGCCGACCTCCGCTCCAACCTGTCGACGGACAACGACGTCCTGCGCCACACGCTGCTCTCCGCCCTCTCCCTGCGCTACACGCTCGCCCGGCTGGAGCTGACCGCCCGCCTGCAAGGTGCCCTCTACCATAACCACGCCGCCTCCGGCGCCACGGCGGCACGCGACGCACGGCGCCTCTCGCCCACTGTGGCGGCTCTCTGGCACGCCCTGCGCCGACCGCGCCTCAGCCTCGATGTGCGCACGGCCTACAAGGAGCTTTTCCGCCCACCCACCTTCACCGAGAACTATTACTATCACCTGGGAAGCACCACGCTGCGCCCCGAGCGGACGCGCCAGTGGGGCGCCGGCATCGCCCTGCACGCCCTGCCCCGCCCGACGCTCGACCTTAGCCTCACGGCCGATGCCTACCTGAACCGCGTCTGGGACAAGATATCGAGCATCCCCTACAACCTCTTCGTCTGGCGCACGGTGAACCTGGGGCAGGTACGCTGTCGCGGACTCGACGCCACGCTCGCGGCCGACTGGCAGGTCGCGCCACGCCATCGCCTCGTGCTCAACGCCTCCTACTCCCTGCTCAGCGCCCGCGACCACACGCCCGCTACGCCCGAGCGCTACGGCAAGCAGCTGGCCTACACGCCGCGCCACAGCGGTGCTGCCTCCGTGGCTTGGGAGAACCCTTGGGTGAACGGCGTCGTCAGCCTCACGACGGCCGCGCCGCGCTGGGCCACCAACGAACACACGCCGACGACGCGCCTGCCCGGCTATGCCGACGTGGGCCTCGGCCTCTACCGCTCCCTCAGTCTCGGCAGCCTCGGCCTCGACCTGCGCGCCGACCTGCTCAACGTCTTTGCACGGCAATACGAGATTGTACGCCGCTACCCCATGCCCGGCCGAGCCTGGCAGCTACACGCCACGCTGCGCTTCTGACGCTCTGCAGACTCAGGACGATAAAAAAACCTAACCTATTTATATAATCACCCTTTAAATTCTTAGCTATGTTAAAAAAGTTCTACCCCTTCCTGCTCGGCCTCTGCGCCGCGCTGGTGCTGACGGCCTGCTCCGACGAGAACGACGAACCCGTGACGCCCACGTACCACAGCGTGACGGCGGAGGCCGTCGTCGTCAACCAAGGCAACTACTACAGCGGTGTGGCGGGCACGCTCGCCTCGCTGGACTTCTCGACGGCCACGCTGACGGACGGCATCTTCCAAGCAGCCAACGACCAAAGCCTGGGCGACACGCCGCAGAACGCCGTCTTCCACGGCTCTAAGCTCTACGTGGCCGTCTATGCCTCAAACCTCGTCTGGGTGCTCGACGCCAAGACCAAGCGCATCGTGCAGCAAGTGGAGACGCAAAGCCCCGAGTGGGTCACGGCCAGCGGCGCCTACGTCTATGTGGCCAATAACGACGGCTACGTCACGCGCATAGACACCGCCACCTACGCCCGCGACACCGTAAGCGTGGGCCCCAACCCCGCCGGCATGGACGTGGCCACGGACGGTTGCCTCTACGTCAGCATCTCCGACGGCTATAACTACGCGGCCGGCTACGCCGACGGCCTGCGCGTGGCGAAGGTGAACCTCGCGACGTTCACGAAGGAAGCCGACTTCGCCGTCGGCCTGAACCCCGGAAAGGTGGTGGCCGACGGGGCGGGCAACGTCTTCGTCGTATGCAACGGCGACTACTATACCGTCCTGCCCAAGGTCTATAAGATAGACACGCAGGCGGGAGAGGTCAGCGCCTACGCCGAGGGCAACCAGATCGACGTAAACCGCGCCGAGAACCGCCTCTACGTCCTGAACACGACGACGGACTGGAACACGGGCGCCAGCACGACGACCTACGCCGCCTACGACACGCGCACCGACGCCGAGCAGAGCGTAAGCTTCGCCCAGGCCGCCGACCTG
This sequence comes from uncultured Prevotellamassilia sp., assembly GCA_964641085.1. Lineage (GTDB taxonomy): Bacteria > Bacteroidota > Bacteroidia > Bacteroidales > Bacteroidaceae > Alloprevotella. The sequence continues at coordinate 20,526 of CAZXJS010000004.1, read as the reverse complement.
CCCGCCGCGCCGACGGGCGTCTTCGTGGACCAGACCTCCGGCCACGTCTTCGTCACCTCCGACCGCGGCGCCTTCGGCTACGCCTCGCAGGGCGACGTCTATGAGTTCGACGCCGACGGCACGTTCCGGCACAAATACGCCGCCGGCATCCACCCCTACGCCATGGCCTTCCGCTACGAGGTGTCGGCTGAGTGACGTCCCGCCCCGCATTATAACAAAGGAAGCGCCCAGAAGGGGCGCTGCACGTTAGCCCCGGCTTTCAACCCCGGGTCACGGCGTTGGAAAAAGAATTGGCGCCCTGAAGGGGCGCTGCAAACACGATGACGTGGTATTGCAGCGCCCTTACAGGGCGCCAATTTTATGGGGGTATCGGGGTTCCCGGGGTAGAACCCCCGGGCTATGTTGCACCGCCCCTTCAGGGCGGACGTTTTTCAACGCATATCCTCCCTTCACCTTCTTTGCACCGCCCCTTCAGGGCGGACGTTTTGCTGACCACGGGGAATAGGGGCTGCGGTCGGCAGAGCTGACCGCCACGGAAACGGCAACACGGCGGACGGTTGCGGGCAGCAACACGGCGGACGGTTGCGGGCGGCAGAGCGACGGGCTTCAGTCTTTCTTCGTTGTGGCCGCCTTTTTGGCTTTGCAGCAGGCCTTTTGGTTCTTGGCGTCAGCTTTTTGTGCCTCGGCCGACTCGGGCACGGTGTTCTCGCCCGCTACCTTCTTGCGAACATTCTTTCCTTGCGTGCAAGCCCCTTGGTCTTGAGAGCAACCCCCTTGGCCTTGCGGACAAGCGGCGCTATCCGTCTTACAACAAGGCTTCTTGCCTTGGCCTTCCGGGCAAGCGCCCTTTCCTTGCGGGCAAGACCCTTGGTCTTGAGAACAACCCCCTTGGCCTTGCGGACAAGCGGCACTATCCGTCTTACAACAAGGCTTCTTGCCTTGGCCTTCCGGGCAAGCGCCCTTTCCTTCCGAACAGGCCCCTTGGCCTTGCGGACAAGCGGCACTATCCGTCTTACAACAAGGCTTGGCAGCGCCCGGGCAGGCATCCTTTCCATCCGGGCAGCCCTTTCCTTGTGCGCAGCCCTTTCCTTGTGCGCAGCCCTTTCCTTGTGCGCAGCCGTTAGCTTGAGAGGAGGAGGCGTCGGCGGCTTTCGGCGTGGCCTGTACGTTGAGTTTGGCGAAGCCCTTTACCAGTTTTTCTACGGACGTCTTCTGCGGGTCGTACGTCACGCTGACTTCCTTCGTCGCCACGTTCACTTGCACGTCCTGCACACCGCGACCCAGCGTGGCGGCGTTGTTCAGGATTTTCTTCTTACAGTTGTCGCAGACGATGTCCGTCGTGAAGACCTGCGTCGTCGTGGCCTTCTTCTTCGGGTCGGCGGCGTGGGTGCTGCCTAAGCAGAGCGTGAAGAGCAGCAGGAGGGTGAGGTACTTTTTCATAATCTTATAGCTTTTGAGGTTTTTACGTATATATATATAAATGTGTACGTCGCTTGGGCGAAAAGGGGCGCAGCGGCATTCTCTTTTTCAGAAACGACTTTGCCGCGCGGGCGGTGGGTCAGTAGAGGTTGAAGCGCAGGCCGAGGTAGAAGCGTCTTCCCATGAGCGGCCCCCAGACGTTGAGGCTGTTGAAGGCTGCGGAGTAGGGGTTCTCGGGGCTTTGCAGCGCGTCGTGCTGTCGGTAGTCGGCCAGGTTCTCGCCTCCGGCGTAAAGCTCCAGCCGCCCTATGCGGTGCGTCACTTGTGCGTAGAGCAAGGCGTGCGTAGGGCTGTGGCTGTCGTGTGCAGGGTTGCCGTCCTGCGCGGGCAGGCGTGCGGGGCCTACGAGCTGCACGGTGGCGTCGAAGACCCAGCGACGCAGCGCCGTGGCATACTGCACGTTGAAGACGCCCTTGAAGCGATCCGTCAGTGCGCGCTCCTTGCGCACGGTGGTGCCGTCGGGGCGCGAGAGGGTCTGGCGGCTGTTGTTGTAGCGGAAGGTGGCCGTCACGTCGAGGCGGCGCAGGGGTGTCCACGTCAGGTCAGCCTGCCACGTGTCGCTCCAGGCGCGGTGCGTCGTGCTGTAAATGGCCAGCACGTCGGCCGCCCATTCTTGGTCCACGACGATGGAGCGCAGAAACTGCGTGCGGAAGTAGTCGAGGCTGAGCGTGGCGTTGTCCTCGCCCAGCAGGCTGAAGCGTTGCTGCAGGCTGAGACCTGCGGTGAGGGCTTTCTCCAGTCGGTCGAGGTGTCGGTAGCCGTCGTCGGCCGTGCGGTTGTCGAGGCGCAGGCGTCGGCCGGTGGCTAGGAGTCCGGGATAGTCAGCCAGGGGTAGCGCCGTGCGGTGTCCCATGCCTGCCGTGAGGCGCAGCGTGGTGCGTCGGGCGGGCTGCCACATGAGGTGCGCGCGGGGCGTCAGCGTGAAGCGCTCGGACAGGGCGTCCCAGTCGGCGCGCAGGCCGAGTGTGGCCGTCAGGCGGTCGCCGGGCGTGTAGGTGTATTCGGCGTAAGCACCGACTTCGTTCTCCGCACGGTGGTAACGGAGCGAGTCCGCCGCGCGCTCGGAACCGAGCCAAGGTGTGCGCAGGCGGGCGTCCTCGGCGTAGTGTACCCGGCGGCCTTGTGCGCCCAGGACGAGGGTGGAGCGGCCGGAGAGCGGCTGGTCCCAGAGCAGGTTGGCCGAGTAGCTGTTCTCCTGTCCGCGGTAGTCGTTCAGACCGTAGTAAGCGTCGGTGGAGAAGTGGGCGTAGTCAGCCACGAGCGCCACGCTGCCCCGGTGCGCCTCGCCCTGCGGCGTGTAGAAGGTGCGGCCGACGGGGTGCGCCACTTTCAGGTAGGCGTCGACGTTCTTCAGCTTCACGCGCGAGCCGTAGGGCGGTTTCTCGGCCGCGTCCCAGTCGGTGCGCATGGCGCGGCGGGCGGCGTCGGAGCCGTCGTAGTGGAGCGAACCGCCCAGGCGGTCGTCGGCGTCGAAGCGTGCGCCCCAGCGCAGTTGCCAGCCGCAGGGCGTCAGCCAGAGCCAGCGGTTCGCCACGCCGCCGCCGCGGCTGCGCGGCATGTCGCGGTAGCCGTCGTCGTTGCGATCCATGGCGCCCATCTCGCGCCACTCCGTGTCCCACGCGCCGTGGGCGAGGATGATCGTCGAGAGGCTCTTGTCCTTCTTCAGCGGCAGCGCTGTCGTGGCGTTAGCCTCGAGGCGCAGCAGTTCGTCGAGGTAGAAATTCCCAAAGAAGCGCTCTTCGTCCGTCGGTTTGCGGAAGTCCATGTTGACCTGCCCCGTCAGCGCGTCGTGTCCGCCGCGCACGCTGGTGGCGCCCTTCGCCACGCTGATGCCGCTGAGCCATACGCCGGGCGTCAGGCTGAGGGCGTAGGGCGCACCCAGCCCGCGCAGGACGGGTCGGCTCTCGTCCAGCGTCTGCGTGTAGAGGCCGCCGAGGCCCAGCAAGCGTATCTGCCGCGTCCCCGTCACGGCGTCGCTGTAGCCCTGCGAGACGGTGGCCGTGTTCTGAAACGACTCCGCCACCGTGCAGCAGGCCATCTTCGTCAGTCCCGCGAAGGTGATGCGCTCCGAGCCGTCGCGCGCATAGAGGTGCGCCGGCCGCCGCCCGCCGACAACGGCGCCCGCCAGCTCCTGCTCGCGTCCCGCGACGAGGCTGTCGGCGGCCGTCGTCAAGCTGTCGGCTTTCTGTGGTGCCGCGCTGCCGCCTGCCGCCAGCAAGCACGCCGCGCCCAGCGCCGCGCACCGCCAACGTGACCGTATCTTCCACACGTCGTGCTGCATAGGTCGCAAAGGTACACTTTTTTCCGAGCAAAAGAGAACGCGGACGCACCGCGCCGTGGCCTTACTGCCCGTAGGCGTAGTGGCGGCGGCGGGCGAGGTACGTGGGGTCCGCCTCGTGGCGGTACGCCTCTTGCTCAAAGCGCACGGCGCGGTAGGCACTCATCGCGCTGCACCCCGAAAGCCGGAACCAAAGCCACTCCGCGAAGTACCACACGAAAAAGCCCACGTAGAGGAGCTCGCGCTGCTGTGCCGTGTGGATGCGTTCGTGGTTCAGCTCCGTGGCGCTGAGCGGGCGGTTGGCGAAGACGAGGCCGCAGAGGTTGATGGCGTAGAAGCGCCGCCGGGGAGGAAAGTGCCGCGTGCGGACAATGCGTGTCATGAAAGTGCCTTTTTCAACGGGGGGAGGATATGCGCCGCAAAATGCCGCGCCTTCCGGACGCCCCCTCACTTCCTGACCCCCTCTCCCGGGAAAGCAGGAAGGGGGCAAACCTGCCGCCTCGTCAAGGCACGGTGGGCACGGTGGACGCCGTGCGGGGTGTGCGGCCGGAGAAGGCTATGTAGATGAGGGCGCTGGCGGCGAGCAGCATGGGGTAGTAGAGCCGGGGAACGAGGGAGGTGGGCGAGAGGTGGCAAAGGCCACCTGCCATGAGCAGCTGTGCGCCGTAGGGCAACATGCCCTGCACGACGCACGAGAAAGTATCGAGCAGCGAGGCGCTGCGCCGCGGCGCGATATGGAAGCGCAGGGCGATGTCGCGCGCCAAGGGGCCGGTGGAGAGTATGGCCACCGTGTTATTGGCCGTGCAGAGGTTCGTCAGGCTCACCAGCAGGGCTATGGCGAGCTGTCCGCCGCGCGCGGTGTGCACGTGTTGCGTCAGTCGGCGCAGCAGCCAGGTGATGCCTCCCCCTTTGCGGATGACGGCGAGCAGTCCGCCCGCCATCATAGAGACGAGGATGAGCTCGCCCATGCCGCCAATGCCCGCACAGATGGCGTCGAGGCAGCCGGCTGCCGTCAGCACGCCGCGCCCCAGGCCGATGAGGCAAGCGACGAGGGTGCCCAGTAGCAAGACGAGCAACACGTTCATGCCCAAGAGAGCGGCGCAGAGCACGAAGAGGTAGGGCACGACGAGGAGCAGGTCCGGCGCGGCGCCGTGGGGCGGCGCCTGCGTGCCGCGCCCCAGGAAGGCGTAGAGCGCGAGGGTGGCGAGGGCGGCGGGCAGGGCGATACGGAAGTTGGCGCGAAACTTGTCGCGCATGCGGCAACCCTGCGTCCGCGTGGCGGCCACCGTCGTGTCGGAGATAAAGCTCAGGTTATCGCCAAAAAAAGCGCCGCCGACGGTGGCGGCGACGAGCGTAGCCACGCCGAGGCCGGAGGGCCCGGCGAGGCCTGCGGCGATGGGTACGAGGGCCACGATGGTGCCCACGCTGGTGCCTATGCTCAGGCTGATGAAGCAGGCGGCCAGGAAGACGCCGGGCAGCAGCAGCTCCGCCGGGAGTAGGCGGAGCGAGAGCGCTACGGTGGCGTCCACGGCGCCCAGCGCCTTCGCCACGGCGGCAAAGGCACCGGCCAGGACGAAGATCCACACCATGAGGAGCAGGTTCTCGTCCCCCGCGCCGCGCGAGAAGACGGCGACGCGTTCACCCAAGCGCAGGCCGCGCAGCGTCAGTAGCGAATAGACCGACGTCAGGATGAAAACGACGAGCAGCGGCACACGCGAGAAGCCGCCCGCCACGAGGCTGAGCACGCCGAAGAGCGCCGCCATGACGAGCAGCGACGAGAGTGAGAGCGCACCGTTGCGCCGTAGGTGTTTCGTAGAGTGGGTCATGGCCGGAACTGCGTCGTGCCGCCGAGCGGGCGCACCGCTTTCTTTCGCTGCGCGGCGTGGGACGCGCCCGGCGCGCCGACAGTGTCCGGCACGCGCCGGGCGGTTTCCGGTATCCCCGGGGCGGGGTTCATGGCGGCTCCCCTCATGCGGTTGTCTTTTTTTCTTAGGAATCCTTACGCTTAACGAAGCGTAAGTTGTTGGTTGTCAACCCCCCCCATTTCTATCACCTACGATGAGATCCTTAAAGGTGCGTAGCGCTTCTTTCGAGACCTTCAGCTGGAACATGAAGTGCTCCGTGTCCGAGAGGATGAGCAGTTGCCGCGCGACGTTTATCTTGTAGATGAAGTGTAGGTTGACGATGTGTCGCTTGCCCAGTCGCACGAAGCGCTGCGCGTTCTCGCCCAGCTGTTCCTCGAGCGTGCGCTCCATCTGGAGCAGGTTGAGGTTCACCGTAGATCGCAGCCCGTTAGCCTGCACGATGTGCGTATAGTTGCCGTCGCTCTCGATGTAGATGATGTGCGCAATATTGACGCGTAAGAGCTCGTCGCGCGAGTTGAAGAAGATGTAATAAGCCATGTCCTGTCCTTTTGCTTTTGTAATGGTCTTGGGGGGGTTGTGTGGGGGAATAAGTCTCTTTCTCTGTTTTTATGGAGTTGTTTGTGATGCGCGTAGCGCGTTCTTTCGCTTGGTTCTCGCGTATCTTTTTGTGGAATACGGAGTCAAGCGTAATGTGCAAAAGTAAGGTTTTCTGCGTGAAGCTCGCCCTTCGCCTGCCATTTTTTCAAAAAATCCACCCGTTTGTCCTCACTGGCGATACAGCGCATAACCCGCCTTAGCCCCGATTGGCGCCGGGTAAGAGCGGTGCAAACCCATCGCCGTCCTTGACGCTCTCTTTAGGCTTGTCAGTAGGAGACTTTGATATTCTCATATTCCGACTGCTGAATGCGGTATCCGGCGCGGAGAGCCTCCTGCCGCACCTTGCGCATTTCGTTTTGCGCCTTGCGCAGCTCCTGCTTCATTCCCGTGTAGTGGCCTGCGCTCCATGTGCCGGCGGCGCTTCCGCTTTTGTCTTTACCTGTTCGCCGGTCTTTCACTTTCACGCCTGCGGCCGTGAGGCTTGAGTAAGCGCTTTGCGCCACGTTTGTCCAGCGGGCATACATATCGCGATAATAGCTTTCAGACATATAGCGCGAAGAAGAGGAGCTTTGTGCCCCGGCGCTCTGCGTAGTCACGCCGCCGCCTACTATTGGTGTTGCGGTATAGCTATTGGCGGCAGCAGCGGCGGCTTGCTGAGTGTTGACGATTTCCTGCCGCTGCTTCATGATGTTCAGGTTGTCTTGCGCCTGGGCGTAAGCCGGGCGGAGCGCCAGGGCTTTCTCGAAGCTTTCGATAGCTTTACCGATGTTTCCGGCGTCGCCATAGATGCAGCCCATGTTGTTGTAGGCCAACGCCCCGAAGCCGTGACTGTCGTCGGGGTCGGCTTCGACCACTTTCATGAACTTGCGCAGCTTTCCCTCGGCGTCGCTTGACGGATAGGCCACGGCTTCGTCATACATATCCATGATTTCAGAGAAACCCGGCTTTTTGGGCTTCTCCTTTTTGCGCGGGGCGGTTTTGGGTAAGCGCTGTGGATTTTTCAGCGACACATTCAGGCTCACATATTCGCCGCGGCTGTTTATCCCCTTAAGGCCGCCTTCCCCGTCAATGGTGATTAAGTCGCTGTACGTGGGCGCCACCAATTCCCGTCCGTCTGCATCGCAGGCGCCGTATTTGCCGTTTTTTATCACGGAATAATAGCCGCCGTAGTCCAAAAAGACAATTTCGTCGTAACGCCCCGGAGCGATGACGGGTTCCCCCGTGGGGAGATAGGCGGCCACGGCTTTATACATTTCACCGTCTTCTGTCATCAGTTGGAACCTCCCGTTCGTGTATATTACCGTGTGATCTTTTACCGGCGCAACGAGGGTGCGTCCTTGCGCGTCTTCGGCCCATGAGGTATTAACATCGTCTTTGCGGAACGCCGAATACCATTTGAAGCCATCGTCTTCGGTTCTCTGCAACCTTAAAGTTTCTTGTGCAAAAGCGCAAGTGCACGTTAGCAACGCTATGAGCAGTGCTGAAAAGGTCTTTTTCATGATGTGTAGGTTTTTATTGGCGTTAGGAGTGGTTAAGGCTGGTTCCGAAGATCTCTGCGTCTTGTTTTTTTTGACTTTACCCAACCGATTGAGGCAAAGATAAGTTTTTGATTCTAACACACAAAAGTTGATTCTAAAGATTTTTTTTATACAGTTGATATGTTTTCGGCTTGTCCCCGTTTTATTGTTGTCTCATTAAAGAAAGGGCGCTAAAAATCCCTGTTACGGGGACGATTCTTTCTCTTTCGTCCCTCTAACAGGGATGATTCTTTTTATTTTTGTCCTCTTTACAGGGATTTTTTTGCCACATTTGCACCCTGAAAGCTAAAGGTTATGGTTGATACAGTACTTTATCAGTATATGTCTGAAATGCTCCGGCAGACTACAGAAGAGCATTTTCGCTACATATACAAGGAGATAGACTGGAAGGCAAGGATGATAGGCATCGTTGGGCCGCGAGGTGTTGGAAAGTCAACGCTATTGCGCCAGCACATCAAGCGTCAGCCCGATTACCGAAAGAAGATGCTTTATGTCTCTGCCGACTTCGTTTATTTCAATACGCACACGCTGATCTATCTTGCGGACGAATTGGTGAAGGATGGTGGCACCCATCTGTTCATTGACGAGGTACACAAGTACAAGAACTGGAGCCAGGAACTCAAGCAGATATACGACGTTCACCCGGAGCTTCAAGTCGTTTTTACAGGCTCGTCGGTGCTTGATATCTACAAGGGTCTTGCCGATTTGAGCCGGCGTTCGCTCATATACCATATGCAGGGCTTGTCTTTCCGCGAGTTCCTACTCATACAATATGGCCTTGAGGTGCCGGCTTATTCGCTGGACGACATTATCAATCAGAAGATGTTCTTACGGGAGCTGCCTCATCCGCTGCCCTTTTTCCGTGAGTACCTTGCCAAGGGCTATTATCCCTTCAGCAATGAGCCGGGGTTCGAGATTCGCGTCAATCAAATAGTACAACAGACGATAGAGTCAGACATTGCCCTGTATGCCGATTTGAAACCTTCGACGACCAGAAAGATGAAACAACTCCTTGGCGTCGTTGCCGAGCTTGCGCCCTATAAGCCTAATTTCGACAATTTGGCTAAGGAAATAGGCGTGAGCAAAAACAATGTGCCCGACTATCTTAGCTATTTGGAGAAAGCCGGTTTGCTCGGTCTGTTGCGTGATGACACATTAGGCTTGCGGCAACTGGGCAAAATAGAAAAAGTGTACGTTGACAACCCCAGCCTTATGTCGGTGCTGGCCGGAGGCAGTCCGAACATCGGCAATCTCCGTGAGACGTTTTTCTACAACCAAATGCGCGTGCGCCACAACATCCGCAGCTCAAGGGCATCCGACTTCTTCATTAGCCCATATACCTTTGAAGTTGGCGGACGGAAAAAAGGGAAGAAACAGATAGACAGCGTGGAGCACGGACTTATCGTCAAGGATGATATAGAGACGGGGCACGGAATAGAAATACCCTTGTGGACCTTTGGAATGAACTATTAAAGTGTCAAAGGCGGTGGGACGGGAGGTATCTGAACTAAAGTCATCTGCCCTTGACGGCGGCGCGGCGGATTTTCCAACGAAGAATATGCTTCTACCTTGCCATTACTTTGCAGCAAGGGCTTGATTTACATAGCCATATCGTTAGGTCTATCTTAGGACATCAGCATTTTTCGACGATAGTCGGTTCCGAGCCAAAAAGATTTTTTGTTATTGTCAGAGAGAAAAGAATTCTGAATAAGTTCCTTGGCGAGAGGGTAGCGGACACAGAAGGTATCAAGCTCGCGCTTTACAAGCCTGTCGGGTAATCCTATTCTTCGTCCGAATTCCTCGAAATCTTTGCGTCCTACGCTTTTTGTGTCCGACATTTGCATGCCTTCTTTGAACAAGCCGTTGTCAAGGGCGAACATGCGCGGCAACGATAAATGCAAAGAGGTGTTTATCAGATCATAAGCAGGCGAGAGACGGTATTCCCCTGCACGATTGATGAGAGAGAAGTTCTTTAAATGTGCGTCGTCGTTCATATAGATGAAGTTGAACACCACGACGCGAAAGAACCTCAACACGTCAACCTGTGCCGCTTTGACATATTTCCGAATAACCCCGGCGCACTCTTCATAACTTGAATTGGCATACTTATAGTCACTACCGCCATCAGCCTTTGTGTAGCCCATAAGCGAGGCAAAATCCTCTTGCTGATACTTGCCGCCGGAAAAGATATCAAACCTGCGGGTGACATAAGCCACGTCATCATCCTCAAAAAAAACAAGCCCGTTGGCAGCTGTCTCTATATGGTAAACTTGAGAGGCAATCTGCATCGTCACGTTTTCGTTGGCCGGGCAATCATCCTTGTCATATAGGAATGACGCGGTTGGTTTTGGCTTTAGCATAAAAGTGCCACGCTCTCCTTCATAGGCAAAGCGGAATCGTCCATTGTCAGCAACAAGGGCTAATTTTGACTGAACCCCCGACAAGGAAATTCTGCCAACTTGTTTGTACGCCTCCTTTGCCTCTTTTGTATTGTTCAACGGACTGAGACCCGGGAATATATGCGAAACCTTTTCGCCATCGAAAAGCAACTTTATAGCCTTTGGCGAATAGGTCTCATATCCCTTAGCAAGCGTCGACGGGCAGACGCGCAACGCTATCATGATACGATGGGCTTTACGGTTACTGCTCCTATGGTGTCATACTGTGCCGTGGCAAGCAAGATGCCGAAGTCATCGTCCTTGTCGATGTGAAGCAAACGTGACTGCAACTCACGGTTGTCACCCTCGGAAAGCATGTTGAAGAAGAACGGGAAGAGTACTTTGCTGTGATAAGGTTTTTCTTTCAACGGCATCGTCAGACTGACGGGTACGGCATCTTTGCGCTTAAGATAGTCCTTGTCATAAACAAACTCGTAGTCGTCCTTTGACTTTTCAGTCAAGAAGCCCGCCTTGCGGTCGTGTATGTAAACTTCGCATTGCCTCATAACACTTAGTCTTTAAGTTTTACGTCGAGTTGCAAACCAAGCGTGTCAAGCACAGCAAGCAGTGTCTCCAACTTCGGATTACCGGTGCCACGCTCCATCGCCACCAGCGTGTTGATGCCCACACCGGCAAGATCCGAAAGTGTAAGCTGGTTCACCTTCAACTCCTGCCTACGCCTCCTAATCACTTCCCCTATCTCCTTGCCATTCACAATTCATTGTTATTTTGCCGCAAAGATAAGCAAAACTGTCAGTCCACATAAGCAAAATCACAATTAATTGTGATTAATCAGCACGCTGAACCCCTCCGGACCCTCCGGACTTGATTTAACTCGCCGCAGACACACACAGTAAAAATACTGCCCGGTTTTTTTTGCCATGTCAGCAGCCGGGACGTGTCAGCCGATAGCTCGGACGTGTCAGCCGGCAGCTCGGACTTGTCAGCCGGCAGCTCGGACTTGTCAGCGGACAGCTCGGACTTGTCAGCGGGTCGCGGCGTGACGGCGCGTCAGGTGTAGCAGAGGGTGGTGAGGCGCTCGGGGTTGAGGTAGCGCCGGGCGACGGCTTGCAGCTGTTCGGCGGTGACGGCGTCGATGGCTCGGGCAGTTTGCTGCAAGTCGCGGTGTCGGCCGTAGAGGGCGTACTCCTTGCCCAGGGCGAGGGCGTAGGCTTCGTGCTGGTCGCGCGAGAGGCCGAGCTGCCCCTTGAGCTGCTTCTTCGCCGCGGCGAGGCGGGCGGGGGAGAGGGGCTCGTCGGCCAGGCGGTCCAGCTCGCGGCGGACGAGGCGCCGGCAGCGGGGCGCGTCGGCGGGGTCGCAGCCGAAATAGACCTCCCAGACGCCGGTGTCGGGGTAGGTGTAGAGGTAGGAGTCCACGCTATAAACGAGTCCGGCCTGTTCGCGAAGCCGTACGTTGAGGCGCGAGTTCATGCCCGGTCCGCCGAGCAGGTTGTTGAGCAGGATGAAGGGGTACAGGTCGGCGTCGGTGCCGCTTACGGCGCGGCAGGCTATGACGACGTGCGCCTGGTGGGTCTGCAGCTGTCGCGTGACGTTTTGGGGTTGGTAGGGCGGCAGAGGTTGCGGCTCGAAGCGGACGGGCCGGGCGGGCAGGTCGGCTGTGAGGCGCTCGAGGCGGGCTACGGCTTTATCGAAACGAACGTCGCCGTAGAGGAAGAAGGTGGCGTTGGCGGGGCGGTAGTAGCGGTGCTTGAAGCGCAGGGCGTCTGCCGTGCGATACTGGTGGAGACGCAGCGCCGTGCCGAGCACGTCGCGCCCGAGGGGGTGGCCCTGGAAGAGGAGGGCTTCGGCCTCGTCGAAGATGCGGTCGGCGGGGCTGTCGCGGTAGGAGCTTATCTCGTCGGCAATGACGTCGACCTCCTTGTCAATCTCGGCCTGTGGGTATTGGGAGTGGAAGACGATGTCGGTGAGCAGGTCCGCGGCGCGCGGGAAGTCGCGGCGCATGACGGTGGCGTGGAAGACGGTCTCCTGCTTGTTGGTGAAGGCGTTGAGCTCGCCGCCCACGCGTTCCAGGTAGCTGTTGATGTGGTGTGCGCGTCGGCGCGCCGTGCCTTTGAAGGTCATGTGCTCCACGAAGTGAGCCATGCCGGCGTCGGCGGGTTCCTCGTGACGCGTGCCGGCGCCGACGACGTAGCCGCAATAGACGACGTCGGAGGCGCTGCCTTCCCAGACGAGGCGCAGGCCGTTGCTCAGTTGTGCGGTGTCCCGGGGCATGGGGTTGAGGGGGGGTTATTTGTGACGGGCGAAGTATTTCCCGATGACGGGAAGGTGGCTTGGCGGGAAGTCGTGGGCGAGGATGTGACCCACGAAGGCCAGGACGAGCAGCGTGTTGAGCCCCAGACGCAGGAGGGGGCTCCACGTGCGAGGCTCGAGCTGCATGAGGAAGAAGAAGGCGGCGGCCAGCAGGACGTAGGTGAAGATGGAGCGCAGGGGGTAACGTATGGGGTAGTAGTGCTGCCCTACGACGTAGGAGAGCACCATGGCCGTGCCGTAGCCCGCCACGCCGGCCCAGGCGCAGGCCATGTAGTGATACTTGGGGATGCAGAGGACGTTGACGAGGATGAGCACGAGGCAGCCGGCACCGCTGAATACGGCGCCCCAGATGGTGCGGTCAGTCAGTTTGTACCAAAAGCTCAGGTTGAAATAGACGCCCATCATGATTTCGGCGGCCATGACGATGGGCACGACGTTGAGGCCCTCGCGGTAGCTGCTGCCGATGATGAGCTTCAGGACGTCCATGTAGCCGACGACGATGAGGAAGGCCAGGAGGGTGAAGATGACGAAGTATTTCATGGCGCGGGCGTAGGTCTCGCGGTTGTCGCGTTCGCGGCTCTTGCCGAAGACGAAGGGCTCGTAGGCGTAGCGGAAGGCCTGCGTGATCATGGCCATGATCATGGCCACCTTGACGGAGGCGCCGTAGATGCCCAGCTCCACCTGTCCGTCGTGTCCGGGGCGCACGAGGGGATAGATGATTTTGTCCGCCGTCTGGTTGAGGATGCCGGCGATGCCGAGCACGAGGATGGGCCAGCTGTAGGCGAGCATGCGGCGCAGCAGGCGGACGTCGGGACGCCAGGAGAAGCCCGTCAGCTCGCGGCGGAAGAAGAGGGTGATGAGCGCCGTGCAGAAGAGGTTGATGTAGAAGACGTAGCCGACGTCGACCTGTCCGCCGGGCAGCAGCAGGCGGGCGGCCCAGGCGTGCCCGCTGCGGTAGAGGGCGGGGACGAGGAGGAAGTAGCAGAGGTTGAGCGCGATGTTGAGCACGATGAAGAGGAGCTTCAAGGCGGCGAACTTCAGGGGGCGGCGGCGGTAGCGCAGATAGGCAAAGGGGATGCACTGGAAGGCGTCGATGGCTACGCAGACGGCCATGACGCCGACGTACTGCGGCGTCCGGGCGTAGCCCATCAGGGCGGCGAGCGGGTGGAGGAACGTCAGGACGAGGACGACGAAGAGCGCCGCCACGCCGCCTACGGCGCAGAGCGTCGTGGCATAGACGCGCTGCGGGTCTTCCTGCTCCTTGTTGACGAAGCGGAAGAAGGTGGTCTCCATGCCGAACGTCAGGACGACGAGCAGCAGCGCCGTGTAGGCGTAGATGTTCGTCACGATGCCGTATCCGCCGGAGGAGGCCGCCATCTTGGCCGTGTAGAGCGGCACGAGGAGGTAGTTGAGGAAGCGGCCCACGATGCTGCTGAGGCCGTAGATGGCGGTGTCTTTTGCTAAAGTCTGAAGGTTGGCCATGGCTGGGGGACAATACGGGGAGACGCCGCGCCGCCCGCGCTGCGGAGCTGCCTCAAGCGGCGAAGGTACTAATTTTCCCCCGATAAAGCGCGAAAAGCCCCGCCGCAACCTGATAGGGGCTGCTTGGGGCTCGATATGTATTCCTCCGCACGCTATTGGGGCGAGGTGAAAAGAGTTATTCAGAACGGAACGGCTTGGCAAAATCCGTCGTTGAGACGACTTCAATGTCCGTAATGAAACGGAAATGCTTGGTGTTGCCGGTTATGATTAAATCGCAATGGCCACTTTTGGCGCATTCATACTGCAAAGCATCTTCAAAGTCAGGCGCTTCCACGTCGTAGGCCAACTCAAGCTGCGTTTCGTCCATAGGGAGGATGGAGAGGTGGCGTGTGTATTCTCTTAGAACGTCTTTCAATTCAGGCAAACTACAACCTTTCCGAAGTATGTAAGCCATATTTGCCACAGTCAAGAACGAGACATATCCTTGCGTCTGGCCATATTCGCAAGATGTCAGGATTGCCGTGGCAGCTAAGCCACGCTCGCCGCGTGCCAACGCCGAGTCCAGCAACACGTTGGTATCCAAAAAGACTTTCTTCATTTCTCAAGAATGTACTTCGCCTTTTCGTCCTGCTCAATATCTTTGGGGGCAATGTGTACGCTCCCCATCAATTTCTGCATCCTTGGAGAAATGATATACCGGCCGTTGGTGGGTTTACCGGTTTTTGCCTTCTTCTCCGGCGTCTGCTCAACAAGTTTGCTTGCCAGCCATAGGCGGTCATTTGCTGACAATGACAAGTCTTGGATGAAATGCCACAAGCTATCAATCGAAACGGTTCCCATGTCTTCTCTACCTATAATCGTTGACGTGCACAAAGCTAACAAGTTTTTCGCTATTGCGGGGTAAGGAGTGGGGCATATCTTTCCTCTCCCCTTTGGATGTTTTGGCGGGCGCTCCTTTCCCCTGTCAGTCAGCGTAGGCCTGCTCGTGTATGCCGCTGACGGCGCGTCCGCTGGGGTCGTTCTTACCGCGGAAGGAGGCGTCCCACTCCAGGGCCTCGGCCGTGCTGCACGCCACGCTGGGCACGCTGGGCACACTGCGCGCGGCGCTGTCGCCGGGGAAGTGGGCCTCGAAGAGCGTGCGGTAGAAGTACTCCTCCTTGTTGCGCGGCGGGTTGATGGGGAAGCGCTCGGCGGCACGGGCCATCTCGGCGTCGCTGACGTGGGCGGCGGTGTAGGCCTTCAGCGTGTCGATCCAGCTGTAGCCTACGCCGTCGCTGAACTGCTCCTTCTGCCGCCAGCAGATGGCCTCGGGGAGCATGTCCTGGAAGGCCTCGCGCAGGATCTTCTTCTCCACGGTATGTCCGGGGCACATCTTAGCCTGCGGGTTGAGGCGCATGGCCACGTCGAGGAATTCCTTGTCGAGGAAGGGGACGCGCCCCTCTACGCCCCAGGCGGCGAGGCTCTTGTTGGCGCGCAGACAGTCGTAGAGGTGGAGCTTGGAGAGTTTGCGTACGGTCTCCTCGTGGAAAGCGCGCGCCGAGGGCGCCTTGTGGAAGTAGAGGTAGCCGCCGAAGATCTCGTCGGCGCCTTCGCCGGAGAGCACCATCTTGATGCCCATGCTTTTGATGACGCGCGCCAGCAGATACATGGGCGTGGAGGCGCGCACGGTCGTGACGTCGTAGGTCTCGATGTGGTAGATGACGTCGCTCAGGGCGTCGAGGCCTTCCTGCAGCGTGTAGTGGATCTCGTGGTGCACGCTACCGATATGTTGCGCCACGAGGCGCGCCTTGGCCAAGTCGGGCGCACCCTCCAGGCCGACGGCGAAGGAGTGGAGCCGGGGCCACCAGGCGGGCGTCGTGCCGTTGTCCTCCACGCGGTGGCGCGCATATTTCTGCGTGATGGCGCTGATGACGGACGAATCGAGCCCGCCGGAGAGCAACACGCCGTAAGGCACGTCGCTCATCAGCTGCCGCCGCACGGCGTCTTCCAGCGCCTCGCGCAGCTTCCGGGGCGAGGCGTCGTTCTGCGCCACGGCGTCGTAGCGGAACCAGTCGCGCCGGTAGTAGCGCCGATACTTGAGGCCCAGGGTGCTCTGCGGCGCGTCGGCCTCAGCCTCGGTCGGCGCGTCGGGTCCCTCGTAGAGGTAGCAGCCCGGCGGGAAGGGCTCGTAGGCCTCGCACTGGCCCTCCAGCGCCTTCAGCTCCGAGGCGGCGTAGAGCGTGCCGTCAGCGTCGCGCCCCACGTAGAGCGGGATGACGCCCACAGGGTCGCGCGCCAGGAGCACCGCGTCGCGCGCCTCGTCGTAGAGCGCGAAGGCAAAGATGCCGCTCAGCTCCTCCAGCAGCGCCACGCCGCGGTCGCGGTAGAGCGCCAGGATGACCTCGCAGTCCGAACCCGTCCGGAAGGCGTAGGACGCTCCGTAGCGCGCGCGGATGTCGCGGTGGTTATAGATCTCGCCGTTGACGGCCAGCACCTGTGCGCCGTCGGGCGCGAAGAGGGGCTGCCGCCCGCTTTCGGGGTCGACGATGCTCAGCCGCTCGTGGGCCAAGATGGCCGTCCGCCCGCAGTAGATGCCGCTCCAGTCCGGCCCGCGATGGCGCAGCTTCCGACTCATGCTCAGCGCCTTGGCGCGCAGCGGCTCCGTGCCGCCCTTTACGTGAAATATGCCTACTATTCCGCACATGATTTCTCTCCTTTATATATTTATTATGGTACAGGAAGGCCGCCACGCCGCGCGGCTTCGCTCCGCGCTATATTATTTATGGTGTGGTTTTCCAACCTTATGTTGTAGAGCGTCCGCCGCAGACCCGTCCCTTGCCGCGCCCGGTGCACCGGGCACGGCCGTCTGCAAGGGGTGGCGCCCCGTGCGGCGGCTTTGCGCGGCGGCGTGTCTGTCAAACCGTCGGCAAAAATACGCCGCAGCTTTCTTTCTGCAAAGCTTCTTGGCGAAAATCTGCCAAAAAGAAGCCAAATTGCCCCGTCTAATACCTTTTTAGTTATTTCTTGCCCCCGGTCTGCTCCCGGCCTGCTCCCGTCCCCGCCCGGCAGCCTACCCGCAGTGTCGTTTCGTGGCGGTCGGCTCCGCCGATCGCCCCACCCCGGCATCTTCCGCACCGCTTCTGCCCGTCGCGGTCTCCACCCCCCTCCGGTAGCGGCGCCTGTTTTTTCGCGCTACGGCGAGCCGGAAACCGCAAGTTTTTTCATCTTCTTTATAGAAGGCAGGCGGCGCCCGAGCCATAGAAAACCGGCGAGCTTGTTTTCTATGTCTTCGGTTTGCACTATCTTTGCTTCAACACATCACAAAAAACCGAGGTATTATGGCTAACACAACGAAAGAGACGTGGCGCGGCGTGGCGAGCTTCTGCGTCGTCGTCTTCGGCCTCCTCCTGCTCTACGGCCTCTTCAGCATCCGGCTGTGGGCCATGGTCGCGGGCTTCGTGGGCTTCACGTTTGGCGTCTGCATCCTCGCCGCGCAGATGTCGAACGGCTTCCACGTGACCATAGACAACGCCGACGAGCTGCGAAAGAAAAAGAGATGAGCCGACCGCGCGCGGCGCCACCCCGAAAGGGATGGTTGCGCCGCGGCGGGCATTCCCCCGAGACGATGGCAACAGAGATAGAATTTCTGCCCGGCGCGTTCACCGAACGGCTGACGCTGGGCTTCGCGCCCGCCATAGCGGCGGGCTTCCCCTCGCCCGCTGAGGCGTACGAGCTGGACGCGCTGGACTTCAACCGCGACATGATAACGCACCCCGACACAACGTTCTACGGACGCGTGCGGAGCGACTCCATGGAGGGTGCGGGCATCACCGAGGGCGACATCCTCGTCATAGACCGCTCCGTAGAACCCCACTGCGGCGACGTCATCGTGGCGTTCTACAACGGGGAATACACACTGAAGTACTACGACGACACGCACCGCGCCGAGGGCTACGTGGAGCTGGTGCCGGCCAACAAGCGCTACCCCACCTTCCGCGTGACGGAGGCCGACGACTTCTTGGTCTGGGGCGTCGTGCAATATACCATCAAGGACTGGCGCCGCCCGCAGCACGGGCACTAAGCATAGCCTCAACGTGAGCGTCTCCGCCGGCATCGTCCTCCGGGAGGTCTGCAAGCATTTCCGCCGGCTTGGCGCGCAGGTCGTACCCGGCTGAAGTCCCCTTTTCCTCCCATAATAGCATAAAACCTATGAATAAGAAAGCCCTCACGACGGCCTGTCTGTCCGTAGCCCTTGCCGCCGCGGCGCCACTCGCGGCGCAGCCGGAGCCGGTGGACTGCGTGAACCCCTTCATCGGGACGACGAACTACGGGACGTGCAACCCCGGCGCCGTCGTGCCGCACGGACTGATGAGCTGCACGCCGTTCAACGTGATGGGGAGCACGCTGAACCGATACGACAAGGACTCGCGCTGGTGGTCGACGCCCTACGACCACACGAACGTTTACTTCACGGGCATGGCACACGTGAACCTGAGCGGCGTGGGCTGCCCGGAGCTGGGCGCGCTGCTGACGTGCCCCACAACGGGTGCGCTCGACGTGGACTACCACGCGTACGGCTCGACGTACACCGCGGAAGAGGCCTCGCCGGGCTACTACGCCGTGCGCCTGACGCGCTACGGCGTGCGCATAGAGGCTACCGCGACGCCGCGCACCTCGCGCGAGCGCTACACGTTTCCCGGGGGCGAGGCGCACATCTTGCTCAACCTGGGCGACGGCCTGACGAACGAGACGGGCGCCGCACTGCGCCGCACGGGCGAGGCGGAATGGGAGGGCTGGAAGCTCATGGGGACGTTCTGCTACTCCATGCAGTCCGTCTTTCCCCTCTATTTCGTCGTCCGCCTCAACCGCGTGCCGCGTGCCGCCGGCTACTGGAAACGGCAGCGCCTCGTGCCGGGCGTAAAGACGGAATATACGCCGGAGAAGGGCACGTATCGCCTCTACACGGACTACGGACGCTGGATGGGCGGCGACGACGTGGGGCTTTGGACGAGCTACGACGTGCCGGCGGGCGAGCAGCTGGAGGTGAGCCTCGGCGTGAGCCTCGTCTCGTGCGAGAACGCGCGCCGGAACTTGGACGCCGAGCAGCCTGCGGGCACTACCTTCGACGCCCTGCACCAAGCCGCGCGCCAACGCTGGGCCGACGCCTTGGGGCGCATCGAGGTGGAAGGCGGCACGCCGGACCAGCGCACCATCTTCTACACGGCCCTATACCACACGCTGCTGCACCCCAACATCCTGCAGGACGTCAACGGCGAATACCCCCGCATGGAGAGCGACAGCACGGGGCGTTGCCCTGCGGGGCAGAACCGCTACACGGTATTCTCCCTGTGGGACACGTATCGCAACGTCTCGCCGCTGCTCACGCTGCTCTACCCCGAGGTGCAGCGCGAGATGCTGCGGAGCATGGTGGACATAGCCGATGAATACGGCTGGCTGCCGAAGTGGGAGCTCTACGGCCGCGAGACGCACACCATGGACGGCGACCCGGCGGCCTGCTACATGGCCGACGCCTACGTCCGCGGCCTGCGCGGCTTCCCGGCGGAGAAGGCCTACGCCTACCTGCGCCGCGCGGCCTTCACGCCCTGCGACGACCGAAGCTCCTACGACGTCCCGAACCCCCTGCGACGCTGGAACACGGACTACATGGAGCGGGGCTACATCCCCCTGCGCGAACGGAGCGAGGTGGTCGTCTCGGAGTGCTTGGAATATTGCGCCGCGGATCACGCCCTGGCCGGCATGGCCGACGCCTTGGGTCATGCGGAGGACGCCCGGACGCTGCGGCAGCGCAGCCTCAGCTATCGCCGCTACTACGACAAGGAGACGGGCGCGCTGCGCCCCCTGCTGCCCGACGGCACCTTCCTCACCCCCTTCGACCCCGGCGAGGGCGCCAACTTCTCCACCGCGCCGGGCTTCCACGAGGGCAGCGCCTGGAACTACACCTTCGCCGCCGCGCACGACGTGGAAGGCCTGGCTCGCCTCATGGGCGGCCGACGCCGGTACGTCGCGCGCCTGGAGCACATCTTCCGGAGCGGCCTATACGACCCCACCAACGAGCCGGACATCATCTACCCCTACCTCTTCAGCCGCTTCAAGGGCGAGGAGCACCGCACGCAGCTGTGGGCGCGCTGGGCCTTGGACAAATACTTCCGCAACGCGCCGGACGGCCTGCCCGGCAACGACGACACGGGGACCCTCTCGGCTTGGGCGCTCTTCACCATGATGGGCTTCTACCCCGACGTGCCCGGCGACCCGACGTGGACGCTCACCGCACCCGTCTTCCGCCGCATCACGCTCCACCTCGACCCCAAGACGTGGGGACGCAGCCGCCTCGTCATCCTCGCCGACGGCGACGACCGCCTCACCGACGTCAGCCGCTATCGCCTCACGCAGCAGCAACTCCTAGAGGCCGATACCCTGCGCCTCTTCTGACGAAGCCCTGAAGGGGCATTCCCTTTGCAAGCCACATTTATATGGAATGCCCGACCCATGTGCGCCACCGAAAGCAGCGGACACATACGTAGCGCCCCCCCGGGGCGCCAATTTACGCACCCGTGGTGTCCGGGGCGTTGCCCCGGCCT
>CAZXJS010000003.1:0-156195 GCA_964641085.1 uncultured Prevotellamassilia sp. | reverse complement strand
CGGCATTGTGGATGGGTAATAAGTCCTCTTTTGAGTTTTAGCGGACAGCAATAATATTTAAACAAGTTATACTTACTGCCTTAAATTCTTCCTTTAAACGTGTTCCCTCCCATTTTTTCCCGTCAGAAAGCTGTTTAAAACACGGGGAGGAACGTGATGAGCAGAAATAGGAAAGCAGCCGCACAGATTACGAGGCGACAGTCGGCCGTAGCAAAGCCCGTGCGGGTGCGTAGCGGCGTGACATTGAGCTCCGTCGCCGCCCCGCTACGCCGCAACAGCTGACGATTTGTTCCCCAAGCCGCGAAACCGAGCGTTGCGCCCACGGCAAGGCAAGACAGCTCGTAGGCTACGCTGCCTGCACCCAAATAGACACGTGCCCACGCGTTGAGAACGGCCCAGAAGAGCAGGGTAAACGTCAGCCGACGGTAGCAAACCAACAGCGAGACAAAGACAGCGACGCAGATGGCGTTGGCGGTGAGTAGCGAGTAGAGCCCATACTGCCGTGCGCCCAAGGTCTGCACGATTCCGTCGCGCAACGCCCATTCCGACGTCCCACCCGGTCCGTAGATAAGTCCGCTTAGGAAATAGCCACATACCTGGCTGACAGCCACCGCAAGGGAGAGCAACAACACGCAACGCACCACGTCCACCATGGTTCGGCTTCCCCGAATGATGAGGTAGAGCAGCATGAGCGCCAACGGCAGCCAGACGAAGGGAGTCGTGACCAGCGCGGCCATACCGTCGACGTAGGCGCTGTGATGGGCGTTGATGAGGTGGGTAAGGGACATCGGACGCGGCCTGCTTACGGTTTAACGAGGGATATGGCCGCAGTGTCGGTCAGCCAAGCGGAGGTGCCGTCGGGCAAAGCCACAGAGAGGGCTGCCGGAGCAGACGCAGCATCTCGCGCTTCCCCTGTGAGCGTCAGCGTGACGCCCGGTTGCACCCGTCGCAGCACGCGAGCCGTGGCGGAAGGGCCGTCGCGCAGCGGGAGCGGTTTCATGACGACGGCTACCGGTGTGCGGGCATCGCGTACCTGCCGCCAGGCAAAGACGTTGAACGTGATAGAGAACAACAGCAAAAGCGTGGCGCCGGAAAAGGCGGATTTGCTATACCGCGCAGGCCGGCCGGACAGATACAGGTATCGATAAAGAACGAATAAAAGCCCCGCACCAACGAAAGCAAGGAACGCCCACAGCCCCCAAACGCCGGGAGACAGCGACAGCCGCCATGCGCGAAGCCACTTCAGAAAGAAAGCCTGCGACGGAGCGTTAAAACGATCAGGCAACTGCGCTTCTATGACGGCAAGGTTGTGCCGTGCATCATCGTCGCCGGGACTTAGCCATAGCGCGTGGCGGAAAGCGACAACAGCCTCCGGGAGCTGCTGCCGGCGATATAGGGCGCAGCCCAAGTTATAATAGGTCTGCGCGGTGGGAGCGTGCTTCAACGCCTCGGTATAAAGGGTTGCGGCACGGCCATAGTCGCCGTGCCGGAAGGCACTGTCGGCACGTTCCGTCTGAGCGGCCACGAACAACGGGACAACCAGCAGGCATAGCGTGAAGAATAACTTGCGTATCATCTTCTGTCAGTCTTTTCCTCGCTACTTCTTACCTTCCAACAAATCAATGGCTCGCAGCGCCTCGCGGTACAGGCTTTCTCGGTCGGCGGCTTCGCCCTGCGGCGCGAAGCGGGCCTGCTCACAGGCGGCAAGCACGTGCCGGAAAAGCGTGACGCCCTCAGCGGATAGGCCGGGACGGGCAAGGATTTCGGCAATGCGCTGTTCCGTGAGTTCGGCAGCCTGCTCATCGGCTTTATCTGCCAGGTAGCACCGCAAAGCTCGGGTGAGCTCGGCGTAAAAAGCGCTTCCGTCGGGATTACGTAGCAACGATTCGGCACGACGCAGTCGCCGCCGCGCCACACGTCCGGCCTTCTCGCGGCGAAGGCCGACAACGTCAGCCATAGCGTTAAGGTGGCGGCGCATCAGGTGGGCTAAGAAGCAGATAAAAGCCACCACCACGCCATAAGCCAAGGCGTAGCCCCACGTACCCCAGGTCAGCCAACCGCCACGACCATCCCCGCCCTTCACAGCAACGTGGAGCGGCCGGATGTCCGCCTTCCGCAGCGCCGCATCCCGCGCCACGTCGGCGTCACTACGACGCCCCTGTTTCACATTAAGCGTTAGGGGCTGCGTACGAAGCGTCACGTAGCGCCCGGCGGCGGGGTCGTAACTCACAAAGATTGCAGCAGGTATCGTATAGCGCCCCGGTCGGCGGGGAACAAAGGTGTAGTCGTAAGTAATAGAGCCTTTCAAGCCGTCGGCCGAGAGCTGTGTATGGTCAGAGACGTTCGGTGCATACGCATCTACGCCCTGCGGAAAGGCAACGTGCGGCGGCATGATGAGCTTTAGGTTTCCGCTGCCGCTAAGGGTGATGCGGTAGGTGGCAAGGTCGTTGGAAGCCGGCACAGGCGTGATGAGTTCTCCCGTCATCCGGAACTGCCCCACGCCACCCGAGAAGTTTGCAGGCTTAGGTTGCGGCAATGGCTTTACTTGCAAGGCGAGGGAACGCGACGAACGCGCAACGCGGGTTTCTACGGCGCTGCCACCGTTGAGTATGGCGTCTATGGGGTCTGCGTATTGCCGCCTTTGCGCCAGCGTACAGTAGAAGTCAATGCCCGGAACGGTGATAGCGCCTGACTGCTGGGGATAAACAACATATTGCAGGATAGTTCCCACGTTATAAGTCGTACCTCCTTGACGCTCCGTGGCGGTTTGCTCGGCATGGGTGGGGATTTCCTGCGTGACAAGTCCGGAGAAGTCGGGCTTATGAACCAGGGCTACGTTCACCAAGCGCAGGTCGGAACGATAATGTACGCGATAGGTCAGCAAGACGGCCTCTTGTTCGAATACAGCCGTGCGGGAAGGCGTCACGGTTACGTACACGTCACGCTGCGTAATGGGCGTACCGGCGGGTTGCAACGTCCTGTCGCGCGAGGCGCCGGAGACGGGTGCTTGCACGTGCGGACTGCCGGCAACCACACGCACCGCGGCGGGTGCTGAGCGCACGGCGTGACCGTCCACCGTGGCCGTAGCCGCCCCTACATTGACGCTGCCGGTTTGCCGAGCCGCAACGGTGTACGTGTAGCGGGTAGTTGTGGTGGAAGAAGTCCGACCGTTGACATACCGGTAGCTACTCATGTGCGACTTCGACGGACCTGCAAGCACGTCAAGGCCGCTCAAGGACGGCGCACGGAAGTCCTGCACGTCCTTACCTTCTACGGAGAACGTGACATGGAAGGGTTCGCCCTGCCCAACTTCCCTCGGCACGTCAACAGAGAGGCGCTGCCCCGCCATAGGCAGGACGGCCAGCGCCAAGAGTAAGAGGTAGGCCAGTCTTTTCCGGTACATATATATAATGTGTCTTTACCTATTAGATAGCGTGCCGCAAGAAGGGGCGGCTACGTGCTTCACCAATTGTGCTCCAACTCACGTGGTCGGGGAAGGGCCTCGTTCACCTTTTGGCGGGTGCGTTGTTCGGCTTGGCGGGAGAGGTTCAGGAGTTGCTGCGCCTGCCTATCTTCTTCCTGCCTGCGCTGTGGAGGCTGCGGATTGGCTTTTTCCTCTTGGTTATCTGGCTTTTGGTTGTCTTTAGGTTGCTTCTGCTTGTCGTTGTCTTCCTTTTCTTCGTTTTTATCTCCGCTTTGCTGTTTTTGTTGCCGGCTTTCCTTGAGCTGCTTCTGGCAGAGGGCGAGGTTGTAGCGCGCTTGGTCGTCTGATGGGTTCCGGCGAAGGGCGTTTTTATACTCCTCAATGGCTTCTCGGAGCTTTCTCTGCTGTCCCTGCTCGTTTCCCTGCTTCAGGGAGTCGGAGGCCTGCCGCTGGAGGACGTATCCGCGGTTGAAGGCCGCCATGCTGCGCACCCGGGGGTCCTTCTCGCCCCGTTGCGCCTCGGCGAACTGTTTGGCCGCGCCGTCCAGGTCTTTCTTTCCGATGTAGGCAAGACCCAGCCCATAGTCGGCGAGGGCGGCTACAACCGTGTCGTTCCGCGCTGCGACGTAGTGGCGCACGGCAGCATCGTAGTTGCCGTTGCGGTAGGCGCGGTTGCCGCGGCGTAACTGGCTCCAGCCGACCGTCTGCGCCGAGAGAGCGGCCGGTAGCAAGAACATAAGCAAGAGGTAAAACCGTTTCATCTTTCTATTTCTTCTTTTCAAAGAGGTGCAAGCGGCGCAGCCAAGGGCTCTTCGTCGGTAAAAGGAGGCATTCGCCCAAGAGGAGGAGCAGCACGACGAAGCCCACGGCGCGAAACTGCTCGTCGTAAGCCGAGAAGTCGTAACTCTCGGTGGCTTGTTCCATGTTCCTAAGGGCTTTCTGCAACGTCTGCTGTGCGTTGTCCGAGTTGTCCACGTGCAGATACAGCCCGCCTCCTGCCTTCGCCACGTCGCGGCACAGCGTCTCGTTGAGGCGGGTCACAACGGGCTGTCCCTCTCGGTCTGTCAGCACGCCGTCGGCTGTGGGAATCCGGCTACCCGCCGCCGTGCCGATGCCGAGGATGAAGACCTGCCGCCCCTGCTCGTGAGCCTCCTTAGCAGCCTCCTGCGCGTCGCCCTCAAAGTTCTCTCCGTCCGTGATGATGATTATTGCCTTCCCCACATGTTTCTTTTCCGTGAAGCTGGCGTTGGCCAGGTCTATGGCAGCGGCCAGGTTCGTGCCTTGAAGCGTGACCATCTTCGTCGTGACGGCGTTCAGGAAGAGCTTAGCCGAGGCGTAGTCGTTCGTAATGGGCAGTTGGGGGTAAGCCTCGCCGGCAAAGACGCCGAAAGCTATCTTGTCGTCCGCCATGCGGTCTATCAGGTTACTTACGAGCAGTTTTGCGCGCTCCAGGCGGTTTGGCTTCACGTCTGTGGCATTCATGGAGTTGGAGACGTCCAGCATCACGGCGGCTTCGATGCCGCGCTTCTGCTCCGTATCGGTTCGCAGGCCGTACTGTGGCCGAGCCAGCATGACGACTACGAGCGCCCAGGCCGCCAGCATCAACGCAAGCTTCACCACCGGCCGACGCGTAGAGCGCCCCTCCACGAGCGCCTCCACCCGCTCTGCCTCGCCGTAGCGCTTCAGCCGCCGCCGAGCGCGCACGGACGTATATATATATAGGAATATCACCGGCGGGACTACCGCCAGCAGATACAGGTATGCCGGATCTGCGAATTGAAACATGTCGTGTCGCTTCTTAGGTCGGGACGGACGTCGGCCGGGGCGCCGCTCCCGTCCCTATTCTATCATTTGTCGCAGCCAAGTCAGGCGCAACAAGATTTCAAGCAGGAGGCACAGCGCCAGGGCTGCGGCGAAAGGCTGGAATACGTCGTAGCGCTTGTCGAAGTTAGCCACTTTGAGCTTCGTTTTCTCCAACTTGTCAATGTCTTGGTATATCTCTCGGAGTTTCTCCTTGCTTTGTGCGCGGTAGAAGATGCCGCCTGTCGCTTGGGCTATCCGGCGTAGCGTCTCGGGGTCGGCACCTGCCGTTACGGTAGTGCCGACGGGCTGTCCCTCGGTCGCATCTGTCCCGACGGAGATGGTATATATCCTGATGCCAAGCCGCTTGGCCATGTCGGCAGCGGTGAGGGGCGAAATGTCGCCCGTGTTGTTCTCGCCGTCAGTAAGCAGGATGACGACTTTGCTTTTGGCCTTGCTCTCTTCCAGGTTCGAGGCGGCGCTGGCTATGCCCATGCCGATAGCCGTTCCCTGTTCTATGACGCCCGTTTGCTGTAAGGAGCAGCTGACGTGGCGGAACATGCTGAGCAGCGCGGCGTGGTCGGTGGTGAGGGGGCACTGGGTGTAGGCCTCTCCGCCGAAGAGCGTCAGGCCTATGTTGTCGTCGGGGCGGTTGTTGATAAACTCGTAGGCCACCTGCTTGGCCGCCTCGATGCGGTTCGGCTCCATGTCGTCGGCCAGCATGGAGGTGGAGATGTCCATGGCAAGCATGATGTCAATGCCCTCCGTCTCACGCTCGTGCAGGGCGTTGTGCGTTTGCGGCCGTGCCAAGATGAGGGTGAGCAGGACGAAGGAGACGACGCGCAGCACGAAGGGAAGCTGCACGAGCGACGTACGCAGCGTGGCGCGGGTGCGGCGGTAGGGTTCCGTCGTGCTTACAGTCAGTGCGGGCTCGCGCCGCCGTGCCTTCAAGTAATGCCATAGCACGAGGGGGACGAGCAGCAGGAGCAACAGGAAGCACAGTGGATTTGCGAAAGTCATAGTCCTAAGTCCTTACCTGACGTCAAGCGAACGTCACCACCAATTCGTAGGTTAGCCAAGCCGCCAGCGCCACCGCTGCCACCGACAACACGATGCAGAGCGCCGTGAGGCAGCGCCGCACGCGCCGTTGCCGCTCTTCCCCCACGGTGACAATCTCCACCGTGGGCTGCGGAGCCTGCACCTCGTCGGGCTTAGTCGTGTTCACGAAGTCCACGGCCTGCAACAGGCTGCGGTCAGCCTCCGGCAGGGTGGCTTCGTGCTTGGCGAACTTCACGAGGTCGGCCGTTTCAAACACCTCGCGCAGTTCCCGGAGCGCCGTAGCGTCGCCCACGTGGAGCAGGGCGTCGACTATCTCGGAGGACGTCATCTCCCGGGCGTTGATGCCGAAGCGCTCCCCGATGTAAGCGCGCAATACGTCGGTCAGTTTCATGTAGTAGGCCTTCGCCTCGGCGCGGTCGGTGCGTGGCATCGTCCGCACCTTCTCCATTGCGGCCAGCGCCTTGCGGTGTGCGGGTTCCTTGGGGGGAATGACGACGCGCCGCGTACGGGGGCGGCGGTCGCGGAGCCGCTTCAGCAGACGCACCACGGCTACGCACAACGCCACAAGCACCAGCGCCGGCCACAGCAGCCGCCCGCTCCACGTAAAGGGGGCGTCCACGGGGCCGTGAGGGCCGTAGAATTTATCCGTATTTGCCGTGTCCACCTTCACGGTGTTCACCTTCAGCTCCACCGCTTGGCGGCAGGCCACCGTGTCACCGTCCACGACGACGGCAGGGCGCAGCCGGTAGCGCGCAGCGTCGAAGCTCGTCAACACGTAGCGCCGCTCTATCCGCCTGCGTGCCCCGTCCCCAAGGCGGGTCGTATCGGCCGCAGGGCTACTTACCACCTCCACGCCGGGCACCAGCTCCTGCTGCGGGTCGTAGTCGGGAAAGCTGACACGCTGTCCGCCGGTGGTCGTCACTTGCAGGCGAAGGGTCACCTGTTGGCCTATGAGGATTTCGGCCGTGTCGAGCTTAGCCTCGACGATGACCTCTCCGCGCACCGCCAAGGGGCGGGCGCAGAGCAACGCGAGAGTGAGGAGTAAGAATAGGGTGCGTTTAAACATTCCCAAAGGGTCTTTTAACGGAGGCAAGCGGTTCAGCGGAACAGGCGGCGCAGGGCTGTGACGTAGTCGCCGTCAGTTGCCACGTCGGTGTAGCGCACTCCGCAGCGGGCGAAGCGTTGGTGCAGGCGCTCGGTTTCTTCGAGGAACATGCGGTGGTGCTGTGCGCGCAACCAAGGGCTTGCGGTGTCTATGTAGGTCGTATGTCCCGTTTCGGCATCCCGGACGCGGAGCAGCCCGACGTCGGGCAACGCTACCAGACGCGGGTCGTAGAGGCGCACGGCTACGACGTCGTGTTTGCGGGCGGCGGCGCGCAGCGGCCGGTCGTAGTCCCCGCAGTCGATGAAGTCGGACAAAACGAAGGCAATGCTTCGCTTCGGCAGTACGCGGAGCAGGTACTCCAGCGCCGAGCCGACGTCGGTGCGCCGGGAGGCGGGCCGGTAGGTCAGCAGCTCGCGCAGGATGCGCAGGATGTGGCGGCTGCCTTTTTGTGGGGGGATGAACTTCTCCACGTGGTCGGAGAAGAGAATGGCGCCCACCCTATCGCCGGTGCGCAGGGCGGAGAAAGCCAGCGTGGCGCCTATCTCGGCAGCCAGCTCCCGCAGGGTGCGCTCTCGCGTGCCGAAGATGCCGCTCTGCGAGACGTCAAAGAGCAGCATCACGCTTAGTTCCCGCTCTTCCTCGTACACCTTTACGTGGGGACGCCCCGTACGCGCCGTCACGTTCCAGTCAATATCGCGCACGTCGTCGCCCACTTGATACTCGCGCACCTCGGCAAAGGCCATGCCGCGCCCTTTGAAGGCGCTGTGGTAAGCACCCGCCAAGACGTTGTCCGTCCGCGCACGCGTCTTAATCTCTATGCGCCGCACGCGCCGCAGGAGTTCCTCGGTCGTCATGGCTTGCGTCAGGGCACTTCTACGCGCCCTAAAATCTCACGTATGATTTGGTCAGCCTCTACGCCGTCGGCCTCGGCCTCATAGGTCAGCCCCACGCGGTGGCGTAGCACGTCGAGCGCCACGGCACGCACATCCTCCGGCACGACGTAGCCCCGCCGTTTCAGAAAGGCGCGAGCGCGCGCGGCAAGTGCCAGGTTGATGCTGGCGCGCGGGCTGGCGCCGTATTGCAGGTAAGCGCCAAAGCGCTCCAGCTTGTAGTCCTGCGGCTGCCGCGTGGCGAAGACAATGTCTGCCACGTACTGCAGGATGCGCTCGTCCACGTAAATGCGCTGCACGACCTGCCGAGCCCGCTCTATGTGCGCCGTATCCGTCACGGGGGCGGGTGCTGCGGTGTACGCCCCGTCGAGGTGGCCGCGCACGATGCGCTTCTCCTCCGCCAGGGCGGGGTACGTGATGCGCACCTTGAGCATGAAGCGGTCGGCCTGCGCCTCGGGCAGCGCGTAGGTGCCCTCTTGCTCTATGGGGTTCTGCGTTGCCATGACCAGGAAGGGCTCGGGCAGCGCGTAGGTCTCACCGCCCAACGTCACTTGGTGCTCCTGCATGGCTTCGAGCAGGGCGCTCTGCACCTTAGCCGGTGCACGGTTGATTTCGTCGGCCAGGACGAAGTTGGCAAACACCGGCCCTTTCTTCACACTGAACGCGCCGTCGCGCGGACTATAGACCAGCGTGCCCGTAACGTCGGCGGGCAAGAGGTCCGGCGTAAACTGTATGCGACTGAAGTCGGCGTCCACGAGACCGGAAAGCGTCTTTATGGCTAAGGTCTTCGCCAAGCCGGGCATACCTTCCAGCAAGACGTGGCCGCCGGCCAGCAAGCCGGTCAGCAAGGCCTCTACGAGGTGCTCCTGTCCCACGATGGTGCGGCGCATGCCGGCCACCAAGCCCTCCACAAAGGCGCTTTCGGCCTCTATCTGCGTGTTAAGCTCGCGAATGTCTGTCGTTTCTGCCATCTGCTGCGTTTTATGTGTTTTTGCTTTCGGTTTGCAAAATTACGCCTTAAACGCGTATGGCGTTTATAAAATTCCCTAAAAATGCCCGGGCGTCGCAGCGGCGCGGCGCGGACGAGTGGCCATCAATAAGCGCGGCGCCGGCGCCGGAAAGCCCGAATTTTGACGTTTTAAGTCCGACTTATATCGAATTAGTCGATACCTATTTAAAGATAAGTCCGACCTATTTATTTCTACGTCCGACCTAATTATTGTACACCCACGGCTGTACAAATTTACACCCACGGCTGTACAAATTTACACCCACGGCTGTACAAATTTACACCCACGGCTGTACAAAAACTACATGCCGACTATTATCAACTACGTGCCGACTATAACTCGATTTCTCCCCTACTCCGAAGAAAAGCGCCGAGGGCGGGGCCGGCCGTTCGGCCTTGCACGCCCGGGCGGCGGGAATAGCGGCACGGCGGAAGGGTTGGCAGAGGGGCAGAAGGGGAAAAAGGGCGGACGGAGGGGCACACGTTCAGGATATAATACTTACTTTTGCGTGGAATAAGGACAAACCCGAAAACACCCTCTACGTAATGAAGCACACAGCAAACCTGATGGCCCGCGCGGCCGACAACATACGCATCCTCTCCGCCGCGATGGTGGAAAAAGCCCATTCGGGGCACCCCGGCGGCGCTATGGGCGGCGCGGACTTCGTCAATGTGCTCTACTCCGAGTTCCTTGTCAGCGACCCGGACGACCCTGAGTGGGCGTCGCGCGACCGTTTTTATCTCGACCCGGGACATATGTCGCCGATGCTGTATAGCCAGCTGGCGCTACTGGGGCGCTACACGCTGGAAGACCTGAAGCAGTTTCGGCAATGGGGCTCGCCGACGCCGGGACATCCCGAGCGCGACGTGAAGCGCGGCATAGAGAACACCAGCGGCCCGCTGGGGCAAGGCCACGCCTACGCCGTAGGCGCCGCCATAGCCGCCAAAGCACTCTACGCCCGCACGGGAAACCCGGGTTTCAAACGCGAGAAGATTTACGCCTACGTCAGCGACGGCGGCATACAGGAGGAAATATCGCAAGGCGTGGGACGAATTGCCGGCCACTTGGGCCTGGACAACCTCATCATGTTCTTCGACGCAAACGCCATACAGCTATCCACGCCCACGGCCGACGTGACGAGCGAGGACACGGCGCTGAAATACAAAGCGTGGAACTGGAACGTGATTGAGATAGACGGGAACGACGCCGGTCAGATACGGCAAGCCCTTACCGACGCCAACGCCGAGGCTGCGCGGCCTACGCTAATCATTGGCCACACCGTGATGGGCAAGGGAGCGCGCAAAGCGGACGGCACAAGCTACGAGAACACGTGCAAGACGCACGGCGCCCCCCTTGGCGACGGGAACTACACCGAGACGGTGCGCCACCTGGGCGGCAACCCGGACGACCCCTTCCACGTGTTCCCCGAAGTGCAGCAGATGTACGACGCACGCCTCGCCGAACTGCGCGAGCAGACGGCCAAGCTGAAGGCCGAGGAGGCTAAGTGGGCACAGGAAAATTCCGAAAAGGCACAGCAACTCAGCGACTGGTTCGCCGGGAAGCTGCCCAAGCTCCCGTGGGACGAGATAAAGCAGCAAGCCAACGCCGCGACGCGCGTAGGCTCCGGCGTCGTGCTGGAGATGCTCTCCCGGTACGTGCCGAACATGATTGTAAGCTCGGCAGACCTCTGCAACAGCGACAAGACGGACGGTTTCCTAAAGCACACGACGGTCATCACGCGGCAAGACTTCCGCGGCGGCTTCCTGCAGGCCGGCGTCAGCGAGCTAAGCATGGCCTGCCTCTGCATAGGCATGATGCTCCACGGCGGAATCATCGCCGCCATGGGCACGTTCTTCGTCTTCTCCGACTATATGAAGCCCGCCATCCGCATGGCAGCGCTCATGGAAGTGCCCGTGAAGTTTATCTGGACACACGACGCCTTCCGCGTAGGCGAAGACGGCCCCACGCACGAGCCGGTGGAGCAGGAAGCGCAGATACGTCTCATGGAAAAGCTGCAAAACCACCACGGGCGGGACTCCGTCCGCGTCCTGCGCCCTTGCGACAACCACGCCTCCACGCAATGCTGGCGCATCGCCATGGAAAACCAAGACACACCGACGGCGCTCATCTTCAGTAGGCAGGCCGTGCAGGATTTGCCCGAGGGAACGAACTACGACGGCGTCTTCCGCGGCGCTTACGAGGCCATACCCGCTGAAAAGCCCGACGTAATCCTCGTAGCCAGCGGTTCGGAGGTCGGCACACTCTGCCAAACGGCCGGTTTGCTCCGGGCAGACGGCATCAAGGCGCGCGTAGTGAGCTGCCCCAGCGAGGGACTCTTCCGCCGCCAGCCTCGGGAGTACCAGGAGCGCCTGCTGCCGCCCGACACGCCCACGTTCTGCCTCACCGCCGGCCTGCCCGTCACGATGCAAGGCTTGGCAGGCAACCGCGGGCACGTCTTCGGACTGAACAGCTTCGCCTACTCCGCGCCCTACAAGGTGCTGGACGAGAAGCTGGGCTTCACGGCGACGAACATCCACCGGGAAGTGCTGAAATACTTAGGACGGGCGTGACGCACACGGCACGTGCGGAGGGATAGCCCCGCCCCCTAACAGGACAAAGGAGACATGAAACAAGAAGGAAAGCTCTGGAACCGCATCATGAAGGCCGCGCTGGCTATTCCCGGCGTGAGCCTGGACAGGGAGGAATACCTGCGCAGCGCCCTGAAAGGCAAATGCTCGCCCGAAGCGCTGCAAGAGGCCATCGAATACCGACCGGCCGTCGTCCTGAGCCGACAGGAGATAGACAGCTTGGCCTCAAACGCCATCACCTACCACACATCGGCCGTCACGACGCTTTCCACCCTTACCGGCCTGCCCGGAGGACCGGTCATCTTGGCCTCTATCCCGGCTGACTTGGCGCAATATTATTACCACGTCTTTGTGCTGGCGCAGAAGTTGGCCTACCTATACGGCTTCCCCGACCTGCGCGACGAGGAGAAGCACCTCTCGGACGACTCGTGCGACATGCTGACCCTCTTCGTCGGCGTTATGCTCGGCGCGCAGGTAGCTAACCGCGTCTTGCACGACATTGCGCGCGACTTGGCCGTACAAGTGGCCAAGAAGATGCCGCAAAAGGTGCTTGCACGTACCATCTACTACCCCATCGTGTCGCAGGTAGCGAAGCACATTGGCGCTGACCTTTCCCGCTCAAGCCTGACGAAGACGTTTGGAAAGGTCATACCGTTGCTGGGCGGCCTCGTAAGCGGCACCGTGACGTACCTGACATTCTCTAAGGGTTCACGCCGCCTGCAAAAAGCCTTACATAGGCAAATGAATCTCCTGGGTGAAGACCCGCAGGCCGCAGTTAGTGCGGGAGAAGAGGCAGGCGCCAACGGCGAGGAAGCACTGCAGCGCTTGGCAATGCAGACCCTTGTGAACATGGCACTAATGGACGAGCGGGAAAAAGAGAGAAAGCGGCAATTCCTCCGCGACCGGATAGCCCACACTACGCTCCCGGACGACGAGAAGGAGCAGCTACTGGCGTCCTATGACGAGGCGCACACCTACATGGCCGACTTCCGCGCCTTCCGCGGCGACCCCGTCAGCAGCACGCAGCTCATGCGACGCCTCGCAGAGCTTCTGCGTCTCACCAACCCGCCTTCGGTCAGCGCTAAGATTTACCTGAACAAAATCTCCCGCGAACTGGGATATTCCGCTCGCGACGTAGAGGAATTTCTGCACGACTAAACGGCTACGCCCCGGCGGAGAAAAGCTCCCAAGTACTACACATTATTATATATGTCACAAACGGAAAAACCCATCGGCCTGGCAAGCGACCACGCCGGCTTCGCCCTGAAACGCTACGTGGAGGCATACCTCAAGGCGCGCGACCTACCCTATAAGGACTACGGCACGTACAGCGACGCAAGCTGCGACTACCCGGACTACGCCCACGCCCTGGCGCGCGGCATGGAGGCGGGCGAAGTGGAGCGCGGCATAGCCATCTGCGGTAGCGGCGAAGGCATCTCTATGACGCTCAACAAACACCCTATGGTGCGCGCAGCCCTCGTCTGGACGCCGGAGATAGCCCGCCTCTCCCGCCAGCACAACGACGCCAACGTCCTGTGCATGCCCGGCCGCTTCATAAGCGAAGACACAGCGCGGCAAATCATGGACGAGTTCCTGGCTACGCCCTTCGAAGGCGGACGCCACGCCCGCCGCGTCGCCAAGATTCCCATACAGCCCATAGACGCGCAAGGCTAAGCACCACCTAACGGACGCTAGCTCTCGGTTGCTCGTTCGCGGAAAGACCTCGTCCGGCGGCCTCTCCGCCCCACCCTGCTCCGCTCCCGCCTTAGCGCAAAATAAGCCCGACGCTTCACTCAAAGCGCCGGGCTTTTTCGTGCGGAGGCCGGACGTGCCTGGGGACGAGGCTAACCTATCCGGGAACAAGTCGGACGTGCAAAAAAAATACCCGCCGGCAAAGGGCGGGTAGATTAGGGGTAGGCACGCGCTTATTCGGCGGCGGGGGCTACAACTTGGCGATAGTTGGCCAGCGCGGCGGGCTCCAGGTTCATAACGAACGTGTGGTGCTTAGCCACTTCGGCTTCGGCGTAATTGGCATAGACCTGTGCGCTCTTGCCGAAGAGGTCGGGACGCTCAGTGGCGTTGTGCAACAAGAAATGTAGCATCAGCGTGTCGGCCGCAAGCTCCATGAGATGGCGTGCACAGACGTCGTGGAACTCCTGGTCGGCTGCATTCTTCACCCGCTCCGTGGCCTCCTCCAGCTTGTCGGCCATAGCCTTTGCCCGTTCCTGAAGGGGGCGCAGGGCGTCGGAGACTTGAGCCGCTTCGAACTCGCGGCAAAGCGCCAGGTACGCCCCGTTCGTCACGTAGCGTATAGCTGCCACGACCTGGAGCTGGGTTGTGCCTTCGTAGATAGACGTTATGCGCGCGTCGCGGTAGTAGCGTTGCAGCGCATAGTCCATCATGAAGCCGCTACCTCCGAGTATTTGGATGCCATCGTAGGTGTTCTGGTTGGCATATTCGGAGTTCATGCCCTTAGCCAAGGGGGTCAGCGCGTCAGCCAGTTTGGCGTATTTCTTCTGTTCCTTGCGCTCGTCGGGCTCCAGCTTGCGCTCGCGGGCAATGTCGTCCCATGCTTTGTAAACGTCCACGTAGCGGCTGCACTGGTAGAGCAAGGCGCGGCCAGCGTCGAGCTTTGCCTTCATGAGAGCCAGCAAGTCATAGACGGCGGGGATGGTGATGATTTTCTTCCCGAACTGCTCGCGGTCGCGGGCGTAGGAGAGCGCCTCGTCGTAGGCGGCCTGGGAGATGCCTACGCTCTGGGCGGCGATGCCAAGACGCGCGCCGTTCATCAAGGCCATCACGTATTTTATAAGTCCCAGTTTGCGGTCGCCGCAAAGCTCGGCGTGGGCGTTCTTATAGACCAGTTCGCAGGTAGGTGAGCCGTGGATGCCCAGCTTGTCCTCTATTCGGCGCACATTTACGCCTCCCTGGTTCTTGTCATAGATAAACATGGAGAGGCCTCGGCCGTCCGTAGTGCCTTCTTCGGAGCGGGCGAGCACGAGGTGGATGTCTGCGTCGCCATTCGTGATGAAGCGCTTCACACCGTTGAGCAGCCAGCAACCTTCCGCCTCGCTATACGTGGCTTTGAGCATGACGTGCTGCAGGTCAGAGCCTGCGTCGGGCTCCGTCAAGTCCATGCTCATCGTTTCCCCGTTGCAGACGCGCGGTATGTAGCGTTTGCGCTGGTCTTCGTCGCCGAACTCGTAGAGCGTCTCTATGCAGTCCTGCAGGCTCCAGATGTTGCCAAAGCCTGCATCCTTGGCAGCCACTATTTCGGCGCACATGGTGTAGGGCGTAATGGGGAAGTTCAGGCCTCCGTAGCGTCTGGGCATCGTCATGCCGTTCATGCCGGCGCCCACCATGGCGCGGAGGTTCTCCACGGTGCCGCTGGCGTAGCGCACGCGGCCGCCCTCGTGGTGCGGGCCTTCCTTGTCCACGCCCTCGGCGTTGTCAGCAATGGTTGTCGCCGTGATGTCACCCACTACGTCCAAGACGCGGTCGTAGCTGTCCATAGCGTCGGCGTAGTCCTGCGGCGCGTAGTCGTATGTGTCCTTGTCGCGGAAGTCGCGCTCCTTAAGTGCCACGATATGCTCCATGAGTGGGTGGTGAAGCTCGAAACGTAGCTCCTCGTGGTCGGTATAACAGTTGGGCATAATCTCTTTTGTCTTTTTATATGTGCGTAGCGTCGTCCTGCAGTGCCGTGAGGCGCGGGTGCAGGTCGGTTTACTTCGTGTTTTCCTTGTAGTACTTGATGAATTTGGGCACGACGTCCTCCACGGCTCCCGTGATGACGTAGTCTGCAATCTTGTTGATGGGGGCTTCGCGGTCGGTGTTGATGGATATGACGATGCCGCTCTCCTGCATGCCGGCCACGTGCTGTATGGCGCCGCTGATGCCGCAGGCTATGTACACCTTGGGGCGTACCGTCACGCCCGTTTGGCCTATTTGCAGGTCGTGCTCGCAGAATCCGGCGTCCACGGCGGCGCGGCTCGCGCCCACCTCGCCGTGTAGCTCCCGAGCCAGCTGCCGCAGCAGGTCGAAGCCCTCTTTCGAACCCACGCCGTAGCCGCCGGCAACGACGATGGACGCCCCTTTCAGGTTGTTCTTCGCTTTTTCAACGTGCCTCTCCAGCACTCGGACGACGTAGTCCGTCGCCGGGACGTACTTGCTGACGTCCTCATATACTACTGTGCCTTCATAGTCGGCATCCAGCACTTCGGCCTTCATGACTCCGCTGCGCACGGTAGCCATCTGCGGGCGGTGCTCCGGGTTCACGATGGTAGCAACTATGTTTCCGCCGAAAGCAGGGCGTATTTGGTAGAGCAGTTTCTCGTAGTGCTTACCGGCTTTGCGGTCGTCATAGTCGCCTATCTCCAAGGCGGTGCAGTCTGCCGTGAGGCCGCTGGTGAGCGAGCTTGAGACGCACGGCCCCAGGTCGCGCCCAATCACCGTGGCGCCCAGGAGGCACACTTGCGGCTGCTCTTTCTTGAACAGTTCGACCAGGATGTCGGTGTGCGGCTGCGTGGTGTAGGGGTATAGCCCGGGGGCGTCAAATACGTGCAGGCAGTCAACGCCGTAGGGCAGTATCTGCCGCTCCACTTTCCCTTTGATGCCCGTCCCTATGGCTATGGCCTCCAGTTTTACGCCCAACTCGTGAGCCAGCTTGCGCCCTTTGGTCAGCAGCTCCAGGCTCACTTCCTCCACTTGGGTCTTGTCTATCTCGCAATATACGAATACGTTGTTCATTTTCTTCCGTTTTAGCTGTCCGTGGGGTTAATGCTCAGCCTATGGTGTGGCTTGCCATGAGGTCTTTCACGAGGTTCTCGACGTCCGCGTCGGCGTCGGTCAGGCGCTTGCTTTCTTTTGCTTTAAATACGATGTTCTCCACGGCCTTCACCTTCGTCGGGCTGCCGGCCAAGCCGCACTGCGCCAGGTCGGCGCCTATGTCCTGCTCGTCCCACTGCGTCACGTTCAGGTAGGGCTTCTTGGCGTACTCCTCTTTGTAGGGCACGTTGCCGTCTTTCGGCCATTCCATGGGCGCCAGGGCGCGTTTGTACTTCATCAGGAGCTTGGCGTTGCGCGGGCGGCAGGGTGCTGCGTCGCCGTTGATGGTCAGCAGCAGGGGCAGGGGCGCCTCTACGCGTTCCTCCCCGCCGTCTATGTGGCGCGTCACGGTGATGCGGCCGTCTTTTATCTCGTCCACGTGCGTCACGTAGGTCACTTGTGGGATGCCAAGCTTCTGCGCCACCTGCGGACCTACCTGCGCCGTGTCGCCATCTATGGCTTGCCGGCCGCCAATGACCAGGTCGGGGACGCCCATCTTCCGAATGGCCATGGACAGGGCGTAGCTGGTGGCCAGCGTGTCGGCGCCGGCAAAGGCGCGCGACGTCAAGAGGACGCCGCCGTCGGCACCGCGGTAGAGCGCCTCGCGGATGACTTCCGTGGCGCGCCCGGGGCCCATCGTCAGGACGTGCACCGTCGTGCCGGGAAACTGATCCTTCAGGCGTAATGCCTGTTCCAGCGCGTTCAGGTCTTCGGGATTAAAGATGGCAGGCAACGCGGCACGGTTCACGGTGCCTTCAGGCGTCATCGCGTCCGGCCCCACGTTGCGGGTGTCGGGCACTTGCTTGGCAAGTACTACAATTCGTAGGCTCATCGTATGCTTATTGGGGGGAACGGGCGGCGCGCGCCTCGCGGCGTCCGGCACGGCCGGCTCCCGTAGGGTTAGGTGTGGTGTTATTTACGCCGCGAAGTTACGTATTTCAAGGGTGAACGGCAAAAAAGCCCCTACGTTTTTGCGCATCTGCCGCCTGTTTGCGCACAAACGCGGCGCACGACGCGCCGCTTCCGCCTTTTCACGCCTTTTTAAGCCGATAAGCCCGCCTCGCTGCCCGCTTTTTCCTATTTTTGCCTATGTATTAACGCAAAGTGGCCACTTATATACTCATGATGAAGAAGAAACTCCTCTTACTCCTACTCCCCGCACTCGCCCTCGCCCTCGGCTCGTGCAGTCGTCCCGCATCTCGCGCCGTAGAAACGTCGCTCCCGGCGGCTACCGCCCCACAGGTGGGCGCAGAAGCCGCCGGCACCGCGCCGACTGACACCTTGGCGTCAGCCCTCGCCCCGAGCGACGCGACAAGTGGGACGGAAAGCACGGATAACTCCGACGCGCTGCTCCGGCAAAGCGTCCCGGACAGCGTGCCCCAGCTCCTGCTGCGTCGCACGGGCTACGTCACATCCTACAACCCCGAGACGCGCCTGCCCAACTGGGTGGCCTGGCACCTCACGGCCGACCACCTCGACGGCCCCTACGCCCGCAACGGCCTCAAGTTCGCCGAAGACACCGACGTCCCCCGGCCCCGCGCCGACGACTGGGACTACTACGGCTCCGGCTACGACCGCGGACACATGTGTCCCGCCGCAGACAACAAATGGAGCGAGCAAGCCATGCTGGAGTCCTTCCTCTTCACCAATTGCTGCCCGCAAAACGGCAACCTGAACCGCGGAGACTGGAACGAGATGGAGATAGCCTGCCGCAAGTGGGCCGGGCGCTACGGCAGCCTATACATCGTGGCAGGCCCCGTACTGCTGCGACGGAATCATAAGACCATAGGCGAGCACAAAGTCGTCGTGCCCGAAGCCTTCTTCAAGGTGGTGCTCTGCTTGGAAGGACAGCCTAAAGGCATCGCCTTCATCTATCGCAACACGAACGGCGACCGACCCAAAGACGCCTACGTAAACTCCATCCGCGACGTGGAGCGCATCACGGGCTACCACTTCTTCCCCGCCCTCGACGAGGCCACGGCGCGTAACGTAAAGGCGCAGGCCCGCCTCTCGGACTGGTAACCGCCCGGCACCCCGCGGCCATCAGGCCGAACCTCACTCCCGACGCGCCGACCCACCCTGCTGTCGAGCCGTCCCATCCTACCTTCAAGTCGAACCACCCTACCTTCAAGCCGACCTACCCTGCTGTCGAGCCGTCCCACCCTGCCCCGAAATCCGGCGCCTCGCGCCACCTCCCCGCCCCCGCTGCGCACCCTAACGTCCGACCGGCTCGCCCGCCGGCCGGGTTTTTTAGTTTTTAGAAGGCACATAGTTTATAATAGTCGACACCTATTTAATTATAGTCGGCACTTAGTTTTTGTACAGCCGTGGGTGTAAAATTGTACACCCGTGGATGTAAAATTGTACACCCGTGGGTGTAAAAACGTACACCCGTGGGTGTACAATAATCAAGCCGAACCTACTAAAAAATAAGTCCGACTTACGAACAACGAAGTCGGACTTGCGAACGAAAAAAATCGGATGTACGGCGCTTTCCCTCGGCCGCAGGACGCTGTTCTCGCTACGTACCGCGGGGAAAAGGGGACGTTCAGTCGAAGCGGATGGCTTTGGCGGGCTGTATGCGCGAGACCATGTAGGAGGGGACGATGAGGGCGGCCAGCGTGACGAAGAGCGTGGCGAGGTTCAGGAGGATGAAAACCCACAGGTTGAACTCCACGGGCACCGTGTCCACGTAGTACGTCTCGGGGTCGAGCTTTAGGAATCCCCATTGCCGCTGAGCGAAAATCAGCGCCAAGGCGAGGACGTCGCCCAAGGCGAGGCCGCGCACGATGATAAAGCCGGCGTAGTAGAGGAACGTATGGCGCAGGCGCGTGTTCGTAGCGCCGAGCGCCTTGAGCAGGCCTATCGTGCTCGTGCGCTCAAGGATGAGGATAAGCAAGCCGCTTATCATAGAGAAGCCGGCGACGAGCATGACGAGGATAAGGATTACCCAAATATTCATATCGAGCAGGTCGAGCCAACCGAAGACACCGGCGGTGTGGGGGTTCTCTTTGATGGAGAGGACGCCGTATTCTCCGCCGCGGGGGTCGTGGAGGCGCTTCGCGGTGGCTCTGACAAGCTGCGTAGTGGCTTCCAGGCGGCTGAAGTCGGCCACGCGAAGCTCGTAGCCCGAGGCTTGGTCAGCGGTCCAACCGTTCAGGCTGCGCACGGTGCGCAGGTCCGTGAGCGCAAAGCTTTTGTCGAACTGCTTCATGCCCGTATCGTAAATGGCTACGACGTGGAAGCGGCGCATCTTGACGGCCTCGGCAAAGAAATAAGCATAGACGCGGTCGCCCACATGAAGGCCGAGGGCGTCGGCCTGGCTGCGGGAGATGACGAGCCGGTTCGTAGCGACCGTGTCAGTGAAGGTGGGGAGCGCGCCGGCTACGATGTGGGCGCGCAGGAAGCTGTAATCGTAGTCTGCGCCCACGCCTTTGAGCTGTATGGCGGCGAAATCGTCCTCCGTCTTGAGGATACCAATTTTGTCAGCAAAGGTCTGCACCTGCACGACGCCGGGGACGGCGCTGAGCTGCCGTTTGACGTCAGCTCCGACGGTGAGCGGGCAAGCTTCGGGCGAGGCGAAGGCGCGGAAGTCCACGACCTCGATGTGAGAACCGAAGCCCGTGATGCGGCTGCTTATCTCGTGCTGGAAGCCGCGCACGATGAAAACGGAAAGGACGATGACGGCCAGCCCCAGGGCGATGCCGAGGGTGGCGATGTGGATGGCAGGGGTGGAGGCGGCGCCTTTCTTCCGCCCGGCGGGCGTGGCACCGGTGCGCGAGGCGTGGTTGCCACGAAAAAAGCGGCGGGCAAGGAAGAGAGGCAGGTTCATAGGAAAAGAAACGGGCGGACTTCAGCTCCGCGCGTTATAGGCCTCGAGGGCTTTCTGAAGGGTGATGAGCGCTTGCTGCAAGTCTTCGCGCTTCAGGACGTAGGCAATGCGCACTTGGTCGCGCCCGGCGCCTGGCGTGACGTAGAAACCGGCAGCGGGAGCCATCATGACCGTCGCGCCCTCGTAGCTGAAGTCCGTCAAGCACCAAGCGCAGAATTTTTCGGCGTCGTCAACGGGCAACTTCGTGACGGTATAGAACGCGCCCATGGGGATGGGAGAATAGACGCCGGGGATGCGGTTCAGCCCGTCGATGAGGCATTTTCGCCGTTCTAAGTACTCCTCGTAGCAAGCCATGTTGTACTCCGGCGAGGCGTCTGTGCTGGCCTCCGCAACGATTTGACCCAGCAACGGCGGGGAGAGGCGAGCCTGGCAGAACTTCATGACGGCTTGGCGCACGGAGGCGTTCTTCGTCACAAGGGCACCAATGCGGATGCCGCACTCGCTGTAACGCTTCGAGACGGAGTCGATAAGGATTACGTTCTGCTCAATGCCGTCCAGATGGAAGGCGCTGATGTAGGGCGAGCCGGTGTAGATAAACTCGCGGTACACCTCGTCGGAGAAGAGGTAGAGGCCGTATTTCCGAACGAGGTCGCGAATTTGGTGCATCTCGCGGCGGGTGTAGAGGTAGCCCGTGGGGTTGTTCGGGTTGCAGATCATGATGGCGCGGGTGCGCTCGTTGATGAGCTTCTCGAACTCCTCCACTTTTGGCAGGGAGAAACCTTCCTCAATGGTCGTAGCTATGGTGCGGATAGATGCGCCGGCTGCAATGGCAAAGCTCTTGTAGTTGGCATAGCCCGGCTCGGGCATGATGATTTCGTCGCCCGGATTGAGGCACGTCATAAAGGCAAAGAGCACGGCCTCGGAGCCGCCCGTCGTCACGATGATGTCGTCGGGCGTCAGGTCTATGTTGTAACCCTTGTAGTAGGCAACCAGCTTTTCGCGGTAGCTCAGGAAACCTTGCGAGGGACTATACTCCAACGTGGTACGGTCGATGTGCTTTAGGGCATCGAGGCCTTCCTGCGGCGAAGGTAGGTCGGGCTGACCGATGTTGAGGTGATAGACGTGGATGCCCCGCGCCTTAGCCTCGGCGGCAAGGGGGGCGAGCTTCCTAATCGGCGAGAGGGGCATTTGCTTCGCCCGTTCAGAGATTTGCAGCATGGGTCTATTCTTTTGCCTGTCCCGGCACGAGGAAGCGCGTGCCCGTTTCCTCAATAATTTTACGGCGGTAGGTGTCGGGGTATCCGGGACGCCGGACGCGGGCGGGCAGGCCGTCGGGCGTCATGACGTAGCCATGGGCATCGCGCGGGCGGACGGCCATGTCGTTAAACTGGACTATGAGCCGCTCGGAGAGAACCGTCCACGCCTGCATCATTTCTGCGGCGCAACGTGCGGCATACTGGTTGGAGGCCGCGGTACCTGCCGCCTCGCCGGTTTGGAACGCAGCGGCAATGATGGCTTCGGCCTCTGCCTGGCGAGCCGTGAAGGTGCTGTCCAGGGCGTCGCGCGTCTCGCGAAGTACGGGGAAAAGTTGATTATATCGCGGGTAAGTCATGTTGCTTACCCAGTTACAAAGCCAAAAGGCGTTCTCACGGCTGAACGTGACGCCGTCAACGCCCGGCGTGTCGAAGCAACGCGGCATCTGCGTTGTGCGGCAATAAACGGGGACGTAGCTAATCATGTTCGGGTCGTCCTGACCATACCACAGGATGCCCCCAACGCCGTCCGGCAGCCAGCCGCGGATTTGCGCTACGTACGTGTCGGCCGTTTGTTGCGTAGATGTGGGCCGCTCGTTGAAGTATTTCTTTCCGTTATATTCGAACTCCAGCGGCGTAGGTCGGTAGGGCATCTCGCCGGGGCCCATGCCGCAGTCGCCAAGTACGTCGAAGGGCGTGCCCTCGTAGTGGTCGCGCATGGCGGCAAAGACGTCCTGGCGCGACAGGGGGCGACTGGGGCGCATGTAGAGCGGCATAGGCTCCACGCCGTCCTGACCTATGTGCAAGCCGTCGGCATAAGCGAGGTATTTGTCCATACCCGGAACGAAGCGATTGAAGAAGCTCCAGACGCGAGCTTCGCAGTAGCGAATGGCAGAGAAGTCGGCCGGGGCGAAGGCTGCGGAGAAGTCGAAGTCTGCGTCCTTTCCACTGAAGTATCCGTGCCGTCGGGCGAAGTCTATGAGGTCTTTGGAGTGGAGCACGTCGGCCTTGTCGTATTGGGAGAACGTGTGGATGCGCGACTGGTTGGCGTGGGCGGCTATTGCGTCGTCCGGAATGCGGACGGCCACCCAGTTGGCGCCGCGCACGTCGCTGCCCTTGCCCGTCATCT
Organism: uncultured Prevotellamassilia sp.; assembly: GCA_964641085.1. Taxonomy (GTDB): domain Bacteria; phylum Bacteroidota; class Bacteroidia; order Bacteroidales; family Bacteroidaceae; genus Alloprevotella. The sequence goes on along the minus strand of CAZXJS010000003.1, from coordinate 133,281 downwards.
CCATGATCCAAATTTCCTCCTTATCGGCTATGGAGAAGCTCTCGCCTTCGCTGGCGTAGCCGTACTGCTCTACGAGGCCGGTCATGACGTTTATGGCCTCACGCGCCGTCTTTGCGCGTTGCAAGGCCAGCCGCATCAGGCTGACGTAATCGATCTTTCCGAGCGTATCTACCAGTTCCGGCCGGCCACCAAAGGTCGTCTCCATGATGGAGAGTTGGTACTCGTTCATATATCCCACCACGGCGTACGTCTCCGGCACTTCGGGGATGTTGCCCCGGTAGTGGTGGGTGTCGCCGTCCACGATGCGGCGCTGCTCGCCGGCTTTGTGCGTGGCGTGAGGCAGGTAAACGAGGTGTCCGAACATCCCGTAGTCGTCGGCGTTGTAGGTAATATAGGTTGAGCCGTCCGTAGAGGCTTTCTTCCCCACGAGGAAATTTGTGCAAGCCGCGCCGCGGGCGGACAGGACGCAGGCCGCGAGGCAGAGCACCAACCTGCTGAGCGTTGTGTGGTTCATAGCGTTAGCAAGCTTTGAAGCTCATGTCGAGGCAACGGACGGAGTGCGTCAGGGCGCCGACACTGACAAAGTCAACGCCGCAGAGGGCGTAGTTGCGTATGGTTTCCAGCGTGATGCCGCCGCTTGATTCCGTCTCGAAACGTCCGCCTATCATCTTGACGGCTTCTCGCGTGTCGGCCACGCTGAAGTTGTCCAGCATGATGCGGTCCGCCTTGCCGTTGTCCAGCGCCTGGCGTATCTCGTCAAAGCTGCGCACCTCAATTTCTACTTTCAGGTTGAGGCCTTTTGCCTTTTGGTAAGCCTCGCATCGATCCAGCGCCTGACTGATGCCGCCGCAGAAATCCACGTGATTGTCTTTAAGCAATATCATGTCGAAGAGGCCGATGCGATGGTTCGTTCCGCCACCTATCTTCACGGCTTCCTTTTCCAGCATCCGCATCCCGGGCGTTGTCTTCCGCGTGTCAAGAACGCGCGTCCCGGTGCCCTTCAACCGTTCCACGTACTTACGCGTTTGCGTGGCGATACCGCTCATGCGCTGCATGACGTTTAGCATCAGCCGCTCGGTTTGTAGCAGACTACGCACGCTACCTGTCACCACCATAGGTACGTCGCCCGGCTTGACGTCTGCGCCGTCAGCCATGGTGGTCTCTACTTGTAGCGCCGGGTCGAAGCAATGGAAAATCTCGCGGGCGGCGCGCAGCCCGGCCAATACGCCCGCCTCCTTTATGAGCAGGTGTGAGCGCCCCATAGCGTCGGCCGGTATACAGCAAAGTGTCGTATGATCGCCGTCGCCTATGTCCTCTGAAAAGGCTAGGTCGTAGAGGCGGTCGTTAAGTTCTTCTACGGTGTACATATATATAATGTGTATGGCGTTGCGCCTTTGTTACGCGCTTCTGCGCTCACCTTACCAGCATCTTCCGACTATATGTCGCGCTGGTAGTGCGTATTTTCACGATGTAGGTGCCGGGCGCCAAACTGTCGAAGCGCACTATCTCTTCCTGCCCCACTTTCACTCCCGTCAGCTGCCTACTTGTCAGGCACCTTCCTGCCGCGTCGTAGAGCGCGAGGTCGGCGTAGCTCTCGTTATCGTTGAAGAGTATCTTCCAGCATCCCGGCTCTCGCTGCAGGGTGAGGGGTTGCGTCCCGTTCACCTGCGCCGTGTTGATAGCGCTCTGCGCCTTGAACTCCAGCGCGCGCTTCAGGCCGGCATACACGTCCAGCTTGCCGTAGCCGTAGGTCGCGTCCCACGTGTTCTTCGCCCATTTGTCGTGGCGTGACGTTGTTTGGATGACATCCATCATCTGTTCATACGTCAGTTCGGGGTTCGCTTGCAGCCACAGCGCTACGGCACCGGTCACCATGGGCGTACTCATAGACGTTCCGGTCATTGTGCCGTAGAAATAGGACTTCCCATTGGCGCTCACCTCCTGCGTAGCGTAGTACGTCCGCATGCTGTTCCACTGCCCGTCGTACTGGCTCATGGCTGACTCTATGAACGAGCCCGGCGCCACGAGCGTAGGTTTCGGGTAGTCTGTGCTGCCCAGCCACGGCCCTTCACTGGAGTAGCTTCCAATGGCGCCTTTCGTGTAGCTGGTGTACCCGAGGGTCTGCTGCTGGTCCATGGAGTACCACGAGTTGCTCGTGGTGTACGCTCCGACGGCGATGGCGTGCGGAATGGTAGCGGCGCCCTCGCTGGTCAGGTAGGCGTCGTCGCCCGTGAGGTAGGCCGTTGCCGTAGCGAACGTCCCATAGTCCGGCTCCAGCCAAGCGTGGATGCTGTCGCCTTCCGCGCCCGTCATGGCAATGCCGAAGCGTGCCCCCGTATAGTTAGCCAGCGTGGCCAACTTGTCCACATCAATATAGAAATAGGCGTAATGCTTTCCGTTGTAGGAGTCAATGGCGTCTTCGTAGTATCCGATACTGCTTAGGTCGGACGCCGAGAGTGCTACCCGCCGAGTAGCCGCTGTTGAGCTGGTCACGTAGAACGGCTGGAACGTCACGTTCTGCGTACCGCCCGTAGCTTGTTCCCAGACCTGGCCGGCTATGTACGTGTTGCTCCCACTATTGGCGTAAGTGGGGCTCGCTACGATGAACGCACGTGTCTGATCCTCGCCCGTGAACGCCCACTTTGTGTGGATACGTTGCCCGCCTTCGTTGCCCATGGCGGCGCACACGAAGCCACCGTACGTCTGCAGCGTGTTGTCTATGGTCTGCAAGCCGATGCCCGTGCCGTCGTGCGGACCCATCTGCGTTCCAAAGCTCATGTTTATCACGTAAGGCATGCCCTGCGCCTTAGCATATTTCGCTATCGTCTCCACGTCGTTCATCAGCTCCGACGTCTGGAAACTTGAGGCCAGCATGTAAAGGCTCGCGCCGGGCGCAATGCCCTGCAGGTCGTTCCCAACGTTCTGCCCGGCTGCTATGTTCGCCACGTGCGTGCCGTGGCCGCCCGACGCACTTGCGCCGTCGCCTCCTGTGGGCAACACGGAAGCCGGCTTCGTCGAACTACTCGAATATCGGTTCCACCACTGCTTGATGCGCGTCTTCCCGTCAGCGTCGTAGAACGCCAAATGGCGCGGGTAGAAGCCTTGGTCAATCACTGCCACCAAGACGCCCGTCCCGTCATACGGTGTCTCCAACCCCGTCCCGGCCTGCACTTCCGTGGCGTGCGTACTGTCGCGCGCCACCTTCAGCAGGGGGCGCAGCTGCCGCGGCAGGCTCACCGTATAAACGTCCGCGCGCGCCGCCAGCGTGTCCACCTCGGCCTGCGTCAGCCGAGCCGTCACCACGTGGCCGCCCACCGTCGTGGCCTCCACGCCTTCTGCGGCCAACCGGTCGGCCACGGCCTGCGCGTCCTCCGCGTTGATAATCACTTCCACGCGCTTTTCCGCTCCTATCCGCCGCACGCCAAGGCGCCCCTCGGCATCCAGCGTCGACACCTCGCCCGTGCGGAAGGCATGCGCCACGCGCCCTTCAACCTTCGGGCCTTCTGTATAGACAGGGCGCTGAGCCGCTGCGCGCCACGTGGGCAGTACAGCGGCAAACGCCGCGAGCAGTATCCATTTCTTCATGACTATCTCTTTTTTCAAACGTTTTGCCGCAAAGTTAATGCAACGTGGCGGAAATGGGAAAGCCCGCGCCCCATTCTTTCCCCTTCCCTCCCCCAGCCCATCACCTGACGCCACCTGCCAAGCTTGCCGCAATCTCCGCCAAACCCGCCGCAACTACCGCCGAACCCTATTTACCTGACCATCGTCCGCTATATACTCCAAACAGGCCCGACGTATTAGCCAGGAAGTACGGTATCTTCCCCCTTAAATGCCTTATTTTACAGAAAAACGGCTATCTAAAATGCCTTATTTTACAGAAATTAGCCGCTGCAAACTGCCTTATTTTACATAAAACGGCCTTTCCTAAATGCACTAAATGTCTTTTCACCCCCAAAGCCGACTCCTTCGGCAGCACGTACCGTTCATGTGCTGGCAAGCCGGACGCACAAGCAAACATGCCGAGGAAGTTGAACTACCGGCGGTAAGTACGTAGAAACACGCCGGACTGGCGCAAAAGCCAGGCCGGCTTAGAGACGGGAAAAGGCGCAAGAAGCCGTCCCAAGCGGAGAGCTGCGCCTTGCGCCTGCGCTTTTGCGGGCGAACAAGCCGAACTTGCTCACAGGTCGTTCTGATCTTCTTGATCTTTCTTCGCTTTGTTAACAAAATCCCAGTAATCAACATGAATACTATAATCGTCTGAATGAAATGTGTACTCATTTTTTGTTTTAAACATATCGATTTCGCCAAAAACGACCCGTCCTGTGTCATCGCTTACGAGAACAGTAATAGAGGGGTAGCCTTCATATGTGTCTTCCTTGGTATATTCTTCGGCATATTTGCTTTCTAATAAATTCTTAACTCGGTTATAGAACTGGTCTGCCCACTCTTCTTTTGATGCGTCTAAGATTGCCTTCGCCCTATAAACGATTTTTGAATTAGTGTACCAGACCAAGATTCGGCAAGGTTGTCCGGTAAAATTTCCTTTAAAGTCTCGCTCACCGAAGGGGGCGTATTTATTCCTCTCAGGATCCACCGTAACGCCTTTCGCGGCAAGTTTGCGCTGGAAGCTATCTATCGTGCCATTCAGCGGGATGCCCATGAATTTCAGGTGTTGCTGGGCGTGGACGGGCAGCGTGAGGGTGCAGAGCAGCACGAGGGTCGCGAGGAAAGATAAGATGCTTTTCATCTTGCTAAAGTTCGTTTTCATCTTGCAGGGGTTGGGATTAATAGGTTGTATTTCTGTCTTGTCATGAAAAAAACGGGGGACGCGTGGCGCCGCACGCCGCACCGTGCCGCCCAAGGACATGGTGCGGCAGGTGCGGCGCGGCGCGGCGTCAGTCCGCAGGCTGGTGTTGCGAACGGAAGAGGTCGTTCACCGTCTTTACGGGGTTGAACGTCTCGAGGGGTACCTCTACGAAGACGGTGCTCCAGTCGCTCATGGCGCCGTTCCAAAGGCCGGGCAGCTCCAGCGCCTGCAGCTCGCGCCCATCCTTGCTCTTGTGGCTGATGAAGCCCGTCTGCGGGTCGACGTGGGCGCGCAGGTCGAAGGCCGCGCCCTGATAGTCGCGCGTAGCGCAGACTAAGTCGACCGGGTTGAAGTGTGTACCGTTTTCGAACATAGACTTGGCCTCGGGGTCTCCGGTATCTATCTGCACGCTTTCCAGTATCTGCGGCGAGACGGAGCCATCCCGGTTGTAGGCTAAGAAGGGGCCGCCACCCGGCTCGCCCACGTTCTTCACCATGCCGCAGACGCGCATCGGGCGGTTCAGCTTCTCGCGCAGCACGTCCACGAGGCGCCCATCATCAAGACCGGCGGGCAGCGTGCAGCAAAGCTCGTGCTCCACGAAACGCCTAATCTCCTGCACGTCGAGCGGCGAGTATTGCCCGCCTTCAAGCAGGCGCAGGTAGCCGAAGGCCTTTGCTTGCAGCGTGACGAGGATGCCCGCCAACAGGCGTTTGTTCTCCACCGTGACAGGTTTCAAGCGGTCCGGCACAACGTTGTCTATATTTTTTATGAATACGACGTCGGCGCTGATGTCGTTCAAGTTCTCGATGAGGGCGCCGTGGCCGCCGGGACGGAAGAGCAGACTGCCGTCCGCCAGACGAAAGGGCTCGCCCGTCGGCGTGGCGGCAATGGTGTCCGTCGAGCTCTTCTGCTCCGAGAAGCTCACGCTGTACGTCACGCCGTAGCGCTCCTCCAGCGCCGGTGCTTTCTCCTGAACCAGCGCCTCGAAGAGGTCGCGATGCTCCGGCGACACGGTAAAGTGTACGTTCACCTTACCATCGCTTTGCTTAGCATATAGCGCGCCTTCCACCAGATGTTCCTCAGCGGGAGTGCGCACCTCGTCGGCGTAGGCATGGAACAGCAGCAAGCCCTTCGGCAGCGAGCCGTAGCCAAGTCCCTCCTCCGAGAGCAGGGCGCGCACTACGTCCTTGTAGCGTCCCTCGCCCAAGAGCGCGCGTATGCCCTCGTCGCACGTCACGTGGCACGCGTCGTCCAGCGCCTCGTAGTAGGGGGCGCGCTCCAGGTTGTCAAACCAGCGCTTCTCAAACTCCGTCGTCGGCACATCGTACGCCGCGTCCAAGAAGCCGAAGAGGTCCTTGAACATGCGGCTCGCCGCGCCCGACGCGGGCACGAATTTCACGATGCGATGCCCCGCTGCGCAGTACGCGTCCCACGCTGCCAGCGCCTCCGTGCGTTGTGCGGCGTCGGGACGGAGAATGCCGTGGCCCACCGTGGCGGCGCCCGCCAGTTTGAGATAGGGAAAACCCGTGCGGAAGTAGTCCAGCTGCTTCTTGAGTTGCGCCTCGCTGATGCCCTTCGCGGCCAGCTGCGCCTTGTCTTTCTCTGATAACATGATGCCTCGTTCTTAGGGGTTGATACTTCGAACTGTGAACGGCGTACGACGGTCTGAAGAGACCGTAGAGCGTATCGTCATGACAAAAATACGTTTTTGTTTTTTAACATCCACATCCTGACGGCGAAAAAAACTTTCCCCGCATGAAACGGCGCTATCTCGGCCGTTCGGAGAAGGCTTTTCGAACGCGAACGAGGCCGCCGGGGCGTTTCTACGTCCGACATATTTCTTTATATCTCGGACTTATCTGCTCGTAAGTCCGAGGTAGTTTTTGTACACCCGTGGGTGTACAATTGTATTCCCACGGGTGTACAATTGTACAGCCACGGGTGTACAATTATACATCCGTGGCTGTACAAAAAACAGCTCCGACCTGCGAGCGAGTTAGTCCGACCTGTAGGCAGATAAGTCCGACCTGTAGGCGGCAAAAACCGATTGGCGCAAGAAAAAGCCCGGCTCCTGAAGGGAGGAGCCGGGCTTGGAAGCCCATAAAGGGCGGGGAAATATCCGTTCAACGTTTCACACGTACTTTGGCGAAGGGCCGTATTTGTTGGCCTGCGGCTGGGAGTCTAACAGCTCGAAGTAAAGCAGAATCAAAAAGCCGACGCAGGGTACGAGGCCGATGAGAATCCACCAGCCGCTACGACCCACGTCGTGCAGGCGGCGCACGGTGACGCCTAAGTTGGGGAGCAGGAACACTAAGCCCACAAGACCGGTAATTACATGGTAGGCAGCGCTGTTGGTGCCGACAGCCGCGGCCACCATGCCTCCTATAACTCCACTGACGAGACCAACAAAAAGAACCCAGAACCAGAACTCGGAGCGGCGAGCGCGGCCTGTGAAATCGCAATACTTGCTGAAACACGTGGAAATGGCTTGGCCAAAGCTGACCATAGGAAGTGCTTGCATAGGAATAAGTTTTTAAGGGTTGTAAGTTTTTGTTTTCTACTAACAAAATTACCGCGAAGCGCCATATCCTACAACTCTTTAAACTTCTTTAACCTTTTAGCGCCCGTGTCTGCGCGGAACGGAGCGTCGGCGCGAAGTTGCCGGACGGTAGGTGGCCGTCAGCTCGCAGCGCTACCCCTGCCGCGGCGTGAAAGGCGGCGGCGCAGGGGCTCATCGTAGAGCTTCAAGCAGGCATAGGCGGTGAGCGCGCCGGCGCCTACGGCGAGGAGCGCCACGGGCCAGACCTCGGAGAAGGGGACGCGGACGCCGGGAAAGCCCACATAGGCATAGAAGAGATACATAAAGGGATAGTGGACGATATAAAAGGGATAAGACAGGTCGCCAAGGAAGGTAGCGACCTTCCTTACCCTTGTGGGAACAATCGCCACCGCACTATGGCGCGCCACGAGTAAGACGACGGCGGGAAAGAGGAGGATGACGCAGCAGGCGTCGTAGAGGCCGTCGAGCCAAGGGCGCGTGGCGGTGCCGGCATAGGGCATGGCGGTGGCCAGCATAAGGGCGAAGGCGGCTAAAGCGAAGGTTGCCGTGGCGCCGAGGGAACGGCGCGTTGGCCGGGACGCTGCCTGAAAGTGCCGAGCAAGGAGGAGGCCGCAGGAGTAGGAGAAGAGCATCCGCAGAAGGCCGCCGACGACGTTCAGCGTGGTGAGCGACCAGCCGAAGCCGAGGTAGCCCTGCGAGAGGGCAAAGGCTGCGAGCGCCGCGCCGAAGACAGCCGTCAGCACGGCGAGGCCGCGCGTGGACAGGCGGCGGAGGCAGAGCGCATAAAGGACGTTGCCGATGTATTCAAAGAAGAGGGACCAGCTCGGACCGTTGAGGGGGAACATCTCGCCGTTTCCGCGCACCTCGGCGGGCGCACCCGGCCACACGGGGAGCAGGAGAAAGCCGAGGAAGGTGGCCAGCAGCAGGCTGCCAAGTCCGGGCTGCGAGCCGTCCCAGCGGACGCCGCCCTGCGCAAGATAGGCCACAAGGCCGATGAGCGTACCCATAACGACCATGGGGTGCAGGCGGATAAGACGGCGACGGAAGAAGCCGCGCAGGGAAAGGCGACGGCCGCTGCGGGGCGCGGCGTGCCAACGGTCGTCGTAGGCATAGCCAATCACAAAGCCGGAAAGAACGAAGAAGAAGTCCACGGCAAGATAGCCGTGGTTGCACACTTGGTCCTGTGGAGACGTGGCAAAGCCCTCGAAGACGTGATAGATGATGACCATGAGCGCCGCAACGCCGCGCAAGCCGTCGAGCAGGGGCAGGTGGGGCTTGGTGTCGGCGAAGCGGGCGGATGTGTGGGAGCTGGGGTGGTTCATGTGGCGGGATATGTCAGGTGCTTGCCGCTGTACGACGCGGCCATGACGAGGCGCGGCACGGCAAAAAGGCGCGGAGGCGCCTTCAGGTTATCAGGGGACGGATAAAGGTTCTCAGGATGCGAATAAAGGGGCGGCTATGGGCGCCGCTCAAAACGGCCAAGCGCCCGCTTGCGGCTACGGGTAACTGCAAGCGGGCGCTTGGTGCGAACGGCACAGGGTAAAGTGCGGCGTGTTAATAGCGAAGTATCTGCCCCGGGCGGATATGCGAAGTGCGGCTGATGTTATTGGCGTGGCAGAGCGTCTCCACAGAGATGTTGAGCTTCCGCGCCACGGAGGCAACGGTTTCTCCGGCCGTCACCTTGTGGAACTTGCCTACGAGGTCGGTGCTCGGCGCGGCACTTGCGGTTTCGGGGCGCTCATCCTTGACGGGCTTGTTCGCAGCCAGCGTCTTGCTGCCGGCAACGCCTTTCCCGTTCTTATGGAATACATAGTAGTCACACGTAACGTCCTGGTTGGGGAAGTCGAAGAGCAGGGCGGGGTCTATGGCTTGGCCGCAAATACGCGTCTCGAAATGGAGGTGAGAGCCGAAGGAGCGGCCGGTATTTCCGCCGAGGCCGATGGGTTCGCCGGCCTTCACGTAGTCACCTGCCTTCACGAGGCGCTTGGAGAAGTGCCCGTAGATGGTTTCCAGCCCGTTGTTGTGGCGAATGCAGACAACGTGGCCGTAGCCGGAGGGCTGGTAATCGGACACGCGGACGCGGCCGGAGAATGCGGCGTACACGGTGTCGCCGGTGTACACCTTAATGTCCAGCCCCTTGTGCATGCGCTTGAACTTCGCGCGGTAGCCAAATTTGCTGTTTACCTTACGGCTGGGCGTGGGCATATGAAAGCCACGCAGGTCTATCTTGTAAGTTTCGGGGACGTCTTTGTCAGCGTAGCAGAAGATTTTAGAGGTAACCCAGCTGGTATATAGTTCTCCGCCGGGGTTGGTTATGTTTTCCTCGCTTACGAGTCGGGAGATGGTGAGGGTATCTACGGCTTTGGCTTTGCGATCTACGGGAGCTTGACGGGCGATGAGGTCTTGACCGAGGGCGACTACCGGGGTGCAGAGCAACAATGCTCCTAAAGCGAGGCTTCTTACTGACTTGTACGTCATTATTTTCTATTTTTAATAAAGGCATGACCTAAAAACGACGGGCTTTAGATTAATGAGACTAAAAGCGCCACAAGCAGGACACGCCCCAAAAGGGTTGTAGGTTTGCCTAAAAAGGGGAGCCAACGGCTTGGAAAACGACCATGCCCACGACATTTCCCTTAAAGACGATGCAAAGGTAACCTTTTGGCGGGAAACGGGCGGACAGGATTGTCGTAAAGTAAGTTAAAGGGGAGAAAAGATAGCAGAAACGCCGACTATCACGCGCTTTTGCCGACTTGCACAAAAGCCGCCGGGGTGTGCGGCGGCGCACAAGTGTTATTTTATGTAAAAATCAGCCGTTAGCGCGGCGTAGGCGGCGGAGCGCGAACCGTCGGTGTCTTGCAGCACGAGGATGTCGGCGGGCTGCGGGATGCCTTGTCGGCCGTAGGTGAGCAGGACGCGGCTTGGCGGCTTGGCGGGCGTGGTGCATACCGCCGTACGGCGCAGAAGCCGGAAGCCGGAAGCCGCGCAAAGGGTGGCGAAACGGACTTCTTCGCTCACGGGGAGCACCACGCTGAGCGTGCCGGCGGCTTCTAACAGCTCCGCTGCGCGCCGCACCAAGACGGGGAAGGGCAAGGAGCCGCTGTGACGCGCCGTGCGGCGCGCAGCATCAGGCGGGAGGAGCTGGTTGTCATAGTACGGCGGGTTGGCAAGGATGCAGCGGAATATGCCTCGGAAGGGAAACGTGGCAAAGTCGCCCTGCACCATACTCATACGCTCCCGCCAGGGCGAGGCGGCGGCGTTGTCGGCGGCTTGAGCGGCTGCGGCGACGTCCAGCTCGATGCCAACGACGTGCGCCTCGGAGCGTTGCGCGGCCATCAGCGCAATAAGTCCCGTCCCCGTACCAACGTCGAGGATACATCCGGCATCCGGCAGTTCAGCCCACGCACCCAGCAGGACGCCGTCCGTACCTACCTTCATCGCGCAGCGGTCTTGGCGGATGCTGAAGCGGCGAAAGCGGAACGTGTTCCTGCCCTGCGGCGTGGTCATGCCCATAGCTCTGTGCCCAATGCCAATTTTTCTGTTAGCTACACCTATTTATATATACGCGCGCGCGACGTGCGGCGGCGTAGTCCCGGTTTGGCGTAACGTAGTCCTTACTTGGCGTAGCTTATGGCGCGCGTCTCGCGGATTACGGTTATCTTGACCTGTCCCGGATAGGTCATCTCCTCCTGTATGCGGTGGGCGATGTCTGAGGAGAGTTTGCCAATCTGCTGGTCGTCTATCTTGTCGGCGCCTACGATGACGCGAAGCTCGCGCCCGGCTTGGATGGCGTAGGTTTTCGTTACTCCGGGATAGGACATGGCAATGTTCTCCAAGTCGTTCAGGCGTTTGATGTAGGCTTCCACGATTTCGCGGCGGGCTCCCGGGCGGGCGCCGCTGATGGCGTCGCACACCTGCACGATTGGAGCAAGGAGCGTCGTCATTTCCATTTCGTCGTGGTGCGCTCCGATGGCGTTGACGATTTCCGGCTTCTCTTTATATTTTTCTGCAAGCTTTGCGCCGTACAATGCGTGCGGCAGCTCGTTTTCCTCGTCGGGCACTTTTCCGATGTCGTGCAGGAGTCCGGCGCGCTTGGCCTTCTTTGGGTTCAGGCCGAGCTCACTGGCCATGACGGCGCAGAGGTTTGCCGTTTCGCGGGCGTGCTGTAGCAGGTTCTGGCCGTAGGATGAGCGATATTTCATCTTACCTACGATGCGAACAAGTTCGGGGTGCAGGCCGTGGATACCGAGGTCTATGGCGGTACGTTTGCCCGTTTCGATGATTTCCTCCTCTACCTGCTTCTTTACCTTGGCCACGACTTCTTCTATTCGGGCGGGGTGGATGCGTCCGTCGGCAATGAGCTGGTGCAGGGCAAGGCGGCATACTTCTCGCCGCACGGGGTCGAAGGCTGAGATTACGATAGCTTCCGGTGTGTCGTCCACCACGATTTCCGTGCCTGTGGCGGCCTCCAGCGCGCGGATGTTACGCCCCTCGCGGCCTATGATGCGACCTTTCACCTCGTCGCTGTCAATGTGGAATACGGTGACGCTGTTTTCTATGGCCGTCTCGGTGGCTACGCGCTGTATGGTCTGGATGACTATCTTCTTTGCCTCCTTGTTTGCGGTAAGCTTGGCGTCGTCCATGATGTCGTTAATGTACGACTGGGCGTCTGTGCGGGCTTCGTCCTTCAGGCTTTCTACGAGGCGCTTCTTAGCCTCTTCGGCCGAGAGGCCGCTTAGCTCTTCGAGCTTGGCTTGCTCTTGCCGCTGAAGGCGTTCCAGCTCGGCCTCGCGGCCTTGCAGGGCTTTCTGCTGGCCGGCTATGCGTTGTTGCTGGCCGTCCAGCTCTTGGCGGCGGCGGCTCAGCTCTTCCTGGCGTTGGTTTAGGTTTATCTCACGTTGCTTCAGTCGGTTCTCAGCTGCCTGCAGTTTCTGGTTTTGCTGCTGTACTTCCTTGTCGAGTTCGGACTTCTTGTTTAGGAATTTCTCTTTAACTTCGAGTAGTTTTGTTTCCTTGAGCACTTGTGCTTCGCGGGCGGCGTCTTCCATGGCCTTGTCATGTTTTCCCTTGAGGATGTAGCGGAAGGTGCCGTAGCCGGCGCCGGCGCCGACCAAGAGCCCAACGATGAGCAGTATGATATTCGTAAACATGTTTGTGTTGTTAGGTTATAAAAGAGCAAAAGCACCTGTCAGCGCGCCTCCTCGGTCCGGGGTGGTGCGTTGGGCAGGTGCTTGCGGTTATTCAGTCTTGATTTCTTTTCCCATATCCTCGATTGTGGGGCTATTGTGCGTTGTTTTCGCCGAGGGCTTCTTCTATCTCGGCGGTCAGCTGTCGCAGGGTGTCGGTGTAGGGTTTGGTGTCCTCGCGCTCGGCCATTTGCAGGGTGCGCACGGCCATGTCCAGCAGCACGGTGGTCAGGTAGTTCTCGCTCTTGAGGCCGGGGAAGCGCGTCTCGTAGCGGCTCAGGCGGCTGTTGACCATCTTCGCGGCGTTGCGGAAGGTGGCTTCCTGGTCGGCAGGGACGCGCAGCGGCATCTGAACCTTGCCTATCAGCAGGTTGACGACGACGGGCTGCGTTCCTATATCGGGTGATGTGGGGTTTTCGGGGGAGTCCATAGGCTTGTGGGGCGAAGGTCGGCGGGGTCGGCGGGGCGCGCGGCGTTCAGACGCCGAGCAGGGCGATGCATTTGTCCACTTCCCGCACCAGTCGGTCTACGCGGCGGCGCGCCTCCTTGAGGTCGCCGTTGCTGATGGCCATCATCTTGGCCATGCGCAGCCGGGCGTAGTCTTCTTGCAAGCGGCGCGCTGTCTCGCCGGCCGCTGTGAGCGCTTCCTCGCGCGATGCAAGGGCTTCTTGCAGCCGGCGATTCTCTGCCTTCAACGCGTTGTAGGCCAACAGCAATTGGCGGACGCGCGTCTCGAAGGTGCGGAGCTCGTTTTCTTCTTCTTTGGTCATGCGGGCGAGGTTTGCATTCCGACAGACGGCCGGACTGTCGTGCCCTGCCGAGCCGAAAGTCCGAGGTGTCCGCGCGCGAAACGCTTCACGGGAGCAAAGATACGAAAAGGCGGGCGATTAGCCTTCCTGCGCGCGCAACTTTTTCATTCTTAACCCCTCGGGCGCTCCCGTTAGAGCTTTGCTTATCCAACGTGCGCCGACGGGGTAAGCGGTTGAGCCGGACTTACTTCTTCTTCTCGTCTTGGTCCTTAGGCTTCGGCTCTTTCTTGGCCAGGATGAGGATGTGGAAGACGAGTTCCGTCATCCAGGCCTCCGAGTAGCCCAGCTGGTGCCGGTAGTGGCGCACGGTCATGACGGACTTGCGCTGGCCTGCGTCCTTCCACTTCTCTTTCGTCATAATGTCATGGATGGTTTTCTCCGTCAGCGTGCGCAGTGCGGAGCGCATGAAGGAGGGGACGCGAAACTTCCATTTCATTAGGTTGCCCACGAGCATCATGAGTTCCTGCGTGAAGCCTTGGAAGGTGTAGAGAAACGTCTGCACCTGGCTGACGTTGCGGCAGTTGCGCTTGATGCTGGCATCTATCTCCTGGAAGAAGGAGGACGGCAGGCCGTAGATTTCGCCCAGCATCTTCTTGCAGCGGTTCTTCTCGCCCACACCGAGCTTATTGTTCACGGTGGGGACGTGCAGCGCCTGCTTAAAAACGCGCAGGTCGGGCAAAGCGGCCAGGTTGCTTATGCCGAGGTTTCCTGCCAGTACGGCCTGATAATATACGCGTATGAGCGTCATGAAATCTTCCAAGCCACCCACGCGCCAGCCCTTGTCTTGCGCCGAGGGCTTCTTTTTAAATAGGGGAAACAGCTTCATGTCTTCTTATAGGGTTCAATGTTCCGACGGCGAAGGTACGAAAGCCGGGCAGAAACCCCAAGGGGGCGTCGGCGTTTTCCGCCTGCCGCCCTACCCTGCCCCGCTTCACTCGGCAGCGCCTGCGAAAAGGCGGGATAGCTACCCGCTCGCGCGCTTTCCTAAACGCTTCTTGCGGAGCGGACGGCCTTTGCAGGAACGTACATCCGAAATGTCAGCCGGCAGGTCGGAAGTGTCAGCTGATAGGTCGGACTTGTCAGCTGATAAGTCGGACGTGCCAGCTGATAAGTCGGACTTGTCAGCTGATAAGTCGGACGTGCCAGCTGACAGGTCGGACTTGTCAGCCGACACCCTTAACTTACTATTTCACAAACGAATAGAAAAGGAAAACAGGAGATGTCGGGAGGTGGAAAAAGGCAATCTGTCACTTTCTAAGCCTTTTTGCAAACAAAACGGCAGCCAACAAGCGCGTTGGTTGCCGTTTTGCTGATGCCCTATCGGGGCGCTAACGTTTCCCGTGTTTACGTTTTGGCTTTACGCCGCACCGGTATTGCGCCGTCAGGCGTAGCTGTGCATGCCGCCAAGGACGTAGTTCACGCCGAAATACGTCATCAGGATGGTCAGGAAGGCCAGCGTGAGGTAGGCGTGGTAAGCCACGGGCTTGCGGAAGAAGGGTAGCGACGCGCCGTGCAGGGGCAGGGCGTAGGTGAGCAGGGTGATGAGCGCCCAGGTCTCCTTGGGGTCCCAGCTCCAGTACTGCCCCCAGCTGATGTTTGCCCACACGGCGCCGATAAATATGCCCAAGGCGAGCATGACAACGGCGGGATAGAGGAAGACGCCGCTGAGTGCTTGCAGCGTGGCGGCATGGCGCCGCAGACACAGGCCGAGGACGCCGCAAAGGAAGGTGAACGAGAGCAGAGCGTAGGCCATCATAATGATACTGACGTGAACGCTGAGCAGGGGGCTGTTCAAGACGGGCATCAGCTGGCCTATGGCGGGGTCCATCTGGTTGATATGGCTCACCAAAAGGAAGAAGCCGGAGAGCAACAGGCCGAAAGCGGGCACTACGGGGAAGCGACGCCACAGCAGCAGGGCGATGAGTTCTACGAACCAAGCGGCGGTGAGCATCGTCTCGTAGCCATTCGACATGGGGACGTTTCCGCTGGCCGTCCAGCGCAAGGCGAGGGTCGCCGTCAGGGCGAGAAACGAGAGCAGCAGGACGAGGGGAAGCCCTACGTCGAAAAGGCGCAGCCGCCGCCGGCGAGTGAGGCGAAAGACGAGGTAGCCGAGCGCCACTAGGCCGCAGGCTAAGTTCACCATAAAAAGGATGGTGGCGAAGGGCACGGCGTTGCCGGCGCGCTCAGCGCGGTAACGGGCGGACGAGGGGAGCGTGGCCCCGGCGTTCCGGCGCTGGTATTGTTGCAACTCCGTCAGGATAGAGTCCATACGGGCAGTGTCGCCGTGTCGCAAGACGGAAGTCATCCGCGGAAACACCTCGCCGAAATACTTCGCCCGCTCGGCGCCCAACGACGGGGGAAGGGTGTCTGCGGGAGCGTACCACGTGGTACGTCCCGCAGCGGTATAGGGCAGCACCTTGAGCGCCTGCCCCGTTTGGAGCTGCATGATAAGCATCAATTTGGCATCCACGTCGGCCGCCTGGGCGTGGAGCTTGTCTCGCTCACCACCGTAATATTCCTCGACAAGGGTGCCCAAGACGTAGCCGCCGGGGGCAAGGGGGTTGAAGAGGCTGCGCAGGGAGCAGTAGGCATCAAGCTGCAACGTCTCGCGGAGCTCGCGCCCCTTGATGTGGATAAAAGGCTCGTTCGCCCAATCGCGGCCGAAAAAGAGCCAACCTGTTAGCACCTGCTCGGCCGTGAAGCCTTTATAAGTGCGGGCGCCATAGATTTTCTTGCAGAAGTCGAGGGCATAGGTCTGCACCGGGCAGATACGGCCGTTATATAGCATGCAGAGCTTGCCGAGTTCGGCAGCCTCCGGGCGGGGCGCTACTTGCTGCGCCTCGGCACGGGGCACGGCGCAAAGCAATAGCAAGCCAAGCGCGCCGCGCCGCAGCAGCGGACTGCGCAGCACGCGGCGATACTGCCCCCGGGGATCAAACAAAAGCCAAAGCAGGGAGAGAAAAAGCAGGGCATAGCCGGTATAGGTGACGGGTATGCCCCAAGGGTCGCTGTTTATGTACAGGACAGTGCCGCGCCCGTCGGCGCTAAAGGAGGCCTGGTAGAAGCGGTAGCCGCGATAGCTGAAGATATGGTTCATGGAGACCCGGGCAGGAAGGCGCTGCGCACCGTCGATGACGGTGAAGCGCGAGACGTAGTCGGAGGCCGCGTCCGTACCGGCATGGTAGCGCGTCTCAAAGCGCTCCAGGCATAGCCGGAAGGGGAGGTGGTGGACGGCGACGCCCTCGGCGCCCCGATCAACATAGTAGCTGTCCGTAGCCGACCCCGGGCGCAACTCCATCATACCGCGCCGAGACGTAACGTGGGTGAGCAAGGCGCCGAGGAGTATGACGAGGAACGACGCATGCAGCAACAACGTAGGGACATGGCGCACACGCCGCCGCACTATGTAGACGGCACCGGCCGCAGCAAGCACGCCCCAAAGCGCCACGAACCACCAAGCGCCGTAAACGGCGTCCTGAACGAACGACGTGCCGCGATTCTTCTCCATTACCGTGGCTGCGGCAAGCACCAAGAGCACGAGGACGTAGCACACGAGGGAGACTTTCTTCCACATAAGGCTTTCATTCAAGTTTATACGAGGCACAAAAGTACGCAAAAGCGCACGGAAAAAGGGCGGCTCGCAGGCTTAAACCCGCAAGCCGCCCTCGGATGGCGATGCCAAGGCGCCGGCGTCAGATAGAACGCAGGAACTTCACGACGCAGTCGCGATCGGCCTTGGAAGCGTTGTAGAAGTTGAGGGCAGAGGAGTAGGAGTGGCTCTTCTTGCTGTAGCAGTGCCACATGATGGCCTCTGTTTCGTTCCGCGCACGGCAGTCGTGGAGGCGATCCTCCCGACCCGTATTGATTAGCGAAAGGCCACGACCCCATAGCGGCGTGGTGCGACACCACGAACCGTGGATGTTGTTCTTCATGTAGAGCTTATGCTGCACGAAGTCGCTGTAGGGATAGATGGTCTGGTTCTTATACTGCGGCAGGGGCTTGCCCTGAATCATCGCGGGCGACCAATAGTTGTCTTCCGTGGTCTGCCACTTCGGCCGGTGGCACTGAGCACATCCCCACTCCATGAAGAGCTGCTTTCCGCGCTGCACGTCGGTGTCGTTAAGGTCGCGGGCGCGCGGTATGGAAAGGCCGCGATGCCATACCATAAAAGAATACCACTGGTCAGCCGTTTGCTCCTCGCCGTAAGGGTCAACGAAATACTGCCGGTACGTAGCGCTGTCGGCTGCGGTGTTGAGGCCGAGCAGCAGGTTTACGCGTTCAGCGATTCCCTCGCGGGTGCCGTCAGCGTAGTAGGGATAGAGCAGCGGGTTCGTGGGGTCATTGCCGTATTGCTGGATATAGTCTATGACACTCTCGGTCTCGGACATCTTCTTAGCCCAAGCCTTCGTGGTGTAGAGGTAATGGCGGTCGGGACGGGTCACGTTTGTAATGTTCCAAATGGCATTTGCGCCGGGACCGTCCTGCAACGAACCGCGCGTCAGGGCATACGTGAAGCGCTTCACGGGACCTGTAGCGTTGGAAGAGGCTGTCCCGTCAGCATAGTAGCCTGCGCTACCAAAATTTTTGTAGAGTGCGCTCGCGCCCCAGTCATCTGCCGTCGAGTTGTAGTAGTTTTGGTTGATATACTCCGAGACATCCAAGCCGGCAGATTTGAAGTAGTCAGATTCTTTCTTGTACTGCGCTTTGATAGAGTCGGAGGGGATGGCATCTATCAAGCCGACGCCGATGACTCCGATGGTTGTCTCGAGGCGCACGGCGACGTTGCCCGTTTCGTAGGGCGTCGGGTCGGTGTTGAAGGCGCTCTTGGGAATGGTTATCTCCGGGTACTGCAGCGAGTAGGTGTCTCCGCCATTGGGGAAGGTAAAGGAAAGGCCGCTTTCCATAGCGTCAAGCGTCTTCCAGCTCATGTTAATCTGGTCTTCGTCAATGGGCGGGAGGAATGGCGTCTGGGCTTGGGTTTGCGGCATGGCGGTAACTTCGCTTACGTAGGGACCGTCGCTCGACCACCCGTCGGAGTTGCTCGCATCGGCGCCCGTAGGATGATATACAACGAGGAGGTATCCGTTGCCGTTGCCGTATGCCGTCTTATAGGTGGACATCCACTTGCCGTGACCGTAGCTTGGGTGGCAGTCGAGGCAGGATGAGCGCGTGCTGGCCGGGCCAAGACCTTTATAGGCCTTGTTTGCCCAAGAATAGGTGTAGTTCTTTTCGAAAAGGTCTTCGCCTTGGAAGAAGGGTCTCAGGAGTCCTTGGTCTCCAACTGCGGGCGATTCGTCGCTATAGCAGTTGCCCGAGACGTTGGTCGTCGTTCCCAGCTCGCCACCCGGATACCATTCGCTGGCGTCAAAGTTCCCTACGCTCTTACCTATGTAGGCAGCTTCGGGCACGAAGTCGTCGTCAGACTGGATCTCGCTGTTCTCATCTGAACAAGACGAAAGGGGAAAGGTCAAGGCCGTGGCGGCCATTGACAGCAAGAACATTTTTGTTTTCATAACTCAAATGTTTAAAGCCAACAGCGTTGCTTGCTGGCGTGGCCGCCCTCAAGCAATGCTGCAATGCCGATTGTTGGCTTCCTTGCTTCCCGCAGGCGGTGGCGCGAGGCCTGCCGCCTGCGTGTGCAAAGTGATGTGTTTGTATAGTCCGTGTTTGTGGACGGGTATGTTTTACTTGTTACCTTGTTGAGCAAACCATGTGCCGACTTCTACCAGGTAGTCGTCGAGTTCGTTAACGGCATCACGAGCGTTTGTGGCGTTGGTAATATTCCCGCTTCTGATGTCGCCGACGAAGCTGCCGTTCTCATTGGCTGTAGTTAGGGCTTGGATGGCTGCCTTAAGGCGGCTATCCAGCTCGGAGGCCATCTCGGAATTGTTGTCCTGCAGGTACTTCATGATAGAGTTGCTTACCGGCGAGGTAGCTGCGACGTCGCGCGTGCCGTAGAGGGTGTTCTTAATGCTGTAGATGTTGTCGCGATAGTCGATGTAGGAACGGTGGCTGTAAGGCGACTCGATGTAATCGATAGCGTCAAGCTCAGCTTCACCCGTATCCTCGTTCTCGTGCGTGGAAGTACCATGGCTGGTGTATGCGCGGAGAGCCTGGTCAAGCTTCTGCTGGTAAACCTCGGAGCAGATGTTGGAGCAGCCGGCTACGAGGATTTGATACATGGACTGTCCCCAGCCCTGTGCCGTGGTGTGGTACTGACCCGAGAGCAGGTAAACGCCGTAAGTCTGGTCGTTGGGTGCGAGACCCTTGTGCTGGTAGGGCGAGAAGATGTAGCTGGCGTCGCTGTTCAGCAGGTTGTAGAAACGGAGGCCTGCCGAGGTGTTGGGGCCTTCCCATCCGTAGGCGAGCAGGTACGTCATGTTGCGAAGGTCGCCTGCAACGGCTGAAGCGAAGGCTGCCTCGTCGAGGGTCTGCACGGAGGTAAAGTCGTTGGAGCCGTCAACGAAGTCGTCGTAGGTGGCGTTGAACTTTTCTTCCGTGCGGTTAGCGCCGTCGCGGAAGAGCACGAACTCAAGTCCGTGGAAGCCCAGCGTGGAGTCGAAGTCACCGTTGTTGAGCCATACGTAGTAGGAGGGGTTGCTACCTTTCAGTTCGGAAAGCAGCGTTGCGTTAGTCATGGCCGTAAGCATCTGGTCTTGGTCGAGGGGCCAGGAGTCGATGTGCGGGTCTATGTCGTTGTCCGAGGCTGCGCCATAGAGGAAGGCCTCGGAGCGCTCCCACTGCTCGCGGGCTGCCTTAAAGGCGTCGCAGGCGGCGTCGATGTCGCTCTGCTTCAGGGTGCCGGCTTGCTTCTTGGCGTAAAGCTCCTGGCAGGCGGTGTAGAGCGTCTGGCAGTCGTTGGCCAAGTCGGTATAGGTTGGATAAACTACGTCGTTCACGTAGGTGTTTGCAATGGCCGTGAAGGTCGGGGCGATGGCCTGCTGAGCGGCTATCTCTGCCTGTTCGGTGTCTGTGAGGTAGCCCGGGACGTCCGTGCGCTCGTCGTCATCGTCGTCGCTGCATGAGGTGAACCCCATGGCGAACGCTCCAAAGAGGAGCATCGCAAGAAACTTTGTCTTTTTCATTGCTGTGTATTTGGTTTTGATGGTTTGTGTTGTTTCGTGGATGAATAGCTACCGCGCTTCCGCTTATTACTTCACGGTGACGATAGCTATACGGTTGCTGTATTCGTCCTGTGCGCCTTTGCTGGAAGCGGAGCTTACGTTGACACCGCGTGCCTGAAGGTAATCCTTCACGGCCTGGGCACGCTGGTCGGACAGCTGCCGGTTGCGCTGCTCCGACCCCTCGGGTGAAGCGTATGCCTCAATGTCCACGGTGACTCCGGAGCTTATCTTGTCGAGCGTAGCCTTTGCTTGGTCTGAGAGGACGTTGCTGCCCTGCGCGAAGGTGACGACGTGACGTCCGTCAACGACGTCGCGCTCCACTTGGGTCACCTTCTCAACGCGCGTCTCCGGCTTGCGCTGTTTAAGCTCGTCTATCTGGCGCTGCATCTCGTTCATGCGTTCCAGGAGCTGCGGGTCGGTCTGCGGTGCTTGGGCGGCGCATGCCTTGCGGTGCTTCCGACCGAAGATGTCGAAGAAGCCTTCATAGACTACGCCTATGTTGACGCTGGGCTCGGGGTTGTAGCGCGAGTCGAGGTCGCGGTAGTTGTATTCTGCCTTAATGCCAATCTGCGGTATGGGATAATAGTTCACGCCGGCGGCGTAGATGCGCTTGCGGGTGTAGGTCTTAGTGTTGGCACCGATGTAGGAGTCGTAGTATTCGTAGTGGCCAAAGACGTAGAGCTTCTGGTTGTTGGCCTTCAGGGTGGGGATGAAGGAGAAGATGTCGTAGCCGGCCTCAATGCTCGTGGCTATGGCGTGACTTCCGAACCAGGTGCTCTCGTAGGGCTTCACGTACTGCGTCTGCGGCTTGGTGAGACGACTTATGGCGTCGGCGTCGCTCACGTAACCATAGTCGGCATTGCCGCGCACGATGAGGTTGAATCGGTTGAAGGTGAAATCAATGGCGCCCAAATAGATGTTGCCGTGAATCTTCTTGTTCGCCCCGCTCTCCATGTCGTGGGGATAGCTGTTGTGCATACTGCGGCCGTAGTATCCGCTTAATCCCACGCGCAGCCCGTCCACGGGGTAAAAATCCAAGCGGAGCATGCCGCCGTATTTGTTGGCCACTTCAAACTCGAAGGGGTTTGACGTTCCCTCGCCAATCCAGTTCAGGCGGTTGAACTTAAAGGCGTCCAATCCGGCCAAGAACTGCGCCTCGTAACGCAACCAGCGTAGAGGTTTGCCCCAAAGGGAAACGCCCGTCTGGTGCCACGTTGAGGGCAGTATGGTGTTCTCTCCTTCCGGCCTATATACGGTGAAGAAATTCAGCGGTTCGTGGTGGGCGTTGACAAGGCCGAAGGGCACCACGATGTGTCCGGCGCGCACGTTGAGCCAGTTGCCGAAGGACTTTTGCAGCCAGAACTGCTCCAGCTCCACCTCGCCGCCTTTCTCCGTCTCGTTCTCGTATTCGATGGATTCGTCCGACTCATACTCTACGGCCGACCCCGTGCCGCCGTGCTCAAACTCTATCTCCGTGCCGAAGCTCCAGCCCTTGCCGAAGTTGTAGCCCAAGTATATGACGGCGTGCGGTATGTCGAAGCGGCCGTGGCTCTTATCGTTCTTGTAGGTTGCGGGGCGACTGTAGCGGTAGCCGTTGTCGCTATAGAAATTCCGGCTGTAGGCCACTTCGCCGTATCCGCCTATCGTCAGACGACTGCCCGTCGTGTGGTTCATCACGCTGTCAGCAGCGCTCTCCTGGGCTTGCACGCCCAGAGCGCCACCTGCTACGAGCGCGGCCACCGCGAGGGCGCGCAGGGTAATATTACTCATATTGAGGTTCGGTTTAAACAATGGTTAAGATTAACGTAATAACTGTAAAACATAGTTTCGCGAGTGCAAAGGTGCGACAATCACGCAGGGCAGGCAATACCCGATTTGGGGTAAAACCCCCACCAGCGCGGTATCCCCGCCCGCAGCAAAACCGTGTGCCTTTGAGCATGGCCGCCGGGCTTGCATTGCTCTGCCCACGTCATTCCCCGGTTGCTACATCCGACCTATTTTTTGTACAGCCATGGGTTTACAATTGTCTAACCGTGGCTTTACAATTGTCTAACCGTGGCTTTACAATTGTAAACCCGCGGTTAGACAAAAACTATGTCCGAGCTACGAACGAACAAGCCGCACTTGCTGGTCTGCACTATTGTATTTCACAGGGGGATTCTATTTTTCTGCCGAAAGAATACTTACATCAAAAAAAACTTTGTAGATTTGCGCTTGTGAACCGCACCTGAGTCTTTGGCTGTTTGTCTTAGCAAGATATTCAGCAAAGCACATAAGGGGATAGTCAAAGAGATGGCATGTCCAGAACGGGACACATACATTATATATATAAGGCGTAACTGTACGCTTTGGTTTTGACCATGTGGAATCTCGCAAATTCAACTGTTCGTCAAAGGCAAAGCAACGGGAACACCACTTTGGATGCATTGTATTGGGGATTATTGCCTTCGGGCAATAATGCCTCTTATATAATTCATCTGCGTGGGGCTTTCAGCGTTGCTCGTTTCGACGAACAAGGCAATGCGAGAGCCTCACATGGTGGAACGGGCAAGCAGACTGGCTCCACGTTTTGTTATATTATGTAGGCTTAAAAAACAATCAGAAGTTTTATTCCGGCGTGGCAGCCAGTCGGTATGAGGGATAAAAAACCGGCATGGACATCATTAACGACAATCCATACAGGCTGCTTGGAGTGTATGCTAACTCTCCAACGAAGGAACGTGTGGCTAACGAAAGTAAACTAAGGGCGTTCTTGAAAGTCGGCAAACAAATGGCTCTCCCTTTGGACTTACCGCGGTTCCTTCCAGCGATTAACAGAACAATAGAAACGGTGACGCAGGCAAAAGCCTATCTTGAGAAGTGGCGTGAAGCCGTCATGAAGACAAGCCTTACTTACATAAAGAAGTTTGTAAAGACCATTAAGGTGCATTGGAGCGGCGTAATTACAAACTTTACCAGCCCCGGAGTGAACAATGGAATTCTTGAAGAGATAAATCAGAAAATACAGCTCGCAAAACGGAGAGTCAGAGGTTTCGCCCTCATTTCAAATTTCTCATTGATATGGAATACTTCGTCAGCGACAAACTAAAATTCGATTATCCATACATTTCGTTATAGAGCCTCTTTTTAAAACTTAAAGATGATA
This sequence comes from uncultured Prevotellamassilia sp., assembly GCA_964641085.1. Lineage (GTDB taxonomy): Bacteria > Bacteroidota > Bacteroidia > Bacteroidales > Bacteroidaceae > Alloprevotella. Next base: position 109,647 of record CAZXJS010000003.1, on the reverse strand, counting down.
CAATAGCACGGGTTATATCAATTTCAATGCTTTGTTCCCAAATCATACCTGTTACGTTTTTTCCGGTTAAAACAAGCAGAGATTTTAGAGTTTGAGAAAGAGAAGTAGAGAATAGGTATGACTCAATGAAATCAAAAGTAATTACAATATGGGAATAATAGACAAAATAAAAAGGCTTGTTCAGCAATAAAAACAACCAGGGGGCTTTAACTCAAGACTTTGGGCTATCACCCATTGATTTTGAACATAATCCTTTTACAGATTTCTTTCTCCGGGGAGAGGCAGAATACAGACACCAGGAGAGAAAGATGCCTCTTTTTGATTATGATGAGAAAATAGAGCTTGGAGAGGTCGTAGACTTTCTCATGCAGGAAGATGTCTCATCGCACGTAACTGGACTTTCCATTTGTCAAGTAAACATAACCGGTTCTAAAGACCCGATTTTTGTAAAGGATGCTGACGAGATTCGCGAAATAAACGTACTTGACTTCCTTATACGTAAAGACGACAAAGGTGAGGTGCATCCCTTGCAAGGAGAGAATGTCACTATGACGTTGACACGTGACAAAGGACTTCCGATTGTATTGTACTTCCGCACGATGGACAATACCCCTGACATTTATTATACACGTGTGTATAGTATGGTCAGTGGCACAAACACATTTGATGACAAACGTGTTGAAAAAGGCAGAAACCTGCCGAGATTCCACAGGTTGACATTGGCTTACAGGACGAGTAAGGCTGATATAACTCCGTGGAAGGAATTCTATGAAAAGACAGAAACCGAATTATTACAATGTGTCAAGGAAGGCAAAGTCGTAGAAGACAACACTCACCTTGCCTTGTACAGAGGCGTATATGGAATGGGACCAGCCTCATACAGTTTTGGGTATGCAAACTGGATGTTGCAACAAAACAGATATTATGATGCTCTGATTTATTTCAAACGTGTTCTCAACACCTTGAATGAGCCAGCGAAGAATATAAATCATGGAGACTTTTACAGCCTGCTCAACCGCAACATAGCGAAATGCCTTATGGGGAGCTTTGATCCATGTGCAGCATACCACTATTATGAAGTCGCACGCTTCTTCAATTCCGACATCGAATACGAGGAAAACCAAATGTTTGCATTGGTCAGTGATTATCGCTCGATGCTTTATATGGGAATGAATCTTGGCAATCTGAAAGAAAAAGAATTGACATGGCTGAAACAAACCTATGACCAAGCTAAAATTGCAATGGCAGACAGGGCATCAAAAGATTTGCCATATTTATCAATAGGTTTCATCTTCTCACAATTACTACGCATCCGCAAAGAAAACATTCTTTCCATGGTCATCTGCCGACATAATGACTGTGACTTCTCTTGTGAGCGCACCGACAATTATGACGAGATTTGGAACGAGAGACTTTCTGAGATTCTACAAGACAACACCACTGCCGTTTTCAGTTATTCACGGCACTATAAGCAGTGTGGCTTGAAGGATGACAAATCTATATTATGCTATGATGGTTGTATCATCATGCATGTCAGTGCCATTCCCAAAACAGAACTGGCTCGTATAGATATAATGATACCATCATTTACAAATGATGCAGACATGATGTCGCTACAAGATGGCATCACACCGCAATACAAATCTTTTATTGTAGCGATGAAGCCATACGAATATGACTTTTCTCAGTCTCTTCATGAAATCAACTCAAGCGTTGCCTCATTAAGTCAAAACTTTCAGATAATGGAAGCACTGGTAGGTAGTCTGCATACATTCCGTATGCTTATTGCTAAGTATAATGGTCTCACTGATGATGAGAAAATGGCATGCAAGGAGGCAGCCGCAGAGACGGGGTTCTGCTTTATGGAACTGATGCTGCCCGATGTTGCGGAATATTATCTAAGATTGGGAATGGGCGCACATAATGTGGAATACCTTACAGAATATGTCAACTGTCTTGTAAACACCAAGGATGTAAGGTCAATGTCAATCATTAACAAGCTGCTATTACAGCATGTCGACACAGATGAGAATACTAGGAATTTTCTCCATGCCTTCCTAAAACGTCGCAAGGCATATACGCTGATAGACTGGGGAATGATAGACGAAGCGAAACTACTCCTTGAGGAAATAATTAATGATCCTCTATGTAGCGAATATGCAGCAGGAGAACTGATGTATATCGCAAAGATTTACGGAAGGTAGTCGCTAAAGAAAACGGTAAAGCATACCCGCATAAGAGTTTCTTCATGGAATGGCTCTCTAATAAAAGAAAGCATAATAAAACTGTTGCTCGCAATAGTATTGTTGGCGGCAATACTGCTCATAGTATTTCATAAACACAACAAGACAACTATTGACATAGAGCATCCGTATGCCATGAAGCCTTTGTGGACAATCTTTAGGGATTACCATGTAGTGATGGCGATTATGACGGCATAGACGTGTCTCAATATCAGGGAACGATACAATGGAAGGAAGTAGCACAGAACAAGAAAATAAGGTTTATTTATATTCGACCCGTATCGAGTAAGGGCGTGAAAGATATCAACTATGACTATAACGTGGATATGGCTAAAGGTATGGGATTGCCATTTGGCTCCTATCTCTTTCTGACATCAAAGTTCAGTATTGACGACCAGTTCAAATTCTTTCGTAGCACAGTAAAGCCAGAAGAACAAGATCTTGTGCCGATGGTAGATGTCGAGACGGGTCATTTTGATGATTGGAGCAGGAAGCAGCGGCAAGACTCGGTGGCAAAATTCTGTTCTCTTGTAGGGGAAAGCTATGGCGTAAAGCCAATGATTTACAGCAACCAAAACTTCTACAACTATTGGCTTTAGCCGTCCTTAAATTAGCCAAGACTATGGCTGAGATTGACAAAGCTGTTAGTATTGAAGAGTATGGAGTTCTTAAAAGCCTCATGAAAGCCTCCAATCTTCAGAAAGGTCAGTATACTGATAAGCTAAAAGAAGCGGACGCTTTGGACATGAATGAGGCTATTTTTACTGTAAGTAGCCTCAATCCCGAACAGAAGATGCAGGTAGAATCCTTGCTTAAGGAAGTCCTATCAACCGACGGCATCATTGCTGAATCGGAAACTAAGTTGCTTGACCTGAACAAGGTTATCTGCAATCTTTAGAGAGAATACAAGATCAAAAGATCAAAGAGGTGCCGTTACGACATCTCTTTTTAGTATGTCCATTTTCTTATTCAAACAGGGTTTTGCTCTTTGGGTTCGTAACATTCAAGTAAGGAAGATAGCCTCAATACAAGCAAAAATCAGCCGATGGCCGGGTACACCATGTGGTCTCTACACGGGGGTAAAATATAAAAAAGGGGAGCTTTGCGTTTTTTGCAGGATTTTATAAATTCGCAACGAAAACCTACAATCCACCCAAATGACTACCCTGTACTTAGGGATACTGCTGTTTCTCGTCGCCCTGGCGGTGTGCGACCTCAGCGTGGGCGTGGCGGGCAGCGCCGTGCCGTTCATGAGTCCCGGCATGGGCTCCAAGGCTGCCACCTTCAAGGCGCTCATCTCCGTAGCGGCCGTAGGCATCTTTGTGGGCGCCGCTACGAGCAACGGCATGATGGACGTGGCGCGCCACGGCATCATGAACCCTACGCTCTTCGCCTTCGACGACGTGATATGCATCTGCCTTGCCGTGACAGCCACGGACATTATCTTGATGGATGTGTTCAACACGCTGGGGCTGCCTACCTCGACCACCGTATCCATGGTCTTCGGCCTGCTGGGCGGCAGCACGGGGTTGGCTCTCTTCAAGGCAGCGCCCTACGCTGACCTGATAAACACGGACAAAGCGCTGCAAATCATCATCAGCATCTTCTTGAGCGTGGCCATCGCCTTCGTGTTCGGCCTCATCGTCATGTGGGTAGCGCGCGTCATCTTCACGTTCGACTTTAAGCACCGCGGCCGATGGTTCCGCCCCTTCTTTGGCGGCATCTCCATCACGAGCATCATGTACTTCCTGCTCATCATCGGCGCAAAGGGTTCGTCCCTCGTACCGCAGAGCGCGAAGGACTTCATCGGGTCGCACACCGGGGAGATCATACTCGGCTGCCTCGTTTTCTTCTGTCTACTGACACTGCTGCTGGACTTTCTGCGCGTGAACATATTCCGCATCATCGTGATGTTTGGCACGTTCTCCCTGGCCATGGCTTTCGCGGGGAACGACTTGGTAAACTTCATCGGCGTGCCCCTCTCGGCGCTGGAAAGCTTCATCGACTTCTACCCGACGGGCGCCGATCCGCACACCTACACCATGAACGTCCTGGCCGGATCCTCTACGAACGCGCTATTCAACGGGATGAAGCCCTTCTTCCTCGTGGGTTCCGGAGTAATCATGGTCATCGCCCTGTGCCTCTCAAAGAAGGCACGTAAGGTGGTGGAAAATAGTAACAGCCTGGCTTCACAAAGCGAGGGCGAGGAGGTATTCAGCAGCAGCAAGATAGCACGTACGCTGGTGCGCAACGTACTGAATGTAAACGCCGCCGTGACGAAGCTGGAGCCGAAGGGAATGAAGGCGTGGATAGACAGCCGCTTCAACTCCGAAGAGGCAGAAATGCCCGAAGGCGCCAATTTCGACCTGGTGCGAGCCAGCGTGAACCTGGTGCTGGCCGGTTTCCTAATCGTAGTAGGCACGTCGCTGCAGTTGCCGCTCTCCACGACGTACGTAGCCTTCATGGTGGGCATGGGGTCAAGCCTTGCCGACCGAGCCTGGGGGCGCGAGACGGCCGTGTATCGCATCACGGGCGTCTTCACCGTCGTTGGCGGCTGGTTCATCACCGCCGGAGCGGCCTTCATCCTGAGCCTCTGCATCGGAGTCGTGAACCACACGGCAGGCGTCTTCGGCATGGGCGCCGTAATACTCGTCGTGGCCGCCGTGCTCGTGCGCAACAATCGCAAGTTCAAACAGAAGCAGGAGCAGGAGACCGTTGACGTCGTATTCCGACAGCTCGTACGCTCAAAAGACAAGCAGGAGACGTGGCGGCTACTCCTTCAACACGTCACAACGACGCAGGTGGAGATGGTAGAAGTGTTCCGCAAGACGTTCCGAAACATCACCAGCGGCGTGATGAATGAGAATATACGACAGCTGCGCCAAGCCTCGCACGACATTGAAAACGCCAAAGACAAATGGAAGCGCTACCGACGGAAGGAAATCGTCGGTATGCGACGCATAGACTACCTGCAAGCCGTAGAGAAAAACACATGGTTCCACCTCGGCTCCAACAACCTTACGCAAATCATCTACTGCCTGAAACGTATGCTGGAACCCGCCATGGAGCACGTTGACAACAACTTCAACCCCCTTCCGAAGGAGGACGTCGACGAGTTCATCCCGATATGCAACGAAGTGGACAAGCTGCTGCAACGCACCGGCGAGATGATTAAGAGCGGAAACTTCAAAGGCTCAGACGAGGTGCTCGTGGACGGCAACGCCCTGAAGAGCCGCCTCTCGCAAATGCGGCATAGCCAGCAAGACCACCTACAACAGGAGGAGAACAACATACGTGCGGCCATGCTCTACCTAAACATGTTGCAAGAAACCCAAGAGCTCATCTCCATGACGCGCCACCTGCTGCGCGCCTCCAAACGCTTCCAGCAATGAGAGCACAGATAGTGGGGGCCGGGAACGTGGCCACCCACTTAACCCAAGCCCTGCAAACAGCCGGCGTCGACATAGGCGCAGTTTGCAGCCGTACGTCGGCTCACGCCCGGGAGCTGGCCGAGCGCTTGGGCTGCACGGCGACGGACGACCTCCGGGCGCTGCCCGCGGGAGACCTATATATAATATGTGTATCGGACGACGCCGTGGCGCACGTGGTCGACACGCTGTGCCCCCTGCACCCCGACGCGCTGTTCGTACACACGGCAGGCAGCTTGCCCCTAAGCCTTTTCGCAGGGAAGGCACGTCGCTACGGCGTCCTTTACCCCCTGCAGACCTTCTCCAAAGGTCGCAACGTGGACTTCCGGAGCATACCGATATATATAGAAGGCTCCGACGCAGAGACGGAGACTACGCTGAAGGAGCTGGCCACAAAGATTTCAGACCACGTAGCCAGCCTCAGCTCGGAGCGACGCAAATACCTGCACCTAAGCGCCGTATTCGCCTGCAACTTCGTCAACCATTGCTACGCCTTAGCCGGCGAATTGATGCAGGCCGCCGGGCGCCCGTTCGAGGAGCTCCTGCCACTCATAGACGAGACGGCGCGCAAGGTGCACGCCCTCAGTCCTGAGGCAGCACAGACCGGTCCCGCCGCCCGCGGCGACCTACAAATCCTAAAACGGCAGGAAGCACTACTCCGCAACCCCCTGGCGCGCGACGCCTACCACGCGCTGAGCCGCAGCATCCAGCAACGAGCCCATGATCAACTACGACCTAAAGAAGATACGCGCCCTGTGCTTTGACGTGGACGGTGTGCTGAGCGGCAACAACGTGCTGCTCGGCAACACCGACGGACAGCCACAACGCACGGCCAACATAAAAGACGGCTACGCCCTGCAACTGGCCATCAAGCAAGGACTGGACGTCGCCATCATCACCGGCGGAAGCTCGCCTGCCGTGAAGGCGCGCTACGAAGGGCTCGGCCTGAAGCACATCTTCATGGGCGTGGCCGTCAAGATAACGTGCTTCGAAACTTGGTGCCAAGCAATGGGGTACAACCGCGAGGAAGTGCTCTACATGGGCGACGACATCCCTGACTACGAGGTGATGCAAGCCTGCGGATGCCCCGTATGCCCCGCCGACGCGGCACCGGAAATTCGCGAAGTGGCGCTCTACGTCAGCGACCGCGCAGGCGGCATGGGGTGCGTTCGCGACGTCGTCGAGCAAGTGCTGAAAGCACAAGGGAAATGGATGGCTACCGCCGAAGCCTTCGGCTGGTGAGAAGCACAAGCCGCACGCGCCAACCCGCCACCACCACACGCAGACACGCAGCTCCCTCACGTAAAGCCACAAAGCCTAACAATTTATCCCATGTTAGACAACCTGAAAAAATACAACGTCGTTCTGGCCAGCAACAGTCCCCGCCGGAAAGAATTGCTCCAACGCCTCGGCGTACCCTTCAAGGTTCGCACCCTGCTGGGCGTAGATGAGAGCTACCCGGAAGGCTTGGAGCTGTCCCGAGTGGCGGAATACATATCGAAGAAAAAGGCTTCAGGCTATCGCACATCCATGCTCCCCAACGACCTGACCATTACGGCAGACACTATTGTAGCCATAGACGGCGACGTCCTGGGCAAGCCCCACAGCGTGGAGGAGGCAAAAGCCATGCTGCGCCACCTATCCGGCCGCTACCACATGGTGTACACCGGCGTCACCCTCTTCACGGCCGACAAGGAAGCCTCCTTCACCGCCCAGAGCCGCGTAAAATTCGCCAACCTGACAGACGAGGAGATTAACTACTACGTAGATAACTACCTGCCCCTTGACAAAGCCGGCGCCTACGGCATACAAGACTGGATAGGCCTCGTAGCGGTCGAAGAAATAGAAGGTAGCTACTTCAACGTCGTAGGCCTGCCCATACAGCGCCTATACTCCGCCCTAAAGAAGTTTTGAAATGATCCGTCTCTACGAACAAGGCAACGACCCCCGGCAGATAGACGCCATCGTGCGGCTGCTGAACGACGGCGGAGTAATCATATACCCCACCGACTCGGCCTACGCGCTCGGCTGCCACGCTCTGAAGGAGCGCGCCGTGGAGCGAATATGCCGCATCCGGCACACGACGCCCAAGGAGCACCCCCTAAGCATCATCTGCTACGACATGGGCAACATCAGCTCCTATGCCCGCATCACCACGCCCGTATTCAAGCTGATGAAACGCAACCTGCCCGGACCCTTCACGTTCATACTGCCCGGCCTGAACAAGCTGCCGAAAATCTTCCGCGGACGACCACAACACGAGATAGGCATACGAATGCCTCGGCAGCCTATTGTCCAAGAAATACTCGCAGCCCTCAACGCGCCCCTGCTCACCGCCTCGCTGCCCTTAGGAGACCGAGAAGAGGAATACGCCACCAACCCCGAACTGGTCGACGAAGCATTCGGCCAGCTCGTAGACCTCGTTATAGACGGCGGCTTGGGACACGTGGCGCCCTCAACCATCGTCAACTGCCTCGGCGACGAACCCGTCTTAGAGCGACAAGGCGCAGGCTACCTCAAATAAACAAAAACCCTTCACGCCCATGACCCATCACACCCTGCTTTTCGCCATCCCCCTGTTGGCCTTAGTCGTAGCCTGTTCGGACGACTCCAACGACGATGACTACCAATCCGTCGCTCCAACTTTCTCAGATGTCACCTTCCGCAACCTGACGCGCCAGGGAGACGACAATTTCTACGTCGGAGACCGCATAGAAGCCACCGCCGTTCAATCTAAGAAAGGGAAGCTGCTTTACAAGGCAGAATACACCTGGACCTCCGACCCGGACACCACGGCTACGCACACCTACTACCATGGTGGCGTTTACGACGACGAACCCCGCGACCCGAAAGATACGATCACCGTCACGCAAAGCGGCAACTATCAGCTCACGATGACCGGGCGCTACGGCATAAGCGGCCAAATGAAAGGCATAAGCGGCACCGTCTATTTCGCCGACGGCAACGGCTCCGTCACATATAGCTCCGGCGCCTCCGTCATTGCAGGCTACAACGTCACGGTGACGAAGCGCCTCTACGTGCGTCCGTGAGCCCGCGCCGCACCAAGCATGCCTCTGCACACAAACACTTGAGAAACATTCATAACCTTAGAACTATGCACAATAATTACCTCCGACAGACCCTCTTGTCCCTCTGCTTGCTCTGCGCAGGGGTGGCAAGCGCCGTCACGACGTTCAGTGCTGGAAAGAAGTACGTCCTCACACCCATGAACGACACTTCCGTCTATCTGAACGAAGACGCTGACGGAAAGCTCAGCGTCGCTGCTTACGACGCCGACGGACAAATGTTCTGGCAGTTCGTACCTACCGAAAACGAGAACTGCTATTACATCCAGAACGCCGTTACTGGAAACTACATCGTCTCCTGCAACGCGGAAGGCAACACGCGTATGACCACGTCCACCACGCCCGTAGAATACTACATCGGCGTGAACGGCACGAACATCCGCATGACCAGCACCGACTGCGACAACTACGCCGACACGTCCCAGTCCCCCTGGGGGTTAAACCGCCAAGGCGAAACCACAAACGTCGTCGTTTGGAAAGCAGGTTCGAGCAACGTTAACTCCTGGTGGACGGTATCGGAAGTCAGCGCGACGGAAACAGACACCACGTTCGCGGCGGACAAATATTACAACATCGTGTCCAAAGCCAACGCCAACTACTACATGAACGAAGAAGCCAGCGGCGCGCTTGACGTTACGTCCTACGACGTCAGCCAGCGCATCTTCTGGCAGTTCATCCCCACGGCGAACGACAGCTGCTACTACATCCGCAACGCCGTGACGGGGCGCTACATCCAGTCCTGCAAAGGCACGCGCGGCAGCGCCTCGAAAATCACCACGGGCGAGACACCCGTCGAGTTCTTCGTCGGCTACAATTCCGGCTACTTCCGGCTGACCAGCACCGACTGCGACGACTACGCCAGCACTTCCGCGCAGCCCAACTGCCTAAACAAAGACGGCGCTTCTTCGAGCATCGTCATTTGGTATGCTGCGCCAACCGACAGAAACTCCTGGTGGGCCATCAACGAGACGGAGATGCTCTACGAGATTCACCCCTTCACGCCGTCTGAAGCCGTAGGCACACCTGCACAGAAGTATTATATCAAGAACCTGTCCGGCAACTACCTCTCGCAAGCCTCGTCAGGCGATTTCTCCTGGGGCAGCTCCCTGTCCGCCGCCACGCAGTGGTATTTCGTAGGTGAGAGCAACGCCGCCGGCGGCTACCAGATAGTCAACGCTGCGGGCGACGTGGCCTACAACGAAGGCGCCCTTTACCTCATTGAGGAAGGCACGTCGGGCTACTACTTCGCCAACGCTTCGACGGGCGCCGCCTTCACGGCCTCCGGCGACAGCCTCATCACCTTCGAGGCCGTACGCTCCAGCTATTCCATCCAAGCCGGCGTTTACCAGATGCCTTGCGCCACGCTCTCAAGCACGTACATCGCTTCCGTCTCGCTCACGGGCGCTGCCGCCGCTACGCCCCTCACCTACCCCGTACAGGTGCAGAGCGGCACGTCGCTGACCGACGAGAGCACCAAGCCCTCCACCGGCTTCACCATCTATACCAAGTCGAAAGCCACCCTGATGCAAGGCCTCGACGCTACGCTCAACCTCACGCTAAGTGCCGCGCCCGCAGAAGGCGATGAGCTCTACGCCTACTTCGACTGGAACCGCGACGGCATCTTCGAGACGTCCTACACGCTCGACGCCGCCCAGCAAGTGACGCAGACCATCCCCGTGCCCGCCGATGCCGCAGAAGGCAAGAGCCGCATGCGCCTACGCCTGACGGCCAGCGGACTGGCCGGTGCTGAGGACGACGTAATAGGCCAAACGCTCGACTTCATCCTCAACGTCACGCCGCAAGCGCCCTTCACGGCCGAGGCTACAGTCAACGACACGGCACGCGGAACGGCCACCATCGACGGGACGACCGCCCACGCCGCAGCAAAGGGCAACGCCGAGTTCATCTGCTGGCGCGAAGGCAACAACGTCGTAGGCCTCTCCGAGGACTACGCCTTCACGCTCGACCACAACGTGCGCCTAACGGCTTACTTCTCGCCCAACACGGACACGGACACCCGCCTCCAAGGCGTCTTGGCTCAGCCCCACGCCTCCCTGTTGCAAATCTCCGCCCGCGACCGCCGCATCGTCGTAGAGAGCAGCTCCAAAGTGCGCTCCGTACGCGTCTATACCCCATCCGGCGCCCTCGTGGCTCGCGGCAACAAAGCCACGCTCGACGTCAGCCATCTCATCCCCGGCAGCTACATCGTCAAGGTGCAGACCACCACGGCCGACAAATCCCTCAAGACAATCCTGCAATAACCCCATCAAGCAATGAAAAAGACATATATAGCAATAGGCCTCGGCGCCTTGGGAATAGCAGGCGCACACGCCCAGCAGCATCCCAACATCATCTACATCATGTGCGACGACATGGGCTATGGCGACCTCTCCTGCTACGGCCAGCAGTACATCACGACGCCTAACATCGACCGGCTCGCTTCCCAAGGCATGCGCTTCACGCAGGCCTACGCCGGAAGCCCCGTCAGCGCCCCCTCGCGCGCCACGTTCATGACCGGACAACACACCGGCCACACACACGTGCGCGGCAACAAAGAGTACTGGTCCAGCAACAACACCGTGACCTACGGCAGCAACACGGACTACGCCCGCGTAGGCCAGGAGCCCTACGACACGACGCACGTCATCATCCCTGAAATCTTCAAGGACAATGGCTACACGACCGGAATGTTCGGCAAGTGGGCCGGAGGCTACGAAGGCTCCATCTCCACGCCCGACAAGCGCGGCATAGACGAGTTCTACGGATACATCTGCCAGTTCCAAGCCCACCTCTACTTCCCCAACTTCCTGAACAAATACAGCAAGAAGGACGGAGACACGGGCGTCTCCCGCGTATTGCTCGACCAAAACATTGAGCACGCCATGTACGGCGACGACTACGCCAACCGCACGCAGTACTCCTCTGACCTCATCCACCAGAAAGCCCTTGCCTGGCTCGACGAGCAGAGCGCAGACCAGCCCTTCCTCGGCATCTTCACCTACACGCTGCCCCACGCCGAGCTGCGCCAGCCCAACGACTCCATACTCCAGGCTTACATGGGACACTTCTGCACGGAGAAAACCTTCAGCGGCGAGCAAGGCTCCCGATACAACCCCACGAACTACGCACACGCCGAGTTCGCCGCGATGATTTCTCGCCTCGACGCCCAAGTAGGCGAAATCATGGCCAAGCTCGACGAGAAAGGCCTTGCAGACAACACCATCCTCATCTTCACCTCCGACAACGGCCCACACGAGGAGGGCGGAGCAGACCCGACCTTCTTCAACCGCGACGGACTGCTGCAAGGGCTCAAGCGAAGCACCTACGAGGGCGGCATACGCATCCCCTTCATCGTCCGCTGGCCCGGCCACGTCAAGGCAGGCACCACGAGCGACCAGATGTTCGCCTTCTATGACCTCATGGCCACCTTCTGCGACCTCGCAGGCATCGACAACTACGTGGAGCGATACACCAATCCGCGACTGGCGAACGACTGGTTCGACGGCATATCCATCGCACCCACCCTGCTCGGCACCGGAACGCAACAACAGCACGACCACCTCTACTGGGAGTTCCACGAGACGAACATGCTCGGCGTACGCATGGGCAACTGGAAAATGGTGGTGAAGAATGGCAACGTGAAACTCTACGACCTTTCCACAGACCTCCACGAAGACACGGACGTAAGCGCACAGTACCCGGAAATAGTCAGCCAGATGAAAGACTTCATCTATGCTGACCACACAGACAACAGCCTCTTCCAGGTCACCCTGCCTTCAAAGTAAGCGCAGTCACCGGAAACCACTTGGGAGGCGGACGCCATGCAACGGCGCCCGCCTCCCTTTTTTCGTCCCCCGCCGCCACGCCCGGCATAAAGGCACGGAGCGGCAACGTGAGCGGGAAAGAGCCGGGAATAAAGCGGATTTTCAAAAAAATAGGTCGGACTTAGCTTGAAATAAGTCCGAGCTATCTATTTCTAAGTCCGAGCTATTTAGAAATAAGTCCGAGCTATTGATTGCTAAGTCGGACTTGTTTTTTGTACACCCACGGGTGTACAATTGTAATCCCACGGGTGTACAATTGTAATCCCACGGGTGTACAAAAACTAAGTGCCGACTATTTTAAACTAAGTGCCGACTATTTTCAACTAAGTGCCTCCTTTTTTTAACTATGTGCCTCCTTTTTTTAACTATGTGCCTCCTACGGGCGGTTTTTCTCGGTTAATGCTCGAAGCGTCGGCGCTAATTTCGGCCTTGCGCTCACATACGAAGGGTAAGCTCCGCTTTGAAACGAGACGCCTGCCGATTTGGGGTGGCTACACGGGACGGGGCGGGCGCAAAAAAGCCGCGCCGACACTGAAGTCGACGCGGCACGAAGGGCAACCCGTGGGTGGTGGGGAGGGGGGTTGCCCCAAAAATGGGTGGGGCTTACTCGCCCTGTATGGCAACGATGCCGGGGAGCGCTTTGCCTTCTATGGCTTCGAGCAGGGCGCCGCCGCCCGTGGAGATGTAGCTCACCTTGTCGGCCATTCCGAACTTGTTGATGCAGGCTACGCTGTCGCCGCCGCCGATGAGGGAGAAGGCGCCTTCGGCCGTAGCTTGGCAGATGGCTTCGGCAATGGCGCGAGAGCCGGCGGTGAAGTTGTCGAACTCAAAGACGCCTGCGGGGCCGTTCCAAAGGATGGTCTTGGCGCCTTTGATAGCCTGGGCGAAGGCTTTCTGCGTCTCGGGGCCGGCGTCCATACCTTCCCAGCCGTCGGGAATGGCGTTGGAGGGACATATCTGCGTGTTGGCGTCGTTTTTGAAGTCGTCAGCGCAGACGGAGTCCGTACCCAGCACGAGCTTCACGCCTTTCTCCTTAGCTTGACGCTGAATGTCGAGGGCGAGGTCGAGCTTGTCCTCCTCGCAGATGCTCTTGCCGACGTGTCCGCCGTTGGCTTTGGCGAAGGTGTAGGTCATGCCGCCGCAGAGGATGAGGGTATCTACTTTCCCGAGCAGGTTCTCGATGATTCCAATCTTTGTGCTGACCTTCGAGCCGCCCATGATGGCGACGAAGGGGCGCTGAATGTTGTTCAGTACGGCGTCGACGGCCTTTACTTCCTTCTCCATGAGGTAGCCGAGCATCTTGTGGTCTTTGTCGAAGTAGTCGGCAATGACTGCCGTGCTGGCGTGCTTGCGGTGGGCGGTTCCGAAGGCGTCCATGATGTAGATGTCGGCGTAGGAAGCGAGGGTCTTGGCAAATTCCTTTTGGCGGGCTTTCATTTCCTTCTTGGCCTCGTCGTAGGCGGGGTCAGCCTTGTCTATGCCGACGGGTTTGCCTTCTTCTTCGGGGTAGAAGCGCAGGTTTTCAAGCAGAAGTACGTCGCCGGGCTTGAGGGCTGCGGCCTGAGCCTGTGCTTTTGCGCAGTCGGGGGCGAACTGTACGGGAACGCCGAGTGCGGCGCTGACGGCGTCGGTGATTTGTCCGAGGGAGAGCTTGGGGTTCACCTTTCCTTTGGGCTTGCCCATGTGACTCATGATGATGAGTGCGCCGCCGTCGGCGAGGACTTTCTTCAGCGTGGGTAGGGCTCCGCGTATGCGGGTGTCGTCGGTGATGTGGCCGTTCTCGTCGAGGGGTACGTTGAAGTCAACGCGGACGATGACTTTCTTACCTTTGAAATCGCAATTGTCGATTGTCATAGCTTATGTATTATTATTGTAGGGATTGACAAGCCAAAAGTACGGAAAAGAACGTGAACCGGAAAGCCAAGGGCTTGAAAACGCGGCGCATGGGGCTTTGGGGTATGGAAAAGGCGGGTCTGCGGAGGATGATTCCGCAGGCCCGCCCGGTTTGGGGCGCCCTGTGGCGGAGCAAAGGGGAGGCTCAGGGGCGGTTGTCAGCGTCGGGGAAGACGAGGCTGGGCTTGAAGCCGGCAGCCTCGGAGGCCTCCATGCCGGCAAAGGCCATGATGATGATTTCGTCGCCCACCTCGAAGCATCGCGCCGCGGCGCCGTTCAGGCAGACACAGCCGCTGCCGCGCGGTCCGGGGATAACGTACGTCTCAACGCGGGCGCCGTTCATGTTGTTTACGACGTGTACGTGCTCGTTGGGAAGAATGTTGGCGGCGTCCATGAGGTCGGCGTCGAGGGTTATGCTGCCCATGTAGTGGAGGTTAGCCTCCGTGACGTGGGCGCAATGTATTTTTGACTTGAGCAGAGATAGGAGCATGGCGTTGGGAGTTGCGGGGTGCTACTTATAGTTTACGTTGTCGATAAGCCGCACGCGATGTTCGCCACAATAGACGGTGATGCAACCTTGTACGTGCTCTGCGGCGTCCCAGGCCGTAACGCGCTGCAGGGAGCGGGCATCGACGATTTCGAAATACTCCACGTCGAGACCGGCAAGGGCGTTGAGGGTCTGGAGGACGAAGGTGTGAACCTGCTCGGGCGTATGGGTGCTCGCCAGGGCTTGAGAGACGAACAGCACGCGGCTGATGTTCACGGCAAGTTCCTTCTCGGCGGGTGCGAGGAGGGCGTTGCGGCTGCTCAGGGCGAGCCCCGAGGGCTCCCGGACGATGGGGCACGGACGTATCTCGACGGGGATTTTCAGGTCCTCGACCATGGCGCGGACGACGGCTATCTGCTGAAAATCTTTCTCGCCGAAGTAGGCGCGGTCGGGCTTTACCATATAGAACAGCTTGCTGACGACCTGGCACACGCCGTTGAAATGGCCGGGTCGGCGCGGCCCTTCCATGACGGAAGTAATGGGGGGATAGTCGAAGTGGCGCGTATCCGGCTCGGGGTACATCTCCTCAACCGTTGGCTCGAAGACGAGCGTCGCGCCGAGGCTTTCGAGGAGCTTGGCGTCGGCCTCGGGGGTTCGGGGATAGGTGGCAAGGTCGGCCTTGTCGTTGAACTGCGTGGGGTTGACGAATACGCTGACCACCGTGACGTCGTTCTCAGCGACGCTGCGGCGGACGAGGGAGGCATGGCCGGCATGTAAGGCCCCCATGGTGGGCACTAAGCCGACGGTATGTCCCGCCTGGCGTTCGGCGTCGAGGGCTTGCGTAAGCGCCTTTACCGTTTTCAGAATGAGCATGTCTGCTTTATGTTTTTCTTCAAGCGGCAAAAGTAGCATTTTCCCATAGAAAGCGGAAACCGCGTGGGGAAAAGGGGCGACAGCGAGCCTTGTACGCCTCGCTGCTGCCGTTTTGCGGCCGACAAGGTGCTCCTTGGGAGGCCCTAAGGCAAAAATGGGCGGGCAAATGAGGCAGATTTCACATTTTTTGCTTACCTTTGCATTGTGAAAGAAAGACTTAATCCATCTCCGTCCCGAGCTATGGGAAGACAACGGGGGTTCACACGCGGTTGGCGCGTTTTTTTCTTGGATTAAAGACTTTTCGTTTAACCACAACCCGAATGAAATCAGAGAAAGTCCTAATCATTGCCCAGGAGATAGCCCCCTACGTGCCTTCGACGCCCACGTCGGAACTGGGACGGAAGTTGCCAACGATGCTGCAAGACAGCGGCAGACAGATACGAGCCTTCATGCCGCGCTGGGGTATCGTCAACGAGCGGCGCAATCAGCTCCACGAAGTGATACGCCTCTCGGGGATGAACATTATCATTGACGACACGGATCATACGCTTATCATAAAAGTGGCCTCCATCCCCTCGACGCACGTGCAAGTCTATTTCATCGACAACGACGACTACTTCCACCGCCGCCAGATGCTTTGCGACGAGCAGGGCGTGGAATATGCCGACAACGCCGAGCGCGCCATCTTCTACACGCGCGGCGTTCTGGAAACGGTGAAGAAACTTCGCTGGATACCCGACGTCATCCACTGCCACGGCTGGATGGCTGCCACGGCTCCGGCCTTCATCCGCACGGCGTATCACGACGACCCGCCTTTCGCCGACGCGAAAATCGTGTTCTCGGCCTATGGCGAAGCACCCCAGCTGCCGCCGGCGCCGAACTTCAAGGACGCCCTGGCCTATCGCACACTGGACGCTGCGACGCTGGACAGCCTCGGCGTGGACTACAACTCGCCAAACGCCTTGCAGCAACTGGCCGTGATGTTTTCCGACGGCGTAATACAAGCCGCTGAGGGTGCCGCGCCCGACGTCATGGCACTCGCTAAGGAAAAGGGCCTCCCCACCCTGGCCTACTCCGAAGAGGGCGACTTGCTGAAAACTTATACCGACTTCTACGAGAGCCTTTTCTCCGAATAAGTCCTCACACCGCAACAGCGCAAACGCTGCACCGCGCACAAAGTCAGCCGTCCGGAACTACGAACCTCAGCTCCGGGCGGCTGACTCGTTACGCCCACGGCGCACAAGACACTACCGGGCAGAAAAGTCCGTTCGACCCGCGAAAAGCAGGCTTTTTAGATTTTTTTACACGAATAAAACCGGAAAGGGCTTGCCGATACCACGAAACGCGTTACCTTTGCACCGCACTTAAGGAGATACGGCCGTTTTCATACTTTACCCAGCCCATCTCATCTCCTTTACATTCCCAAATAAATCTCAAAGAGACTTCCATGCCAAGCATCCCCTGAGGGGGAAAGACCGCGCATGGGACAGCTCCTGGGAGAAAAACCCCAATTACCCCTATGGCACTCTATTCCATGGAACAGCTACAAGCCAAAAGCTTGGAGGAAATTCAAGACTTGGCCAAAGAGCTGGACATCAAACCCAAACACGACGACGACAAACAGGCTCTAATCTACAACATCCTGGACGCACAAGCCGAACAACAGTCTGAACAGAAACCCGCGCCCAAGCGGCGCACACGCATAAAAGAAGCGACGGAGGACAACTCCAAGCCGCAAAGCGACGACATACCCGAACTGCCCAAGCGCAAGCGCGGACGCCCATCTAAAGCCGACATAGCCGCCCGAGAGAAAGTCCTGAAAGAAATCGAAGCAAAGAAAGCCGAGCAGAAACTGCCCTTCGAAGAGACCACAAACGACGCGCCCAAGAATGAGGAAGAGAAGCCGGCTGACAAAGAAGAACTGCCCGACTTCATCAGCGAACAACTGAACCCGGAAGCTAAGAAAGACTTGGCCGGACAGGTGCTGGATCTCGACGAAATAAAGAAGCAACTCGACACGAAAAAACAAATCGCAGAGACAAAGCCCCAAGAAGCGACCACGCCGCAGAATACGCAAGCCAAGACGCCGAAACGCGACTTTATCATCGTGAAAGACATACCCCAAGTCTATGACGAGCCGCTATACAACGGGCAAATGAACACACAACCCGTTCAGCGTCCGAAATTCCGCCGCTTCAAGGACGACCCCCTTATGCTTCAAGGAACGGCAGCTGGCTACCCCCCCGCCACGGCACGCGGCGGAGCTTTCACGGCCCCCACGGGGCAACCGGTGCAAACCGAGGCAGAACTGCTCGACGGCCGCGGCGTGCTGGAAATCATGCCCGAAGGATTTGGTTTCCTGCGTTCGTCAGATTATAACTACCTGACGTCGCCCGACGACATCTACGTAGCCGGCAACCAAATACGTGCCTACGGCCTCAAAACGGGCGACGTGGTCGAGGGGAAGGTGAAGATACCCCGCGAAGGCGAGAAATTCTTCGTCCTAACCAGCGTGGAGCACATTAACGGCCTGGCGCCCGACGTCGTCCGCGACCGCGTGGCTTTTGAACACCTGACGCCACTTTTCCCGGAAGAGAAATTCAACCTCTGCACCGGAGTTAACGACAAGCTGAACTGCCGCATCGTCGATCTCTTCACCCCTATCGGCAAAGGGCAGCGCGCCCTCATCGTGGCACAACCGAAGACCGGCAAGACATGGCTGATGAAAGACATCGCAAACGCCATAGCAAAAAATCACCCGGACACCTACTTGATGATGCTCCTCATCGACGAACGGCCGGAAGAGGTCACCGACATGGCACGTACCGTGGACGCCGAGGTAATTGCCTCCACCTTCGACGAGCCGGCGGCTCACCACGTAAAAATAGCAAACATAGTTTTGGAAAAAGCCAAGAGAATGGTTGAGTGCGGCCATGATGTTGTCATCTTCTTGGACTCTATCACACGCTTAGCGCGCGCCTACAACACGGTAAGTCCGGCCAGCGGAAAGGTACTTACGGGCGGCGTGGACGCTAACTCCCTGCAGCATCCGAAGCGGTTCTTTGGTGCGGCGCGAAACATCGAAGGTGGCGGCTCGCTGACCATAATTGCTACTGCGCTCATCGATACAGGCTCGAAAATGGACGAAGTTATCTACGAAGAGTTCAAGGGTACGGGCAACATGGAGCTACAGCTGGACCGCAACCTCTCGAACAAGCGCATCTTCCCCGCCGCCAACCTCGTGGCTTCCAGCACGCGACGCGACGACCTCCTGCTCGACCAAACGACGCAAAACCGCATGTGGGTATTGCGTAACTACATTGCCGACATGAATCCCGTAGAGGCGATGACGGAAGTATCCAAGCGCATGGAGCGTACGCGGGACAACAAGGAATTCCTGCTTTCTATGAACGGCTGAACGGCCTGCCACGCGATAAGCTAAAGCCCGGGCTTTACAGTCCGGGCTTTTTTATGGGCGCACCGCAAGTAGCCCCATTTTGTGTAGCGGCGTTAACGGAGTGCCGCGAAGTAGGCCGTCAGGGCAGCGCGGGCGTCAGCAAGACGTGCCTCCCACGCCGCCATACTGTTCTGTCCTATGACGTCAGTGACGTATTTCACCGCCACAAAGGGCAGGCCGAAAGTTTCAGCTACGGCGGCGCACGCAAAAGCTTCCATGTCGATGACGTCGCCTTCCACATGCTCGGCGGCAGTGACAAAGTCGTCGCCCGTATTTACCACGTAATCGCCGTCTTTCCGCGCGCCGTCCACAAAGGAAGGCAAGGTGTAGGGCAGCGGAGACGTGCTGCGGATTTCCGCCGCCACGCTGGTAAACTGCTGCCGACGCAAGTCGCGGTCCACAAAGCGCGTGCTCACCAGTATGTCGCCAATACGATGTTTCTGCGTACCGGACGTACCTATATTAATAATGCCTGCCGGGCGATAGTCGGCCACGGCCTTTGCCAACGTGGCCGCCGCATAGGGCTTTGAGATACGTGTCAGCACGGGTATCACTTCAAAGCCGGGCAGTGCGACGGGTACCACTTCCTCCCGCAGGGCAAACGCCGCGAGCAGCCGAGGCATCGCTTTGCGCTCGGCTTTCTTCGGCTCGGTCGGTTGGGCGGCAGCGACAGCGACAGCGGCGCCGTTCTCTTTTCGTGTGTCTTCGCTTTGCATCTTTCTTCTTCTTACTTATAACGTTGTAAAGCGTCAATCCAGCTTCCGGTAACGTATTCGCTTAGGTTCTTCTTGGCCTAAGCGCTTGGCCTTGTTGACTTCGTAGTCGGAATATCCGCCCTCGAAGAAGAATACCTTTCCCTGTCCCTC
This sequence comes from uncultured Prevotellamassilia sp., assembly GCA_964641085.1. Taxonomy (GTDB): domain Bacteria; phylum Bacteroidota; class Bacteroidia; order Bacteroidales; family Bacteroidaceae; genus Alloprevotella. Next base: position 89,490 of record CAZXJS010000003.1, on the reverse strand, counting down.
GAAGGCCAGTATGTGCGTGCATATACGGTCGAGGAACCAGCGGTCATGACTGATGACGACGGCGCAGCCTGCGAAGGCCTCAAGCCCTTCTTCGAGAGCCCGCATCGTATTGACGTCTATGTCGTTCGTAGGTTCGTCGAGCAACAAGACGTTGCCGCCCTGCTTCAGCGCAAGGGCTAAGTGCAACCGGTTACGTTCGCCCCCGCTCAGCACACCACACTTCTTCTGCTGATCCACGCCCGAGAAGTTGAATCGGCTCAAGTAAGCGCGGCAGTTTACGTCGCGTCCGCCGAGGCGTAGCGTCTCGTTGCCCTGCGCCACCACGTCGTAAACCGTCTTTTCGGGGTCTATGTCGCGGTGCTGCTGATCCACGTAGGCCAGCTCCACCGTTTCGCCCACTTCGAAATCGCCCGCGTCGGGTTTTTCCAGCCCCATGATGAGGCGGAAGAGCGTCGTCTTTCCCGCCCCGTTGGGGCCGATGACGCCTATGATGCCTGCGGGGGGCAGCATGAAGTTCAAGTCATTGAAGAGCACCTTGCCGTCGTATGCCTTAGCCACGTGGTGCGCCTCTATGACCTTGTTACCCAGGCGCGGTCCGTTTGGAATGAAGATTTCCAGCTTTTGCTCTTTCTCTTTCTCGTCTTCGTGGAGTAGTTTGTCGTAGCTGTTCAGGCGCGCCTTACCCTTAGCCTGTCGCGCCTTGGGCGCCATGCGTACCCATTCCAACTCGCGCTCCAGCGTCTTGCGCCGCTTCGAGGCCACCTTCTCTTCCTGCGCCAGGCGCTTAGCTTTCTGCTCCAGCCAGCCGGAGTAATTGCCTTTCCAGGGTATTCCCTCGCCGCGGTCAAGTTCCAAAATCCAGCCTGCCACGTCGTCAAGGAAATATCGGTCGTGGGTAACGGCTATCACCGTGCCTTCATACTGGTTCAGGTGCTGTTCCAGCCAGTCTATGCTCTCGGCGTCGAGGTGGTTCGTAGGTTCGTCGAGCAGCAGGACGTCCGGTTTCTGCAGCAGTAGGCGGCAGAGCGCAACGCGCCGCCGTTCCCCGCCGCTCAAGTGCACCGCGAGCTGTCCGGCCGGCGGGCAACGCAGCGCGGCCATGGCGCGCTCCAATCGGGAGTCCAGGTTCCAAACGTCGTGGGCGTCCATGTAGTCCTGCAACTCGGCTTGCCGCGCGAAGAGGCGGTTCATCTTCGCTTCGTCCTCATAGTACTCCGGCAACGCGAACTTCTCGTTGATGGCGTTGTACTCTTCCAGCGCCTCGGCCTCCTCCTTAAGTCCCTCTCGCACTATTTCCATCACGGTTTTCTCGTCGTCAAGGTGTGGCTCCTGCGGCAGGTAGCCCACGCTGTAGCCCGGGGCGAAGACTACTTGCCCTTGGTAGTCCGTATCGAGGCCGGCAATGATTTTCAGCAGCGTCGATTTGCCCGCGCCGTTCAGGCCAATGATACCTATCTTCGCTCCGTAGAAGAAGGAGAGGTAGATGTCCTTGAGTACTTGCTTCTGGTTTTGCTTAATGGTCTTGCTGAGGCCGACCATCGAGAAGATAATCTTCTTGTCGTCTGTCGTAGGCATAACTAAAAACGCTCCAGTCCGGCGCTCCCCGCAGGGAAGGTCAGACTGGAGCCTTATACATTATTATAATAAGGTGTCTTTGGTGCGTTTTCCGCCCGTGCGTCGCCGTCGGCGCGTCATGGAGCAGGGTGCGTCCCGTTTAGAACTTCCAGCCTAAGGTCAGCATGACTTGGTGGCGCTTCAGGTCGAAGCTCTGCGCCTGCGGGCCGCGGTCTGCGGCGAAGTCCTCGTTGCTGGAATAGACGTCCGTGTCGTGAAAGGGATAGACGTCGGCGTCTTGGTGCTGATACTGGTAAGCCAGGTCAGCGAAGAAGTGCTTTCCGTGGTAGCCCAAGCCGCAGGTGACGCGGTTCGTCGCGCCCAGGTTCACGTAGTCCGTACCCGTAGCGTTCATGAGCGACTCGCTGTCGTAGTAGTTCGTGCCTGCCGAGGGATAAAGGTTTAGGAAAGCGTCGTCCTCAAACGGCGCACTCACGTAGTTATAGCCCAGGCGCACGGAGAAGTCTTGCGAGAGGCGAGCCTCGGCGCCTATGCGGAATGTGCTCTGCCCTTTCAGGTACTTGTCGATTTGGTGGTTCACCGCTTTGTCGGCATAGCTATCCTCCCAGTAGTCGCCCCAGTAGTCGTAGTAGCCGCTGCCATAGTCCGGCCAGCGCAGGCCTGCGCCCGGCAGATGCTTATATTCGTACTCGGCGTCCAGCGCCAGCCACTTGCCCACCGTTGTAGCCAAGCTGACGTTCAGCTTCCACGGCGTACGGATTTTGTAGTCGAAGTCGCCCGTGTTGTAACCCGCGTTGGTGTAGTCATTGGTGCTGCTGGCCGTGTAGAAAGGCGAACTCATGCGCAACACGTTATTCCCCGTCAAGTTATACCACGTAGGGCTGGAGAAGCTCAGGCCGAAGCGGAAGGGGTTATCCTCTATCGGGCGCACGATAAGTCCGAGCTTGAAGTCCACACCTGTACCGTCCACCTTCTCGTCGTTTATCATAAGGTAGCGGTTGTCCGTGCTGGTATAAATGGGGTTGCCACTTCCGTCGTCGCTCACGCCGCCTACGCCGTACTCGGTGTACTCCAGGTAACTATTCCAATCCACGTTGTAGATGCCCAAGGTGAAGCCCGCGTAGATACGGTTGTCAAAGTTCATGCTGAAGTTCAGGTCGTACTGCTGCAAGCTGCCGTATTGGCCGCGGCGATAGTCGTAGGAGTCTGAGCTGGCCGACGTTCCGCCAGGGTTTATCATGTAGCTGTTGTAAGCTGCGTCCGTCAGCGGCATATCGAAGGACAGGTTGCCGTCAGCGTCTTGGGAGCTGTAGTCCCCGTAGAAGTTGCCGAGGTTGGCTGCGCTGAAGGCTTGCGAGGCGCCGCCCGTGGGTGCACCGTAGAGGCCGATGAAGTTTTTCAGGTTCTTGCGCTTCTGATAATTGAAGCCGAAGTTGACGAATTTCAGGTGCTTGCCGCTCACGGGCATAGCGAAGACGAAGCCTATCTGGTCGAAGCTGCCGCGCGTCTTCTTCTTGTCGTTGAAGTCCTCGGCGTCAGGCTCTATCACGAGGCTTCCCGTCAGCGCAGCGCTGCTCTTGCGAAACAGGCCGATGCCGGCCGGGTTGGAGCCCATGGTCGATATGTCAGCACCAAGGGCATTCATGGCGCCACCCATACCGACGTAGCGCGCCGTCCCGTTGAGGTCTTCGCTGGAAAAGCTTTCTACCTTATATATATCCTGCGCGCAGAGGGGCAGGCTGAGGAGCAAGGCGCCTGCTGCCGCTATATATTTCTTTTTCATTACTTTTTGCTGTTTTAAGTATGCTTTATTCCAATGTCTTTCTTAGGCTTCTTGTCGGCGCCTCAAGCGCAGCGAAGCCCTCGGTGCGTCTTACCGGTGTCCGCCGCCGCCTCGGCCACCGCCGAAGCCGCCGCCACCGCCACGGCTGCCGCCGCTGAATCCGCCACCGCCGCCGAAGCTGCGGCCGCCACCGCTACTGAAGCCGCGGCTCGGCGAGCTACTGCTGCGCGAGGAGCCGCTGAAGGAACGGCGCGACGGACTGCTGCTTTGCGAGGGCGTGCTGCTCGAGCGGCCGGGCGTGCCATACGTGCGTAAAGGCGAGCTACTGCTGCGGCCGGGCGTGCCGTACGTGCGCCGCGTGCTGTTCGAGCGGTTGGAGAACCCCCTGCCGCTGCCCAGGTCGCGATTGCCTGCCGTCGTCCGGTTGCCGCGCAGGGTGGCACCGCCAAAGCTGCGGCCTCCGCCAGAGACGTTCTGTACACCCCGGCTTGCGCCGTTGAATCCACGGTAGTTGGTGCGTCCCGTGCCGAAGTTGCCACGAGCCGTACGCCCGCCAAAGTTACCGTTGGCGAAGTTGTTGTCGCGCCGACCGCCAAAGCCGCCGCGTCCCCAGCCGCGATCCCAGCGGGAACCGCCTCCGTGAGCCCAGCCACCGGGTCTCCAGCCGTCGTGCCAAGGCCTATGCCAGCCCCAGCCCCAGTTCCAGGAGCCCCACCAGCCGTGCCAACCCCAGCTGTACCAAGGGTCGTACCAGCCGTAGTGCCAGCCCCAGCCCCAAGTCCAGCTGTACCAAGGGTCGTACCAGTAGCTGTCGTAGAAGTCCCAGTACCAAGGACTGGCCACTACGACGCAGCCGGGTGCGTGGAAGCGCACGATGCGTTCCGTATAGGTGCCGCCTGCCGCGTCGTCGTCAGCATAGACCTCGTCCTCGGCCACGGTGTCTATGGCCTGGATGTAGTTGCCGCGTCGGTTGTAAGCGTCCACGTCCATCGTACTGTGCCGATTGGCATACCACGTGTCGTCGTCCGCCTGCGTGTCCAGCGTGGTGTATTCCGACTCGTAGCTGCCCGCCGTATAGCTGTCAGCCTCTTCCGCGTCTTTCGAGGGCACGAAATAGACGTCATCGTCTTGTGCGTAGCCGCCCACGGCGCCTAAGCACGTCACCATGATGAGTAAAAGCGACTTTTTCATATCCTTTTCTTTTTAATCTTTCCTTTTCCTCTTGCCGTAGCGCCTCCGCCCATAGCTGACGGCCTCCGCTGCGAAGCTGTCGGGAAGCGGCTTTCGCGCAATGCCTTGCCCGACTTCCCTTTATATATATTGACGCGCGGGATGGCTGAAAGTTACAGCGCCGCGTGCCTATTTACCTAATCAAAGCAAAAGTACCTTTTTAAGACTAAACGGCGAAGGCGAACCGGTGCTTTAACGATGCCGCGCCTGCTTTTTTAGGCTTAATTAACCAAAAAGCACCCCGCACTCCTGCGTACACCCCTGCCGCCGACGCGTCGAACCGAGCGAGAAAAACGCTACTACCTCGGACGTATTTTCGCGCACGTCCCGCCTAATCATTAGCACGTCCCGCCTAATTTTTGTACACCCACGGGTGTACAATTGTAAAGCCACGGGTGTACAATTGTATTTCCACGGGTGTACAATTGTATTCCCACGGGTGTACAAAAATCAAGTCCGACCTGTCAACGAATAGCTCGGACTTAAAAACGAAAAAATGGGGTTGTCCCAAAAAAATAATAGGCGTAGGGACGAGCAACAGCCTTTGGTGGCCTCCTTTCTCCCCGAAATGGTCCACTACGTAGCTCGTAGTCGGGGCGATGCGGCGCGCTGCGGGGCACGCCTCCATGAGGTCAGCCATTACAAAGGCCAGTAGCTACGAGGCAACAGAAATAGAGCGTCACGCCTCCATGAGGTCGGCCATTATGCCGTCCGAGAGGAAGAGCCCTTGGCGGGTCAGCACGAGGCGGTCGCCCGCTAAGCGCAGCAAGCCGCTTTCCACGTAGCGGCGGGCCTGCCGCAAGAGACGGGTGCGGGCGGTTGCGGGAAGCTGCGAGAGGGGTAGCCCCTCGCAGGTGCGCAGCCGCGTCATGACGAGTTCGTCGTGACGCTCCGCCGCCGTCAGGTGCTCCCCGTCGTGGGGGACATCGGGGCTTAGCGCGACGTACTGCCGCAGGTCGGGCAAGTTCCAGCGGCGCGTAGCGAGGCCGTCGTAGGAGTGGGCGGCGGGGCCGAAGCCCAAGTAAGGCACGCCCTGCCAGTAGGCACTGTTGTGGCGCGAGCGGAAGCCCTGACGCGCGAAGTTGGAAAGCTCGTAGTGCTCAAACCCCGCCGTTTGTGCGGTGTCGAGGAGTTGGTAATACAGTTTGCGCGACGTTTCGTCGTCCACCTCCCGCACTCGTCCGGCGTTGCACAGGCGGGTGAGCGGCGTCCCGGCCTCGTACGTTAGCGCATAGGCCGAGAGGTGCGTGACAGGCAGGTTGAAGGCCGCCTCGAGGTCGGCCTGCCAGAGGGCAAAGGCATCGCGCCCCGGCACGGGAAGGCCGTAGATGAGGTCAATGCTGATGTTGCTCGTCAGCAAGTCGGCCGCACGGCGCACGGCGTCGGCGGCCTGGCGCGCCGTGTGGCGGCGACGCACGAGCCGGAGCGCCTCGTCGGAGAACGACTGCACGCCAAGGCTCAGCCGGTTCACCCCGGCCGCGTACAAGGCGCGGAGCATCGCGGGCGAGGCGTCGTCGGGGTTGGCCTCGACGGTCACCTCGGCCCCGGGCAGCACGTCATAACTTTCTCCCAAGGCGTCGAGGATGCGTCGCAGGCCGTCGGTCGGCAGCTGCGTCGGCGTACCGCCACCCAAATAGACGGTGGCCACGGGCAAGTCGCGCGCCTCGGCCGCCCGCGCCCGTGCCTCCAGCACCACGGCACGAACGTAAGCATCGGGGTCGGCCGTGCCGGGCGTCGTAGAGTAGAAGTCGCAGTACAAGCAGCGCGACGCGCAGAACGGAACGTGGACGTAGAGCCCCAAGACGGACGTAGCGGGAGTAGGCGGCGGCGCGGTGCGCGATACGTTTTGAGCGGAAGGTGGCATAGATATGCCGCAAAATTATTACTTTTGCCCAAGATATGGCGAAGGCCATGTAACCAAAACTTACCCCTAACCCCTGAGCACGATGTACAAGAAGCTGCTGCTAATCCTGGCTCTCTGCGTGTGCGGCATCGTCCGCGCCACGGACTACAACCTCATCCCCAAGCCCCAAAGCCTGACGGAGGGCGAGGGGCAGTTCACCTTCTCCGCCACGACGACCCTGCAATACGAAGGCTTGGGTGCGGACACCATTGCGCAGTTCTTCGCCGACAAGGTGCGCCTGGCTACGGGACGCGAGCTGAAGGTGGTGAAAGCCAAGAAGAAGGCTACGAAACGCGTCCAGGCAGACGTAGTGGATTTCGTCATAGATCCCGGCGTAGAGGGGCGCGAAGCCTACACGCTGACGGTGACCCCGGCGGCGATAACCCTGCGCGCCGCGACGACAGACGGCCTTTTCTACGCCATGCAGACCCTCTGCCAATTGCTGCCCCCGGACATAGAAAACCAGACGCCCATGAAGGCGGCAGACAAGTGGCACATAAACAGTGTGCGCATAGCAGATGCGCCGCGCTTCGCCTATCGCGGCGTCCACCTCGACCCGTGCCGCCACTTCCTGCCCGTAGCCTCGGTGAAGAAGCAGATAGACATGCTGGCAACCTATAAGATTAACCGGCTACACCTGCACCTGACGGAAGACCAAGGCTGGCGCATCGAGATTAAGAAGTACCCCCGCCTGACGGAGGTCGGCGCCCGCCGCGTGGAGGGCGAAGGCAACGTGTACGAAGGCTACTACACGCAGGACGAGATACGCGATATCGTGGCCTACGCCGCCGCACGCCACATAGAGGTCGTTCCCGAACTGGAAATTCCCGGCCACGAGCTGGCAGCCATCGCCGCCTACCCGGAACTCTCCTGCCGCGGCGACAGCATAACGCCGCGCATCATCTGGGGCGTTGAGGACATCGTTATGTGTCCCGGGAAAGAAAAGATGTTTTCCTTCCTGCGCGACGTCATAGACGAGATGGTGCCCCTCTTCCCCGGCAAGTACTTCCACATAGGTGGCGACGAAAGTCCCCGCGGGGAGTGGGAACGCTGCGACAGCTGCCGGGCACGCATGAAAGCCTTGGGCTACACACGCGCCGCGCAGTTGCAGGACTACGTCATAGAGCGCGTAGCAAAATACCTGGCTCGGAAAGGAAAGACCATCATCGGATGGGACGAGATACTGGAAGGAGGTAACCTGGAGCCGAGCGCCATCGTCATGTCGTGGCGCGGAGAGCAAGGCGGCATAGAGGCAGCGAAGAAAGACCACAAGGTCATCATGACGCCGGGCAGCCGAGGCCTATATTTCGACCACTACCAAGGCGACCCGATAACCGAACCTACGGCCATCGGAGGCTATGCTCCGCTGGAGAAAGTCTATAGCTACGACCCCGTGCCCGCCGCGCTGAAAGAGGCCGGGCGCGACAGTTGCGTGCTGGGCGTACAAGCCAACAACTGGAGCGAATACATCACCGGCCCCGCCCTGCTGGAGCTTCGCCTCTGGCCACGCGCCGTTGCGCTAGCCGAGATAGCCTGGTCCGACCCCGCACAAAAGGATTTCCGCGACTTCTGCCGCCGCCTCGACGACGACGCTACGGCGCGCCTCACGGCACACCACATCCAGCTGCACGTACCTACGCCGGAGACACCCGGCAAGCAGTCGAACAGACTTGCCTTCACCGACACACGGAGTATCACCCTTACGACGACACGTCCGCTCACCATACTCTACACCTTGGACGGAACGACGCCCACCTCGGCCTCGCCACGCTACACAGGCCCCATAACGGTCAGCCGCTCGGCCATGCTGAAGACCGCAGCCCTGCTACCGGGCGGTATCATGGGACCCGTGCGCACCATCTTCCTAACCAAGAGCGGATATGCCCCGGCTACGAAGTTGGGAAACCCCCGCCAGGGACTCACACTGCGCGTCTGGGACGGCGACTACCGCCTCCCGGAACAGCTGAAGGGGACGCCCACGCGCCCGGAAGAGACCGTCAACGACTTTTCCGCCCTGCGCCGCCAGACAAATGTGCCGGCTGACGTTCGCGGCGTGCAGAACTACGGCGCTACGGCAGAGGGATACGTCCGCATCCCCGAGGACGGCGTTTATGAGTTCTCTTCCACGAACTGCCAAGTCTATATTGACGGCAACTTAGTCATAGACAACTCGCGCGTATATGCCCCGCGCGACACGCGGGAAAACGTGGAGCTGGCGCTGGCCAAGGGCTACCACAGAATTAAGTCCGTCTTCCTGGGCGGCATCTTCGGCGGATGGCCCACTTACTGGTCGGACGGAAAAGTCAGCTACCGGCAAGGCCTAGGCGCATGGCAGCCCCTCGGCGAGGGAATGCTCTTCCATTGAGCCACGACCCCGAGACGAAAGCAGAAACACCGGCCACGCGGCGGCAACATACCTCCGCGAAGCGACAGCATACGCCAAGGCACCAACAACATACGCCCACAGCGCAATAACAGACGCCCACGCGGCGGCGGAAAGGAATAAAGGGGCAGCACGCCCCACCCTTCCGCCGCCGCGCCGTCTTTTTAAGGGCATAGCGAACGGCAATCCACTTTTTTTACGTAAGTTTGCAGACAAAAGAGGCAAGAAGGATGAAACTGGCCGTAATAACAACGCCCTACTTCTTCGTCGAAGAGCACCAGATACTGACCGCGCTTTTCGAAGAAGGCTTGGAGACGCTGCACCTGCGCAAGCCAGACACGGAGCCCGTATATTCCGAGCGCCTTATCTCCCTCATCCCCCAGCCCTTCCGACGCCGCATCGTCGTGCACGACCATTTCTATTTAAAGAGCGAATATGGCCTGCGAGGCATCCACATCAACAGCCGCTCGCCCCAACTCCCCGTCGGCTACAAGGGCTTTATCACCTGCACATGCCGCACCTTTGAAGAGGTAAGTCGGCTCAAGAAAAAGATGGACTACGTCCTGCTTTCGCCTATCTTTGGCGAAGCGGAAGACGGCGCCCACGCCTTTTCGCCCCAACAGATAGAAGCGCAGGCGCGCGCGGGACTTATCGACAAGAAAGTCTATGCCCTGGGCAGCGTGACGCTGAAGAACATTCGGCAGGTGCGCGACTGGGGCTTCGGCGGAGCGGTTGTTTACGGCGACATCTGGAACCGCTTCGACCAGTACACCGCTCAAGATTTCAAAGACGTCATCACGCACTTCCGCAAGCTCCGTAAAGCAGCGGAGTAACCCCCCGCCGCGCCACAGCCCGGACAAAAGAGACAGCACTCACCTTTTAATATTCCACACGCACAATGAACAACGATTCATTCATGGTCTTCTCCGGCACGAAGACCAGGTATCTCGCCGAAAAGATTTGCCAGGAGCTCGGCTGCCCGCTGGGAAACCTTGTCATCACGTACTTTGCGGACGGCGAGTTCGTCGTAAGCTTCGAGGAGTCTATTCGAGGACGCGACGTTTACCTCGTGCAATCCACCTTCCCCAACGCAGACAACCTCATGGAGCTTCTGCTCATGATTGACGCCGCGAAACGGGCTTCCGCAAAGAGCATAAACGCCGTCATCCCCTACTTCGGCTGGGCACGGCAAGACCGTAAGGACAAGCCGCGCGTAAGTATCGCTGCAAAGCTCGTAGCCGACATGCTCTCCACGGCAGGTATCGACCGCTTAGTGACGATGGATCTGCACGCAGATCAGGAGCAGGGCTTCTTCGACGTGCCCGTTGACCACCTATATGCCTCCGTCGTTTTCCTACCGTGGTTGCAGAAGCTCTCCCTACCCAACCTGTGCATGGCCAGCCCGGACATAGGCGGCTCCAAGCGCGCCTCGGCCTACGCTAAGTACTTAGACTGCCCCCTCGTCCTTTGCCACAAGACGCGCAAGAAGGCAAACGTCGTGGCCGATATGCAGATAATCGGCGACGTAAAAGGCATGGACGTCGTTATCGTGGATGACATCGTGGACACGGCCGGAACGCTGACTAAAGCGGCGCAACTAATGAAGGACAACGGCGCACGAAGCGTCCGCGCCATGGCGAGCCACTGCATCATGTCCGGCCCGGCCAGCGAGCGCGTAGATGCCTCGCCCCTTGAGGAAGTCGTATTCACCGACAGCATACCCTACCGCGGCCACAGCCCCAAGGTGCGGCAGCTCACCGTCTCAGGTATGTTCGCAGAAACCATACGCCGCGTGCAGGAGAACCGAAGCATCTCTTCGCAATACCTGATTTAAGGCATGCGCACCCCTACCCCGGCGAGCCACACGGGATTTCCACCCCCGTGCGGCTCGCTTTTTCATGCCCACGTCCGAAGGCGCAACCTCCCGCCGCGCGGCGCAACGCCGGGCGGGGAACTTGCGGTGCAATAAAACGGGAGCCGCCACGTTTATATATAATATGCGTAAGATTATCCCCCTGTTGCTATGCGCCCTGACGTGCCTGGCAGCCTGCATGGACGACGACAACTTCATCGAGACGCCGACAGCCTCCGTCGCCTTCTCCCTGGACACCGTCAGCCTGGACACCGTCCTGGCGGGCGAAGCCTCCCACACCTTCACGTTCGAGATATACAACTACAACTCCAAGGCCATCCGTCTCGACTCCGTATGGTTGACGGGCGGGGCGACGTCGCCCTTCCGCGCAAACGTTGACGGGCAGCCCCTCGCCGATGGAGCCGGCGGCGGCTTCGAGATACGCGGAAACGACAGCCTACGCGTATTCCTCTTCGTCAATGCACCGGACAGCAACGCCGACGACCCCGTCCACGTCTCCGACCGGCTGAACTTCCGCACCGCAGGCGGCATGGTACAGTCCGTACCCCTCGATGCATGGGCGCAGAGCGTCATTGCGCTACGTGGCTACCACGTGACGAGCGATGAGACCTTTGACGCCCGCCGCCCGTACCAAGTGATAGACAGCCTCGTCGTGGACGAAGGCACCACGCTCACCGTGGCGGCCGGCACCCGCTTCTGGCTCCACAAACAGGCCGAAGTCATCGTCCGCGGCACGCTGCGCGTTGAGGGAACGGCCGAGCAAAACGTCATCTTCCGAGGAGACCGACTGGGCAACATGTTTACGGCGCAGCCCTACGACCGCATACCGGGACAGTGGGGAGGTATCACGTTCACCGGCACCAGCTACGGCAACACGCTCGCCTTTGCCGACATACACAGCGGCACGTACGGCGTGCGGTGCGACAGTTCCGACGCCACGCGTCCCAAACTCGACATGGAAGGGTGCATACTCCACAACATGGCGGGCGACTGCCTCAACGCGCGTGCCTCCAATCTCTACATCAGCAACACGCAAATCACGAATGCGGCGGGCAACTGCATCACGCTACGCGGCGGGCAAGCCAGCTTCGTACACTGCACGGTGGCCAACTTCTACGTATTCACCGGCGGACGGGGCATAGCGCTGGACTTTGCCAACTTCGACGGCGAGACGCGCCTGCCCCTCGACCTCTTGCAGTGCTACAACTGCATCTTCACGGGATATAGCGACGACGAACTGCTGGGTAGCCAAAGCGAGGACAACCCCGACGACGCCTTCAACTACTATTTTCAAAACTGCCTGCTCGATACGCCCGCCCCCACGGACAGCCTCACGCTAAGCCACTTCCCCGGCTGCATCTGGGACGCAGAAACGAACGACGTCTGCCGCGAGGGAAATTTCAGCCCCGCCTTCGACCTCGACGCGCTGACCTTCTCCTTCCAGCTGGACAGCCTCTCGCGCGCCGTGAACACCGCCGACGCGGAGACAGCGCGCCGCTACGCTCCGACAGACCGCCTCGGCCGCTCCCGACTGGCCGACGAAGCGCCCGACATGGGCTGCTACGAGCGGATACCTTAACTTCTTGAAAAACGCCTTTTCCCCTCCATCAATCAACCGGCCACACCGGAGCGCGACAAAGCCCCTGTGAAACGACAGAAGCGCGGGGACCGCGTACAAATAAGGAGTCGGACGAAACTACCCTCCCTTCTCTTTTCACCGCGCACAACCGCCGACGGACTTTGCGCCTCTAAGAAACGGCCGTTGGGATATATCCGTCGACAGGTCGGACTTGCCAGCTGACAGGTCGGACTTGCCAGCTGACAGGTCGGACTTATCAGCTGACAGGTCGGACTTATCAGCTGACAGGTCGGACTTGCCAGCTGACAGATCGGACTTATCAGCCGACACGTCCGACGTGCAAACGAAGAAGTCCGCAGGAGTTTCCGCGCAAGCGGGTTAGCCCTGCGACAGTGCGGAGGCAAACAGAGCCCCCTGCCCCCTGCCAAGCGTTCCCCCGCTTCGCCGGCACAGGGCGGCACAGGGCGACAGGCAGCGAAGGGAGAGCCCGGACGGAAAAAACGGCACAACGCTTGGCTGTCCGGACGCCAAGAGTTATTTTTGCCTAAATTACATGCCCTGAAGTTACGCACCGTTTCCAAAAAAAAGAACGAGCCACGCGCAGCTCCGCGCTCACCCGGCAGACGAGAACGCGAGACGTTGGCGACCGCCACTCAGGGCGTGCCCCCCACACGCCAGCAAGGTGAAGCTATGAGAAAGAAATTCGTATGCGCCCTCTGGGCAGTGTTTATCGTGTGCTTCGGCACGCTGACAACCGGCGTGCTGGCCATCGACCGCGGGCTGATAGGCTACATGCCGGAGATGAGCACGCTGCAAGACCCGATAAACAAATCCGCCTCCACCTTATACACCGCCGACGGCAAGTCGCTGGGCTCCTTCTCCCAGAACCCGTACCGGCAGTTCGTGCCCTACGACAGCATCTCGCCCAACGTATTCCGCGCGCTTATCGCTACGGAGGACGTGCGCTTCTACAGCCACAACGGCATCGACCTGCGCGCCTTAGGACGCGCCATAGTGAAACGCGGCCTCATGGGGCAACGCTCCGCAGGCGGCGGAAGCACCATCACGCAGCAGCTGGCTAAGCAACTCTACTCCGAAAAGGCGCACTCCACGCTGGAGCGCCTGCTGCAAAAGCCCATAGAGTGGGTCATCGCCGTAGAGCTGGAGCGCCACTACACGAAAGAGGAGATTCTGACGCTCTACCTGAACTACTTCGACTTCCTGCACAACGCCATAGGCATCAAGAGCGCGGCGAAGGTATATTTCAACAAGAGCGCCCTGGACCTGACGACAGAGGAGGCCGCGCTGCTCGTGGGCATGTGCAAGAACCCGGCCTACTACAACCCCCTGCGGCAGCCCGAGCGCTGCAAAGCGCGGCGCAACACGGTGCTGGATCAAATGACAAAGGCGGGATACCTGACGGCAGCCGACGCCGCGCGCTACAAGCCGGAGGACATACACCTTGACTTCCAGCGAATAGCGCGCAAAGAGAGCAAGCTGCCCTATCTGAAGGAATACCTGCGCCGCTACCTGACCGCACAGGAGCCTAACCCCCGCAACTACGGCGCGGGTCAGCGGCAACGCTACTACGAGGACAGCCTGGCCTGGGCTACCGACCCGCTCTACGGCTGGTGCGCCAAGAACGCGAAGCACAACGGCAAGCCCTACGACCTCTACGAAGATGGGCTGCGCGTCTATGCCACGGTGGACTCCCGCATGCAGCAGTACGCCGAAGAAGCCGCCTACGACCACGTCGTTCACCACCTGCAGCCCATCTTCAACGCCCAGCGCCGCTCGGCCAAGAACTTCCCCTACGTCGGCGTATCGAAGGCTACCATCAACGGCATCCTCAACCGAAACATCAAGCAGACCGAGCGCTATCGCAGTATGCGGGCGGCCGGCGCCACGGACGAAGCCATCATCCGCGCCTTCAACACGAAGGTGGAGATGTCCGTCTTCACGTACCACGGCGAAGTGGACACGCTCTTGACGCCCATTGACTCCATTCTCTACTACAAGTCGTTTCTCCGCACGGGGCTGGTATCGATGGATCCCTTTACGGGCTACATCAAAGCCTACGTCGGCGGGCTGGACTATAACCACTTCCAGTACGACATGGGCATGGTGGGGCGTCGCCAAGTGGGGTCAACGATGAAACCCTTCGTCTTCGCCATGGCCATGGAGGACGGAAAGACGCCGGAGACCGTCGTGTCCGGCGCCCGCCCCCGCAGCGGCACGGGCGGATGGTGGCCCAAAGGGCACGGCGGCGTCATGTCCCTGCGCTCAGCCCTCGCCGCGTCGAGCAACCCCATCACGGCAAAAGTGATGCTTGAGACAGACCCCACCGGCAAGCGCCTGGAAAAAATGATGACGCAGGAACTGGGCGTTGCAAACGCCGACATGCAACCCTCCGTCGTCCTGTGCCTCGGCACGGCCGACATAACGCCCTGCGAACTGGCCAGCGGCTACACCATGTTCGCCAACCGCGGCATCCACAGTGCGCCAATCATCGTCTCGCGCATCGAAGACAACCAGGGACACATCATAGCCGAGTTCAAACCCCGACAAAACGAAGTGCTCAGCGAACTTAGCGCCAGCGAGATGGTAGATATGCTCAAGGCCGTCGTAAGCTACGGCACGGGACGCCGCGTCCACGGCTACTTCAACGCAGCCAGCGAAATGGGAGGCAAGACGGGCACGACGAACAACAACTCTGACGGCTGGTACGTCGGCCTCGTGCCCCGCTTGGTGACGGCCGTGTGGGTAGGCGGCGAAGACCGCGACATACACTTCCAGTCCACCTCCATAGGCCAAGGAGCCGCCTCCGCGCTACCCATTTGGGGAAAATACATGCGTAAGGTCTATGACGACGAGACCTTAGGCTATAACCGTGAAGACAAGTTCCCAAAATTTGACGACCCCGCACCGGGAAATGAAATAATCAACGGCTACGACGACGCACCCGAACTACCCAACAAGACACACCGACGGACAACGCCGGCACAAGACGCAGCCATGCAGCAGCGGGAAGCCGGCGGCGGAGAAGCCGGCAACAGCTCAGACGACGCCCAAGGCAGCACACCGCCCCCGACAGCGGCCACGACACCCAAAGAAACCCCGACGCCACAGCCCGACGCAAAAGACCTCTTCGAATGACCCGCACCGGCACAAAGCCCGCCCATAGCCCCATAACCCCACAACCCACCCCATGAAATGCCTCGCCCTCATACCCGCCCGCTACGCCTCGACGCGCTTTCCCGGGAAACCCCTTGCCGAGATAGGCGGGAAGCCCATCGTGCAGCACGTATTCGAGCGCACTGCGGAGGTATTCAGCGACGTCTTCGTAGCAACCGACGACGAGCGCATACGTAACGCCGTAGAAGCCTTTGGCGGCCGCGTCGTGATGACACGTAGCGACCACCGCAGCGGGACAGACCGCTGCAACGAGGCACTAAGCCGCATAGACCCCGCAGGCAGCTACGACGTAGTAGTAAACATACAAGGCGACGAACCGTTTATCGACCCCGCACAACTACGCTGCATCCGCGCATGCTTCGACGACGAGCGCACACAAATAGCCACGCTCGTGAAGCCCTTCCCCCGCAACACGGCATGGCAGGACCTCGAAAACCCAAACAGCCCGAAGGTAGTCATAGACACCGACGGCTTCGCGCTATACTTCAGCCGCTCCGTCATACCCTACATGCGCGGATGCGAACAAACAAGCTGGGCAGCAACACATGAATACTACAAACACATAGGCCTCTACGCCTATCGCGCCGACGTATTGCGCAAAATCACAAACCTACCCCCCAGCCCGCTGGAACGCGCCGAATCACTCGAACAACTACGCTGGCTGCAAGCTGGATATAAGATAAAAGTGGAGAAGACCGACGTGGAAACCATCGGCATAGACACGCCCGACGACCTGCGCCGCGCACGCCTCTTCTACGCCGCACGAGGCAATAAATAAACACCCCGCGACGTACATTATATATAAGGTATCAAAAGACAAGTCCCACTTGCCACTATACAAAACCATCATAGCCATGCGCAACCCCGCAACATATTTCCCCATACTCCTCACGCTCTTGCTTCCGCTCCACGCGGCGGCTCAGAAGCTCACCGTAGGCTCATACACCTACAAGGACGGCTCCGTTTACACAGGCGAACTCGTCGGCGGCAAACCCTACGGCAAAGGCCGAGCACAGTACCACGACGGCAGCACCTACGAAGGCGCCTTCGTCAAAGGCAAACGGCAAGGCAAAGGCACCATGATCTACGCCAGCGGCGAGAAATACGAAGGCGACTGGTATCAAGACCAGCAACACGGCCGAGGTATCTACTACTCCCTGAACAACAATCGCTACGAAGGTCTGTGGGACCGAAACATGAAACGCGGCGAAGGAAAGATGTATTACTACAACGGCGATGTATATGAAGGCGACTGGGCCGAAGACCGCCGCAACGGATTCGGCGTTTATCGCTACAAAGGAGGCGCCTACTACAAAGGAAACTGGGTGGACGACCAGAAACAGGGCACAGGCACCTTCAACTGGCACGACGGCTCACAATACGAAGGCAACTGGGAGCACAACGTCCGCAGCGGGCACGGAAAATTCACCTACGCCAATGGAGACTTCTACACCGGAGAGTGGAAAAACGACAAGCAAGACGGAAAAGGCATCTACGCCTTCACCAACGGCGACCGCTACGAAGGTGACTACCAAGAGGGAGAACGTACCGGCGAAGGAATCTTTACCTTCGCTAACGGAGACAAGTACCAAGGCCATTTTCTAAAAGGCGAGCAGAGCGGGCAAGGCACCTACGTCTGGAAAGGCGGAACCGCTTCCTACACAGGGGAGTGGAAACACAATCTACGTTTCGGCCACGGCACGTACAAGAAGAAGGGCGAAATGGAATATACCGGCTACTGGGTCAACAACCTGATGGACGGGCAGGGCGTCCTGCGCACGCAGGACGGCGAGAACTTCCGAGGATATTTCAAGGAAGGCAAGCGTGACGGCAAAGGCACGATAGTCCATTCTGACGGCTCGCGATTCGTTGGCCACTTTACCAACGGCGAGAAAGACGGCGACTTCAAGGAATACGACGCCCGGGGAAACCTCGTTCGCTCTGGGACGTACAAAAACGGAACCATGTACGAGAAATAAGCCAACCACATAAATCAAAGCACCATGGCTACAAAGAAACAGGCAAGGCCGAAAGTAAAGCACATAAAGCTCGTGAAGGACGATCCCTGGCTGGAGCCCTTCGAAGAAGCTATCCGCGGGCGCCACGACCACGCGATGTATAAGCTCGCAGAGCTTACGGGCGGCGGCAAGACTACGCTGTCCGACTTTGCCGACGGACACCTCTACTTCGGGCTGCACCGTACGGCGCGGCAGTGGGTATTTCGCGAGTGGGCGCCCAACGCCACCCGCATCTACCTCATAGGTGACTTCAACGACTGGCAGGAAAGCCCCCGCTACGAGCTTCGCCGCCTCGGGCAGAGCGGCAACTGGGAACTCAAGCTCCCCATCTCGGCCATGAAGCACGGCCAGCTCTACAAGATGAAGGTCTATTGGGACGGCGGCTCCGGCGAGCGTATCCCCGCTTGGTGCCAGCGCGTCGTGCAGGACGAGGAGACAAAAATCTTTTCCGCCCAGGTGTGGGACCCCGCCGAGCCCTACCAGTTCCGCAAGAAGAACTTCCGCCCCAACCGCGACCCGCTGCTCATCTACGAGTGCCACATCGGCATGGCCGAAGACGCCGAGAAGGTAGGCACCTACGAGGAATTTCGCCTCAACGTCCTGCCGCGCGTCATCCGCGACGGCTACAACTGCCTGCAGATTATGGCTATCCAGGAGCATCCCTACTACGGCAGCTTCGGCTACCACGTCAGCTCCTTCTTTGCCGCCAGTAGCCGCTTCGGAACGCCCGAAGACCTCAAGCGCCTCATAGATGACGCCCACCAGCACGGCATTGCCGTCATCATGGACCTCGTCCAAAGCCACGCAGTAAAGAACGAAGTGGAAGGCCTCGGCAACCTCTGCGGCGACCCCAACCAGTTCTTCTATCCCGGCGACCGCCACGAGCACCCCGCCTGGGACTCCCTCTGCTTCGACTACGGCAAGAACGAAGTTATCCACTTCCTGCTGTCCAACTGCAAGTACTGGCTCACGGAGTACCACTTTGACGGCTTCCGCTTTGACGGCGTCACCTCCATGCTCTACTACAGCCACGGCCTGGGCGAAGCCTTTGGCGGCTACGGCGACTACTTCAACGGCCACGAAGACGACAACGCTATCTGCTACCTCACCCTGGCCAACCTGCTCATCCACGAAGTCAACCCGCACGCCATTACCATAGCCGAGGAAGTCAGCGGCATGCCCGGCCTCGCCGCACCCGTCAAGGATGGAGGCTACGGCTTCGACTATCGCCTGGCCATGAACATCCCCGACTTCTGGATTAAGATTATCAAGGAGCGCCCTGACGAGGACTGGAAGCCCAGCAGCATTTTCTGGGAGCTGACCAACCGCCGCGCAGGAGAGCACAACGTCTCCTACTGCGAGAGCCACGACCAGGCACTCGTCGGCGACAAGACGATTATCTTCCGCCTGGTGGATGCTGACATGTACTGGCACTTCCGCAAAGGCGACGAAAACGGCGTTGCAGAGCGCGGCGTAGCCCTCCACAAGATGATACGGCTCGTCACGTCCACGACGATGAACGGTGGCTACCTGAACTTCATGGGCAACGAGTTCGGCCACCCCGAATGGATCGACTTCCCGCGCGAAGGCAACGGCTGGAGCTACAAGTACGCCCGTCGCCAGTGGAACCTGGTGGACAACCCGGACTTGCTCTACCACTACCTGGGCGACTTCGACCGCGCCATGCTCCAGGTCATCCGCAGCGTCAGCCGTTTCCAGCGCACCCCCGTTGTGGAGATATGGCACAACGACGGCGACCAGATACTTGCCTACAGCCGCGGCCCGCTTGTCTTCGTTTTCAACTTCAGCCCCACGCGCAGCTATACGGGCTACGGCTTCATGGTGCCTGAGGGCGCTTACGACGTCGTGCTCAACACAGACGCCACGCAGTTTGGCGGCCACGGCTTTGCCGATGACAGCGTGCGCCACCTGACCAACTTCGACCCCCTCCTAAAGCGCGACGGCAAAGGCTGGTTGCAGCTCTACCTGCCCGCCCGCTCCGCCGTCGTCCTGCGCAAGGCCGAAGAATGAAGCGCCCCGCACCCACCTTACCCCAAGGCCTGCCCTGCGAACCACGCCCCGTGGCTCGCAGGGTAGGCCTTTTGCATATTAGCCCGTGCTACCTGCCCTCGAACTCCTGAAGAAGCGCCGCCTGCACGCCCTGCTCAGCGTGCTCTTCGCCCTGTTTCTGCTGTTCTACTTCGCCCGCTTGCAGGGCGACGTCCTGGCCTTCGTCCTGTGGCGTCGCTTTGGCGTCGCGGGCGTCAGCCCTTGGCTCGTAGCGCTACTGCTCACGCTCGTGCTGCTGCTCGTCCACCGCCTCGTGCGCCGCCTCTTCTATTTTCGCGACCGCCACTACGTCTTCTCCTTCCTACCCTCCGCCGTGCTGGCCGTCTTGCCCACGGCTTTCGTCCCCGAGCCGGACGTCTTCGGCCTCGTCTGTTGCGCCATAGCCCTCACGGCCTTTCTCGCTTTCCACGTGGCGGACCGTCGGCGTCGCGGCCGCGATGCCGTGCGAGCACGCTTTCGCCTCGTACCCCGCACGACGTGGTATCTCATGTGGCTGTCAGGGCTCTATCTCTTCGTCGGCGTAGCTGGCAACGGCGACGTAGCCTTCCACGCCGAGCTGCGCCTGGCGCGCCTGCTCCGTGCAGCCGACTACGACGCGGCAGCGCGCCAGCCCCTGACGCCCCCCTTCACGCGGCAGCAGCTCGCCCTGCGCGCCTACGCCTTGAGCCATCTGCCAGGCGGCCTCGGTGAAGGCCTCTTCGCCCAACCCATGCCCGCCGCCTCCCACGAAAGCCTTTTCCTCATCCCCGCCGACGCACGGCGCTCCCCCTTCCCCGCCCGGCAACTATATGCCTACCTCGGCGTGATGCCCCGCTCGGGAGAGTCCGATGCCGCCTATCAGCGCCGCCTACTGGCCTATCGCCCCTACGCCGTCATGACGCCCGCACGCGACTACGCCCTCTGCGGCCTGCTCCTCGACCAGCAGCTCAGCACCTTCCGCGAAGCCCTGCTGCGCTACCTGCCCCCCGGCGGCCGGCGCCATTTGCCACGCGCTTGGCGCGAAGCACTCGCCCTGCAAGCACGCCTAAGCGGGCAAACTCCCGTACTGCCCCCCGACGCCTCGCTCGAACAAAACCTCTCTGACTTCCTCGCCGTGCGCACCTCGCTTCCTACGCCCACACAGCAGGCCAACACCCTCGCCTCGCTTTATGGAGACACCTACTGGTGGTATTTTTTCTACGCCCACCTCTACACCCCCTGACGCCACCGGCGGACTTCACACGGATAAGCAAACCCCAAATACGCAGAAAAGCACTCCGGAAACATCCGAAGTGCTTTTCTGCTTCAATGTAGCGCGGGGGGGGCATGATCCCTCGACCTCATGATTATGAATCATGCGCTCTAACCAGCTGAGCTACCGCGCCAAGACAACCCACCGCCGGGAAATGGCCACGCCAAGAGCCGAAGCTCACCGGCGAACGGCCGAACCCGCGCGCCAAACGGCAGGTTGCGAGTGCAAAAGTAGGCCAAACCTCCAACGTGACCAAACGAAAGCCCCGTTTTTTTCACCCTGCCCGTTTTTTCCCGTCTCCGCGCAACCGTACGTCCCTTTTGCCCCACTCACGTCCCGACTCAGCGTCCCGCACCTCCCTTCCCCGCTTCCGCAAGTGTCGTCTATCCGCGCGCAAGTCCGACCTATCGACGCGCAAGTCCGACCTATGTTTTGTCTAACCGTGGGTTTACAATTGTACAGCCGTGGGTTTACAATTGTCTAACCGTGGGTTTACAATTGTACAGCCACGGTTAGACAATAATTGGGTCGGACTTACGGCGTAGTAAATCCCGGTTGCCGACGTCCAGGTCTTACATAGCGACCGGAAAGCGGCGTTTTACTAAAAAAAATTGCGACTTATAAGCTTTTAAACTATATTTGCAACAAAACGAGAGTTATAAAAGCCTTGATATGACGAACTGACACCACAACAACCCTTTTAAACACTTATCTATATGAAGAAAAACTACCTTCGTCGGCTCCTTGCCGACACACGGCGCGGCCTGTTCGTCGCGTTCGCCGCAGCAGCTTGCCTCTCGGCGCAAGCTGACGAGCTGTTCCCCTCGACGGCGGCTATCACCGTGGGGCGGCCGGTGACGGAAATCACCGCGCCGGGCTACTACGTCCTGCAAAACAAGGGCGCTAACAAATACATCACACAGCCGGCCGAAGACCCCAGCAACCTGAGCTATACCTCGACCAGCGACGACTACCACAACGTGATCTACCTGGCTGAAGGCTCCACCTCAGGCACCTACACCATCCAATTTTATAACGGCTACTACGCCGCACAGCTGGGCAGCGACCAGTCACAATGGACGGCCGAGGAAACGAACAGCCCGCAGGAATACACGCTGACGGCCACGGGCTCCGGCACGTTCTTCCTGGAAAACAACGGGATGCGCCTGAACAACAACAACTCCTACCCCATGGTGTCTCTGACGCAGTGGAGTGGGAACAACGCACAGCTCTACTTCTACGAGACGACCGTGGACACGCTCAACGCTACGGACTACGTGCAGAAGGTGAAGGACGAGATAAGCCCTTGGTTCACGCAGAACGTGGGGAGTTACTTCGGACTTTCCCAAGCGGCTTACGACGCCAACCTCGCAGCTTACACCGCCGCCCTAGAAGAGTGCGACCAAGAAAGGTTCGACAGCCTGAAGAGCATCGTGGAGGAGAACGTGAACTACCCCGCCACAGGCTGGTATAAACTGAAGAACGTGGCCACGGGAAAATACATGACCTACACCGACGCTAACTACGCCAACGGCGACGGCACGACAGCGGCCGGCGTGACGCGCGTGACGAATAGTGCGAACAACCTGCAGCTGGTCATCCAGGGCGTAGGGCTCAACTCCTACTCAAGCAACATCGCCTTCACCACGCTGGTGGCCACGACAACGGTTGACGGCGTGGAGACTGACCTGCCGGGCGTCATCACGCTGAACGGAGAAACGGCGAAAGACAACATGTACCTCTCGGTCGACGTGGAGACGCAGGCCGTCTCGCAATCAACGCTGAACGAGGCCTATTCGCAGTGGCAGGTAGAGGACGCTACCGAGATTCGCATCCCGCTGGACGTGGTCTCCAACGGCAAAGCCTATGGCACGTTCGCCGCACCGTTCTCCGTAACATTGGCCGACGGCCAGGCCTACACCGGAACCTTCACGGCGGACAGCACGACGCTCAACATGGTAACCATAGGCGACGAGGGCACGACGATACCGGGAGCTACGCCCGCAGTCATCGTGGTTGACAGCGAGGCGGCTGACACCGTGGTAGCCACCATCAACAGCGAGGCCGGGACGCCCGCTGACGGCGACCTCTCGGGCGTTTACTCCGGACGGACACGCCAAAGCAGCTGGCTCACCTTTGGGCAGGACATGACTGAAACGGTAGGCACACACGTGGGCTTCTTCTCCACAGACGAGGAAACGATCGGCGCCAACCAAGCCCTCATCGTGGCTCCCACAGGAGTGAGCAGCGTCGTCCTCGACTTCGGTGACCCGACAGCCATAGCCACCGCTACGACCAAAGCCGCCACCACGGCCTACGACCTGCAAGGCCGTCGCGTACTGGCGCCGCAGCATGGCCTCTACATCGTTGACGGCAAGAAGGTGATACTGAAGTAGCACGCCGCAACATCCAACGGACGCACCCGCGCCAGACCATCAAAAAGGCCGCCTGCTCTTTTGCAGGCGGCCTTCATTTTCCAATTAGGGCAAGGCAGCGTTAGGGCTGTACCTTCCAACTACGCGCACGACCGTTGCAGACGGCACGAATCAGGAGGGGAGACGTCGTTTCGGGGACGCGGAGATGCGTAGCGGCCTTCGTCCCGCTGGCCGTAGCGAGAACGCGCCCTTGCAGATCGGTGACGACGATGCGCTTGGCGTACCCCTCCGTGCCGGGCAGGGAGACGGTGAGCGACTGATTGCGGAGGCTTACGCGCGCCGGCTTAGCCGTGGCAGACGCCAAGATGCCCGTTTCCGGCTGCTTGGGAGAGAGACGGAACACCTGCGTCGCGTGGCTCTTCACGGTAGTCGTCAGGCTGCCTTCGGCGTCGGCGAGGTCGGACTGTGCCCAAAGGTCGCGCACCGTGTAAGTCGTCGTGTCAGACAGGGCAGGCACGTCGGCAAACCGAACGGTGACACTCCGCTGCCGGGCGTCCAGATTCGTCACGGAGATAGCCACATCGCCATTCTCCAAGTCCTTGGCAAAGACTACGATGCTGTCTTGATAGGACACGCAGTCAGCCTGCTGCCCCATCGGGTCTTGGTTGATGGCTATGAGCTCGGCGTTTTTCATTATCGCCCAGTCCTCGTCCGTCACGGTGTTCGCACGCGGGTCGAAAGAGAGCTGAAGCGGCGACGACCACATGCACCAGAGGGCAAACTCCGTGCGATACTCGTCCATCGTCATGCCGGGACCCGTCAGGCAGAGGTCGCTGCTGGATTTCCCCTTGCCATGGATTCCCGTGGTGAGCATATCGGCGTCGTTCCAGCGATTGACGCCCTGCCACTGGGCGAGGTCTTTCATCAAGTCTATGGACTGCGTGATGCCGACGCCCGTGCCGGAGCCAATCCAGCAGTCGCGGCGGTCTTGCGTGCAGCGCCATTGCTGGCCGCCCACCTCGGCGCCCCACTTCCACGGTTCGCGAACGCCCCACTCGCAGACCTCAAGGACAATAGGCCGACCGCTGGCTTTCAGCGCGTCGCCAAACGTCTTGTAGCGCGAGCGGCAAGTTGCCTCGTCGGACGGAGCATTGCAGTAGTCGTTCTTCACAAAATCTATTCCCCACGCAGCGTAAGCGTTAGCGTCCACAGTCTCGTAGCCATAAGACCCAAACGCACCTGCGCACGTGTTGGAGCCCATGTCCGTGTAGATACCGAGCTTCATCTTCTTCCCGTGAACGTAGTCGGCCACGGCCTTGATGCCGTTGGGGAAACGTGTGGCGTTGGGCTGAGGAGAGCCGTCGGTGGCGCGCGTGTTTGCGTGCCACCAGTCGTCCATTACGATCGTATTCCAGCCGAGGTCTATAAGGCCTTGTGCCTCGAAGAGGTCGGCAACCTGCTCCACGATGTCCTCAGATACGTCGCTCTGAACGGCATTCCAGGAAACCCAAGCCATAGCCGGCGTGGGCAGAAGGAGCGAGTCCGAGACGGTGAGCGTGAAGGTCTCGTCCGTAGTCTCGCCGTCCAAGGTGATGTGAGCGTCGTACTGGTAAGTGCCCGGCTCGTCAATGATGCCGGAGACTATCTGCCGCTTGGCGTTCCACTCCAAGCCGGCAGGCAGGCCGCTGAGGGTAACTGTGGCGTCGGAAGAGGCGGTGCGAACTTTCTGCATGAAGCGCACGCCGGGCTGCGAGAAGAGCGTGACGGGACAGTCGAGCTTGCTGCTGATTTCCTCGGCGGATACGATGGCGGGACGGGTGGAGTTTTGCTCTTGATATTCGAGGTAGGCGTTTGCCCAGTCCACATGGTCGCTCCAATCCGTGCCGTTTCCGATAGTAGCTTCGAGGAAGAGGTATTTCCAGCCGTTCACGTCGGTGTCTATCTCCACGGTAGTGCTGTCGAGGGCGGAGATGTCGCCCTCGCTGACTACTTTCTCGCTGCCGTCCTGCGCGCGGAGATATACTCGGTAGTGGGCGCGGCCCGCGCTGGCGTTTTTCTGAGCGTCGGAGATGGTCTCGTCGTCCATTCCGACGCGGGTGTAGAACCGCGAGACGGAGCCGTTGAGTTTTACGATAAACTGGCTGGCCGCGTGCGTGCCGACGCCACTGGTGTAAACCGTGTCACGCAGGGTGATGGGGTTACCGTTGATGGATTTGTTGGCTTGAATGGTACCCCATCCGCACGTGCCTTTGGATATGTCCAGGCTTGAGAGGGGTATGTATTCTACGCCCTCCGGCGCCTCGGGCAGATCCACCGTTGCCGTCTGCGCGCGAGCCGGCAGGTAGCCGGTGAGGGCTACGAGCACGGCGGCGCTTGCAGTTAGTAGCTTGCTATACATTATTAATATAGTTCAATGATTTCCTTTCGAATACTTTTACCGCACAACCTTCTTCCCGTTCGTCACGAAGACGCCGCGGCCGTTCAGCTTGGTGCGGCGGCCTTGCAGGTCGTAGGTCTTGGCCGTCGAAGCGGGCGTTGCGGTGGCAGCTGAGAGGCCTGAAGGCACGGATACGTCCACCGTGATGGTCAGGGCGTCGGTGTCGATGGTCACGGTGCCGCCTGCGCAGTCCACTTCCTCCGCCGTGGGCACGGTTCCCTTCGGCAGGAAGAGATATCCGCCCGTGTAAACGGTCGTCAAGCCGCTTGCGCCGGTTGTGGAGAGCGTCAGCTGCTGGTCGTTCATCACTTCGCTGGCGTTTGTAGCGCCCGTGATGTTTACTGTCCAGACGTCATAGCCCTGCGCTTCGGGGTCAACTTCCTCCAGCGCCCAGCGGTTGCCGCTTCCGCTCGAGGCTTTGCCTACTATGTTGTAGTCGCCCATTTGGAAGTACATCCAGTAGTTGCCTATGGTGTAGTCAGCCGTGCTGGAGCTGTAGTTGAAAGCCAGGGCATGGCTCATGGTGCGCTCGGCGCACGTCTTGTCGTTCAGGTAGTGCCCGTTGGTCGATTGCACGTAGAGACCGTTGCTGTTTATCAGGCGCACGTAGTAGGCTGCGTCGGAGAGGTCGGGCACGCTGCCGTCAGTGTTCAAGAATAGCGGGTAGCTGTTCGAGGCGTTCTGCCTCCACTCGGCGCCGTTGTACACGTAGTTGCCGTTCAAGCTCTCGTTAGGCGTCACTTCGGTAGCTTTGATGCGATACCATCCCGTTCCCAGTTCCAGTACGGGGGGAACGGTAACCTCTGAGATGGAGAGCTGGCATCCCGTGTCCGTGATGTCGTCGCCCGTGCCGCCTGTACTCCAGTTGTAAACGGGCAGACCGTCCAGGTTGGTCTGGTTAAGCTCTACGGTGCCGTTGCTCAGGATGAACATGCCGGCCGTGCTTGCCGGCGTCATAGTCCAGCCCGTGGCGGGAGCCTCTTCCACGGTGGTTATCTGCGTGTTGTAAGATGCCGAGGGGGAGATGTAGCGTCCGGAGTTGCGGTTTATGATATCGTAGGTGCCGTCTTCGCGCTCTACGAACTTCCACATCATGCGCTTGTAGCCGGTGTTCGAGCCGCCGGCCAGCTTGTTGTCGTCCGTCTCGTAGGTGTAGCGGTTGCTACGCAGCGAGGAGCAGAAGCTGTACCAGTACTCTTCTTCGGCCGTTGAGGGCTTCACGGTCCATGTGGCGGCTGCGGCGGCCGTAGCTGCGTTCACGGCGGTGGTAAGTGCGCTGAGGCTGTCGGCAGCTACGCCTGCGGCGAGGGCAGCACTGGCTACGTTGAGCGTAGAGTCGAGCGTGGCGATGGCGGCGGAGTCATAGCGGCTGACGTCGGCGGCCATGGTGAGGTTCAGGGCGGAGTGGATAGCCTGGCCCAGCGTGTTGCGGCTTTGGTTCAGCGTGTAGCGGGCGGCCGCGTCTTCTTCCGTGATGGGCGTGCAGCCTTCAATGTAGGGCGCTATGGTGTTAGCAAACTTCACGTAGCCACGACCCAGGATGTAGTTGCCCGAAATGAGGTCTGTGTTGGCCACGCTGCCGTTCAGCATAGGCGTGTAGGTATCTACGTACGTCAGCATGGAGTCCGTCTCGGCCAGGGCGCGCAGCGAGTCGTTGTAGGGCACGTATTTCTGGGCGTTCTTCGTGGCGTCGCTGCCCGGAATGAGTCCGCAGAGCAGTATCTTGGACTTGGGGCTGGTCGTTCGGATGTTCGAAACGAGGCTTTTGTAGTTCGTGAAGGCATCGGCCACGGTGCCGCTGCCGTTCAGCGCGTCGTTGCCGGCATAGAGCACCACCTGCTTGGGCGTTGCGCCGTCGTGGAAGATACATTGCAGCTCGCTCTGCAAGATGTTGAAAGGTCCGGCCGGCCAGCCCCAGCCCGTACCGCGGTTGAGCACCTTGGCGTTGCCCAGCAACTCAGCCCACTCTCCGCTGTGCACCATCTCGTCGCCGATGAAGACGATGTTGTCCGAGTCCACGGGCATAGCAGCAAAGACCGTGGCGCGCATAGCGTAGGCCGCGCTGCTGATACCACCGCGGTTCAGCGTCATCGAGGCGTAGTCTGCGGGGTACGTGGTCGGTATGCCGACGCCGTCCTGGATGATGTTGCACCATGCAGCGTAGGCTTTCGCCGTGCAGTGCAGGTTGTCGTAGCTCCAATCGCCGCCCTGGTTCGTCGGCACGTTGTTGTAGAGGTCCACGTAGTGCAGGTGGTCGTTACCCTCGGCCGTGATGAAGTCTGCCACGCCTTGGTTCACGGCGGAGAGGTTTGCCAGCGTACGTATGCCGCTCGTGGAGGGCAGTATGCTCTCGTAATAGACGTCCGTCTCGGGAAGCTCCATCGCGATGCGGCGTATGATGCGCGATATGTTGCTCACGGTGCTCTCCACCGTGTAGCCCGACGTTCCCATGTCGTTCGTGCCAATCATGATAAACACCTTCGAGGGGCGTCCGTTCAGGTAAGTCTCCAGCATGTTGGCTATCTCGTAGGAATAACCGCCGCTGACGCCGCGTCCCTTTACCTTGGGACTGTTGGAAAAGGCTTCCTTCCATTCGTGCATGTTCGTAATGGAGTTTCCCAGGAAGAGGACGTCGCCCTCAGCCGAGGGAAGCACCATGAAACCGTTCTCGCGGTGCGAGCGGAACGGCTGATCCGCGAAGGCGCTTACGGTAAGCACCAGCGCGAGGAGCATTAAGTAGAGCTTTCTCATTGTATAAAAAATTAATATGGGTTCGTATTATCCTTTCAGGCACAAAGTTACGCAAAAGCGACGGATAGGAAGTCCTGCGCGGAGAAAAAATACGGCCGTCCCAAATCTTCGGCTTTGCCTGTGCCGGCTCTCGCCTACCCTCCCCTTGTCAGCTCGGCAGCAAAGCCATCCGAGCCATTGCGCGCGGGAAGCCCCTCCGTCTAAGTGCCCCTCCTTCTTGAGCGTAAGGCAAAGCCTCAACCGCAGGAGCGGAAAATCCTCAAACGACCGAACGAAAAATCCTCAAACGACCGAACAAAAAATCCTCAAATGACCGAACGGAAAAGCCTCAAACGACCGAAAAACCGTTTGCAGGCTCGTAGTCCCCGTTGGCGGCCTCTCCTACTGACACGACCCGTTGTTAACCCTTAGCAAGCCGGACTTATTTTCTTCTAAGTCCGGCTTATTTTTTTCTAAGTCCAACCTGATTATTGTACACCCACGGGTGTAAAATTGTGCATCCACGGCTGTAAAATTGTACACCCACGGCTGTAAAATTGTACACCCACGGCTGTACAAAAACTACGTCCGACCTACCGGCGGATAAGTCCGTCCTATTCTCAAATAAGTGCCGACTATTAATAAATAAGTCCCACCTATTTCCATTTAAGTCCTACCTACGAAGCGAAAAAAAGCAACGGGGGCGGCGTGAGCGGCAGAGAAAGCGGACGGGAGGCGGTGTTCACCCGAACGTAACGAACCTGCTATCCCTTCGTAACGGAGGCGAAACGCCTTCGTAATACCCGCGCCGTACCTTCGCGGCAGGAAAACGGGATAACGCTTTACGAATGGAACATACAAACGAGCTACAAACGAAACGAAGTGAACTAACGATGAAAAGAAACGGGCTACCGATGAGGGAGAACGAGCTACGAACGAAACGAAGTGAACTAACAAAGAAAAGAAACGGGCTACCGATGAGGGAGAACGAACTACAAACGAAACGAAGTGAACTAACGAAGAAAAGAAATGAGCTACCGATGAGGGAGAACGAGCTACAAACGAAACGAAGTGAACTAACGAAGAAAAGAAACGAGCTACCGATGAGGGAGAACGAACTAACGAAGCCGAAGAAAGGGCTACGCGCCGCGGCCGCCCTGCTGCTCGGCCTCGCGTGTTGGTTGCCCGGCACGGCCCGGGGGCAGGAAATCCGCGGGCGCGTGGTGGATGCCGACACGGAGGAGGGACTGGCGGGCGCCACGGTCGTGGCGGAGGACACACCGCAGCGCGCCCTGACCGGAGCGGACGGGAGCTTCCGCCTCACGGGGCTGGAGCGCGGCAGGACGTACACGCTGGTGGTGAAATGCCTGGCCTACAAGCCCGGCCGCGTGGCGGACGTGCCTGCATCGGCGGCGGGCGGCGGCACGCCGCTCACCGTGGCGCTGCAACCCAATGAGCAGACCGCCGGGGAGGCCACGGTGACGGAGATGGCGCGCCTAAGCACGGAGCTGTCCATGATAACGAAGAGCAAGGAGGCGCCCGTCATCGTCAGCAATATCTCGGCGGGCGAGATACGCCGCGCGCAAGACAGCAATGCGGGCGAGGTGATGCGCCGCGTGCCGGGAGTGAGCCTCATCGACGAGAAGTTCGTCATGGTGCGCGGCCTCTCGCAGCGCTACAACAACGTGTGGATGAACGGCAGCGCCGTGGCGAGCAGCGAGGCCGACACGCGCGCCTTCTCCTTCGATATGTTGCCCGCCGGTCAGCTGGAGAACCTGACCATCGTAAAGACGCCGGCGGCCGAGTACCCGGCAGACTACACGGGAGGCTTCATCCTCGTACAGACAAAGGAGATACCCGCCGCCAACTCGCTACACCTGACGGCCGGCGCCAACTGGAACAGCCGCACGGCCTTCCAAGCGTTCTACGCCACGAAGTCGTCTGCTACCGACTGGCTAGGCTTCGACGGCGGCCTGCGCTCTCTCTGCGGAGGCATGGGAGCTACGCTGCAGTCCCTCGGACAAAACAGCGGGGGAAATACGATGTACGACTTGGCAGGTAACCACCTGACGAACGATTGGGGCGTCCGGCGGCGGCATCCTTGGGGCGACGCGAGCCTTGGGGCGGACTGGAGCCGCGGCTGGCGGCTCGGGGGCGCCAAGCTGGGCTTGGTGGCGGCGCTCAACTACACCAACGAATACCGCACCTACCGGAACATGACGAACAACTTCTACGACGCGTACGACGTCTTGAACGACCGACCCAACCCCTTGCGCCTATCCACGGACGACCAGTACAACCACAACGTGCGCCTCGGGGCGATGGTCAACACGACGCTCCTAAGCGCAGGCGGCCGCCACAAGGTGCAGTTTAAGAACATCCTGAACCAGATTGGGAACGCCCGCTACACGCGCCGCGCGGGAATGAGCGCGCAGAGCGAGCCGGAGCGCTCGGCGGAGTACTACTACCGCAGCCGCACGACGTACAACGGCCAATTTGCCGGCCGACACGCGCTCACGACGACGAACACCTTAGACTGGGGAGCGGGCTACGCCTACGCCAACCGCCGACTGCCCGACCGCCGCAAGTACATATTATATAATGAGTCGCCGTCGGAGAGCGACGCCTACGTCTGGCTATATCAAAACGACGTCTCGCGCGAATGGACGTCGCTCGACGAGCACATTGGCTCCCTGCAACTTAACGACGAGTGGCAACCCCGGCTCGGCACGTGGCGCCCACGCTTCAAGGCGGGCGTTTACGGCGAGTATCGCTCCCGCCAATATCGCACCCGGAACTTCTTCTACTGGTACAACGCGGCGAACGCGCTGCCTGCGGGCTTCCGCGCCATGGACATCCCCACGCTGCTCAGCGATGCCGCAAACTTCGGCGCCGACAAGCTCTACCTGCTCGAGGACGTCAACAAGACGAACGACTACAAAGGCCGCAACACGCTGGGCGCCGCCTACGTGCAGGCCCATCTGCCCCTGGGACGCCTGACCGCCTTGGCAGGCTTGCGCTACGAGTGGAACCAAATGGAGCTTATCACGAACACGCGGCAGGACGTGACCAGCCCGAAGAGTCACTACTACCGCGGGGGAAATCTCTTCCCTTCCCTGAACCTCACCTTCCGGGCCGCAGCGCGCCACCAGCTACGTCTGGCCTACGGCAGGAGCATCAACCGGCCGGAGTTTCGCGAGGTATCGCCCGCCGTGTACTACGACTTTGACCTGGCCAGCGACGTGCAGGGCAATTACGACCTGCAAGACTGCCACGTGGACAACGTAGACCTGCGCTGGGAGTGGTATCCGGCGGAGGGAGAGCTGCTGTCCGTCGCTGCGTTCTATAAGCACTTCGACAAACCCATCGAGTGGACGTACACCATGGCGGGCGGGACGGACGTGGTCTATTCCTACAAAAACGCACGGGCGGCGCGCAACGTCGGCATAGAGGTGGACATCCGCAAGCGCCTCGACTTCCTCGGTCTGCCCGACCTGTCGTGGAGCTTCAACGGGGCGCTCATCCACAGCCGCGTCTCCTTCCCGGCCGGGAGCCAGGAGTACGACCGCGCCATGCAGGGGCAGTCGCCCTACCTGGTAAACACGGGACTCTTCTACCAGCCTAAGCGGTGGGGGCTCGACCTCGCGCTGCTCTACAACCGCATCGGCAAGCGCATCGTCGGCGTTGGCCGCACGGAGGGCGGAGGTAGTGGCACGAACGTCCGCGTCCCGGACAGCTACGAAATGCCTCGCGACGTGCTCGACCTCTCCGTAGCCAAGCGCTTCGGCGCGCATTGGGAACTGAAGCTCACCGTGCGCGACCTGCTCGGAGAAGCCGTCACGTACAAGCAATTCTCTGACGTCTCCCTGCCCGACGGCACGCAGCGCAAGGTGCATCAGGTGACGCGCAAGTATCGCCCCGGGCAGAACGTCCGCCTGGCGCTCACCTGGAAGCTTTGAACAGACACATACATCCAACCAACGGGCTCGCAAGCCCATTAAACAACATCACACATGAAAGCTAAAACGCTCTTCGGGTGCCTTGGCACCCTGGCTCTGGCGGCTATGCTGGCCGCCTGCAGCGACAACGACGACCCCACGCCCGCTACCAAGGGCTACACCTGGACCACCGACGGCGGACTGGCAGCAGCCGACGGCATCCGCTTTGACGCCGACGGAAGCGAGAACCCCGACGGCACGCAGATAGGCAACGGCGACCAGGGCTTCGTCTTTACCGGAGACGTCACCCTACCCCGCGGCACCTACGTCCTGAAAGGCTGGGTTTACATCGCCGACGGCGCCACCCTAACCCTGCAACCCGGCACCATTATCCGCGGCGACAAGCAGACAAAGGCCGCCCTCATCACCGAACCCGGCGGCAAGCTCTTCGCACGTGGCACGCAGGACGAGCCCATCGTATTCACGTCGGCGCAGGAAGCCGGGAAGCGGAAGCCCGGTGACTGGGGAGGCGTCATCCTCTGCGGACTGGCACCCAACAACAACGGGACGCTGGCTCAGCAGATAGAAGGTGGGCCGCGAACCAAGCACGGCGGCACCGACCCGAACGACTGCAGCGGCGCGCTACAATACGTGCGCATCGAATTTGCCGGCTACCCCTTCGAGAAAGATAAGGAGATTAACGGCCTAACCTTAGGCTCCGTCGGCGCAGGTACGGACATCGACCACGTACAAGTGAGCTATTCCAACGACGACTCCTTCGAATGGTTCGGCGGAACGGTGAACTGCAAATACCTCGTAGCTTTCCGTGGCTGGGACGACGACTTCGACACGGACAACGGTTACGTGGGCAACGTGCAGTACGGCCTCGCCGTGCGCGACTCCCGCATAGCCGACGCCAGCCAGAGCAACGGCTTCGAGAGCGACAACAACGCGGGCGGCACCACGGCCGAACCCTTCACCGCGCCTACCTTCTCGAACATGACGTTCCTCGGGCCGAAGACGTTCGACGAGGCGTTCCAAAACACGGCAGACTACATCAACGGCGGCGACGCGAACCCGGAGAACGGCTCCTCGCTGGGCAAGTTTCAAGCCGCCATGCACATTCGCCGCAACTCACGCCTCAACTGCTACAACAGCGTGGCCATCGGCTGGCCCGTAGGCCTCATCCTGGACAACGAGAAGGGCGACACGCAGGGCGCAGCCACCGCCGGACTGCTCCGACTTAACCGCATAGCGTTCGCAGGTATGGACGCCATAGGTACGGACTTCAACAAGATATATACCGACGCACTCTACGACTACACGACGCAGACGACGGACACGTCGCAGCCCTCCTTCTCCAGCACCTTCTTCCAGCTGGCCACGAACGGCAACCTCGTCACCACGTGGACGCCCATGACCTGGAGCGGCATCGCATCGGCCATTACGGCCAGCACGCTCGTCGGCAGCCGCCTGGAACCCTCGTTCGCCGACCTCACAGCGAACGCTTGGTTCGACCGCGTGAACTACGTCGGCGCTTTCTCCGCCGGCACGGACTGGACGCAAGGCTGGACAGAGTTTGACCCGCAAAATGCGGCCTACTAACGAGCCGACACGCCGGCCATAGGCACAGACAGCTCCCTTCGAGCCGTTCGCAAGTCCGACCTACGAGCTGACAAGTCCGACCTACGAGCTGACAAGTCTGACCTACGAGCTGACAAGTCCGACCTACAAATCAACAAGTCCGACCTGCATACCCGCAGGCCGGATTTTTCTGTTAGTAAGCCGCATCTGAAGCGCGGTCGGCGCGCCCTGCGTGGCTCCACGGCGCGGGGGCGGGAAATAAAGGGGCAGGCAGGACGTACGAAAAGGAAAATAGTTGTACTTTTGCACGGCGCGCCCGCCCACAGGACGCCCCTTTAGCCCGTGACCCCCGTTAAGAAACTCGACGTGTACGTGCTGGGGAAGTTCCTCCCCATGTTCTTCGGCTCCTTCTTCATCGTGCTGTTCATTTTCATGATGCAGTTCACGTGGAAGTACGTTGACGAGCTTATTGGTAAGGGACTGACGCTGGACGTGCTAAGCGAGTTCTACGGCTACATGGCGCTGTCGCTGGTTCCGCAGTCGTTGCCGCTCTCCGTGTTGCTGGCCTCGCTCATCACGTTCGGCAACCTGGGCGAGAAGTTGGAGCTGCTGGCCATGAAAGCGGCCGGCGTCAGCCTGGTGCGCATCATGGCGCCCATCGCCGTGCTCGTAGTGGGCCTGGCCGGCCTCTCCTTCCGCTTTCAAGACAAGACGTCGCCCGACGCACAGCTCAAGCTACGCGCCTTGCTCTTCTCCATAAAACAGACCTCCCCCGCAACGGAAATTCCCGAGGGGACGTTCTACAACGGCATACCCGGATACAACCTCTTCGTAGAGAAGAAAAACGCCGCGACCGGCATGCTCTACGGCCTCATGGTTTACAAGACGGACCAAGGCTTTGACCGTGCGCAGATCGTCGTGGCAGACTCCGGCCGCATGGAGATGACGACGGACAAGCTCCACCTGCTGCTCGACATCTGGGACGGCGAACAGTTTGAGAACTGGGAATCGGGCAACGTGCCCAGCATGGGGAAGATGCAGAACCCTTATGACCGCGAGACGTTCCGATATAAGCGCTTCGTCATAGACTTTGACAGCAACTTCGAAAAGCTTGACGAGGACCAGCTGCGGGGTATGGCCTCGGCCAAACGCATGAAGCAGCTCGTAAGCGACGCGGACTCCATGGAAGTGCAGATGGACAGCGTGGGGCGTGCCTACTACGCCCAAGCACGTGAGCGCTTCTTCCGCCGCCCCACCCTGCGCAAAAACGAAGAAGCCGCCCTCGCCGCCATGACGGCGCACGAAGCGGCGAAAAGCCGGAAGGCGAAAGCCGCCAAGGCCGCAAAAGACGCGCCGACGACGGCACAGCGCATGATAGACTTCGACCAAATGATGGACAGCCTGCCCGCAGGACGGCGCACCACGGCGCTGCAAACGGCGCAAGCCGCCACGCAAGCCCTGCAAGCCGAGCTGGAATGGAAAAGCACCGTCACGGCCGACGGTGACCGCTTCATACGGAAGCATTGGATACAGTGGCACCAGGACATCACGCTCTCGCTGGCCTGCATCTTCTTCTTCCTTATCGGCGCGCCCTTAGGTGCCATCATACGCAAGGGAGGTCTCGGCATGCCCGCCGTAGTTTCTGTCGCGCTATTCATTATCTACTACATCATAAATACGACGGGCATGAAGCTGGCACGGGACGGCTCAATCCCCGTCGTGCTCGGCATGTGGGTTAGCTCGGCCGTGCTGGCGCCCTTGGGCGTCTTCCTGACGTACAAGGCAAACAACGACAGCGTCGTCTTCAACGCAGAGAGCTACCTAAGCGCCCTGCGCCGCCTCTTAGGCCTGCGAGAGCACCGCCACCTAAGCCTGAAGGAAGTCGTCATCGACGTGCCGGACTATGCCGCCCTCCTGCCGCGCCTCAAGTCCCTGCGCGACGAGTGCCGCCGCTACGCAGAAGTGAAGAAGCTTTGGCGTGCGCCCTCGTACCTGCGCATTTTCTTCCGCTCACGTCCCGACCGCCGCGCCGCAGAAATACGCGAGGAAATGGAAGCCGCCGTCGAGGAACTCTCAAACGCCCGCAGCGCCAAGATAATCCATAAGCTCAACGAGCTACCCGTCATCTACGTCCGCGCACATACGACGCCCTTCGAGAGCCGCCGCCTCAACCGCCTCTGCGGCGTACTTTTCCCAGTCGGCCTCGTGCTCTATTTCCGAATATGGCGCTTCCGCCTCATGATGCACCGCGACATGCGGCAAGCCTATCGCACCCTGGGCGCCCTAATCCCCATGGTAGAAGAGGCAGCACAGAGGCAAGCCACAACACCCCCAAACCAACCCCGCACAACATGACCCCAGAAGAGAACAACGCCGCGACGCAAGCCACCACCTGCACCGTGGAAGAAGCCCTCGACGACTTCCGCGCAGGCAAGTTCGTCATCGTCGTCGACGACGAAGACCGCGAAAACGAGGGCGACCTCATCATGGCCGCCCAGTTCGCCACGCCCGAGAGCGTGAACTTCATGCTGCGCCACGGCCGCGGCGTGCTCTGCGCCCCCATAACCATAGAGCGCTGCCGCGAGCTGGCGCTGCCCCACCAAGTAGAGTCAAACACCTCCATGCTCGGCACGCCGTTCACCATAACCGTCGACAAACTCGAGGGATGCACCACAGGCGTCAGCACACACGACCGCGCCGCCACCATCCGCGCCCTGGCCGACCCGGCAAGCACGCCGGAGACTTTTGGCCGCCCGGGGCACATCAACCCCCTCTATGCCCAGGACCGCGGCGTGCTGGCTCGCGCCGGACACACCGAAGCTGCCGTCGATTTAGCCCGACTGGCCGGCCTGCAACCCGCCGCCTGTCTCATCGAAATACTCAACGAAGACGGCACCATGGCACGCATGCCCCAGCTGCAACGCTTTGCCGAGGAGCACGGCCTGCATATCCTCACGATAAAGGCACTCATCGCCTACCGCCTCCAAGAAGAGAGCCTCGTAGAGCGCGGCGACGAAGTAGATCTGCCCACTACGTACGGCCACTTCCACCTTATACCCTTCCGCCAGAAGTCTAACCGACTGGAGCATATTGCCCTGATTAAAGGTAAGTGGGAGGAAGGCGAGCCTATCTTGGTGCGCGTGCATTCTTCCTGCGCCACGGGCGACATCTTCGGTTCGGAGCGCTGCGACTGTGGCGAGCAGCTGCACCGCGCCATGCGGATGATCGAGGCGGAAGGGCGCGGCGTCGTGCTGTATCTGAACCAAGAGGGGCGCGGCATCGGACTTATGGCGAAGATAGCGGCCTATAAGCTCCAAGAGCAGGGCTATGACACCGTGGACGCCAACCTTCACCTCGGCTACGACCCCGATGAGCGCGACTACGGCGTAGGTGCGCAAATCCTGCGCCAGCTTGGCGTCCGAAAGATGCGCCTCATGACGAACAACCCCGTGAAGCGCGTCGGCCTGGAGGCTTACGGCCTGGAAATAGTAGAGAATGTGCCCATCGAGATACGCCCCAATCGCTACAACGAGCGTTACCTGCGCACGAAGAAGGAACGCATGGGCCACGTGCTGCACCTTGGTCAGCCGCAAACTCCCGGCAAGGACCGGCCGGAGACACACAGTTAATAATAGCTTTCCCACACTTTTCGAAAACCAACTTGCAACAACCGATATGAGACAAGAAGAAACTTTCAGCAACTACCCCGGCGCACCCGTCGACTACGAGGAGCGCTACACCCGCCTGGAGCGCAGCGGCGCCTTCGCCGCACTCCTGCGCGACGTCTATACGTGGATGAGCCTCGGCCTCGCCATCACGGCGCTCGCCGCTTTCTACGTTTCCAAACGCCTCGACTGGATGCAAACCCTCGTCGAAAGCCGCGGCCTCTTCTGGGGGCTGCTCATTGCCGAGCTGGCGCTCGTCCTTATCCTTTCGGCGCGCGTCCATAAGCTCTCTTTCCTGACGGCCGGCGCCCTCT
Source organism: uncultured Prevotellamassilia sp. (assembly GCA_964641085.1). GTDB lineage: Bacteria > Bacteroidota > Bacteroidia > Bacteroidales > Bacteroidaceae > Alloprevotella. Next base: position 51,607 of record CAZXJS010000003.1, on the reverse strand, counting down.
TCGGCGCCTACGCCTTGCTCAACGGCGTCACCTTCTCGTTCCTGTTTTTGGCTTACGACGCCGCGGTCATCACCAAGACGTTCCTCGTCACGGCCGGCACGTTCGCAGGCATGAGCCTCGTGGGCTACTTCACGCGGCGCGACCTCTCAACGCTCGGCCGCCTGCTCCTGATGGCCGTCATCGGCCTGATAGTCGCCCTCCTCGTGAACATCTTCGTCGGCAGCTCCCTGCTCGACCTCTGCATCTCCTACGTCGGCGTGCTCATCTTTGCCGGACTCACGGCTTACGACACGCAAAAGATCAAGATGTACCTCGTGCAATACGGCACCGAGCGCAACGAGACGACCATGAAGATTGCGCTGATGGGCAGCCTCTCCCTATACCTCGACTTCATCAACATGTTCCTCTATCTGCTCCGCATATTCGGCAACAGGAACTAAGCGCCGCCGCGCAAACCCCATAAACCCACCACCACCATGCAACTATCTGACACCCTCGGCCGCCTGCAACCCTCGGCCACGCTCGCCATGTCGCAAAGAAGCGCCGAGCTGAAGGCTCAAGGCGAGGACATCATCAACCTCTCCGTCGGCGAGCCCGACTTCCCCACCCCCGCGCACATCAAGGCCGCCGCAAAGCGCGCCATCGACGAGGGATACACCACCTACAGCCCCGTAGCCGGCTACGCCGACCTGCGAGAGGCCATCGTACGCAAGCTGAAGCGCGAGAACGGCCTCACCTACGACGCCGGCCAAATCTCCGTCGGCAACGGCGCCAAGCAGTGCGTCTGCAACGCCGTCCTGGCCATCGTCAACCCCGGCGATGAAGTCATCATACCCGCCCCCTACTGGGTCAGCTACCCCCAGATGGTGCTCCTCGCAGGCGGAACGCCCGTCTTCGTAGAGGCGCAAATCGAGACCGACTTCAAAATCACCCCCGCCCAGCTCCGAGCCACCCTCACGCCCCGCACGCGCGCACTCATCCTCTGCTCGCCCTGCAACCCGACGGGCACCGTCTATACCCAAGCCGAGCTGGACGCCCTGGCCGACGTCCTGCGCGAGCACCCGGGCGTCGTAGTCATTGCCGACGAAATCTACGAGCACATCAACTACACCGGCCACCACGGCAGCATGGCGCTAAGCCCCGGCATGAAGGAGCGCACCATCCTGGTGAACGGCGTGAGCAAGGCCTACGCCATGACAGGCTGGCGCATAGGCTACCTCGCCGCCCCCGCAGACCTCGTAAAAGGCGTCAACAAACTGCAAGGACAATACACCTCCGGCCCCTGCTCCATCAGCCAGAAAGCCGCCGTCGCCGCCCTTGACGGCGAGCAAGACTGCGTCGAAGAAATGCGCCGCGCCTTCCAACGCCGCCGCGACCTCATCGTAGCGCTGGCGCGAGAAGTGCCCGGCTTTGAGGTCAACGTGCCCGACGGCGCCTTCTACCTCTTCCCCAAGTGCAGCGCCCTCTTTGGCAAGCGCGACGGCGAGCGCGTCATCCGGTCCTCCACCGACCTTGCGCTCTACCTGCTCGACGTTGGCCACGTAGCCACCGTAGGCGGCGACGCCTTCGGCAGTCCCGCCTGCCTGCGCATGAGCTACGCCACGAGCGACGAGAACATCCGCGAAGCCCTCAGCCGCATCAAGAACGCCGTAGCCCGCCTCAGTTAGGCCTAAAGCGCCACACCCGGGCTTCACGCCCCACACCCCACAGCCTGCGCCCCCACCGGCGCGGGCTTTTTCGTACCCAAGCGTAAAAATCGGGCTTTTCCCCGCCCCTACGTCCGACTTATTCTCAACTACCTCCCACCTATTTTTCGTTTGTCGTACGTCGCACAATTGTTTGTCGAACGTCGCACATAAGTTTGACAAACGTCGCACAATTGTTTGACGAACGTCGCACAATTGTTTGGCAATTGTCGCACAATTGTTTGGCAATTGTCGCACAATTGTTTGGCAATTGCCGCACAGAGAATAGTCGGCACAAAGTTGGAAATAGGCGGGAGCTACGGGCGCGAAAGGGACACACAGGTTTGGGCGTCCTGACCCGATTTCGTACCTTTGCGGGGTAACAAGCTCAGTGATTATGCCTAAGAAACTCCACCTCCTGCTTCTCTTCGCGCTGCCCCTGACGGCCGGCGCACAAGTGAGCCTCGTAAACCCCGTGCCGCACGACGTCAGCGGCGAGCGCACCGTTATGGCGCGGCCCGCCAAGTATAAAATCACCTCCCGCCTACAACGCGGGAAGAAAGACGCCGCCCTCGTGCCGCAACGCGCCGAAGGCTACTACTTAAAGGTGACGCCGAAGGGCGCAACGGTGATAGGCTACGACGAGGCCGGGCGCCGCTACGGCTTGGAAACGCTGCGCCGCCTGACGAGCCGCGGCCGGATAGAGACGTGCGAGGTGCACGACTGGCCGGACGTGCCTTTCCGCGGCGTAGTGGAGGGCTTCTACGGCACACCGTGGAGCCACCAAGCCCGCCTCAGGCAGCTACGTTTCTACGGGGCAAACAAACTGAACGTTTACCTCTACGGACCGAAGGACGACCCCTACCACTCGACGCCCCGCTGGCGGCAGCCTTACCCCGAGAAGGAAGCCAGGCAGCTACAGGAGCTGGTTGACACGGCGAAAGCCTACGGCGTGAACTTCTACTGGGCCATCCATCCGGGACAGGACATACGCTGGAACGCGGCCGACCGCGACTCGCTCTTGCAGAAGTTCGAAGCCATGTACCGGCTCGGCGTGCGCGCCTTCGCCGTCTTCTTTGACGACATCTGGGGCGAAGGCACCGACGCGACGAAGCAGGCCGAGCTGCTGAACTTCCTGGACGACGAGTTCGTACGGCGCAAGCCCGACGTAGCACCCCTCATCGTCTGCCCCACAGAGTACAACCGCGCGTGGGTGAACGAGCAGAAGGGCTACCTGCGCACCTTAGGCGAGAAGGTAAACGCCGACGTACAAATCATGTGGACGGGTAACTCCGTCGTACATTGCATAGACCGGGAGAGCATGGCGTGGGTAAACGAGCGCATCCGGCGCAACGCTTACATCTGGTGGAACTTCCCGGTCACGGACTACTGCCGAGACCACCTTATGCTCGGCCCCGTCTATGGCAACGGACAGGACATAGCGCCTATGCTTGCCGGCTTCGTCTCCAACCCCATGGAGCACGCCGAGGCGTCGAAGATAGCGCTCTACGGCATAGCGGACTACACCTGGAACATGGGGGCGTACGACGCCCGGCGCGACTGGCACCGCGCCATAGGCGACCTGCTGCCGGGCGACTCCGCCGCGCTGTGCACCTTCGCGGCCTTCAACGAGGACGCGGGGCCTAACGGCCACGGCTTCCGGCGCGCCGAGTCGAAAGAATGGGCGGCCGGCTACGACAAGCTGGGCGCCCAGGCCACGCTCTCGGCACGTGCCACGTACCTGGCCCAAGCCGGCCGCGCGCTGGGGCAAGCTGCTGACCGCCTGCTCGCGAACCGCGAGAACCCCGGCCTCATCAACGAGCTGCGCCCCTGGCTCCTCATGGCGCAACACGTAGCGACCTACGCCGACGAGGTGACCACCCTGGCACAAGGCGTAGCGGCGCCCCGGCAGACTACCACCTTCGCCACGCTATACCAAGCTGCGCGCGACGAACAGCGCGCCATGTACGACTTGGAGAACTCCGGCGTGCGCCACCCCCTGCAACCCGGCATCAAAGTAGGCTCGCGCTGGCTCATGCCTGCGCTCAACGCGCTCTTCGCTGCCGCCGTAGAAACGTATAATCGGGAGCAAGGGACGAGCTACGAGCCCACAGCGGAATATTCTCCCTACACGCTGGAAAGCAGCGTGCCGCAACTGGCAGGCCAAAGCCTCCAGGTGCGCGGCAACAACGTGAGCCTGACGCCGCCCCTGGAGGTAGTGGAGTGGGCGCCCGGCGCACAGATGACCATCACGGCCGAGCGCACCATCACCCTGGCCGGACTGGACTTCGACTTCGGACAAACGGGCATCGCGGCGGACTTCAGCCTCGACGTGCGCCACGGAAACGACTGGCAACCCGTAAGCCTGCTCCACTACAAGGCGGATGAGACGACCGTACATACCGGCAACGAGCTGGGAGGTATGCCCTGCGACGCGCTGCGCCTGACGAACACGAGCGGACGAACGCTCTCCGTGAAGATACGGCGCTTCAACTTCATCAAACGATAAGGACAGCCAAACGCCCCGGCGGCGCAACACTCCGCCGGGGCGATACACCTTATTATATATACCCCACACCATATTATATATGGCACACACCCGGCCGCACGACGCCTCCCGTTGCGCCCAAGGCCGAGACACACACGCACGAAAGCATGAAGAAAATCTTACTCCTGCTCCTGGCCGCGCTCACGGCGCAGGTCGGAAGCGCCAAGTTCAGCTTCGACGGCAGCAAGAAGTACCGCCTCGTCTGCACCTACTACGGAACGGGCAGCATGGTGCTGGGCGCAAACCACGGCTCCACGGCCATCATCTATTACTCCCTTGAAGAAACCGGCACCTCGGACGACGCGTGGTGGTACATAGAGAAGCAAAACAAGGGCTACAGCCTGCGCAACGCGGCGACCGGCGAATACGTCTATCACGACACGCGGCGCGAGAGTGGCGTGGCGAAAGGACTGCGCCTGACCACGGAGATGAGCGACTCGGCGCAGTGGCTCATCAGCGCCGTGGGCGAAGCGTTCAACCTCTTCAACGTGTACGACGCGGAGCACTGCTTCAACGTGCGCGTGGACGGGACGTACCTCGTCGGGACGTACGAAGGCAGCGGCACAAGCGCTAACGAGCTCTTCAGCATCTACGACGAAAGCGGCAACCTCGTCGTGGACGACAGCAGCTCGGAGCCCGCCGCTACTCCCCTAACGGCCTACGTGGACACGTTGCGTCTGGACGACAAAGAGCTCGTCTTCGACAAGAACGACACGGCCTTCTACTTCCCCGTGGCCTACGCCAACGCCGGCAGCAGCGTGACGTACAAAGCTACGCTCAAGGCACAGCCGAACGTCCGCCTCTTCATCGGCGATAGCGAAGTGCAAGACGGCGAACTCTTCACGCTGGACGCCGGCACGGCGCAGACGCCGCAAACCATCAGCGTGGAGCTGGCCGACACGGTCGTGGCCGAGGTGCCCCTTTGGCTCACGTTCATGCCCATCGTAGAGATGAACGTCGCCGCAACGAACGGTTCCACCTACACCCGCGGCACCATCCGCGTCAACGACCCCGAAGCCGTCGGCTACGACTCCCTGTACTACGCCAAGTTCAAGAACCGCGGCGCCACGTCGGCCAGCTACGCCAAGAAAGCCTACGCCGTGAAAATCATAGACCAAGCAGGAAACTCCAAAGACGTGAAATTCCTCGATAAGCGCTCGGACAACAACTGGATACTCGACGCGATGACGATAGACAAGGGCTGTATGCGCAACCGCGTAGCCTTTGACCTTTGGAAAGACATGCATACGGAGCCGTACTACGCCTCCCTGGAAGAAAAGAAGGTACGCCCCTACACACGCGGCGAGTTTGTCGAAGTCTTCCTCAACGGTGCGTACCACGGCCTCTACTGTATGACGGAAAAGATAGACCGCAAGCAGCTGCGCCTGAAGAAGGTGGCGGGCGACACGATACATGGGCTCCTCTACAAGTCAACGCAGTGGGGCAACGAGAGCTATATGGGCGTAGAAGGCACGACGCCGAGCTCCTACAGCAACAGCCGCGACTCCTGGGCCGGACAGTGGGAGCTGAAGTACCCGGACCTGGACGACGGCGAGCCGATTGACTGGGGACCGCTCTACAACGCGGCCTACTTCTGCGCCATGGCGGGCGACGACGAGTTTGATGCTAACGTGGAAAGCTACTTTGACCTGCCGGTGCTCGTAGATTACTACCTCTTCATGGAGATTACTTTTGCCTTCGACAACGACGGCAAGAACATGTTCTACTTTATCTACGACCACCAGGACGCTACGAACGGCGGGAAGCTCTCCGTCGCGCCGTGGGACTTAGATGCCACGTGGGGGCGTAACTGGAATTCGAAAAAAGGTGAGGTGTCCGACGCCACAGCTGACTGGGCTACCCTGCGGCGTGGGCACAACAACGGGATAAGTTATTACAACCGGCTGTTCCGGTCGGAGACGTACGATTTCAGCACCATGCTGCAGGAGCGCTACGCGGAGCTGCGCGACAGCGGATACGTATCTGCCGAGGGACTGGCCGGCCTTGTCCGCGGCTACGGCGACCTCTTCGCCCGGAGCCGGGCAGACCTCCGCGAGCAAACCGCCTGGCCCGCTTACCACGACTCTATTCAGACGGACGTAGATTACATGTGCGAGTGGATACGTACGCGCATCCCGGCCATGGATGCGGAGTATGGGTACGACGCCAGCGTGAGCGGCGTGGCTACGGCCGGCGCAGCAGCTTATCTGGGCGTTTCGGGCGACGCGGGCAGCATCTTGTTCCAGGCTGACAAGCCGCAAACGGTGCGCATCTACAACCTGCAGGGGCGCTTGGTACGCACGGCGCGCCTCGAGGCGGGACTTACCACGCTGCGCGGCTTCACTCCGGGCATCTATGTCGCCGCAGGAAAGAAGGTAATGGTTAGGTAAGCCGCCGCAAAGGCCAACGGCTAAGCCGGCTCGGGGAAGTAACAATCAGCTTCCCCGGGTCGGCTTTCCTTATGTCCGTACACCGGGTTCGCGACGCACACTAAACTATATACACGAAAGGTGTAGCGAGATGTAGTATAGATGTGGGGCGCCGCAGGGGCTTCGCCGCGCTCTCTGTTTAAGAATTATTAACGCCCTGCGCGGCTTTGCGGCACGGCCGTTGCTTTCAGAACGGGCAAAAATCCAAAACAACCAAAACTATGCAGAAAGGAAACATTGGCATCACGACGGAAAACATTTTTCCCATTATCAAGCAATTTCTCTACTCCGACCACGAGATATTCCTGCGCGAGGTAGTGGCCAACGCCGTGGACGCCACGCAGAAGCTGAAGACGTTAGCCTCGAAGGGCGACTACAAAGGCGAGCTCGGCGACCTGACAATCCACGTCAGCGTGGACAAAGACGCCGGCACGCTGACCATATCCGACCGCGGCGTGGGCATGACGGCCGAGGAGATAGACCGCTACATCAACCAGATAGCTTTCTCCGGCGCCACGGACTTCCTGGAGAAATATAAGAACGATGCCAACGCCATCATAGGGCACTTCGGCCTGGGCTTCTACTCTACGTTCATGGTCAGCAAGCAGGTGGAAATCGTCACGCGCAGCTGGCAAGAGGGCGCCAAGGCCGTGCGCTGGACCTGCGACGGCACGCCAAACTATGAAATAGACGACGCCGACCGCGCCGACCGCGGAACGGACGTTATCCTCCACATTGACGACGATTGCAAGCAGTTCCTCGAGAAAGCCGAGGTGCTGCGCCTTCTGGGCAAGTACTGCCGCTTCCTGCCCGTCCCCGTAGCCTGCGGCAAGAAGACGGAGTGGAAAGACGGCAAGCAGGTAGAGACCGACGAAGACAACATCGTGAACGACACGACGCCCCTCTGGACGCGCCAACCCTCAACGCTGAAGGACGAGGACTACCAAAAGTTCTACCACGAGCTTTACCCCATGAACGAGGAGCCGCTCTTCTGGATACACCTCAACGTTGACTTCCCGTTCCACCTGACCGGCATACTCTACTTCCCCCGCATACGCCAGAACATCGACATCCGGCGCGACCAGATACAGCTCTACTGCAACCAAGTCTTCGTCACCGACCGCGTGGACAACATCGTGCCGGAATTCCTCACCCTGCTCCACGGCGTAATCGACTCCCCGGACATACCCCTCAACGTTAGCCGCAGCTACTTACAGAGCGACGCCAACGTAAAAAAGATTTCCGGATACATCACGAAGAAGGTGGCCGACCGCCTCTCCCAGATATTCAAGCAAGACCGTAAGCAATTCGAGGAGAAATGGGACGACCTGAAACTCTTCATCCACTATGGCATGCTCTCGGAGGAAGATTTCTACGAACGCGCCAAAGACTTCGCCCTGCTCAAGGACGTCGACGGAAAATACTTCACTTATGAGGAATACCGGACGCTGACTAAGGACGACCAAACCGACAAGAACGGCCAGTTAGTACTGCTCTATGCCACCGACAAAGAGGCGCAGTACAGCTACATAGAGACGGCGCGCGCCAAGGGCTACAGCGTGCTGCTGCTCGACGGGCAGCTCGACACGCCCCTCGTGCAGATGTTGGAGCAGAAGCTGGAGAAGACGAGCTTCACACGCGTTGACGCTGACACCATCGGCAACCTGATTCGCAAAGAAGACGCCGCAAAGACCGCCCTCTCGCAGGACGAGCAGAACGACCTGGCACAAGCCTTCCGAGCCATGCTTCCCAAGCTGGACAAGACGGAGATAAACGTCAGCGCCGAGGCCTTAGGCGCCGACGCCGCGCCGGCTCTCATGACGCAAAGCGAGTACATGCGCCGCATGAAGGAGGCCGCACGCTTCCAGCAAGGCATGACGTTCTACGGCGAGATGCCGCAGATGCTCAATCTCGTGCTCAACGCTGACCACCGCCTCGTCCGCGGCATCGTGGACGACATGAAGGCCAAGACCTCCCCCGCCCTGCAGCCTATCGACGCAGAGCTGAAAGGCCTCGAGGCACGCCGAGCCGCCCTGGAGCAACAAACCAAGGACAAGAAGCCGGAAGACATCCCGCAAGAGACGAAGGACGACCAAGAGAAAACGCGCAAGGAGATACAGGAGCAGCACGACAAGCGCCGCAAGGCCATTGCCGACTACGCCGCCCAAAACCCCGTCATCTCCCAGCTCATTGACCTAGCGCTGTTGCAGAACGGCCTGCTGCGCGGCGAAGGCCTCAGCAAATTCCTGCGCCGCAGCGTGGAACTCATCAAATAAAGCCCGTCGCAGCGCAGAGCAAAACGCAAGGAGCCTACCCGGAAACGGGCGGGCTCCTTTTTTATGCTCCCATAAGTCGAACTTATCCACACATAAGTGCGGCTTTTTTTCCGCAAGTCCGAGGTAGTTATTGTACAGTCGTAAGTTTACAAAGCACAGGTCGGACGTATCAGCTGACAGGTCGGACGTATCAGCTGACAGGTCAGACGTATCAGCTGACAGGTCGGACGTATCAGCTGACAGGTCGGACGTATCAGCTGACAGGTCAGACTTACGAACCGACAAGTCGCCCCTGCGAACAAGCAGGTGGGAATGGCTGAAAAAAGCGTCGGACAAGGCTTCGCGTCGGACGCACGTGGAAGTTTAAAAAACGTTATACGCCCACACTTTTAAAGCCTACGAACTTAGTTCAAAAGAGTTTTTCTAAATTTGTGGCGTATTAAGCCGTAATCTATACATACCACATAATGAAAAGAATACTACTCCTCCTTGCGGGGTTCGTGGCACTGTGCGCCCAAGCCACTGTGACGTTCGACGGCAGCACGAAGTACCGCTTCATCTGCAACACCTACGGCACGGGTGCCGTTGCGCTGGGAGCTTACCACAACTCAACAGCCATTATCTACTACGTGGAGGACGACGGCGACGTCTCCGACGATGCCTACTGGTACATTAAGCAGGACGGCGGGGGCTACACGCTCCAAAACGCCGCGACGAACCAGTACCTCTACTACGAACCGACGCGCGAAGACGGCGTGGCGAAAGGCCTGCGCCTGCGCAGCGACGTCAGCTCGGACAGCGCACGCTGGACCATCACCGCCTCCGGCCAAGCCTTCTACATTCGCAACGTGGCCGTGCCGGCGCAATACTTCAACCTGCGCGTGGACGGCACCAACCTCGTAGGCACTTACGAGGAGACCTCATCCATCAGCGCCAACGAGCTCTTTGCCATCTACGACGAGGCAGGCAACCAGGTGACGGACGACGGCAACACGGGCGGCAACACGGGCAACACAGACCCCGTCAGCGGCGAGACGAGCGGCATCACCGCCAACGGAGAATACTGGGAGCTTACCGGCCTCACACAACCCGTGGTCTATACCACAGACACCAGCGACCCCGTGCTCTACACCATCCGCAACGTCCGGAAGGGCAACTACGTCTATCGCAGCAGCTACTACCTGTACCAGACGTCGGACGCATCGACCGCCACGAAGTTCTACTTCGTACAGGGGTCAGACGGTGTGAACGTTTACACCGAAGACGGATATTACGTACAGACCTATTCCTACAGCTACGGCGGCTGGGGCGGTTCCTCAAGCCAGAGCTACATCTACTGCTGGTCGGGCACGACGGGCTCAAGCCAGAACCTCTGGGCCATAGGCTTCTACAACGACGAGACGTATCCGGGCTACTACCTGAAGAAGACAACCGACACCTCGAGCAGCGGCGGCTGGGGACAGCAAACGACGACCAACTACCTCTACTGGAACGACTACAACGGCACACAGATAGGTTTCTACGACCTGGATGACGGCTCGACATTCTGCTTCGCCTCCTCCGACGAGCGCCACCTGGAGTATCTGCTGGAAAACGGCATCAGCTTCCCCGGCGTCGTCGTGACACAAAGCTTCAAGAACGTGGTAGATAGCATCCGCTTCGACCAGAAAGACCTCGTGTACCGGAAAGACACGAAGACCTACATGTTCAACATCCGCCCGCGCTTCCGCGGCGGGAAGACCTACTCCCCCGTTATCGACGTGCGCTTCAAAGACCCCGGCCAGGGCTACACACTGCGCATTGACTCCGTAGCTATGAACGAGGCTAACGTAATAGACCTGCCTGAGGTGAACGCCACGCACGACTACGACCTCGAAGTATGGGGCGGCGACACGGTAGTAGCCCGCGCCACGCTGAACTTCACGTTCCTGCCCATAGTAGAAGTGAACGTCCCCTCGTGCAACGGCTCTTCCTACACGACGGGCACCATTAGGGTGAACTACTACCAAGCTGACGGCTATGACTCCACGTACATCGCTGCCTTCAAATATCGCGGCGCCTCAGCGCAGAACTACAGCAAGAAGTCCTACGCCATCAAACTGCGCGACGCCGACGGCAACAGCGTTGACCGCAAGTTTATCGGCTACCGCGAAGACAACAACTGGATACTGGACGCCATGGCCGTGGACAAAGCCTGCATGCGCAACCGCGTAGCCACGGATCTGTGGAACGACTTCTCCGTGGAGCCGTACTACCTAGACAAAGAGCCCAAAGCGCGCAAGGGCACGCGCGGCCGCTTCGTCGAGGTGTTGCTCAACGGCAGCTACCAAGGCCTCTACTGCATGACTGAAAAGCTCGACCGCAAGCAGATGAAGCTGAAGAAATACGTCGCCTCCGACGGAGTCGCCGCCGACACCATCCACGGCACGCTCTACAAGTCCACGTCGTGGTCCTACGAAGTATTCTTCGGCCACGAGAGCGACTACACCAACTACAGCTTCCCCAACACCTCGTCCATCACCAGCTACGACAACAGCAGCAAGTCAGAAAGCTGGGCCAGCTTCGATGTGAAATACCCCGACTACGAGGACGAGAGTATCGACTGGAGCCCGCTATACAACGCAATAAAGTTCGTAGCACAAAGCTCGGACGCCTCCTTCTGCTCCGGCTTCGAGACCTATTTCGACTTCAACCAAGTGCGTGACTACTACCTCTTCATAGAGCTCATGCTGGCCACGGACAACCACGGGAAGAACATGTTCTACGGCGTCTATGACACGCAGGATCGTACCTATGGCAAGCGGCTGACCATAGCCCCCTGGGATTTGGACGGCACGTGGGGACGCCGCTGGGACGGCAGTTCCTCATACACCAGCGCCAAGCAAGACTTCCTCACCTTCCTGAACAACTACGAACACGGGCAGCTGAGCTACTTCATCCGCCTGGCCGATGAAAACAACGACGAATACTTAGGCTGGACGCAAAGTCTGAAAGACCGCTACGCCGAGCTGCGCAAGACTTACTTCGCCGACAGCGCCCTCATAGAACGCTTCACGGACTACGCCGACCTCTTCGCCGATAGCGAAGCCGACACCCGCGAGCAGAAGAAGTGGTCCTCCTACCACAGCAATATCCAAGGCGACGTGGACTACATCGAAACATGGATCACCGACCGCTTAGCCTATCTTGACGAGCAGTACGAGTACGACCCGACTACCGGGCTGCGCGGCGTGACGGACACGAAGCATGTCGGCGTCACGGGAGGCCGGCACAGCCTGACGCTCCACGTCGACCAGCCCACGCAAGTGCGCATCTACACGGCCGACGGACGCCTCTGCCGCAACCTCTCCGCCCGCGCAGGCTTGACAACCGTCAGCAACCTGAACGCAGGCATCTACATCGTGAACGGGACAAAAGTCATCGTCCGGTAAACCAACCCCAAACGCCGCGCCGCACGGGACGCGCCCCCTCCCCGACGCGACGAGCGCAACATACGACAAAACATGAAGCATATACTCCCTCAAGGCACGCTCCGGAGCCTGTGGCTCTGCGTCCTATCCCTGCTGGCCACGCTGTCGGCTCTCGCCACGCCGGAAGCAGGCAAATATTACGTACTGAAAAACGTCAAGACAGGCAACGTGCTCTCCACCCTCGGCGCAACGGCCAACAACTCGCTCCTTTACGTAGATCCCTACATCGCAGGTAACGCCGAGCAAGTGTGGATGGCCTTACAACTGGATGCCTACAACGGGACGACGCAGTACCAGCTGCAAAACGCCGGATGCGAGCTGGCCATCGACCTCGCCCTCGGAAACAAGCGCACTCCGCTGCTGTGGAGCCTCCAAACCACGAAAGACGTACAAAACCAAATCATAGACTTCGAGAAAAGCGAAGAAAACGACAGCACCTACAAGCTGAAATCCTACGACGGCACCTACTACGTCGCCGCAACGGAAGCGCTCGGCACCGCCCTCACCACAGACGGCACCAGCGAGTACACAGACTGGACCGTGACGGAGGTAGAAAAGCCTGACAACTACCTGAACGATTGGGAAAACGCCGAGTTCTTCGAAGAAAACAAGGAAAGCGGACACGCCGCTTACCTACCCTACGCCACAACCGCCAAGCTGCGCGCCGACGCCCAGCGCTACGCCAAGCCCTGGCTTGACCCGACAGGCGCCGAATGGATGTCGCTCAACGGCGTGTGGAACCTGATCTACGTCACCGACCCCTCGCTGCGCCCCGGCGAGGACGACTTTTACGGTGACAACGTAGATGCCTCCGCTTGGGACACCATCAGCGTCCCCTCCTGCCTGGAGATGAAAGGATACGGCGACCCGCTCTACATCAACGACGAATACGCCTTTGCAGACAACCCGCCAAAGATTACAATGAAGAGCGGGCTGACCAACAGCGTCGCCTCCTACCGCCGCGACTTCACGCTGCCCCAAGGATGGGACGCCAAACGCGTCTTCCTCCACTTCGACGGCATCTACTCCGGCGCATACGTCTGGGTGAACGGGAAATACGTCGGCTACACGCAAGGCTCGAACAACGTCGCCGAGTTCGACGTCAGCAACTACGTACGCACCGGCCAGAACAACGTCTCCGTACAAGTATTCCGCTGGACTGACGGCTCCTACCTCGAAGGCCAAGACATGTGGCGCATGAGCGGCATCCACCGCGACGTATATCTCTTCGCAACGCCCCGAACCTTCATCGCAGACCACTACATCACGTCCACGGTGACCGTACGTACGCAGCAGCCCGCCCTGACCGGCACGGCGCGACCCAGCATCAGCGTGACCGTATGTAACCGCGACCTCGCCGCAGCTACGCGCACCGTGAAAGCAACCCTCTTCGCCCCCGACGGGACACAGGTCGGCGAACAGACAGCCGAGATCTCCTTCGCCGCAGGTGACAGCTTGAAGACCGTAAGCCTCTCCTTCGGCACGCTTTCCAACGTACAGCTCTGGAACGCCGAGACGCCAAACCTCTACACCTTCGAGCTGTCGCTGCTCAACGGCGACACGGAAGAGGAAGCCTTTGCCACGAAATACGGCTTCTCCGCTGTAAACATCGCTGCGGGCTACCTGAAGTTCAACAATCAGCGTACCTATCTGCGCGGCGTAAACACGCAAGACATCACCCCCCTTGCAGGCCACACCATGACGGCGCAGGAAATGATGGACGACCTGCTGCTCATGAAGAAAGCCAACATAAACACCGTCCGGACGAGCCACTACCCGCGCCAGACGAAGATGATGGACATGATGCAATACTTGGGCTTCTACGTCGTGGACGAAGCCGACATGGAGTGCCACCACAACTGGACTGACGGCGGCGTGATAAACTCCAGCGGCGACTGGACGGAAGCTATCAAAGACCGCGACGTCCGCATGGTGCTTCGCGACCGCAACTACGGCAACGTTGTCTTCTGGAGCATCGGCAACGAGAGCGGCTACGGGCGCAATATCGACTCGGCCTACGCTGCTATCCGCGCCCTCGACGCACGCCCCATCCACTACGAGGGTTCCACCCGCGCGTGGGCTTCGGGCAGTGACATCTGGAGTCAGATGTACCCCACGGTAGGTGCCGCCTCCGGCTACAGCGCAAGCAACCGGAAGAGCCAGCCCTACTTCATGTGCGAGTACGCCCATGCCATGGGCAACGCCGTAGGCAACCTGCGCGAGTATTGGGACGGTATATTCGATTCCAACTACGGCGTAGGCGGCTGCATCTGGGACTTTGTGGATCAGAGCATCTACGACGCCAGCGACATCAAGGCAGGTACGCTCACGCAGAACGGCTTCCCGAAGTACATTACCGGCGGCGACAAGCCCGGCCCTCACCAAGGCAACTTCGTAAACAACGGCCTTGTAAACGGAGACCGCGCTTGGAGCGCCGAGCTGACCGAGGTGAAGAACATATATCAGTACATCAAGCTGTCGTCCTACGCTGACGGCAAGCTATCCCTGCTCAACGGCTACACATTCCGCCGCCTGGGTGAGTTCAATCTGGCTTGGACGTTGCTGGAAGACGGCAAGGAAGTGGAAAGCGGCACCGCCGAAATGCCCAATACGCTCCCCGGCAAGACGGGTTCCGTCACGATACCCTACACCACGGAGCTCGCCGCCGGCAAGGAGTATCTGCTCAACGTAGAAATCCAAGAGCCGGAAGCTACGGACTGGGCAGAAGCCGGCTACCCCGTCGCCACCATGCAGATCTCCCTGCAAGACCGCGCCACAGGCCTGCCCGACATGGACACCGACGGACAAGCCTTCACCGCCGACACCACTAACGCCTACCGCTTCGGCTTTAGCAACGACAAGTGCGCAGTCACGTTCAACAAGTCCAACCTTATCGCTTATTCCTATAACGGCCACGACGTCATAAAGGCGCAGAACGGTCCCGAGTATGCCAACTATCGCTGGGTAGAGAACGACGGCGTCTATGAGACTACGAGCGGATACAGCACGGCCAACGGCGTAGGCACGAAGACAACGACTTACGACATCAGCGCCGACGGCAAAACCGTCACCTACACCATTGCAGCCGAGGGCACCAACTGCTCCTACACCTTCACCTATACGCTCCACGCCAGCGGCGTGCTCGACCTGAACGCCAAGTACACCGTGGTAGGCAGCGACGTGCGCCGCGCCGGGCTTGAGATGCAGTTCCCCGCCGGCATGTCGAACGTGGAGTACTACGCCCGCGGCCCGCTCTCCAGCTACTGCGACCGCTACGACGGCATGAACCTCGGCATCTACAACGCCACCGTGCCCGAGCTTTACGAGCCCTTCGCCAAGCCGCAGAGCAACGGCAACCACCTCGGCCTGCGCTGGCTTACGCTGACTGACGACGAAGGCAACGGCGTGAAAGTGGAAACTGACGGCGACGTAGCCTTCTCCCTGCTCCCGTGGAACGATGCTACGCTGAAGAGCGCCGGACATAACTGGAATCTCAGCCACTCCAGCAACGTCTATGCCCACTTCGACGCCGCACAGCGCGGACTGGGCAACGGCTCATGCGGCCAGGGCACGGGCACACTCTCGCAGTATCAGCTCACGCAAGGCAACACGTACGAATACACGTTGCGCTTCACGCCCATTGACCCCGAGGAAACGGGCATCGCGGCCACGCCGACGGCCACGCCTGCCGCAACGTCTATCTACTACGACCTGCAAGGACGCCGCGTAGCCCGCCCGCAACACGGCATCTACATCGTAGGCGGCAAACGCGTGCTCCTGAAGTGACGCCTCCCGCCCCTGCCACCGCCCCCGTACCGCCCCGTGCGATGCGGGGGCGTTTCTTTTTGCCCCGAAGCCTCGTCCCGACACACCGCAGCGGGAGCCGCAAACGGCGGGTGTCCCTTGCCGGGCCGGTGAAAAGCCCTATTTTTGCATCGTTATGGCTCAGCACAACCTCTTCGGCTCGCGCGGCGAGGAAATCGCCTGCCGCTATTTGGCCCATCGCGGTTACCGGCTCCTGGCCCGCAACTGGCGCACCGGCCACGTCGAGCTGGACATCGTGGCCGACCACTTTGGCGAGATTGTCTTCGTCGAAGTGAAAGCCCGTCGGCACGAAGGCGTCCACACCGCCCTCGAAGCCGTCGACCGCACGAAGATGCTCCATCTCGTAGAGGCCGCACGCGCCTTTCTCCGCCTTCACCACCTTGACGCCCCCTGCCGGTTCGACGTCATCACCGTCGTGGGAACGCACGAGCCTTATGCCGTGACCCACTACGTCAGTGCTTACACCGCCCGGCAGGCACTGCGCCGCACCCCGGACGCCGGTAGCAACAGCTAAAGCCCCACTACCCATGGCCTTTCCCCCCGAAGTCTTCTACCTCCACCTTGCCGAGACGCGCTCCACCATGCTGCGCGTGCGCCGGGCCGACCTGCTGTCGCGCCCCGAGGAGTTCGTCCTCGTCCGAGCCGACGCGCAGACCGAGGGTCGCGGCCAGCGCGGCACGCACTGGGAGGCCGCGCCCGGCAAGAACCTCCTCTTCAGCCTCCTCTGCCGCCCCACGTTCCTCGCCCCCGAAGCGCAGTTCCGCCTCTCCGAGGTGGCCGCCCTCGCCACGGTCGAAGCGCTGCGTCCCTACGTCGCGGCTCGCGTCAAATGGCCTAACGACGTCTATGTGGGCGACCGCAAGATTTGCGGCATGCTCTTGGAGCACGACCTCTCCGGCTCGCGCATTGCCAGAAGCGTCGTGGGACCCGGCATCAACGTCAACCAAGCGGTTTTCCTCGGCGATGCCCCCAACCCCGTCTCCTTGCGCCAGCTCTTGGGACACGACGTCGCGCTCGACGCCTTGCTCGACGCTTGGGTGTCCGCCTTCATCCGCCTCTATCGCCGCTTGGCCGACGGCGAGGGGGCAGCCATCGACCGCGCCTACCGCGCCGCGCTCTATCGCGCCGAAGGCTACCACCCCTATCGCGACGCCGCCGGCTCCTTCAGCGCCCGCATCGTCGGCGTAGAGCCCGGCGGCCGCCTACAGCTCCAAGATGCCGACGGCCACCTGCGCCGCTACGCCTTCAAGGAGGTCAGCTACATCCTCCCCGTCCATACATAAAGGTAGAGAGAAAGGGTGTATTTGAAACACGTCGCCTTTACTTGCTCATTAAACCCTAAAAACTTACTTTTGCATCAAAACAAGTAAGCCAATGAAAGCCTTAAGCCAGAAAGTCGTAGCTGAAAGGATAAAACAGCTCCTGACACACAAGAAAGAAATGGAGGACAGACTCCAAGAATACAAAGACGTTGATATCTACGCCAAATTTGGAAAAGCATGAAGCCAAGAGGAAGCACTCAAGTTGCCTTGTCCTTGGCGAAAATGAACAAGAAGTCGCCCTACAGGATTGTACAATCCGACAAGGGCGACTTCCTTTTTTTTACTGATGCCGGAATACTTTACGATATATCCTTTGTAGAGGAGTTCCCCATCGGGAATTGCATGAGCTACCAATTCGGTATCCAAAACGCCAACGAACATCACGGAGCTTATGATCCAAAGATAAAACAGACCATCGTAGTTATCATTGAGGAGTTCTTTTCTACCTATGAAAATGTGCTTCTATATATCTGCGATACAAGCGACCGTCGAGAAGGAGCAAGGAACCGTCTTTTCTTACGTTGGTTCGAGAATGAGAAAGCTCCCGAAAAATATACCATAAGGAACGCCCACGTAAAAATAGAAGGGGAGACGCTATACATTGCGATAATCGTGTCCAACCTCAATCCGAAGCTGGACGAAATCATTAAGGAATTTGACCTGAACGTTAAGCATTTCTCTGAACTTCCAAAGTGAAAACCGCTTTTCCGGAAATCTCTGGAAAAGGTAAAAGGTATGCTTGGAAACATTCTTCCCCACATAGTCCCGCCCACTACGCCTCCGCCATGAACCGCCAAATCCTGCGCATCGCCATCCCCAGCATCGTCTCGAACGTCACCGTTCCGCTGCTCGGCCTCGTGGACTTATGGATTTCCGGCCACTTAGGTGCCATGCGCTACATCGGCGCTATCGCCGTAGGAAGCATGGTTTTCAACATGCTCTATTGGTTGTGCGGTTTCCTACGTATGTCTTCAGGCGGTTTCACGGCGCAGGCCGTGGGGCGGTGCGACGCTGCGGCAGCGCTCGCCGTGCTGCGGCGATCGCTGACGACCGCCCTGCTCCTTTCCCTGGCGTTCATCGTGCTGCAACGGCCACTACTCGCTGCCGCCCTGAGCCTGATGCAGGCTTCCGACGCCGTCCGACCCCTCGTGGGGCAATATTTCCACATCCTCATCTACGGCGCGCCCGCCATGCTCGGCAGCTTCGTCCTCGCCGGGTGGTTCCTCGGGCTGCAAGATGCCCGGGTGCCCATGGTTGCAAGCATCATGCAGAACGTCGTGAACATCCTCGCGAGTCTCCTCCTTACCCAAGTGCTGAATTGGCAGGTGGCCGGCGTCGCTGCCGGCACCCTCGTGGCGCAGTGGGCCGGACTGGCCATCTACCTCCTCGCGCTACGCCGACGCGTGAAGCATCTGCACGCCGCCTTCCCGCGACAACAGGCCGCGGCGGCGCCGCCACAGGTTCAACGCGAGGAGCAACGCCTCAGCTGGGCGCACTTCCTGCGCGTCAACCGCGACATATTCCTGCGCACGCTCTGCCTCGTTGCCGTCAACGTGGCCATCACCGCCACGGGCGCCGCACAAGGCGACCTCCTGCTCGCAGCCAACGCCTTATTGCTCCAATTCTTCACGCTCTTCTCCTATGTTGTGGACGGTTTTGCCTATGCCGGCGAAGCCTTGGGCGGACGTTTCTATGGCGCAGGCGACGAGCGCAACTTCCGCGCCCTGACGCGCCGCCTTTTCCTCATAGGCTGCGCCGTGGTAGCGGCCTACACCGTGGCCTACGTCTGGGGCGGGTCGGCGTTCCTCGGCCTGCTGACGGACGATGCCACCGTAGCGCACGCAGCGGAGGCTTACCTGCCCTATGCCTGCCTAATCCCCGCCGTCGGCCTCGCCGGCTTCCTCTACGACGGTCTATACATCGGCGCCACGGCCTCGCGCCAGATGCTCCTCTCCGCCCTTGCCGCCGCTGTCGTCTTCTTCCTGCTACGCCACGTGTTGCTCCCGCCCCTGGGCAACGCCGGACTGTGGCTCGCCCTGCTCGCTTTCCTCGCCACGCGCGGCGCGGCGCAGGCACTCATGTACCGCACCATCCTCCCCACGACCGCCGCATCCCGCAACTGACGCCGCCCACAAAGCGCCGCGCAGCACGGGGCTTCATCCCCGGCGCCTTCACGCCGACATAGGCCGGGTTTCCCCGTTCGGAAGCCCGGCTTTTTCGTCCGTAGGCACGGCGTTCTGCTTTCATCCTCCGATTTTCGCCTTTCCACGTTCGAGAGAATCGCCCGCAGGTCGGACTTAGCCGTTCGCAAGTCCGACCTATTCATTTGTAAGTCCGGCCTAATTATTGTACAGCCGTGGGTTTACAATTGTAAAGCCACGGGTTAACAATTGTAATCCCACGGGTTTACAATTGTAATCCCACGGCTGTACAAAAACTACGTCCGACTTATTTCTAAATAGATGCCGACTATTTTCAAATAGGTCGGACGTAGTTCTAATTACGAGCCGACTATTTCAAACTACGAGCCGATTATTTCAATCTAAGTCCGACCTATTTTCGGCCATGCCGACCGCCGCGCCGTTTCATCGCCGCTTATCCGGCTCTCCGCGCCGCGCGATACGGGGCAAAGCCGACGGGGTTGCCCACATGGGCGGCGGAGCGTTCCGGCGCAGGCATCGAGTCGGCTTTAGCGCATATTCGCGCAGTTCCGGCCTTGTCCGAGCCGGGCGAAAGGCGTAACTTTGTGGCGCTAACATCCATTAACCCCCTAACGCCTCGGCAACGGTCGGCGGCAGCGGGCAGAGCGGGCAGAGCGCCCGCCCACCTTAGGCCGACGGCACGGGAGCGGGGCACAGCATCATGACCAGATACAAACGCATCCTCCTAAAGCTCAGCGGCGAGAGCCTTGCCGCGGGGCAGGGCCACGGCATCGACACGGGCCGCCTAAGCGAGTACGCGCGCCAGATACGCGAAATCCACGACTTGGGCATAGGCATCGGCATCGTCATCGGCGGTGGCAACATCTTCCGCGGCCTTCAGGGCGCGGGTCGCGGCTTCGACCGCGTGAAAGGTGACCAGATGGGCATGCTCGCCACGGTTATCAACGCGTTGGCTCTGAGCAGTGCGCTCGACGCCGAGGGCGTGGCGAACCGCGTGCTGACGGCGGTGCGCATGGAACCCATTGGCGAGTTCTTCAGCAAAGGCAAGGCGCTTCGCCTGCTGGAGCGCGACGCGGTAGTCATCATGGGCGGCGGAACGGGTAACCCCTATTTCTCCACCGACACGGGCTCCACGCTGCGCGCCTTGGAGATAGAGGCCGACGTCATGCTGAAAGGCACTCGCGTGGACGGCGTCTATACGGCCGACCCGGAGAAAGACCCCGGCGCAACGAAGTTTGACGACATCACGTACGACGAAGTGCTGCGGCGCGGCCTGCGCGTGATGGACGCCACGGCCATAGCCATGGCCAAGGAGAACGGGCTGCCCATCCACGTCTTCAACATGGACGTTGCGGGCAACCTGCTGCGTGCCGTGGGCGGCGAACCCATCGGCACCTACGTACACGCCTGACGCGCCGCCCCCGGCGGGTCGGGACGTAAGGGAAGGGCGCAGCGACAGCGCCCTTTTTCTTTTGCCCAAAGCCCGGTTGTTGTTCGATTTTTCTCACACGAAGCATGTTACGAAAGAAATGACTTATTTTTGCAGCCGGAAAGCGACTTACCGCCGCACACCACCTCACCATGCGAAAAACATTACTGTACATACTTGCCTTGGGGCTACTCTCCTGTTCGGCACTGCAGGCGCAGCGCACGCTGACGCTGGACGAGTGTCGCCGCCTGGCGCTGGACAACAACAAGGAGCTGGCCATCAGCCGCACGAACAAGGACGCCGCCTACTACACGCGCAAAGCTGCGGAAACGAACTACCTGCCAAAGGTCTCGGCTACGGCGGCCTACGTGCACACCGGGCGAGAAATATCCCTGCTCAACCGCGAGCAAAAGAAGGTGCTCAACACCGCAGGTACGCGGCTGACGGGCAGCGCAGCGGAGGCGGCACAGACCATCCTGCAACAATATCCCGACTTGGCGCCCCTGCTGGGCGGTGCGCAGAACGCCCTGACCGCCATAGGGCAGACGCTGAACGGCATGGGGCACGACCTGGTCAACGCCTTCAAGTCAGACAGCCGCAACCTGACGGGCGGCGCCGTCCTGCTCACCCAGCCGCTCTACATGGGCGGGAAAATCCGAGCTTACGACAAGATAACGCACTACCTGGAAGATGTGGCCGACTACCAGCTGCGAGCCGACGAGCAAGAAGTGCTGCTCGAGACCGACCAAGCCTACTGGCAGCTCGTCTCCCTAAGACATAAGTACGAGCTGGCGCTGAAGTACCGCGCCACGCTGCAGCAGCTGGACGACGACGTGCAGAAGATGCTGCGCGAGGGCGTAGCCACACGGGCGCAGGAGCTGCAAGTGGCGGTGCGCCTGAACGAGGCCGACATGCTCATCACGAAGGTGGAAGACGGCATGGTGCTCTCGCGCATGCTGCTCTGTCAGCTGTGCGGCCTTCCCCTGGAGGAGGACGTGCGCGCCGCTGACGAGCAGACCGCCGACCTGGCCGTAGACACCGCCAGCGTGCAGGCCGACACGCAGGCGGCACTCCGGCAACGCCCCGAGCTGCAACAGCTGGAACGCGCCGCGGACATTCGCGACCAGCAGGTGAAACTTACGCGCGCAGACTTCCTGCCCCAGCTGGCGGCAATGGGCGGATACATGATGAGCAACCCCAACTTATACGACGGCTTGCAGCACCGCTTCGGCGGCACGTGGTCAGTAGGGCTGACGCTGAAGGCACCTATCTGGAACTGGGGCGAAGGTAAATACAAGGTACGTGCGGCGCAGGCCGAGGCACGTATGGCCCGCTACCGGCTGGACGACGCCCGCGAAAAGGTAGAACTGCAAGTGACGCAGGACGCCTACCGCGTGAACGAAGCGAACAAGAAGCTGCGCATGGCCAAGAAAAACATGGAGAAAGCCGAGGAGAACCTGCGCGTGGCCAACCTGGGCTACCGCGAAGGCGTGATGACCATGACGGAGGTGCTAAGTGCCGAAAGCGCCTGGCTGGACGCCCACAGCGAGAAGATAGATGCCGAGGTCGACGTGATGATTACGCGCGCCACACTCTCAAAGCACACCGGCACGCTGACGATTGGGAAATAACCCGCCGCACCTCCCCACAACGCAAAGACACATAAGAGATATGGCTTCAAACAAAGAAAGAGTGAACCTGGTGCCCGCGATGATAATCTTGGGCGTCATACTTGCCATCGCCGTAGTCTGCGGCTACTTCGCCACAAAGCACGAGGACGAGACGATACAAGGGCAGGCCGACGTGACAGAATACCGCATATCGAGCAAAGTGCCCGCCCGCGTGCTGGAGCTTCGCGTGAAAGAAGGCGACTACGTGCACAAAGGCGACGTGGTGGCCATCTTGGAAGCGCCCGACGTGGAGGCGAAGAAAGCGCAAGCCGAGGCCGCCGAAGCTGCCGCCGCCGCACAAAGCGAGAAAGCCGAGAACGGCGCTCGCACGGAGGACATAGAAGCCGCCCGCGAGCAATGGGAGAAAGCAAAAGCCGCCGTCGACGTGGCGCAAAAGAGCTATGCCCGCGTGAAAAACCTGACGGACGAAGGCGTAGTTGCCCAGCAGAAACTGGACGAAGCCACGGCGCAACGCGACGCAGCCGTAGCAACGGAGCGCGCCGCCAAGAGCCAGTATGACAAAGCCGTGAACGGTGCCCGCGCTGAGGACAAGAAAGCCGCCAAAGCCATGGTGTCGCGCGCTAAAGGCGCCGTGAGCGAAGTTGACTCCTACATAAACGAGACGCGCCTCGTAGCGTCTGCCGACGGCGAAGTGACCGACGTCTTTCCCGAGGTCGGAGAACTCGTTGGCTCGGGAGCGCCCATCATGAACATAGCCCTAATGGACGACATGTGGATTACGTTCAACGTCAGGGAAGACCACCTCTCGGGCTTCTCCATGAACCAAGACATTAAGCTCACCATACCCGCGCTGGGCGGGAAGGAAGTGACCGCTACCGTCTATTACATGAAGGACATTGGGAGCTACGCGGCCTGGAAAGCAACGAAAACGACGGGCCAGTTCGACATGAAGACGTTTGAAGTAAAGGTGCGACCCCGCGAAAAGGTGGAAGGACTGCGCCCGGGCATGACAGCCCTCTACAAGAAGTGACAACGAGCCCACAGACCGCACCCAGGCAGGAAAAGCCCAGCACGCATGGCACGTAAACGCGAAGCACACTTCACCGAATCCGCCACCCCACGCAGCAAGTGGGGGCGAGCCTTCCGCCGTGAGCTGCTGCGCATGGCCAAAGACCCACTGTACTGGTTTTGCATCGTCGTAGCGCCCATCTTCTGCGTCGTGTTCTACAGCACGTTGCTATACGACGGCGTGCCGACCGATATGCCCGTCGGCCTCGTGGACTTAGACCGCACGGCAACCACACGCAGCCTGGCGCGCAACTTAGATGCCATGCAACAGGTGCACATCCGGCAACAATACACCGACGTCAGCGCCGCGCGAAAGGCACTCCAGCGCGGCGAGATATACGGCTATTACTACATACCCGCCGGTTTCACACGCGAAGCCAACGCCCAGCGCGTCCCAACCCTGTCCTACTACACCAACAATTCGTTCTACCTGCCCGGCTCCCTGCTCTCATCGAGCATGCGAACGATGTCCGAGCTGGCACGTGCCTCCGCCACGCGCACAACCCTCTACGCACGCGGCGCAACCACCGACCAAGCGCTGGCATTCATACAGCCCATCGTCGTAGATACCCACCCCACAAACAACCCTTGGCTCAACTACAACGTATATCTGAGCAACATCATCGTACCCGGAATCTTAGGCATCTTTTTGTTTATGATAACGGTTTACGGCATAGGCGCAGAAATCAAGCACGGCACGGCGCACGACTGGCTCGTGCTTAACGGCGGGAGCATCCACCGCGCACTGCTCACCAAGCTCCTGCCGCAAACCGGCGCCTTCCTGCTAACGGGCATTGCCATCGACCTGTGGTTTTATGGCTGCCTACATTTCCCGGCCAACTCCGGACTGCTGGACCCCATCGTGCTGATGTTCCTCTTTATCATAGGGTGCCAGGGCCTTGGCGTCTTTATGATCACGCTTATCCCCACGTTGCGCCTCGCGCTGAGCGCAGCCTCGCTTTGGGGCGTTGTATCTTTCAGCATCTGCGGCATGACCTATCCCGTCATGGCTATGGACTGGCCGTTGCAAGGTCTATCCTATCTCTTCCCCCTGCGCCACTACTACCTGATATACGTCAACTGCATGCTCGACGGGTACGACCTGCTGAACGCTTGGCCGTTCGCCGGCGCGCTGCTCGCCTTTGCGCTGCTCCCCGTCATCCTTGGGCGCTGGCTCAAGCGGGAGCTACTCACTGTGAAGTACATCCCCTAACGCCCTGCGCCCACGCCGCCGCGCCCTGCGTGCCACACCATATTATATATGTCAGACCAATCCTTGAACAAGCTCCCCGAAGCCCCCGAGGCAACGCCCGCAGGGACGGGCGACGCCGAGCAATCCACGCCCAAGGGCGACGCCGCCGCGCCTAAGCCCCGGAAGGCGGGCTGGAGGCAACGCGCGACGCGCCATTTCTTGGAGTCGTTTGCCGATTGGAACTACATATTCCTTGAGGAGTTGCGGATGATTTTCAAGGACCAGGGCGTACTGATTTTCTGCATCCTCCTGCCGCTGGGCTACCCGGTTCTGTACACGTGGATCTACAACAACGAGGTTTGCAACGACGTGCCAACGGTCGTCGTGGACGACTCGCACAGCGCCCTCTCCCGGGAATACATCCGCAAGGTGGACGCCACGCAGGAAGTCCGCGTCGTGGCGCAGTGCGAAAGCATGAACCAGGCGCGCGCCTTAGTCAAGAGCCGCGACGCCTACGGCATCATCCACATTCCCGCCTCCTTTGCGCGCGACCTCTCCCGGATGCAGCAAACCCGCGTGAGCCTATACGCGGACATGAGCGGCATGCTCTATTACAAGGCGCTCCTGCTGGCCAACAGCGACGTCTCCCTGGCCATGAACGCCCGCATTAAGATTTCGCGCGCCGGCAATACCACCCAGCGGCAGGACGATATTACCGCCGCACCCATAGCCTATCAGCAGGTAGAGCTCTTCAACCCCGCCAACGGTATGGCTTCTTACCTCATACCCGGCGTCCTCGTCCTCATACTCCAGCAGAGCCTTCTGCTAGGCATCGGCCTTGCCGCCGGAACGCGCCGCGAGCAGAACGCCTATCGCCGCCTCACGCCCATAAACCGCCACTACCACGGCCTTATGCGCATCGTCCTCGGCAAGAGCTTGGCTTACTTCGCCGTTTACCTTTGGAACACGACGTACGTCCTCTTCCTCGTGCCCCGCATGTTCCATCTCCCGCAGATTGGCTCCGTTGCAGACATCTGGATGATTATGGTGCCGTTCCTTATCGCCGTCACGTTCTTCGGCATGACGCTCTCCGTGCTCATCCGCCAGCGTGAAGCCTGCTTTATGATTATTGTATTCTCCAGCCTCCCCCTGTTGTTTATGAGTGGCATAAGCTGGCCGGCCAGCAACATGCCCGCCTTTTGGAAATACTTCGCCTACCTGTTCCCCTCCACCTTTGGCATCCGTGCCTACCTGGCCATCAACAACGCCGGCGCGCCGCTTAACGAAGTGAACACCGAATGGTACGCCCTGTGGATACAAGCTATCTTCTACTTCCTAACGACCCTCGTCGTATATCGCCGAAATATTCTCGCTTCGCGTCTGGCCTTCGTGCGCAAATACCGCCACCTCCAGCACCGACGTCAGACGCCGCGCCCGGCACCGGCGCCTTGAAGCGCCACGCCTGGCACTCCTTTTTTCATACATACTTCTGATATGGACATATCCCAGCTCTACCAGCTCTTTCTGCGCCACCCCGTCGTGACCACCGACACGCGCTCGTGCCCTCCGGGCGCTCTGTTCTTCGCCCTGCGCGGCGCTACGTTCGACGGCAACCGGTTCGCCCTTCAGGCCTTGGAGAAAGGCTGCGCCTACGCCGTGGTGGACGAGGACATCGCCGCCCCGGGCGACGAGCGCATCCTGCGTGTCGCCGACTCCCTGCGCACTTTGCAAGACTTGGCCCATTATCACCGCGAACAGCTCGGCACGCCCGTGCTGCAAATCACGGGTACGAACGGCAAGACGACGACCAAGGAGCTCACAGCCGCCGTCCTCGCGCAGAAATACCGCGTCCTGAGCACACGGGGTAACCTGAACAACCACATAGGCGTGCCCAAGACGCTGCTACGCCTGACGCGCGCCGAGGAGATAGCCGTTGTGGAGACGGGCGCTAACCACCCCGGCGAAATCCGTACGCTCGCCGCCATCGCTGACCCCGACTGCGGCCTCATCACGAACGTCGGCCGGGCGCATCTCGAAGGCTTCGGCTCCTTTGAGGGCGTCGTGCGCACCAAGGGCGAGCTTTACGACCGCCTGCGCGCCGCCACACCGTCGGGACGCTTGGCAGGTGCGCCCTTCATCTTCCTGAATGGCGACGACCAGACCCTATCTGAGATAGCCCACGACCTGAGCGCCTTCACCTACGGCCGACCCGGCGGCGGCTACGACGTAGAGGGCGAGGTGCTCTCCTGCGCCCCCTTCCTGCGTCTGCGCTGGCGGCCGCGCGGCGAGGCTTGGCGCGAGGTGCAGACGCGCCTTGTGGGAGCCTACAACCTTGCCAACGTCTTAGCCGCCGCCGCCGTAGGCACACGCTTCGGCGTAAGCCCACAGCAGGTGGACGACGCCTTGCAGCAGTACCGGCCTACGAACAACCGCTCCGAACTCCTGCAAACGCAGCGCAACACGCTCATCGTGGACGCCTACAACGCCAACCCGACGTCCATGGCTGCCGCGCTGGACAACTTCCGCCTCATTCCGCACGAGAACAAGATGGCCATCTTGGGCGGCATGCGCGAGCTGGGCGCCGCCTCGGCCGAGGAGCACGCCAAGGTTGTGAGTCAGCTGGACGCCCTCGGCCTGGAGGAAGCCTGGCTTGTTGGGCCGGAGTTCCGACCCTTCGCCGCCTCCCACCGCTGGTTTCCCGACGTAGAGGCCGTCGCCGCCGCGCTGCAAGCCGAGCCCCCCGGCGGACGCCTCATCCTTATCAAGGGGAGCAACGGCCAGCGCCTCTTCCTGCTGCCTCAATATCTCTAACGCGCCGCGTGGCAACGAAGACAGAATACATAGCAACAACCCTCTCAGAAATGAAAAAGAGCATACCCCGCCTGCTGGCAGCTGCGGCGCTGGGCGTCACGCTGGGAACGTCGGTAGCCGCGGCGCAAGACCCGCTGGAGGCGCACATCAACGCGGCAGTGCGCCCGCAGGACGACTTCTTCGACTACGCCAACGGCGCATGGTTCGCCGCAAACCCCATACCGCCGACGGAAAAGGAGAACGGCATTTTCAAGACCATAGAAGACACGGTTGAAGCCCAGGTACTGCGCATGTGCGTCGGCGCTGCGGCCACGCAAAACGCCCCCGGCAGTGCGCGGCAGAAGATTGGCGACTTCTACGCTTCGGGTATGGACAGCGTAGGTCGCGAGGCGCGGGGACTGAACGAGCTGCGCGGGGCGCTGGATGCCATGGGCGCTATCGATGGTCTGGACCAGCTGGTGCGGCAGGCGGCCTACGTCCACTTGGTAAGCGCCGCGCCACTCTTCAGTTTCTACGTAGCGCAAGACGACCGGCAGAGCGCGCACTATGCGCTCTACATACAGCAGGGCGGCCTCACCCTGCCCGACCGCCGTTACTACGTAGATACCGACGCGGAGAGCGCTGCGGCGCGGCAGAAGCTGACGGACTACGCCGCCTACGTCTTCCGCCGCATCGGCTACGCAGAAACGCAGGCGCAGCAGGCAGCTGCGGCCGTCGTGGCCTTAGAGACCGACCTGGCAACCCACAGCCGCAAACGCGAAGACCTGCGCGACCCCGTCGCAAACTACCACAAGATGTCGATGGCCCAGCTGCTCGACGTCATACCTAACTTCTACTTCCCCGCCTTCACCGAGGCGCTGGGCATGGCTACGCCGGACAGCGTCGTAGTGGGGCAGCCGGAATACCTCGCTCACCTGAACGGGCTGCTGATACGGACGCCGATGCGGACGTGGGCGGCCTACTTGCAATTCCACTTCGTCAACGGCCTGGCAGCCTACGCCGACGACGCGCTCTATGCGGCTCACTTCGAGCTTTTCAGCCACACGCTGCGCGGCGTGCCGCAGGCGCCGCCACGCTGGAAGCGCGTAGTGCGCGAGACGAACGAGCGGCTGGGCGACTTGATAGGCCAAATCTACATCAAGGAGTGCCTGCCCCCGGGCACGAAGGAGAAGTTCCGGGAGATAGGCGAGGCCGTGCGCGCCGCCTTGGCCGAACGCATCAGCGCCTTAGACTGGATGAGCGACAAGACAAAGGCCGCGGCGCTGCAGAAGCTTGCAGCAGTGCGCATGAATCTGGGATGGCCGGACAAGTGGAAGGACATGAGCGCCCTCGGCGTGACGCCCTCCTACCTGTGGAACGTGATGGAGAGCAACCGCTGGGAGACGCGTCGCAACCTGGACAAACTGGGCAAGGAAGTCGACCGCGACGAGTGGGACATGGAGCCGCAAACGTATAACGCCTATTACAACCCGTCGAACAACGAGGTGTGCATCCCCGGGTGCAACATCCTGATTCCCGGCTTCGACGGAATGCCCGACGACGCCGTGCTCTACGCCATCATCGGCGGGACGCTGGGCCACGAGATAACCCACGGCTTCGATGACCAAGGGAGCCAATACGACAAAGACGGCAACCTGCGCAACTGGTGGACGGCGCGCGACCGCAAACACTTCGAGGAGCGCACCAAGCGCATCGTGGCACAGTTTGACGCCTACTTCGTCGCGCCCGGCCTGCACATCAACGGCAGCCTGACGCAGGGAGAAAACATTGCCGACCTCGGCGGTGTCCTCATCGCCCTGCAAGCCTATAAGCAGACGCCGCAATACCGCGCCGGGAAGCCCCTGGGCGCCTTCACCCCCCTGCAACGCTTCTTCTTGGGCTATGCCGCCGCGTGGATGGAGCAGATGCGTCCCGAGGCCGTGCGCACGCAGGTGCGCAGCAACGAGCACGCACCCGCCAAATGGCGCGTGCTGGGGCCTCTCTCCAACATTGACGACTTCTACACGGCCTTCTCCCTCAGCCCCGGCGACCGGATGTACGTCAGCCCCGCCGAGCGCGTCCGCATCTGGTGACCCGGCGCCGCCGGGACGCTCCTCCCGCCTCGTGCCGTCGCCCCGCGAAGCGAAAAAGGCGACCCGAAAATACAGCGCGTGCCCCCACCGCGACATCCGCCCCCTACGCCGCTGCCGGCCTCCCCGGTAGCGGCTTTTTCGTCCCCGGAAACGCGCGGCAAAGCCCTTTTTCAGAAAACTAAGACGCACGTATCGGTTTTTTACCTACTTTTGCAAAAAACTAAGACGCTGCCCCATGAAGGCAAAGCCCAAAGACCCCGCCGCACAACGCCTGCGCATCGTCGCCGTGGCCCGGGAGCTCTTCTTCAAACGCGGTATAAACACCGTCACCATGGACGACGTGGCGCGCGCGCTCCATATGTCCAAGCGCACCCTCTACCAGCTCTTTGCTGACAAGGAGGCGCTGCTTCTCGCCTGCCACGATATGAGCGTCCGGGAGGTAGAAGCCCACCGGCAGGACGTACATGCCCGCACGCAGGACGTCATGGATATCATCCTACATGAGATTCAGATGACGATGGACAGCCTGCAAAGCGTCTATCCCCTCTTCTTGCACGACGTACATCGCTACCCGCGCTTGGCAGCAGCCATTGCCCGCACCCGCAAAGCTCGCGAAGAAACGGCCGTCAGCTTCCTGCAACGCGGCGTGGCGCAGGGCGTCTTCCGCAGCGACGTCAACTACCGCGTCTTCTACCGCATGATCTTTCTTTGGGCAGACCAAGCCGGCACCAAGCACGCCCTGCTCGACAACATCTCCCCCGCAGACGTCTTCCTCTCCACCTTTGTCACCTACTTGCGCGGATGCACCACGGACAAAGGCCGACGCATGCTCGACGACTTCCTGCTTCGCTACCGTGAAGCCCCGGCCGACACCCCACAGACCGACACGCCACAACCCTGAAACCCTAAAAACCACAGACATGATACGCACACTCACCCTCACCCTCGCCCTGCTGGCCACCACCTTGGCCGGATGCGCCAAGACGCCCAAAGCGCAGGCCGCCGAACCCCTTACACCCGCCGCCACAGACAGCGCAGCCGTGCCCGGCACCGTTCGCACCATCGACGCCTCCATCGCCGGCGCGGACATCCTGCCCGCCATTGCCGCCAACTACAAGGGACGCGTCGTGCTCATAGACTTCTGGGCAACCTGGTGCGGCCCCTGCCGCGCCGCCATGGACGAGGTGGACCGCATAAAGCCCTACCTGCAGTCTCGCGGCGTTGCCTTCGTTTACGTCACGGGCGAAACGTCGCCCCTCGCCGACTGGAAAGCCCTCACCCCCAAAATCTCCGGCGACCACTACCGCCTGACCAAAGCTCAGTGGCAAGCGCTCTGCGCCAAGCTCAACATGCCCGCCATTCCCGCCTACCTGCTCCTGAACAAAGACGGCTCCGAAGCCTACTCAAACGTCACCACGGGCGGATACCCCGGCAACGACATCATGCAGAATAACATTGAAGTCGCCTTGAGCAAATAAGCGCCTCGGCACGTCCACTCCCCCGCCCCATCAGCCCGACCCGCACACCCGCAGGTCGGGCTTGTTCGTCCCCGCCGAACGCCCTGGAACGCCGGACGCCCCTTTTCCCCGGAAATAAGTCCGAGCTATTCAATAATCGTAGGCACTTAGTTGAAAATAGTCGGCACTTATTTTTTGTACAGCCGTGGGTTTACAATTGTAAAGCCACGGGTTAACAATTGTAATCCCACGGGTTAACAATTGTAATCCCATGGGTTAACAATTGTAAACCCACGGCTGTACAAAAACTACGTCCGACCTGCGAAAAAATAAGTCCGACTTACGAACGGATAAGTCGGACTTAAAAATAAACAGTTGGCAGTTAGTTTGAAATCACAGGTTCGTAGTTTGAAATCGTCGGCACTTATTTCCGGATTTTCAGGCCGTTCGTTTCAACCACACGGTGTTGGGGACGCAAAAAGCCGGACTTGCACGAAGAAAGTCCGGCCTGGAAATCAGCCGCACGGGGCGGCTATGCGTTGCGCCTCACTTGTTTACGTGCACCACGCGGGTAGGCGGCTGCTGAGCGTTGCGGCGCTCGGTGGCGTCGGCCACGGCGCGCGCCAGCCGGGCAAAGGCCTGTCCCGAGGGGCTTGCGGTGTCCACGGCGGCGGGTTCGCCGGCGTCGCCGCTGGAGCAAAGCGCCTGCACGAGGGGTATCTGTGCGAGCAGCGGCACGTCGAGCTCCTCGGCCAGGGCTTTGCCGCCGTCGCGCCCGAAGATGTAGTAGCGGTTCTGCGGCAGCTCGGCCGGCGTGAACCACGCCATGTTCTCCACCAAGCCGAGGATGGGCACGCCGACCTTTTCGTTGCGATACATGTCAACACCTTTGCGCGCGTCGGCCAGGGCTACTTGCTGCGGGGTGGTCACTATGACGGCGCCGGTCAGGGCCACGTTCTGCAAAAGCGTCAGGTGGATGTCGCTGGTGCCGGGGGGCGTGTCGATAATCAAGTAGTCCAGCTCGCCCCAGTCGGCGTCGGCAATGAGTTGACGGAGGGCGTTGGACGCCATGGCGCCGCGCCAGAGCGTAGCCGTGCCGGGATTGACGAAGAAGCCTATGGAAAGAATGCGCACGCCGTACTTCTCGGCCGGTATGATAAGCTCGCGGCCGTCTTTCTGCTCGGCAAAAATTTGCGCGCCTTCCAGGTGGAACATCTTGGGCACGCTGGGACCGAAGATGTCGGCGTCGAGCAGCCCCGTGCGGTATCCTTGTGCGGCCAGGGCTACGGCGAGATTGGCCGCCACGGTACTCTTGCCCACTCCCCCCTTTCCGGAGGAGACGGCCACGGCGTTGCGCACGCCGGGCAGCATCAGGCCGGGCGGGGGGGGCGGCGCCTGGCGCGAGGCGGTGCGGATGGTGGGCTTCACGTCGGGACTGACGAAGGCGCGAAGCGTGGCCTCGGCAGATTTCACCACGCTCTCGCGGAAGGGGTCGGTCGGCTTGTCGAAGAGCAGCGTGAAGCTGACCTCCATGCCGTTGATGCGGATGTCGTCCTCCACCATATTGTTCTCCACAACGGACTTGCCGTTGCCGGGATACTTCACGCGCCGGAGCGCATCGAGGATAAGTTTGGGGTAAAGGGTCATGTCGGTGGGAAAAGTAGGTTTAGGAAAAAACGAAAAAGGCCCCTGCGCCGCTGCCTCCGACGTAGGCGGGCGCGCGGCGCAGCGGCCTATCGCGACGTGAGCGCTGCGGAGCGCTTCGTGCGGTTGTAAGAACGATAGCTATCCATTTCGATTTCCACGTCCGGTTCGCGGAGCGGGCCGGTGCGGGGCAGGCGGAAACGGATGTACTTTATGGGGATGCCACGCCCCATCCATTGCTGCTCGTAGTAGGTCTGTATGTCGAGGAGTCCGGCCTCGGCGTCGGGCAGGGGGTCGTGGTAAAGGTCTTCCGTCAGGTATTCCACGGGAAGTGCGTTCTCCTCGGCCAGGAGGCGCGTGTAGGTGTAGAGAAACAGGCTGTCCGTCTTCAGGTGTACGAGGCCGCCGTCGGCAAGGAAGCGGCGGTAGCGCGCAAGGAAGGGGGAGGCCGTCAGGCGCTTCGTCTGCTTCTTCATCTGCGGGTCGGGGAAAGTGAGCCAAAGCTCCTGCACCTCGCCCGGGGCGAAGAAGCGGTCAATAAACTCGATGTCGGTACGCAGGAAGGCGGCGTTGCGAAGCCCTTCGGCTAAGGCAGCGCGGGCGCCGTGCCACATGCGGGCGCCTTTCACGTCGACGCCGAGGAAGTTCCGCCCGGCGTCGCGCCGTGCCAGGCCGACGGTGTATTCCCCGCGCCCACAACCCAGTTCCAAGACGAGGGGGCGGGCATTGCCGAAGGCTTCTGCGGCCCAACGACCGGGAGCGGGCAGCGCCCGACCGCCGGCTCCGCCAACCTGCGGCGCAGGTATCGCGCCACGCGCCGAGAGTGGGGCGCCGTCGGGGAGACGTAGCGACGCGGCGGGCGCTTGAAACACGTTGGCGAACGTATTTAGCTCGGCAAACTTAGCCAACTTGCGCTTCCCCATCGTCCATAATTTTGTGGATGTCGGCCTCAGCCTTCAGCAGCTTGGCCTTACAAAAAGAGAGAAGCTCCTTGGCCTCCTTCAGCTTGGCGCTGAGCTCGGCCAAGTCCAAGCCGTCGTGTTCTACGCCGGAGACAATCTGCTCCAGCTGCGTAAGTGCCTGTTCGTAAGTCAGGTCTTTTTTCATGCTTTAGGGGTTTATGCTTGTTTAGTCGTGGTTTGCGACGCCGCAGCTACGATGCTTTCCGCCGTACCTTGGGCGAAGGTTGTCGTAAGTCGGTCTCCCGGGCTTAGGGAGGCGGCGTCGCGCACGACGCGTCCGTCGTGCGTCGTCAAGGAAAAGCCCAAGCGCAAGATGCGTGCGGGATCGGCCAGCGTAAGTGCCCGCTCAGCCAGCTCCAGGCGGCGCCGGTGCTCGCGAAGTGCGCCCTGCACGGCGGCACGAAGGCGCAGCGGCAGACCTTCTAAGCGCTGGCGGCGGCCGGCGGCGGCGCGGGAAGCGGCCACGGCGAGGCGCGCCGAGAGCGAACCGAGGCGCTGACGCCCACGGTCGCCAAATCGCGCGGCGGCAAGCTGCAGTGCGCGGCCAAGTCGCTCCAAGCGGGCGCGGCGTCCGTCCTGCGCGGCGGCGACGCCCTGCTGCAAGCGCACAGCCAGCTCCTCCACGGCGGCAAGGTCGGCCTGCGCCCGGCTAATGAGGAAGTCCGCCACAGCCGTAGGCGTCTTCAGCCGCGTATGAGCCACGTAGTCCACCACGGTATCGTCCCGCTCGTGACCAATGCCCGTC
Source organism: uncultured Prevotellamassilia sp. (assembly GCA_964641085.1). GTDB lineage: Bacteria > Bacteroidota > Bacteroidia > Bacteroidales > Bacteroidaceae > Alloprevotella. The sequence goes on along the minus strand of CAZXJS010000003.1, from coordinate 16,879 downwards.
AAGACCGGCAGAGGAAACTGCGCCACGTGGGCTGCCAGCCGGTACGACTCGAAACCGCTTAGGTCGCTCACGGCACCTCCGCCGCGCAGGATGGCTACGACGTCGTAGCCGCCCGCAAGGGCGATGGCGTCGAGCGCAGCAACGACGCTTTGCTCCACACCTTCGCCCTGCATCACGGCAGGGAAGAGCTGCACCCGAAACAGGTACGGGCTATCCTCCAACTGACGGCAGAAATCGCCGTAGCCCGCCGCCGTAGCGCTGGATACCACGGCGATGCGCAGCAGCGGGTGCGGCAGTGGCAGCTCCTTGTTCATATCTATGACGCCGTCGGTGCGCAACTGTTGCAGGATTTCCCGCCTCCGCCGCGCCATATCACCCAGCGTGTAACCGGCATCTACGTCCAAAACGTTCAGGCTGTAGCCATAAACCTCGTGGAAGTCCACCTCAACGGCGAGCAGGACGGACATGCCCGCCGATAGGGGCGACCCCGTGGCGCGCTCAAAGGCCATGCGAATCAGCGGGTACGTTCCGCGCCAGATGTGAGCCGAGGCGCGCGCCCGTAGCCCGCCGCCACGCTCGGCTTTCTCCACGAGTTCCAGGTAGCAGTGACCGTTTGCGGCGACGCGCGCCTCGCTTACCTCCGCACGCACCCAATATACGCCCGGCAAGGTCTGAGCCAAGGCGCCGCGCACCAAGGCGTTGAGCTCGGAGAGGCCGAGCACGGTGCGCGCCTCGCCTTCCGTGCTGCGGGGGAAGAGGCTTGCGGCGTCGGCGGTGCGACTTATGCGGCCATGCGGCGTTTTTGCCATACAATATATATAAGGTGTGGAGTGGTGGGTGGGAGCCGGTGGCGCACAGCCGGCCTGCGCGGCGCGGCAGAAAGCTTCTTTACGAAGGTAGAAGGTCTGCGCGGCGCGGCGGTGGAGCTCACTTCTTGTGCTTCAGGGATTGGTAGGCTTGCCAAAGGTCGGGAATGCCGTATCCCAGTACTTCGTTGGGGTGTGCGTGGTTGTTGCCGGCTCGGCGAACGGCTTCAATGATTTGGAGGGGCGACTTGTCGCGGCACGCCTGCCAGAGGCACGCCACGCCGCCGCAGAGAATGGGGCAGGCAAACGACGTGCCATTTGCGGTATTGGCACTGCCCGTCGCGTCGAGCACGGCAGCATCTTCTCCCATGGCCATAGCGTCCGGCTTCACGCGTCCGTCGGCGGTGTAGCCCAAGGAGCTGAAGAGCGTGTTTACGCTGTCGGCTCGCACGGCGCCCACGGTGAGTATGTCGGGGGCATCTGCGGGGAAGCTAATCTTCTTCCAGGCGCCGTCGCCCTCATTTCCGGCGCTGTTGAGCAGGAGTATGCCGCGGGAGGCGGCGAGCGCTGCGGAGCGGCTGACGAGTGCTGTCCGGCCGTCCAGGGCTGCGTAGGGATAGTCCATAGCTGCGTGGTCGTAGCGGTAGTATCCGAGGGACGCAGTGACGATGTCCGCGCCGATAGAGTCGGCGTATTCGAGACCGGCTGCGTAGTTGTCCTCTTCCACGAGCTGTTCGGTGGCGCCGTCCTCGGTTTGGATGAGGTAGAAGTCGGCTTCGGGCGCCGTCCCGACGAGGAAGTTGGGCGTCCGTGCGGCGATGCAGGAGAGCACCATGGTTCCGTGGGAGGCTCCCTCGAATACGCTGACTGCGGGGTCTACGAAGTTGCGCGTCCCGAGGATGTTGACGCCGCGCAGCGCCGTGATGGCGTCGGTGTTGAGGAAGCCGCCGTCGAGTATGGCTATGGTCATGCCCGCTCCTCGGTAGCCGGCGTCGTGCAGGCGGTCAGCGTGAATCTGCCGCACTTGGATGTCGGCGTGTCCGTAGGGCGTAGCGACTACGGTGTCGCGGATGTTGGCCAGCCGCTCGTGGCGGTCGGGCTTTTTGCGGAAGGTAAAGACGGAGTCGGGGCTTATCCAGACGAGGCGCGTCGTGCTGACGAAGGGCAACTGCCTGACGCGCTGCATGAGGGTGGAGTCAGCGGTTTCTACGACGACGGTGTTGTTCCATTTGCTCCGGTTGTGTATGCGCAGTCCCAAGGCTTGCAGCTCCTCGACGTAGGCGGGCGTGACGGGGAGGTCTCTCCGGTCGAGCTTCAGGCCGTAGCGGCGGCGGCGCTCCAAGCTCTTGGCCGATAGGAAGGCTTCGGGGCGGCGGAGGGTATAGGGGCTATGCTTTTTGTCCTTCAAGTAAACGCGGAAGCGGTAGCTCTTGGCCGGCCGCTCGTAGTAATAGTTCGGTTCGTCGCCGAAACCCAGCTCGTCGAGGTAGATAGGCGCGACCGTGTCGGCCTCTACGACGTCGGGCTCCTGGGCGCGGGCTACGGGTGCGGCCGTGAGGGCGAGCATCAGGAGCAGGGCGATTTTCGTCTTCTTCATGTGTGTCTTTTTATGAGATGTGTGCAAAGATAGGTCAAGGCTTTTGAAGCGTGAAGCCGCCTTGCCTTTTGTTTTGGCGTGCGCGTGGGCGGCCGGGGGCTTTTAAGCAACCTCCCCCGGCTCCGCACGTGTGCAGGATGCCGGGGGAGGGATTAGCGGGGGCGTCGTGTCGTCGTCTGAATCAGTCGAGCACGGTGTTCCATCCGTGCTTGTCTTCTACGCGGCCGTACTGTATGTCGCAGAGAGCCTCGTAGAGGCGCGTACTTACGGGGCCGGGCTTGCCGTCCTTGGAAATCTGGAAGCTCTCGCCCGTGTCCATGTCGTCTATGCGGTTGATGGGCGAGATGACGGCCGCCGTGCCGCAGGCTCCGGCCTCTTCGAAGGTGGCCAGCTCCTCTTCGGGAATTTGCCGACACTCCACCTTGAGCCCCAGGTCGCGGGCAATCTGCTGCAGGCTCATGTTGGTGATGGAGGGGAGTATGCTGGTCGATTTCGGGGTAACGTAGGTGTTGTCTTTGATGCCGAAGAAATTGGCTGCGCCGCACTCGTCCATGTATTTCTTCTCTTTAGCGTCGAGGTAGAACTCCCCGGCGTAGCCTTTCCGGTGAGCGCGCAGGCCTGCGTAGAGGCTAGCGGCGTAGTTCCCGCCCACCTTGTAGCGCCCGGTGCCGAGAGGTGCGGCGCGGTCGTAGTCGCGGATGACCACGTAGTCATTCGTGGCAAATCCGCCCTTGAAATAGGGACCTACGGGCGTCACGAAAATCAGGAAGAGGTAGTCCTTGGCGGGCTTCACGCCGACGTCGGCCGTCGTGCCTATGAGGAGCGGGCGTATGTACAGGGTAGCGCCGCTTTCGTAGGGCGGGATGAAGCGCTCGTTGAGCTTTACGACGCGCTTAACCATTTCGCAGAACGTCTCCGTAGGAAGTTCCGGCATGACGATGCCTCGGCAGGTGGACTGCAAGCGCTTTGCGTTTTCGTCCATGCGGAATATGCGTATCTTGCCGTCGGGGCAGCGGCGCGCCTTCAGGCCTTCGAAAGCCTCCTGCCCATAGTGCAGGGCGGTAGCGGCCATGTGGAGCGTGATAGTAGCCTCGGAGTGCACCTCTATCTCGCCCCATTTCCCGTTGGAATAGGCGCAGCGCACGTTGTAGTCGGTGGGAATGTAGCCGAACGCCAAGTTCGACCAGTCTAAATCTGCCATAGTATGATTTTTTAGCCTTCTGTGATGCCGCGCCCAAAGGAAATGACTTACACGCTGCGGTGCGCGGCGCTGCGGTGCGGGCGGGGGTCGGACGAAGGGGCGGCTATGGGCGCCGCGGAGCTTCCGGCTTCTCCGCACCGGGGGCAAAGGTAAGGAAATATCCCGGGAACGGGCAACAAAAGCCCCGGCCTTTTCCCCTGACTTTCAGCCGGGGTATATTATGCCGAACTTATTGTATAGTAGTCGGCTCGCAGGCGGCTATGGGTCGGACTTTTCCGTCCGCAACACGGGTTATCGCGTTTTTATCTCCGACCTATTTAATAACAGTCGGCACTTATTTGTTCGTAAGTCGGACGTAGTTTTTGTCCAGCCACGGGTGTACATTTTTACAGCCACGGGTGTACATTTTTACAGCCACGGGTGTACAATTGTCCAGCCACGGCTGTACAAAAACCAAGTGCCGACTATTTTGGAATAGGTGCCGACTATTTAAAAATAGGTGCCGACTGTTTTGAAATAAGTCGGACTTAAAAACGGCAGAGACGGGGTTTGCGAGCCGGCGGGGCGGGCCGTGGCGTTTTTGTAGGGAAACATTTTGGGTGGTTTGCGTTTTACGGTACTTTTGCAGGCAGAAACGACACATTTTAAAGCGATAAGCTATGAAGAAGTACTTAGCAGAAATGGTGGGCACGTTCGTGCTCACGTTTATGGGTTGCGCGGCCGCCGTCAGCTTGGGCTGCGACCCTATCAACAACCAGGCCGCCGTGGTCGGCACGGCGCTGGCCTTCGGCCTCTCGGTCGTAGCCATGGCCTACGCCATCGGAGGCATCAGCGGCTGCCACATCAACCCGGCCATCACGCTGGGCGTATGGCTCAGCGGGCGCATGAGCGGCAAGGACGCCGTGGGCTACTGGATTGGGCAAATCGTAGGCGGCCTCTTGGCGGGCGTAGCGCTTTGGGCGCTGACCTCAGCGGCCGGTACGGCCATTAGCGGCACGGGGGCTAACGACCTGCAGCCGGGCGTAAGCTGGGCAGGCGGCCTGACGGCGGAGATACTCTTCACGATGGTCTTCGTGCTCGTCGTCTTGGGCGCTACAAGCAAGACTAACGGCGCGACGAACAACTTTGCCGGCCTGGCCATCGGCCTTACGCTCGTTCTGGTTCACCTTGCCTGCATCCGCTACACGGGCACGTCCGTCAACCCGGCGCGCTCCATCGGCCCGGCGCTGTTCCAACAGGGCACGGCGCTCTGCAACCTGTGGATATTCATCGTCGGCCCGCTGGTAGGCGGCGCGCTGGCGGCAGGCGTTTGGAAACTCATCGCCCCTAAGGAGGCGTAAACCCCACCCATCGGCCCTCTTCCCGCACACAGCGCGAGAAGGGGGCTTTTTATTAGGATGAAAGCAGCACTTTTCGATTTGGACGGCGTCGTGCTGGACACGGAGTCGCAATATACGCGCTTCTGGGAGGGCGTAGGGCGCGAGCGCTTCCCCGGCGTGGCGGACTTTGCGCTTCGCATCAAGGGGCAGACGCTGCGTGAGATTTTGCAGGAGTGGTTCGGGACGGACGCAGCCGGGTTGCGCTGGATAACGGAACGGTTGTACGCCTTCGAAGAGGGCATGGAGTACCCCTACATAGCGGGGGCGTACGCGTACATCCGGCAGCTGCGCGCCGGTGGCGTGCTGACGGCGCTCGTCACCAGCTCCGACCGCGCGAAGATGCGCCGCGTGTGGCGGGCTCACCCCGAGCTGCGCGCGCTTTTCGACTGCGTAGTGACGGCTGAAGACATGCCGCGCTCCAAGCCGGCGCCCGACGGCTACCTCAAAGCTATGGTGGCGCTGGGCGTAAGGCCGGAGGAATGCATCATCTACGAGGACTCGCTCAACGGACTGGAGGCGGCACGCCGCAGCGGCGCCCGCGTAGTGGGTCTCAGCACGACGTTAAGCCCCGAAACGCTGCGCCCACACTGCGACGCCATGATGGCCGACTTCACAACCGAGGCGCCGACTTAGCCCCGCCCCGCGCGGCGCCCGGGACGCGATGCCGCAGGAGATATGCGGCAGACGGCGCTATCTTTTTCCAAACTGAAACGCTACCTTTGCACCCGGCCACGGCCTAAGGCCGCGACGTAAAACCATAAGACCATGCCAGCATACAACGTAGAAGACACCCGGAAAGTCACGACGAAGCGACTGATGGAGATGAAGGCAGCCGGCAAGAAGATAGCCATGCTGACGGCCTACGACTACACGACGGCGCGCATCGTTGACGCTGCCGGCGTCGACGTCATCCTGATAGGCGACAGCGCGTCGAACGTGATGGCCGGCAACCCCACGACGCTCCCCATCACCGTGGAGCAAATGATTTACCACGCCCGCAGCGTGGTGCGCGCAACGGAGCGGGCGCTCGTCGTCTGCGACATGCCGTTCGGCTCCTACCAGGTGTGCGCCGAAGACGGCGTGCGAAACGCCGTCAGGATAATGAAAGAGAGCGGCTGCGACGCCCTGAAGCTGGAGGGCGGCGTAGAAATCATCGACACGGTAAGGAAAATCCTGGCCGCGGGCATACCCGTCATGGGGCACCTGGGACTCATGCCGCAGAGCATCAACAAGTTTGGCTCCTACGTAGTACGTGCGAAAGAAGAGGCCGAAGCCGCGAAGCTGCTCTCCGACGCTAAAGCGCTGGCCGCGGCGGGCTGCTTCGGCATCGTGCTGGAGAAGATACCCGCCGCACTGACGCGGCAGGTCGTAGAAGCCGTCGACGTACCCATCATCGGCATCGGCGGCGGCGCGGCCGACGGGCAGGTGCTCGTTATCGACGACATGCTGGGCAAGAACCGGGGCTTCTCGCCCAAGTTCCTGCGCCGATACGCCGACCTCTACACCGTGATGACGGACGCCATAGGACAATACGTGGCTGACGTAAAGAGCGGCGATTTTCCCTCGGCGGCAGAAAGCTACTGACCCCACCCCTGCGCCGCCACCGGCCACCTCGGCACGCACAAGGCGGCCGCCGCAGCGCAGAAAAGGGCTTTACACATGGCTACACGCAACCTACATAACGGCGCCTACCAGCGCATGTGCTGGGCAAACTTCTTGGTTTGCACTTACCTCTTTGCGCTCTTCACGCTCTACTTCGCATCGACCGACGGCGCACCGCTGCCGAACGCTATCATGATGCTGTGCTTCACGGCGGGCATGTTCGCGCCCGGCGCCCTGAACGGATGGATGGTGGAGCGGTTCATGCGAAAGAATCTCTACCTCGGGAGCCTCGCCGTCATCCTGCTGCTGGACGTTGCGGTGCTTGCGCAGCCCGGCACGCCGCAGGCACTCGCCGACACGGCGTTCTTCCTGACCGGCGCGGCCTTCGCCGTGGCCCAGAACACGCTGGGAAACACGATGGTGAACGACCTGCTGGCCTCCGAGAAGCGCACAAAGGGCGACAACCTCTATTCTTGGTACGGACGGCTGGGACTTCCGGTCGGCTGGCTCTTAGCCCTCGTTTTGCTGCGTGCCACCTGCGGCTCGCTGACGGTAAGCGGCTACGCGCTGCCCGCCACCTGCTGGGCGGCAGCTATACCTTATTATATCATAGCAGCGCCGGTGGTGGTGGCTTTCTGCCTTGTGCTGCTGCTTAACGTGCCGGTGAAGGCGCCCGTCCGCACGCCGCTGTTCTCCCTCGACCGTTTCTGGCGCCCCATGGCTTGGCCGCTGTTTCTGCTGACGCTTGCGGCGGCCGCTACGGAAGGGGCAATCATCGGCATGAGCTTTCGCCTGGCCGGCGCCTACGCCCTGCACGACGCGCTCTACTTGGCGGCGGGCTTCGTCTTGGCGCTATTCTTGCAACACGTGGTCTTCGCCGACGCCGTGGCGCGGGCGGAGATGGTCGGAGGCGCCGTGTTGCTGATTTTCTCCTTGCTGCTGTTTCGCCACCCGCTTGCGGTGGTCCACAACGTAGCGTTCCTGCTCTTTGGCGCGGGCGTAGGGATGGTCTCGGCGCGGCTACTGATTTACTTCCTGAAGCTGTCGGGCCATTGTCAGCGCGGAACGTCGCAGAACACGTACATGCTGGGCTGGCGCGGCGGTTTCTGCTTAGGCTTCTGCTTTGCCATGGCCGACGGGAGCGCCGGCGGGCTTCGCAGCTACCACTGCGTAGAGGCCAGCCTCGTGCTGACGGTCGTTTTCCTCGTAGCGTACCTCGCCTTGGTGCACCCCTGGTTCAATAAGCACAAGAACCGCGATTTCAACGCCCGCCGCGACGCCTGAAGGCGGCACTTGCCGCTGCCCGCCACCCTCGCAGCCCGCAACCGTTGCACACCGGTTCGGCACAGTGCGCATTTATAGCTCGGCAGGCGTTAATTAATGATTATCAAACCTTAATAATTCATTAAGGACACCCGTCTGCACGCTCGTTTCCCCTATCTTTGTCCCGCGAAAACCGAACGACAAAACCAAACAGACGTTATGAAGAATTTTGTGAAGTATCCCCTGGCCGCCGGGCTCGTCCTGCTTGGCGCCTGCCTTACTGTGGGCGGCCAGGCCTTGGCCAAAACGGTGGGCAAGATAGACATGAAACACGCCATCGACGAGATGGACGAAGAAGAAGCCGACGAGCCGAGCGGCAGACAGCTGGCGCAGCTCGGTCTGAAGGACGCAAAGCTGAAGAAGGTGCGGGCAGGCATCTGGGCCGTTACGCAAGGCGGGAAGAAAGCCGGGCACGTCGTGGCCAGCAGTTACTTTGCCAAAGACGTCACGGGCTTCAAAGGCGCTACGCCCCTGCTGATTTACATTGACCGGGGGAAGATTATCCGCCACATCTATGCGCTGCCCAACAACGACACGGCGTCCTTCTTCACCCGCGCCACGTCGCTGCTCAAACAGTGGATAGGAAAGAGCGCGACGGCCGGGGCGAAGCTCAAGGTAGATGCCGTGACGGGCGCTACGTACTCCAGCCGCGGCGTGACGGGCAACATGAAAGCTGCCTTAGAGGCATACAACCGCTACGTAAAGTAATCGGCACGGCGGCCGCCCCCGCTACTCCTTACCCCTCACCCCCATGCAGAAACTCCAAAGCTACCTCTCGCAAGTGCTGTCCTTGCTGGTCGTATTCCTGCTCCTTGCCGCCACGGCGGCCGGTGCGGGCAAGCTATTCGGCCATCCGCTCGGCACACAAGGCAACGGGTCGGGCGCTACGTCCGAGGTAGCCGGCACTACGTCGGAGGCCTACCCCACCCCGACGGACGCGCAGCTCGCCGAGCTGGGTCTAGCGGGCGCTCAGCTCGCAGCGAGAGACAGCGCCGTCTGGGCTGTGAAGGGACAGCCGGGAGCCGTCGTCATCAGCACGGCACGCTTCGGGCGCGGCATCCAAGGCTTCGCCGGCCCCGTGCCGCTCCTTGTATATATAAAGGCCGACACGGTGCAGCGGGTCGCCGCCCTGCCCAACGAGGAAAGCCCCGGCTATTTCGGGCAAGCCTCCAAGCTGCTACACGCCTGGGACGGCAAGTCGGTGAGCGAAGCTGCCACGCTGCAAGTGGACGCTGTGAGCGGCGCTACGTACTCCAGCCGCGGCATACTGGGCAACATGCAGGCCGCACTGACGGCCTACGGCGCCGGGGGTGCGGCGCAGGGCGCGTCGCCCGTCATCGGCTGGGCGAAGACCGCCGCCGTGTTCGCCGCACTCCTCTTCGGCCTATTGGCGGCTTGGTTCGGCCGCGGGCGACGCGGGTTGCGCCTCGTCGTGCTGGCGGCCAACGTCTTGGTGCTCGGCTTCTGGACGGGACAGTTCGTGAGCCTATCGCTGCTTAGGGGCTGGATGGCAAACGGCATCGACTGGACGGGCGCGCTTCCGGGCGTCGTGGTGGTCGGCATAGCGCTGTTGCTGCCTTGGATGGGGAAGAAGAACTACTATTGCACGTGGGTATGCCCTTACGGAAGCCTGCAAGAGCTGGTTTTCCACGTACCTGTGCGCAAGTGGAAGGGAGGTATGCGGCTGCAGAAGCGCCTTCGCGGCCTGCGCCTGGCTGTGCTGTGCGTCCTGCTGCTACTGCTGTGGCTGGGCGTGGGGGCTACGATTTTAGACTACGAACCTTTTGCCGCTTTCATGGTGACCTCGGCACCCGTAGCTACGCTGTGCCTGGCCGGAGCCTTCGTCCTGCTGGGCCTCTTCGTGCCGCGACCGTGGTGCCAGGCGCTCTGCCCCGTCGGGATGCTGCTCAACCTGGCGGAAGATGCGCCCCGTAAAGCGGCTCATGCGGCAAAAACGGCCACGCCGCGCACCCATCCTTCAACCCAAGAGAATTGACCTAAATCATGACTACTGAAAAGAAGCAAAAAGACGGAAAAACAAGTCTCAGCACGTTCCTCACGGGCGACAAGTACAAGGTAGTCAGCCTCTTTTTGGCCATAGGACTACTGGCCGCCCTGGTGCGGCTCTTCGGCGGCGCGTCGTCGGCTGCGGAACCCAAGGGGGACACCGTTTATAAGAACCTATTGGCGCGCACGAGCGTACGGGCGTACACCGACGCCCCTGTATCGCGCGAGACGCTGGACACGCTGGTGCGTGCCGGCATGGCCGCGCCGACGGCCATGGACCTGCGGCCGTGGAAGTTCGTCGTCATCGACGACAAGTCCGTACTCACGCTACTGGGCAACAACCTGCCCAACGCGCCGATGGCAGCTGAGGCCGCGGCGGCCATATGCGTCTGCGGAGACACGGCCATCACCGACCGCGAAGGCCGACCCAGCCGCTACTGGGTGCAGGACTGCTCGGCAGCAAGTGAGAACATCCTGCTCTGCGCTGCGGGCTTGGGGCTCGGCGCCGTCTGGACGGGCGTCTATCCCGGGGAGGACCGCATCGACAAAGTAGCCGACATCCTGAGCCTGCCTGACAACTTAGTGCCCCTGAACGTGATATTCATCGGCCACCCCAAGGAGACACCACAGCCGAAGGACAAATACGACGCCGGGGCTATACGCTACAACGCTTGGTAGCCCGCAGCCGACGCTAAGGGTCAGGCCGCAACCGGCAAACCCGGCGTTCAGCGCGACGCGCCCCAAAATTTCACTTTTAAGTCCCACTTACGGGTTCGTAGGTGGGACTTATGATTTCATAGGTCGGACGTACGAGCTGACAGGTCGGACGTATGATTTCGTAGGTCGGACGTATCATTTCGTAGGTCGGACGTACGAGCTGACAGGTCGGACGTATCATTTCACAGGCGGGACTTATGCGCACTGACACGGGAAAGCGCTTTTTGCTAAACTTTTGCAAAAAAAGCGGGGTCGCGGGTTGGCCGTTTGAAATGCTTGCCCTACTTTTGCAGGCAGAAACGATAACGACGCACGATGCAGACGCTTAGCTCCCGCTTTTACTTTTATTTTTACTTTGCCGCAACGGCAGAGCGGGACGTCGTATGTAAAAAAGCATAAGTCACGAAAAGACGCACATAAATCCCGCTCTGAAAGGCGGGATTTTTTGTTGCGCGGCAAGAAAGGTAAGAAGAAGAAGCATGAAGAAGATAGCGATACAGGGCATCCGGGGTTCGTTCCACGACATAGCGGCGCACGCCTATTTTGCAGGGGAGGAAATCGAGCTGATGTGCTGCGCGACGTTCGAGGAACTGTTTGCCGCGATGCGCAGGGAGAACTCGCTGCTGGGCTTAGCGGCCATAGAAAACACGATAGCGGGAAGCCTGCTCCACAACTACGAGCTGCTGCGCGAGAGCGGCATGGTCATCGTGGGTGAGCAAAAGCTGCACATAGAGCACAGCCTGATGTGCCTGCCCGCAGACGACTGGGCGGACCTTACGGAAGTGAACTCCCACCCCGTGGCGCTGATGCAGTGCCGCGCCTTCTTGTCCGTCCACCCGGAGCTGCGGGTTGTGGAGGCAGAGGACACGGCCGGCGCGGCGGCGGAGATAGCCGCGCGCGGGCTGCGGGGACATGCCGCCATCTGCCACGCCGACGCGGCGCCGCTCTACGGCATGAAGGTGCTGCAGCGGGCTATTGAAGACAACAAGCACAACTTCACGCGCTTCCTGGTGCTTAGCGACCCGTGGAACGCGGACAACCTGCGCAACGCGGAGGCCTCGAACAAGGCCAGCATCGTCTTTTCGCTACCCCACTCGGCGGGCTCGCTCTCGCAGGTGCTGAGCATCTTCAGCTTCTACCAGATTAACCTGACGAAGATCCAGTCGCTGCCCATCGTGGGGCGGGAATGGGAATACCTGTTCTACGTTGACGTGACGTACGACGACTTCCTGCGCTACCGGCAAAGCATCGACGCGGTGCGCCCCCTGACGCGCGAGCTGCGCATCTTGGGCGAATACAACGCGGCGGCAGATGCGTGACGGGAACTAAAACATAGGACTATGCAAACGATAACACCGGCACGGCGCCTGGAAGGCGTCAGCGAATATTACTTCTCACGGAAAGGGGCAGAGGTGAGCCGCATGAACGCGGAAGGCAAGGACGTCATCTCACTGGCCATCGGCAGCCCGGACAATCCGCCCTCAGAGGCCACCATCCGCACATTGCAAACGGAGGCGGCACGCCCCGACGCCCACGGCTACCAGCCGACGCGCGGCATCCCCGAGCTGCGCCGCGCCATGGCCGATTTCTACCGGCGCTGGTACGACGTGGAACTGGATCCGGAGACGGAAATACAGCCGCTCATAGGCTCAAAGGAAGGCATACTCCACACGACGCTGGCCTTCGTAAACCCCGGCGAGCGCGTGCTCGTACCTAATCCGGGCTACCCCACCTACACGAGTCTCTCGAAGCTGCTTGGCGCGCAGGTGACCTACTACAACCTGCGGGCAGAGCGGGGCTGGCAGCCGGACTTTGAGGAGTTGGAGGGCATGGACCTGACGGGCGTGAAGCTAATGTGGACAAACTATCCCCACATGCCGACGGGCGCTCCCGCCCGCCGCGAGACGTACGAGCGCCTCGTGGACTTCGCGCGGCGCCGGGGCATCGTGGTAGTCAACGACAACCCTTACAGCTTTATCCTCTCGCACGAGCGGCTCAGCATCCTGCAAGTGGCGGGCGCCAAGGACTGCTGCGTGGAGTTCAACTCGCTCTCGAAGAGCCACAACATGCCGGGGTGGCGCGTCGGGATGATAGCGACAAACGCGGAGTGGGTGAAATGGATTCTTAAGGTGAAGAGCAACATCGACTCCGGCACGTTCCGCCCGATGCAGCTGGCTGCGGCGAGAGCGCTAAGCAACGAGGCGGCGTGGCACGAAGAGTATAACTACAACGTATATGCGCGGCGTCGCGCCATAGGCGGGGAAATCATGGACGCGCTGGGCTGCCGCTGGGACGCGCAGAGCGTCGGGATGTTCCTCTGGGGCGAGGTGCCGGCGCCCTACACCGACGCCGAGGAGCTTACGGAGCGCGTGCTGCACGAGGCGCACGTTTTCCTGACGCCCGGGTTCATCTTCGGGACGAACGGGCGGCGCTATATCCGCATCTCGCTCTGCGCAAAGGAGGAGAAGATGCGGGAAGCGCTGCGGCGCATACGGCGCGTCTTCGGCTGACAAGCCGCTTTAAACCCATAAGTCATAACAAACAAAACGAAAGAAGGATATGGAACTGAATTTGCAACCACTGAACCTGCCGGGCGTAGACGCTACGCGCCGGCCGATGGTCATCGCGGGGCCCTGCTCGGCGGAGAGTGAAGAACAAGTGATGGATACGGCGCGGCAGCTCGCGGCGTACGGCGTGAAGATCTTCCGTGCGGGCATCTGGAAGCCGCGCACGAAGCCGGGCGGCTTTGAGGGCATCGGCGAGAAAGGGTTGCCGTGGATGCAGCGCGTACACGACGAGCTGGGCATGCTCACTGCGACGGAAGTAGCTACGCCCTACCACGTAGAAGCTGCGCTGAAGGCAGGGATAGACGTGCTTTGGGTGGGCGCCAGGACGATGGCAAACCCCTTTGCCGTGCAGGAACTGGCCGACGCGCTGCAAGGAGTGGACGTCCCCGTGCTGGCAAAGAACCCCGTGAACCCCGACCTGGAGCTGTGGATAGGCGGTTTGCAGCGGCTCAACCAAGCCGGCGTGACGCGCTTGGGCGTAATCCACCGCGGCTTCTCCACTTACGAGAAGCGCCTCTACCGCAACCTGCCGATGTGGCACATCCCCATAGAGTTGCGGCGCCGCATCCCCGCACTGCCCATCTTTGGCGACCCCTCGCACATAGGCGGCCGCCGCGAGCTCATCGCGCCCCTTGCGCAGCAGGCCATGGACCTGGGCTTCGACGGCCTTATCATAGAGAGCCACTGCAATCCGGACGCGGCATGGAGCGACGCCAAGCAGCAGGTGACGCCCGACGTGCTGGACTTCATCCTTGACAAGCTCGTCATCCGCGACACTACGGTGACAACGGAAAGCCTGGAAGCCCTGCGCCGACAGATAGACGGCATAGACAACTCTCTGCTGGAACTGCTGGCCAAGCGGATGCGCGTGAGCCGGGAAATCGGTGTGTACAAGAAGGAGCACAACATGACGGTCGTCCAGACGCGGCGCTACGGGGAAATCCTGACGAAGCGCGGCGCACAGGGCGTGCTGTGCGGCATGAGTGGCGAGTTCGTGAAGAGCGTTTTCGAAGCTATCCACGAAGAAAGCGTGCGCCAACAGGTAGAAATAATGAACAAGGGCTGACCTGCGAAGCCCCCGAAACGACACACCACCCGCAAAAGACCCCTGAACGATGAGAATTTTGGTTTTAGGCGCCGGCAAGATGGGCTCCTTCTTCGTCGACCTGCTCAGCTTCGAACATGAGACGGCGGTCTATGACGTGAACCCCCGCCGCCTCCGCTTCATGTACAACACGCAGCGCTTCACGTCGCTGGACGAGGTGGACGCCTTCCGCCCGGAGCTGACCATCAACGCCGTCACGCTGGAGCACACGTTAGACGTCTTCCGGCAAGTGCTGCCCCACCTGCCGCAGGACTGCATCATCTCCGACATAGCCTCGGTGAAAACGGGGCTGAAGGACTACTACGCACAGTGCGGACGCCGCTACGTCTCCACGCACCCCATGTTCGGCCCCACCTTCGCCAACCTGGGGCAGCTGTCGCAGGAGAACGCCATCATCATCAGCGAGGGCGACTACATGGGGCGCATCTTCTTTCGCGACCTGTACTCCCGCCTCGGGCTAAACATCCGGGAGTACACGTTCGAAGAGCACGACGAGACGGTGGCCTACTCCCTGTCAATCCCCTTCGTCTCCACGTTCGTCTTCGCAGCCGTCATGAAACACCAGGACGCGCCTGGGACGACCTTCAAACGCCACATGGAGATAGCCCGCGGCGTGCTGGGAGAGGACGAGACGCTGCTGCGCGAGATCCTCTTCAACCCCCGCACCGGCGAACAGGTGGCCAAGATCCGCACCGAGCTGAAGAACCTCATCGAAATCATTGAGCGGAAGGACAGAGACGCCCTGGACAGCTTCCTGCAGCGCATACGCGAGAACATCAAGTGACGACGGGCGGCGGCTAAGGCCGCGCACAACCAAGTCCCGGCGAGAGCTGCGGGCTCGCCGGGACTTTTCGACGACAATCGCCCACTTGCAATAAAGGAGCCGGGAGCTACACACAGTAGCCAAAAGCTCACGCCAAAAAATACGGGGAATAATTTCATCTGTCAACGGGAAAATCGTACTTTTGCGACCGATATAGCGCAAAAGGAGGCCGCCACAGCCGGCAGAACCGGACGCACCGCCCCGCGCGCGAACCATAAAGTAGCATATCATGGCATCCAACAAACCCGAATCCGACGCCACGGACGCCAAGGCGTCCAACGAAGCCCAGGCCACCCGGAAGAATAAACCTGAAAAGAAAGGCAGCAACCGAACGACAGGCAAAAAGGCCGCCCAAGGTAGCGGCTCGCTCGACGTGGACGCCGCTCTGACGCGCTCCGAGGCTTACTTCATCAAACACAAGGTGTCCATCATCAGCACCGTCGTAGGCATCCTCGTCGTCGTGGGGCTATTCTTCTACCTGCGCAGCCAAGTGCGGACAGAGGAGCAAAAGGCGCAGACCTACCTGACGCAAGGCGCAGTCCTCATGGCGCAGAAAGATTACGACAAGGCGCTGAACGGCGACGGAAAGTACCCCGGCTACCTGAAGATCATTAAGAACTACAGCAACATCGTGCCCTTCATGTCAACGGACGCCTCGAACATAGCAAAGATGTGCGCCGGCCTCTGCTACGCCAAGAAAGGCGACACGAAGAAGGCAATAAAATACCTGGAGGACTTCCAACCGCAGGGCGACAAGACCCTCTCGGCACAAGGGTTGGCAGCTCTGGCTAACTGCTACGCCAGCAACAAACAGCTGGACAAGGCTGTCAGCACCTTCAAGAAAGCTGCTGCCAAGGCGGACAACGACGCGCTGAGCCCCCTCTACCTGCTGGAAGCCGGAAAGATACTGGAGAGCCAGAAGAAGAAGAGCGACGCCCTGAAAATCTACACCCAAATAAAAGAAGACTACCCCGGCTGCTTCTACTCCGCCATGCAGCCGACGTCAGACGGTTCGCTCGGCGCACCATTCATTGACCGCTATATAGAACGCGTGAGCAAGTAAACCGCCCACTTTAACCCATACAGAGACCTCCCCAAGCGGGGAGGCCTCCGTTTTTTTTAAAAGCTACAGAAGAGCCCCCCATGTCCACATCCCTCTACCACCTGAACGCAACCGACGTGCCCGACGCTACAGACATGCGCTTCGGCATCATCGTGGCCGAATGGAACAGCCACATCACGGAGAGCCTGCTCCAAGGCGCACTAAGCACGCTACGAGAGCACGGCGTCAGCGACACCGCCATCACCGTCATGCGCGTGCCGGGCAGTTTCGAGCTGATATACGGCTGCGCCGAGCTGGCACGCCACGGCCTCGTAGACGTCATCATCGCCATAGGCTGCGTCATACGCGGCGACACGCCCCACTTTGACTACATCTGCCAAGGCGTCACGGCAGAGCTGGCGCGGCAAAACACGGAAGGCAACGTGCCCATCGTCTATGGACTTCTGACCGTGAACACCGAAGAACAAGCGCAGGAACGTGCCGGGGGGAAACTGGGAAACAAAGGCTCAGAATATGCCTTGACCGCTATAAAAATGGTGGATTTCGCCTGGCAACTACAAAAATAAACGTCTGCGGGCTTGGGCGATTAGAGAGTTTGTAGTACTTTTGCACTCGCGACGGCGAAAAGTCGCACGGGCAAATACCAGAGTGGCCAAATGGGGCAGACTGTAAATCTGCTGGCTTACGCC
>CAZXJS010000002.1:0-197140 GCA_964641085.1 uncultured Prevotellamassilia sp. | reverse complement strand
GCGCATCTCCCAGCGCATGACGTTGCACCACTGGTTGCAGAGTACGGGGAGGTCGCGCCAGGAGTGTATCCACTTGCGATAGGAGTTCCAGAACATGGTCTCACTCGTAGGGCGGATGATGAGTTCTTCGTCCAGCTTTGCCTCGGGGTCAACCTCTACGGCGTCGCCGGCCTCGTTGGCGCGCAGCCGATAGTGCGTCACGACGGCGCATTCCTTCGCGAAGCCTTTCACGTGCTCCGCCTCCTTCGAGAGGAAGCTCTTCGGGATGAGCAGCGGCATATAGACGTTTTGCACGCCCGTCTCCTTAAACATGGCGTCGAGCGTCTGCTGTATCTTCTCCCAGATAGCATAGCCGTAGGGCTTGATAACCATGCAGCCGCGCACGTCGGCCTGCTCGGCGAGGTCGGCCTTTACGACGAGTTCGTTGTACCAGCGGGAATAGTCCGTGCTACGCTTCGTGAGGTCTTTTAGTTCTTTTGCCATATCGCATAGATTTCGTTACGGGCGCGAAATTAGGCATTTTCCTCCGTACGCAGCCCGTCGGGCCGTCGCTTTTTCCTGCCACAGCTCGCCACGCCCCTTCGCACGCTACTCCCCGAAGAGGCGCCACACTCACCCTTTTATCCGGAAATTCCGGTTTTTCCGGTAAGGTTTTTTTTCTTCTTCACACGCCTCCGTAGCCGAGGGGGGTGAGACAAAGGGGTCGGCAAAACGCCGCGTCCGCGTCCGTCTGTCCGTCCCGGCTAATAATACTGGTTGAAGAGGTCAGCCTCCATCCGCTCTTCTACGCGCGCCCAGTCCGTCAGCTCCCACACGGCGGCGACGTAGTCCGCGCGGCGGTTGCGGTAGTCTAAGTAGTAGGCATGCTCCCATACGTCCACCGTCAGTAGCGGGCGCAGGCCTTCTCGCAGGGGATTGCCCGCACCCGGCAGTGCCGAGATGGCGAGCCGTCCGTCCTCGTTCATCGACAGCCACGCCCAGCCGGAGCCGAAGAGCCCCGTGGCCGCCGCCGTCAGCCGCTCGCGAAAGGCCGCCACGCTGCCGAAGTCAGCCTCCAACCGCCCGCAAAGGCGCGGCGACATCGCAGCAGGCGCGGGCGACAGCGTATCGAAGAAAAAGGTGTGGTTCCAGACCTGCGCGGCGTTGTTGTAGAGCGCGCCGTCGGCCGTCCGGATTATCTCCTCCAGCGACAGCTCGGCATAGGGCGTCCCCGCGACCAGCTCGCCCAGCTTCGCGACGTAAGCTCGCAGGTGTTTTCCGTAGTGGTACTCCAGGGTCTCGGCGCTCATCTTCGGCTCCAGCGCGTCGAGCGCGTAGGCCAGTTTCGGCATCTCGTGTATCATAGTCTTGCGCTTTTGTATGCGGCTAAGGTACGGGCTTGCCCCCAATTTTGCAAACTTTTGCGGTGTAATCGTACAGCTTTTCCGCCAAACACAGCATGAGCGGAGCACATTGGGGGGGCGCGAGCCGGCTGCTACGACCGTGCGGCGTGCGTGTGGGGGCGTGTGAGGGAAGTGAAGAATAAGTTTCTTCGGCGAAAGGCGGACATAAATCAAAAAAACTTTGTAGGTTTGCACACACAAACCACGTCCGGCCGTTTCGGGCATTCCACAGCGATGCAGAAGCCCGGGGGAACAAAGGGGTGGGGAGTCTTTTATGGATTAGGCGTTTACTTACGCTTTGTTCTTGGCTTGCTGAAATCTGGTAAATTTCATATTCTGTCAAAGGACACAAGCAGCAGTAGATGCTCATGGGTATGTATTCCATACCTTCACGGGAGCCTCATTAGTTTTATAATGTGTCCGCGTGAGGTATATACATGCTTGCGTGGGCTTCTGTGTTGCTCGTTCTGACAGAATAGGGCAATACCAGAGCCTCAGCGAGTGGGACGAGTGACGGTAAGGTCCCACGCTTTTTTCATAATCGCCCGGTTACACTTAGTATAGGATAGCGTCTTTCCTGTGGGATTAAGGCAAGACACAAACGTCGGCAGGCATGGTCGAACTAATCATTGTCGGGACGGGAGCCGTTGCAGCAGAACAAACGCTGAATATAGAGCAGAGCGACTACTTCTGGGCGGGCGCCAAGATAGCCATCAAAGGCTACCTGGAATTCCCGGGCTACGGGGCGTCGAAATACAGCGGGCTGTATGCGCACTACGGGTACACGCAACCTTTTCTGGGCGAGATAGACACGTACGCGGTTCAGCCCGAAGACCGCTTTATCATAGCTAACGGGAACAACGCCCTGCGAAAGCAGTACGCCGAAGCGTTGCTCGGCAGGGGCGCACGGTTCATCAACCTCATCCATCCCACCGTGCAAGTAGCGCCAACCGCAAAGCTCGGGATTGGCAACATCATTTCCCCCTTCAGCATGATAGGTCCGAAGGCCGTGGCGGGGGATTTCAACGTCCTTACGTCCTATTCAGCCCTAAGCCACGACTGCCGGATGGGCAGCTACAACTTCCTGTCGTCCTCCATCGTTTGCGGACATGTAAAGATAGGCGACGGCAACGAGCTGAACGTTCGCTCGGCCGTTATCCCCGACGTAGAGATAGGCAACGGCTGCGTGGTGCAGGCGGGAATGGTTGTAGATAAGAACGTGCCCGACGGCACAACCGTCTTCCACCGTTTTAAAGAGAAGGTTTTGGCCATACCGACAAAGCAGTGAACCATGGAAATCAACTTCATAGAATACTTTGAGCGCACGGTTGCGCGCTACCCCGGGAAGACAGCCGTTGCAGACGGGGAACGGCGGATAACGTTTTCCGCATTAAAAGAGCAGGCCGTCAGCTTGGCTTCGCGTCTGGGCGCCATTGACGGAGCCTTCAAAAGGCCGATAGCCGTGCTGCTCGACAAGAGCATAGAAAGCGTTTACACCGATTTGGCGGTTGTCTTTTCAGGCAATTTCTTCATGAACCTGGACGTAGCCTATCCTGCCGAGCGCATCAAGAACGTGCTTGACCTCGTACGGCCGGCGGCCATTATTTCACAGACGAATTACTTTAAGAAGATAGCGCACGTCGTTCCGCCCCGCGTCCGCGTTATCCTGCTCGACGAGGCAGAGGCCGCGGAAGCATCACCTGCGGAGGAAGCCTTGCGCCGCCAAAGGGCAAAGCTGATAGACACCGACCCGTTCTGCATCATCAACACGTCAGGCTCGACGGGTACGCCCAAGGGCGTCGTGCTTAACCACCGCAGCTTCTTCGACTTCACGGCCTGGGCGGTTGACACGTTCCGCTTCGGCGACGACCTCATCATGGGTTCGCTCTCGCCCATCGTGTTCGACATCTACGTTTTTGAGCTGTGCATGCTGATGGCCAAGGCGTGCACCTTGGTCGTACTTCCGGGAAACATGGCGGCTTTCCCGGCCAGGCTCTTAGAGCGGGTGGAAAGGGAACGCGTAAACTTCCTCTTTTGGGTGCCCACCATCATGGTAAACATAGCCAACATGGACTTGCTCTCTACGTTCAAGCTGAAAGACATCCAAACCGTATGGTTCGCCGGAGAAGTGTTCCCGACGAAGCAATACAACTACTGGCATCGCCACCTGCCGCGTGCGGTGTTTGCCAACTTATACGGGCCTATCGAGATAACGTTGGATTGCACCTACTACATACCCACCGAAGAGATTGCCGACAGCGAGCCGTTGCCCATCGGATGGCCGTGCCGGAATACCGACATCCTCGTGCTCGACGAAGCCGACAAGCCGGTAGAAGCGCCGGGGGCGGAAGGCGAGCTCTGCGTTAGAGGCTCGTCCCTGGCTATGGGGTACTATAATAACCCCGAGAAGACGCGGGCGGCTTTCGTGCAGAACCCGCTAAACAGCGCCTACCCCGAGACGATATACCGCACCGGCGACATCGTGAGCTACAACAGCCGCGGAGAGCTAATGTTCAAAGGCAGAAAAGACAACATCGTGAAGCACCTGGGCTACCGCACAGACCTGGGCGAGATAGAGCACGTTATCATCAATACGCTGAAGTTAGTAAATAACGGCTGCGTCGTCTATAACACGACGAAGAAGGAAATCACCCTCTTCTATGAAACAGCCGCGGACATCCCCGAACGGCAGTTCCGCCTCGCCATCGCCAAGGTGTTGCCCAAATACATGATACCGACGGCGTATCACCGTGAGGCCTTGCTCAAGCGGAACACAAACGGCAAGATAGACCGCCTATATTACAAGGAGCTGGTGAATGGATAAGATTACGAGCCGGGAGCAACTCTTCGACCTCATCGCGGACGTACGAAACGCGGGCGACCGCTTCACGACCAATTTCTTCTGGGACGAAGCGAAGCACGGGCAGTGGATTAGCGAGGGTAGTCTGACGTTTCGCCGCAGAGCGGACGGCTGCCTGCTCCTCTTTCACGACGGAGACGGGTTCCACTACCTCTTCTACGTAGCTCCGAACTTGGAAAGCCTTGCCACAGCCCTGCCGGAGGCGTCGTCCGCGGAAGGTACGCTGGTGGCCGACGTCGTGACCAAGGCTGCAGCGCCCGCGGAGTTGGCGCTGTTCGAAGCGCATGGCTTCGCGCTAAGGAGAAAGCTCTTCAGAATGGTAAGGATAGGAGCCTTCAACGCCGACGCCCGAGACGCGCACGTACGCTACGCCGCCTTCGAGGATATATCCGCCATCAGGGCGCTGCTGCTCGAGGCTTTCGATAAGCTAAGCGAGCAAATACCTTCCGAGGAAGATTTGAAGCGCTTGGTAAGCCTGAACGGCGTGTACCTTTACCGCTTAGCGGACGAAACGGCGGGCTTGCTTATCTCCCAGACCACGGGGCAGACGTGGTATCTACGCTATTGGCTGGTAAAGCCGCAATTTAGAGGCCGCGGGGTAGGCTCTGCTCTGTTCCGCTGCGCGCTCGCCCGGCATCCGGCATGCACGAGGCAGATACTCTGGGTGGCGGAAGAGAACGCCGCCGCCGGAGCTAAATACGAGCACTACGGCTTCCGCCGCGACCGCCTCAACGACTATGTACTCATAAAAAAATAAAACATGGAAGAGAACATCTTGGCCATACTTGCCGACATGCACCCCGAGTATGACTACGCCGGGAGCACAGACTTCATTGCCGACGGCCTCTTGGATTCGTTTGACGTCATCGACCTCGTGGACCAGCTTGAGACCCGCTTCGGCATCAAGATAGCGGGCACGGACGTCCTGCCGGAACATTTCGCCTCCCTCGCGGCTATCGCAGCGCTGGTAACAAAGAGCAAGAAGTAACGATGTACCTGGATTTCAAAGACAAGCGCATCTCCGGCATCCTCACCGTCCTGCCCGAGACGGAGCTGCGGTTCGAGGACGAGATGGGGCAGTTCAACTTCCCCGTCAGTCAGTCGCGCCGCCTGGCACGCGTAATGGGCTACAAGAGCCACCGCGTCGCTAAGCCCGGCCAAACGTCGGCGGATTTCTGCATGCACGGGCTGCAATATCTCTTCGACAACGCGCTGCTCGATAAAGACGAGATAGACGCCCTGCTCTTCGTCTCCCAGTCGCCCGACTATTTCATGCCGCCCACGAGCAACGTCATTCAGGGGCATTTCAACCTGGGGCACGACGTCCTCTGCCTCGACATCAACCAGGGCTGCGCCGGCTACGAAGTAGGCCTTATCGAAGCCTTTATGTTGTTGGAGCAAGAAAACATTCAAAGGGTCGTACTGATGAACGCCGACGTGCTCAGCCCCCGCGTCTCCAAGCACGACCGCAACAGCTGGCCGCTGATGGGCGACGCGGCAGCTATAACGATAGTGGAAAAAGGCGGCGCCGACAGCATACATTGCGCTATAAAAATGGACGGAAGCAATGCGTTTGCCCTGCAAATACCCGCCGGAGGCTTCCGCCGACCCAGCACTGCCGAGACGGCCATTGAGCACGAGGACGAAACGGGAAATCTCCGCGCCCCGGACAACTTGGTCATGCGGGGCGACGACGTCTTCAACTTCGTCCAGCGTGAGGTGCCGCCCCTTATTAACGACCTGCTCGAGCGTTGCCACCTCGACAAGCAGGACGTGGACTGGTACATGTTTCACCAACCTAACAAATTCATGCTTACCAAGCTGGCCGACGCCCTCGGCGTTGACAGAGACAAGATGCCCTGCAACATCGTAGAGCACTTTGGCAACGCCAGCGGCGTGACGGTGCCCACCGACATAAGCTTCAACCTGGGCCGACAGCTCGTAGATAACGAATATAAGGTTTGTCTCGCCGGCTTCGGCGTCGGACTTACTTGGGCCGCAATCGTTATGAATATAGGCAACGTTAACTTCAACCAAATAATAACATACTGAGTTATGAACCGAGAAAAGATTTTAGCCGACCTCGCCGAGCTCCTGGAAGAGGACGCAGTCAGGGAGACCGACGTACTGACGGATTTCGACGTGTGGGACAGCCTCGCCGTCCTCTCTATCATTGCCTATGCCGCCGACACCTTCCACAAGCAACTCTCCAACGACGACGTGCGCAGCGCAAAGACCATAGGCGGCCTCATCACGCTATTTGAGCAATAACGATGGAAAGTTTCGCCGACAGCCTGCTGGACCTTTCCGGCAAGCGCTATTTGATAACCGGCGCCGCCTCGGGCATCGGCAAAGCCACGGCCTTGATGCTCCACAATTTGGGCGCCGACCTCATCCTTCTTGACCTCAACCCAGAAGGGCTGGACGCCTTAAAGCCGGCGCTCAAACCGTCTGACTACGTCCTGTCCTTAGACCTCGCTGACCCGGAAAGCATAAAGCCGGCTTTAGCGCGTGCCGTCGAGCAAACGGGGAAGCTCCATGGCTTCGCCCACGTTGCCGGCATCCCCTACATCTGCCCGCTAAAGATGGTTAAGCCGGATATGTGCGAGCAAGTCTATAAGGTGAACACCTACGCCGCCGTAGAACTGGCCAAAGTGTGCAGCAACAAGCGGATATGCGCCGCAGAGGGGGCGTCCTTCGTGCTTATCTCTTCCGTTTATGGTCTCGTCGGTTCGGCAGCCAATGTGGGCTATGCCCTGTCTAAGGCCGGCATCATCGGCGTTACCAAGGCGCTGGCCATGGAACTCGTCGCGAAAAACATACGCGTCAACTGCATAGCGCCGGGCTTCATCAAGTCAAACATGATGGGCGAGAACTCCTTCCGCTTCGATAAGGACTATATGGAGACGCTAAACAACCTGCACCCCATGGGGCTGGGCGAGCCGGACGATATAGCCAAAGGAATCGTATTCCTGCTTTCCGACATGGCAGGTTGGATGACCGGCGCCGTACTGAACATTGACGGTGGATTTACAGCGCAATAGCTTATGGAAAAAGGGTTTTTACTGGTCACCGGAGCCTCCTCCGGTATGGGCGAAGAGATTGCCGTGTCCTTATCAAGCACCTACAACATCCTGCTGGGCGGCAGAGACAAAGACAGGCTGAAGGCCGTCCGGGAGAAATGCGCCGAGGGCAGACACATCACGTGGGCTTACGACCTGAGCAACGTGGAAAATCTGGAAGCGTCCTTATCGCAACTCATTAGCCGCGAAGGGATAAAAGTGACCCACTTCGTGCACTGTGCGGGCAACATGAAAATGTACCCCCTCCGAATGCTGCAAGCCCCGCTCTTTGACGCGGCCTTTCACGTCAACGTCGTCTCTGCCGCCCTCATCATGAAGGTGCTCACCGGCAAGCGAGGGAACGACCGCAGCCTGCGCTCGGCCGTATTCATCTCAAGCAACATCAGCAACTTCGGGGCAAAAGCCTTCAGCGTGTACGGCGCAAGCAAGGCCGCCTTGGACGGACTGATGCGCTCCTTAGCCGTAGAGCTGGCGCCCGGCGTAAGGGTAAACTCCGTGCTCCCCGGAGGCGTCCATACACGGATGACAGACGCCATGTATCAAGACCAAGCCCTGATTGACCGCATGGCAGCAACCTATCCCTTAGGGCTGGGCGACGTCACAAACGTGCGAGACGCCGTAGCCTTCCTACTCTCCGACCGCGCCGCATGGATAACGGGGCAACAACTCACGGTGGACGGCGGCAGAACGGTTAACATCACAGGCTGAAACCCGCTTCGGTTTCCCCCCACCTTCGGATAAGCCATCCCCTTGCGGATAATCCGCAGCAAGTCCGACCTGTCGGCTGATACGTCCCCTTTGTCAGCCGGTAAGTCCGACCTGTCAGCCGGTACGTCCGACCTGTCAGCCGGTACGTCCGACCTGTCAGCCGGTAAGTCCGTGCTGTGCCCTCCTTTATACTATTCATCCTACGTCCCGTCACTTTGCTTCTTTGTCCAAGGCCAGGAGTTCGTCGCGCAGTTGAGCGGCCAGTACGAAGTCCAGCTTGGCGGCAGCCGCTTCCATCTGCTTTTTCAGGCGTTTGCGGCGCGTTTCTATCGGCTCGTTCGAACCGTAAGCGGCGGGCGCTTCCGCTACCTCTTTCATCTCGGCGAACTCGGGCAGCCGGATGTTGATTTTCTCCAAGCCCTCCTTAGCGGCTTTTTGCTCGCTGCCGATGCGTGCCAGCTCGTTGCCGCCTATGGCCTTCCGTATCTGTCTCGGCGTGATGTGGTGCGCCGTGTTGTAGGCTATCTGCTTGGCGCGGCGGCGGTTTGTCTCGTCTATCGTCTGCTGCATCGATTCCGTGATTTTCTGCGCGTACATGATGACGCGGCCGTTCACGTTGCGTGCCGCACGACCTGCGGTTTGCGTCAGGCTGCGAGCGTTGCGCAGAAAGCCTTCCTTGTCCGCGTCGAGGATAGCTACCAAGGCCACCTCCGGCAGGTCGAGCCCTTCACGCAGCAGGTTTACGCCGACAAGCACTTGATACGTGCCTCGGCGCAGGTCGTCCATGATTTGCACGCGCTCCAGCGTATCTACGTCGCTGTGGATATACGCTGTGGCGACGCCGTTCTGAAGTAGATAGTCCGAAAGCTCCTCGGCCATTCGCTTCGTCAGCGTGGTGACCAGCACACGTTCGTCCCGCTCCACGCACTTGCGTATCTCCTCCATCAGGTCGTCCACGGGGAAGCTCGTGTTGCGCACTTCGATAGGCGGGTCAAGGAGCCCCGTCGGGCGGATAACCTGGTCCACGACGACGCCTTCGGCCTCGGAAAGCTCATAGTCGGCCGGCGTGGCGCTGATGTAGATGACCTGGTTCACCATCCGGTGGAACTCGTCGAAGGTAAGCGGCCGGTTGTCCAGCGCGGCGGGCAGGCGGAAGCCGTAGTCCACCAAGGCCGTCTTTCGGCTATGGTCGCCGCCCCACATAGCGCGCAGCTGCGGCACGCTGACGTGGCTCTCGTCGATAACCATGAGGAAATCCTTCGGAAAGAAGTCCAGCAGGCAGTAAGGCCGCGTGCCCGGCTCGCGACCGTCGAAGTAGCGGCTGTAGTTCTCTATCCCGCTGCAATGACCCAGCTCGCGTATCATCTCAAGGTCGTAGTTGACGCGCTCATTCAGCCGCTTCGCTTCCAGCATCTTGCCCTGCGCTTCCAGCTCTCCGACGCGCGCGACGAGGTCGTCCTGTATCTTGCGGATAGCCAGTTCCTGCGTTTCCTTGGAGGTGAGGAAGAGGTTGGCAGGGTAAATCTTATACTCGTCAAACGAGGCCATGCGCGCCCCCGTTACCGAGTCAATCTCCTCTATCGTGTCCACCTCGTCGCCCCAGAACGTGACGCGCAGTATTTCGTCGGCATAAGCCAGCCACACGTCCACCGTGTCGCCGTTGACGCGGAAGTTGCCGCTCCGCGGAGCCACGTCGTTGCGCGTATAGAGGCTGTCAACGAGCCGCCGGAGCAAGACGTTGAGCGAGAACGTACGCCCCGCTTTCAGCTCAATCACGTTCTCGTAGAAGGCTGAGGGGTTGCCCATACCGTAGATACAGCTGACGGACGAGACTACGATGACGTCGCGTCGCCCGGAAAGCAAGGCCGACGTCGCGGCAAGGCGCAGCTTGTCTATCTCTTCGTTGATGGCCAAGTCCTTCTCTATGTAGGTGTCCGTAGAGGCGATGTAAGCTTCCGGCTGGTAGTAGTCGTAGTAGGAGACGTAGTACTCCACGGCGTTCTCGGGGAAGAAGCCCTTAAACTCTGCGTAGAGCTGCGCGGCAAGCGTCTTGTTGTGGCTCAGGACGAGGGTGGGGCGGTTTACGTTTCGTATGACGTTGGCCACGGTGAACGTCTTGCCGCTTCCCGTCACGCCAAGCAACACCTGGGCGGGGTCGCCGCGCTCCACGCCCGCCGTAAGCGCAGCTATGGCCTGCGGCTGGTCGCCCGTGGGCTGATAATCGCTGTGAAGTATAAACTTGTTCATCTGTTGCTACCCTTCCTTTTCAGGCTGACAAAGTTACGCATTTTCTACGTAACTGTTGCCCGGCGGCAGAAGTAGCGTAAGGTTCACCCCATTCCCCGGCCGTCAGCTTTAGGGCGACGCGTCAAGCAGCGGAAGTAGCGTACGGTTCACCCCGCCGCTTCTTTAGCATGACCTAAGGAAGGCCTCGTTTATTCTTACCTAATTGCCCGCAAGCAAAAAGCAAAAGCCACCTGCGACGTGTTTCGCAGGTGGCTTTGTGAGTAGGGTGGGAAAGTGCGGCTTAGAAGTGCAGCAGCTTCTTCCCGTTCTGGATGTAGAGCCCCTTCTGCCCCGCTTTCACGCGGCGACCTTGCAGGTCGTAAACGGCGTTGGAGCTGTTGGCAGGTGCGGCGCTTACCGTGCTGATGCCCGTGGGGTCGCCCCAAGCCAAGGGCAGGCCGTCGCCGTCGGCGGTGTAGCTTGCTGCGGGCAGGTAGGCCTTGTTAGCAGCCAGCGTAGTAGCGGCTGACGTCTTCCAGAAGCCGGGCACGCCGTCCAGCTCGCCAAACGTCAGGTTGCCCGCTGTCAGCGAGGTGGAGAAGTAAACGCCCGTCAGGACGTTGCTAACGTCTGTTGTGGCGGCGTCGGATGCTACGGAAAGCGTCAGCGTGGTGCCCAGGTCGGCCGGAGCCGTGATGACGGCCGGTGTAGCGGCGGGCACTACGTCCGTCTCCGTTTGGTACACGCCGCTCTGGTCGGCTGCAACGGCGTAAACGAGGCCTGTCTTAGCGCCTTCCACGCTGAAGGGGAAGTCAACGTTTACTGCGGCATAGACGCTGTCGCCAATCTGCGTGGCGGCCACGTTCAGGCTCTCGGCGTCCTCAAATACCCACTGCGAAGGCGCCGTCGTTCCGTACCAGCGCACGATGCGGTTGGCTCCGTTCTTCGGCGCGGCGTTGTGGAGGTAGCTTATGCTGCCTTGAGCGGCCGTTGCGGGGCGCAGAGCCACGATTCCGGGCTCCATGACGTCGGCTGCAAACTTCACGGCGGTGGTCGAAGTAGGCCAAAGCGTCTCGTTAGCGCCCGGGTCGCCGCCTACGTACTTGCCTTGGCTGCGCAGGGCGTACGTGCCGTCGTCGTTCTTCTCAACGAGGAAGATGCTTCCGGCATCTGTCGTTTGCGCATTGGTCGTTGTCAGCGAGGCGGCCAGGTCTATGGCCAGGTAGCGGCCGTTGTTCGTCCGCGCACCGCTGGTGTAGCCGTAGTTGCTCAGGCGGTAGTAGCCCGTGCCCGGCATGTTGTAGTTGGCGGCGCTTACGCTGTCAGCGAAGGCGAAGTACTGGTCGATGTCGCAGCTCTGGGAGCGCTCGGCGTAGAGCGGCGCCAGGGCGTCGTGGCTCTCTTGGCTCATCGTGAAGTAGCCGTCCGTGGCCACGCCGTCGGCGAACCACATGCCGTATTCGTCCTGCACGTCCTCAGCGTAGTCCTTCGACGTCGGCGTCTCGGCGGCTATCCATTTCTGTACCTCCTCGGCGGGGATAACGACGTAGTTCATGTCGTAAGAGTGGCCTAAGCAGCCGTCTTCGTAGAACACGGCGAGGTCACCGTTGTCCAGCTCTTCCATGGTGGAGTAGGCTGCGCCGCCGGGCTGTATCTGCAGGCGGTCAACCCAGGTCTGACCTTGGTCGTGGCTGGTGTAGATGTGCAGGTTGGCGCGGCTGCCGGCAGTAAGCGAGGTGTGCAGCAGCACGGTGCTGTCGCCGTAGGCAATGATGTCCTCGTTGCAACCGGGGTCGGGGAGGCTGCTCTTCCATTGTCCCATCCAGCGCGTACCGTCGGAGCTGCCGACGTTGAAGCCACGGCCGCCGCCGCTGCGGATAGAGGCTAAGATGCTGCCGTCTTTGCGCTGCACGACCTTAGCTTCGTCGCCGTTGGCGTTCCATACGGGCGCGTCGTCCAGCGTCCAGGTCTCGCCCTCGTCGTCGGAGTAGAGGATGAAGTCCTGCCGCGTGCTCTTATCGGCTAAGATAACGGGAACGCAGGCCATGAGGCGGCCCGTCTTCGTCGTGATAAAGCGGCCGGACGTTACGAACGTGCTGAACTGCTGGAAGCCGGCTTGTCCCGCAATGGCGTCCCAGTAGCCGTCCGTCGTGTTGATGGTGCGGCCGGCGTCCCACGTCTTGCCGCCGTCGCCGGACGTGAAGATGTAGGGTGAGGTTTGCCCGGAGAAGAAGCCCTTGTCCGTAGCGCAGGATAGGACGATGAGCTTGCCGCTCTTCGTCTTGCCAATGGCGGGGTCGCCGTAGCTGTAGATGGTGCCGTCGCCCCGGGTGCCGCTGGCAACGGCCAGCTGGTAGCGCGTGGACCACGTCTTGCCGCGGTCGGTGGAGTAGCGATAGACGAGGTCGTCAGGGCCGCTGCCCGCGTCGGCGCCGTGGTAGCGCCGGTCGTCAGCCACGCAGACCACCGTGCCGTCGTCCGCCTGTATCATGGCGGGGATGCGGTATATCTTCGTGTTGTAAGACCACCAGGGCAACACCTGCACCTGCGTCTTGAATATCTTGGCCGCGCCGTCGGGGTCGAAGCCCAGCGCCAGCGTTTCGCCGTTGGCTACGAGGCTGTCCATCGAGGCGTCTATCGTCTCGCCGAACGTTGCGTCGTCCTTCACCTTCGCCGTGAGCCACAAGTAGCGCGCTGCGCCGGCCGGGATGACGAG
Source organism: uncultured Prevotellamassilia sp. (assembly GCA_964641085.1). GTDB lineage: Bacteria > Bacteroidota > Bacteroidia > Bacteroidales > Bacteroidaceae > Alloprevotella. The sequence goes on along the minus strand of CAZXJS010000002.1, from coordinate 184,165 downwards.
GCCGCCTTCCGGAGCGAGGGTTACGTCGTTGCCGCTCACCGTTGCCGTAGCTACGGGCGTCAGTCCGGAGTAGAGGATGAGGTTGTCCGTGTCAGTAGGCGTCACGTAGAGGCGAATCTCCTCCACGTTCTGCGCCGTGGTGCCTTTCAGCGTGGCGAAGATTTTGGTTATCGTCGTCTCGCCGGTCGCCTTGCCCGTGGCCAGGGAGCGGATAAGCCACGAGTCGTTGCCTTGCGCCGTCGTCTGGTAGCCTTGCGTACCACCGCTGACGCTGAAGGAGTTCAGGATTTCCTGCGCCTCGGCCAGGCTGTACGTCTCGTCCGTGACGGGCGTCACCTTTACCTTGTTGCCCGCGTCGTAGGTGCTCCACTTATCCACCGTCATTTGGCTGGAGCCGCCCAGGTTGATGTTGTAGTTGCTCTTGTCCGACGTGAAGGAGAAGAAGTAGGGATAGGAGGTATCGTTCGTGTTGTTGAAGATGTATATCTGGCTCGGAGCGCCGGTCGTCAGGCTGCGGTCGCTCCGCACGAACTTCTTCTGCCCTACGCTGTAAAGGTAAACGATGCTTTCGTCGTTCGGGTTGGGCACCAGGGCAAAGTGCTGGTTGGCGTCCGTACTGCTGACGGTGGCCGACGCGTCTGTCGTCGACTTGAACTGCGTGTCAGCATACCAGCCGCCCCTGCTCGTCACGAAGGTGTAAACGGAATCAGGTGACAGCCCCGACGCCGACAAGCTCACTTGGGCTCGCGCGGCCGGAAGGCCTGCCAGCGCGGCCAGGAGTAAGAAAGTAAACTTTCGCATAATGGTTTTGTTAGGTTATAGGTTTGTCTTAAAGTCTCTTGTTCGGGCAAATTTAGGAAATATCTTTTGAATAGCACCTTTTTCCCTTTTTCTATTTGAAAATAACGCGAAACTCGCTGACAATCTGACCCAAGACGTCTAAAATGCCTCGGACGTAGCCGAAACGTTATCCGCTGCACAGCGGCTCAGGTCGCCGTCGTGAAAAAACCGCCGCCCGCCGTACCATAATTTCTCGAAGCTATACCAAAATATCTCCGCTCTACGCTCAAATCTCCGGGAGAGATTATGTCGTAAATCTGCGCGCATTGAAACGAAGTCGGATGTATTTAGAAATAGGTCGGACGAAGTTTAAAATAGTCGGCACCTAATTCAATTTAGTCGGCACTTAGTTTAAATTAGTCGGCACCTATTTCAAAATAGTCGGCACCTATTTTAAAATAGTCGGCACCTATTTTAAAATAGGTCGGACGTAGTTTGGGAAAAGTCGGTGTGGGGGTTGGACGAAAGGGGACAAAAAAAGGGTCGGCCCCGGAGAGGAGTCGACCCCAAACTTTTAATGAGGGAAGAAGAGCTTCAGATGACGCCTATCTTCTTCACGGTGGTGGCTACGCCGTTCTTGACGCGCACGATGTAGTTTGCGCCGGCGGCTACGGGGATGTTCAGGCGTGTGGAGGGTGCTGCGAGGCGGGCTGCGCCTACGCGCTGACCGGCTACGTTATAGACCTCGATGCTCGAGCCTGCCTTGAGCTGCCCTGTGACGATGACGGCGGCGGCGGAAGCCTTTACCTGCACGTCAGCGTCGGGCGTAAGGACTTGGTCGACGGCGGTATCCTCTTTCTTCAACGGCGTGAAGCGCAGCGTGTGGGAATAGGTGGCGCCTTGGGGGATGAGGTATTGCGAGAGGACGCCTGTGCCGGCGGGCATGCAGGAGCCGTTGCCTATTCCCTTTTGCACGGCGTCGAAGTGAGCCGTGAGGTAGGAGCTTTCGCCCAAGTCCCAATTGTGCGTCGTGTAGTGCATTGTCTCGTCGTCCCAGGGCGTGACGGAGAAATCTACGTCGCCTTCCGTCTCAACGCGGAGTGTCGTCCCTTGGTCGGAGAGCTCCATCCAGCGGAAGTGCCTGCGGTTGCCGTTGCTTTGGGGGTGTGCGAAGGGCTCGTACATGCCCATGACGGTGTTGGTGTAGATGCCGAAGGGCTCGCCGTCTTCGCGGTCGGTATAGGCTGCAAGCGGGCCGCGGGCGTAGTAGCGCACGTCGGTGAAGGACGTGGGGAAGTTCATCTCCATGCCTACGCGGCGGCAGTCGCTGCCGTTGACGGTGTAGCCCATGTTGAGGTCGAGCGAGCCGTCGGTGTGGATGGTGTAGGCGTAGGTGAAGTCGTGGTTGCTACCTGTGCCGCTGACGTTGACGGAGGCGCTGCCGTCTGCGTTCGTGGTGAAGGTGGCCGTCTGGCTGGTGACGCCGTTTGAGGCGGAGTAGGTGGGGTCTGAGCCGTAGGGGGCGTCGTTTTCAATCCACCTGAAGTTGCAGGGTCGCGGCCCGTTGTCGGGCGTGACGATGTCTTCGCCGTTGAACTGCCAGCCGGTGAGGTTTCCGGAACCGTCGAAGGTCAGCGTAGAGCCTGCGGCGGTGTAGGTGCGCTCGGTGCCGTTTTGCACGAGGCTTACGCTGCCGCTTTCCTGCTTGTCGGCCAGTCGCTTGTCGGGCTGGCTGAGCTGTATCTGCTCGGTGATTAGCTCGTAGCCTGCTTCGCACCAGGGCGTGGCGGCTTTGGGCGTCAGCGCGAGGTTGAGGAAGGCTTCCTTCCCTGCGTAGGCGGCCTCGTCGTAGTTGATAGCCACGCTCAGGCTGTCGCCGGGCTGGCAGCTGAGGCTGCTGACGGTGCCCGTCTGCGCGGCTTCGCCATCTACGAGTACGGTCCAGCGCAGGTCGAAGTCGCTAAGGTTGGTGCTGAGGTAGTTGTTGTAGAGCTTCACCAGTTTGCTGCCCGCTGCGGGCTTGCTGATGTTTACGTACTGGTATATCTTCTTCACTTCGTCCAGCTCTGCGCTCCAGGAACGGTCAGCGTTGATGATTCCGTTGTTCACGAAGTTGCCTTGGTCGGGCGCGGGATAGTCTCGGCCGGTCATGTAGCGCTGGAAGCCGTTCTGCTCGGTCGTTCCGTCCTTGATGTCTTGTGCGTCGTAGATGCTCTGGTCCACCCAGTCCCAGATGGCGCCGCCTACGCCGTAGGTAGAGCCTATCAGGGCTTCCCAATACTCGCGCAGGTTGCCTACGCTGTTGCCCATGGCGTGGGCGTACTCACACAGGTAGTAGGGCTGTCCCGCGTTGTTGGCACGTGTGGCGACCTCAGTGGCGGGGCGATACATGCGAGAGTGGAAGTCTGTGCCGGTACGTTGGTTGGCGTTTGTGCTGCCTTCGTAGTGTACGGGTCGGGAGTCGAGCTGCTTGACGCGGTTGTAGGCCGAGGCGACGTTGGTGCCGTATCCGCTCTCGTTGCCCAAGCTCCAGATGACGACGCTGGGGTGGTTGCGGTCACGAAGCACCATGCGCTCTTCGCGGTCAAGGATGGGGCGCGTCCAGCGTCCGCTGCTTATGATGCTGGCGCCGTCGCTGGAGTTCTTATGGCACTCCATGTCAGCTTCATCCATGACGTAGAGGCCGAAATAATCGAACATTGCCATCATCTTCGGCTGCCGCGGATAGTGGGATGCTCGCACGGAGTTAACGTTCGCCTGCTTCATGAGCATAATGTCCTTCAGCATGGTGCTGACGGGCATGGTGCGACCCATAACGGGGTCGGAGTCTTGCGTATTCACACCTTTCAGGTATTCACGTGCGCCGTTTATCTTGAGATAGCCCGCGGAGAGGTCGATGCTGCGGAAGCCGAACTTGGTGGAGAAGGCTTCTTCCTCGTTTCCTGCGGCGTCCTTTTGGCTAAGTTCTACGGTGTAGAGCGTAGGTTGGTCGGCAGACCAGAGGCTTACGGTTTGCGAGCCGAGGTCTAAGGTCGTATTTATTATGGAGTCGCCGGCGCTGAAGGCGACGTCGGCTGTGGCGGTGGCCAGCTGCGAGCCGTCGGGCGCGAGTAGCGTCACGGTGTAGCTCTTCTGCGTAGCCTGCTTGTCGCGGTTGCATAGGGTGAGGGCTACGGTCGTTGCGGCGGTGCCCGGGTCGTAGGGGTGGGCGCCCGGGGTTACGCCGGCCTGTATGTAGTGGTCGGCCACGTAGGTCTTGGGCGTGGCGTAGAGATATACGTCGCGGTAGATGCCGCTCATGTGCCACATGTCTTGCCCTTCGAGGTAGGAGCCGTCGCTCCAGCGTATGACTTGCACGCTGATGTTGTTCGTGCCGGTGTGTACGTAGGGCGTGATGTCAAATTCGTGGTCTGTGTTGGCGGCTTGGGTGTAGCCCACTTCTTGTCCGTTCAGGTAAACGTAGGCTGCGGAGTAGATGCCGTCAAAGTGGAGGAAGACGCGTTTGCTTTCCCAGCCTTCGGGCAGGGTGAAGTCGCGGCGGTAAGCGCCTACGGAGTTGGTGAGCAAGACGCTCTCCTTCGTGTCCCACGTCTGCTTCCAGGCCATCTGGATGTAGGGCGGGTTGTCGGCGAAGGGGTAGTCCACGTTAATGTATGCGGGCTTTCCGTAGCCTTTCATCTCCAGGCAGGAGGGCACGGAGATAGTGTCCCATCCGGCTGTGGAAACGTTGTCGCCGTAGAAGTCGTCGGCGCCGTAGAGCGCCACGGTGTCAGCCTCGTTCCACTTTAGGCTCCAAATGCCGTTCAGCGTCAGGTAGTCGTCGCTCTGCGGCGTGACCCACGGCGTGGCGTAGTAGTCCTTGTCGGCGCGCATCTTGGCGGTCGTGGGGTAGGGGATGTACGTGGCGTGAGCCGTTTCCTTGTTCCGCCCGAGTACGTACATGTTCTCCCAGTCGTTCGTGTAGAGGTCTGCGCCGGAGGTGGCGACGTGGAAGACGAAGCGTGCGGCTTGCGTCTGGTCGCCGGTCATGATGAGGTACGTCGTGCCGCTTGAGGCGTCGGTCGCGACGTAGTACGTCTTGTTGTCGTTCTTGTTCAGGGCGCTCAGCTGCCAAGTGCCGTCGCCGTTGTCGGCGAAGAAGAACTGCTGGTTGGAGTTTGTAGGCTCGCTCTGCCACAGCACGACGTTGTAGCTCGTGCCGTTAGCCGTGTTCATGGCGGCGTCGACGGCTTCGTTGGAGTTTTCGTCCAGGAGCTGGAAGCAGCTCTCTTGCCCGTCAATGGGCACGAGCTTCCAAGGCTCGTCTTGGTTGGCGTCGAAGGCTGAGAGGATAAGGCGAGCATTGTTTTGATACTTGTGCTGGGCGGGTATCAGTACGTTGCCGGTGGCTCCCTCCACGGCAAGCTTGTACGTCTTGCCTGCGGTGGGTACGTCAGTCCAGAGGTTGACTTCCTTAAAGATGTAGTTGGACGCTACGGTGCTGTCGTCCGGCGTACGCTGGAAGCTGACCTCCGGCGTTCCGCCTTCGCGCATGCTCTCCGTGCTGCTGACGTAGTACGTCTTGCCGTTAGCGGTTCCGGTGAGGTGGAAGACGCCTTCCTTGCCCGCCACGGGTACGAGCGTCACCTGCTGGTTGGCGTTGCTCACGTTGCTTGTCCAGAGCAGGGCGTCGGCTATCTCGTTTTTTGAGTTACTTAGGTTGAGGTCAATGGCCTCTCCGGACGCTTCGTCGCGCAGCTGGTAGGTCATATCCTTGCCGTCGATGGCGGTGAAGAGCCACAGCTGCTGGTCGCCCTTGGCATAGGGGAGGAAGATGAGCGGCGTGTCGTTCGTGTACTGCATACCGCGGGGGGAGAGGACGCGTGCCGTGTCGCCCTCCACGGCGACGAGGTAGCTCTTCCCTGCCTGTGGCGTCACGCCCCAGTCGCTGTCAGCGTGCAGGGCGGACGGCGTGGCCGCCAGGCAGAGCGCAGCGAGGGTGAATTGGAGGATACGTTTCTTTTTCATTGTTTCAGCAGTTCCTGCTTAACGGCAGGTTTTCTATGGTTGGTTTTTAGTTGTTTCTTCGGCTTGTGCGGGGGAGGGTAGGTTCACCCGGCGAAACGCGTGAAGGCAGCGGCTAACGGCTTTGCCCGAAAAGCGTTTTCTCCTGAACCGGCGCTAAGTTACGAAAACCTTTTTGGCATGCAATAACTTAGCTTCACATTTAACATACTGTAAGTTACCGGACTGCTCCGCCGCGCAGGTGTCTTAGAACGCCCGTTTGCCTACCGGTAAAGGGCGGAAGCGCCGCGTAGCGCCACGTTTTCTCCCGGATAGTTATATTCGCTGAAGCCTTTGTTTAAGACTGTGCTCCGGCAAGTCCGACCTGTCAGCCGGCAAGTCCGACCTGTCAGCCGACAAGTCCGACGTATCAGCTGACAAGTCCGAGCTGTCAACTGACAAAGGGGACGTACGGGCGGGGCAAGAGCGGCCTACGTATTTACAACGGGAAGCCATGCAGTGATGAATTACAGAAATTGGACGCTGAGCAGGGCTTAACTCCGCCCAAACGCTCAGTCTAAAAGCTTAGTGAAGAAGCAGAAAAGCTGTCCGCCCATTAAAAAATACAAGGGTGCGGCTTGCGGTTCTGAAACGAAAACGATAGCTTTGCCAAGAATATGGCGTAAAGCTGTCAATTCCATATAAATACCCTTAATAACACACCACTTTATGAAAAGAGTTTACTCTCTCCTTTTGCTTGCCCTCTGCGCCGTCACCGGTGCCCGGGCGCAAGTGAGCCTTTCGGAGGCGGGGATAGAAGTGGGGAAGGTCTATACCGTCAAAGCTTCGCGCGGCGGCTGGACGACCAACTCCTCGCAGTTCCTCTCCACCGGAGACGCCGGCACAACGGTCAGCACGACGGACGCGGCGCAGCAGTTCGCCTTCGTGCCCAGTGCGACGGACGATAGCAAAGTCTATCTCTACAGCGTGGGGCAGAAAATGTTCGTCAAGAAAGACTGCTCCCTCGTTGAGGGACAGGGTGACCGCATCTACGTTTTCCAAACGGGCGACACCTCCTACCCCCTGTTCTTCTCCTTTACTTCGGACAAGAGCAACTACAACATCAACCTGGGCGGCTCCAGCCAAATGACGGTTGACACGTGGGCTACCTACGACGATGGTAACAAGGTGACACTGACGGAAGTGACGAATGACGACTTCGACCTTGCCGCCGCGCAGGAGATGCTGACGCACAAGAGCAACGCCATTGCCATCATCCCGTATCCCGCCTCGCTGACCAAGGGCACGGGGACGCTGAAGCTGTCCGCCTTGACGGGCTATCAGGACAACGTGGCGCTGGATTCCGTCTCCGACCTTATCAGCCGCTTTGTGGCCGACCTGGCCGCCGCCTCCGGCATTACGCTTTCGCAGCAAGCCGGTACGCCGGGGTTGACCTTCAACAAGAACGACGCACTGGGGCGTGAGGACTACAACCTCACCATAGACTCCGCGCAGGGCATCACCATCGAGGCCTCCTCCTACGCCGGCTTCTTCTACGCCCTGGGCACCATCCGGCAGCTGCTGCCCCGCGAGATATACACCGGCTCGCTGAACGCCGGCGCCGAATGGACGCTACCGGCGCTCACCATCCAAGACACGCCGGAAATGCCCGTGCGCGGCTTCATGCTCGACGTGGCGCGCCACTTCTTCACCGTGGACGAGGTAAAGAAGCTTATCGACGTGGCCTCCGTATATAAATTGAACCGCTTCCATTGGCACCTGACCGACGACCAAGGCTGGCGCATACAAATTCCCGAGTATCCGCTGCTAACCGAGGTCGGCGCCGTTCGTAAGAGTTCACTAACGCTCAACGCAGTAAGCACAAGCTTCTTTGACGACACGGAATACGGCCGCGGGTGCTACTACACGCTTGAAGAGCTGGCCGACGTCGTCAACTACGCCAAGGAGCGCAACGTAGAGATACTGCCCGAGGTGGACCTGCCCGGACATATGGTTGCCGCTATCACTTCTTACCCCTGGCTCTCCTGTGACAGCACGCAAGCCTACGACGATAGCTACAACGCCTTGGGCACGCCGAAGGAGGTGCGCGTAAACTCCGGCGTCAGCCGCGACGTGCTGAACGTCAGCGACCCGCGCGTCATCAGCTTCCTGAAGACTGTCCTCGGCCACGTGGCCACTGTCTTCCCCTATCCCTACGTACACATTGGCGGCGACGAATGCCCCACGGCAGCCTGGGACGCTACGCAGTCCGTGAAGGACTGGATGAGCACCATCGGCCTGACCAGCACCGACCAGATACAGCCCTGGCTCGTAGAAGAGCTGGGAAGCTGGCTGCGCGATGAGTACGGCAAAGGCGTAACCGTCTGGAACGAACTCGTAGTTAAGGGACATTGGGACGACAGCTACACCGTAAACCCCGTTGTGTTCTCTTACTCAAACAACACGCAGAACGGAGACAACCGCAACGTAGTGAAACAAGTTACTGAAAAAGGCTTCCGCACCATCGCGACTACGACGACGCCGATGTACTTCGACCTGCTGCAAGCTTCGACCTCTGACATGGAGTTTGACGCGCCTTACATCGGCGGCTACGGCGACTCTTGGGTCAACACGGTGCAGAGCGTTTACAACTACAACCCGGCTGCTACGGCAGGAGACAGCGCCCACCTCGTCATAGGTACGCAGGGCACGCTGTGGACCGAGAGCTGCTGCTCCGCCGACGAGATGGAGTACCAGATGTTCCCGCGCCTGCTGTCCGTCAGCGAGGTGGGATGGCTCCCTTACAGCCAGCGCAACTACTCCAACTTCTACAGCCGTCTGCAAGAGCACCGCTCGCTACTCGTGGCCAAGGACGTGCGCTACGCTCCCTACGCTTTCGAAGACCCCGAACTTACGGCTTCCGAGGAGGCGCTTATTGAAGCCGACACGCTCCTCACCCTGAGCCGGCCCGGAGAGGTTGGCTATCCCGCCCAGTCGGACTACGACGCGCTCAGCGCCGCTACGGAAGCCCTCCGTGCCGACGCCGACAACGCCGACAAGTTGACGGCCTTGCAAGAAGCTATTGCAGCCTACAAGGCAGCCGCCATAAAGCTGCCCGAAGCCGGGAAGTATTACGAGATAGTTAACGCCAGCACGTACTACAAGCAGCGCTACAACGGCTCCTCCCTCTACCTGAACGGCACGGGCTACAAGATACACTACACGCCGCAGCTGGAACCGGAAGAGGTGTACACGTTCGTTCCCGCCGCCACGGCCGGAAGCTATTACGTAAAGGCGCTGCTCAACGGCAAGAACCTCGTGCTGGCCACGACGAACAACGGCGCCGCTACGGCTTCCGCAACGGACAGCACCGCCCTGCAAATACGTTCCGCACAGAAGGCAAACGCGAAGTACGACTATCGACCCGGCGTTGTGAACCTGCGAGGCACGTCCACCGTGCTTGCAGCCAACAATAGCGGCAACGTCATAGCCTCTACCGACTCTACGCTGTCTTACCCCGGCTCTTGGTACATTCGCGAAATAACGGACTTCACGGCTCACCTGCAAGCGCTGGTAACAAAAGCCGAGAAGGAGATTGCTTCGGCTAATCCCGGCGAGGCTAACGAACCGTCGCAAGACGCCCTCGACTTCCTGCAGAGCAACGTCGTCACGCCGGGACAGAGCGACGTAGCCGCAGGCAACGTTAGCAAGCAGACCTACGAAGCTTACGTAGCGCTGTACAACGAGTACCTCGCCATGCCGCGAACCAGCGCCCTCGACGCCCTCGACGAAGGTAAGTACTACAAGATTCAAAACGCTTACTGGAAGACGAAGTACGCCGTAGGCAACGCTTCGACGAACGCCGTCGACATCAAAGACGACGGAACGACGGAGGGCTACGACTGGATTATCGCTAAAAACGCCGACGGCACCGTTCGCCTTACCAACCGCGCTACCGGAACGTCAGCCTACGTCAGCAGCAGCGCTACGGACACGAAGGTCTCCCTCGGACAAGATTACGACTGGACAGTATTCGCTTACGACAACACGGGCGACAACGTCTCCGGCTTGGCTATCTGCGAGAGCAGCGGCGCCAACAGCTGGTATTCCAACCCCAACGCCTGGAGCTACGTACTCCTGAAGCCCTACACCTGGGGCGCCGCGCTGTGGAACTTCGTTGAGAACGGCGACGTAGAAACTGGTATCACGCCCGTCGTACGTACCGAAGGCCGCAACGTATTCTACGACCTGCAAGGCCGCCGCGTGAAAGCCGGGCAGAGGGGCATCTACGTAAACGGCAACCGCCAGAAAGTCCTGCACTAACCTGCGGCGCGAAAGCTCGCACATAAATAGCCGGGCAGGGGAGCTATGAAGCCTCCTGCCCGGCTTACTTTTTGCGGCTTGGCGTGCGCCGCGCGGCGCTATTTCTTTATGCCGTGCTCGTTCAGCGCTTTGGCGTAGCGCCGAGCGTTTTCCATGTGTTCCTCGCCCGTTGCCGCGAAGTTGTGGCGGCCTGAGAAATCCTCCTTGGCACACATATAAAGGTAGTCGTTACGGTCAAAGTGAAGCACCGCCTCTATCGTCTTCTTCGAGGGGATGCAGATGGGGCCGGGCGGCAGTCCTTTATATATATAGGTGTTGTACGGGTCGTCCTTCTTCAGGTAGCTGTCCAAAACGCGGTGCACGCCGAAGACGCGATTGGCGTAGATAGCCGTAGGGCAGGCCTGAAGTCGCATATCCTTCTTCAAACGGTTCAGGTAAAGGCCGGCAATGACGGGCTTCTCGGCTTCGTCCAGCGTTTCCTTCTCCACGATGGACGCCAGGGTTATCACCTCCTCCGTCGTCAGGCCGGCGTCGTGCGCTTCCTCCTTTCTTTTCGCCGTCCAGTAGCGGGTGGTCTCCTTTTGCATACGTGCCAGAAACTTCTCCGGCGTCATGTTCCAGTAGAAGTCGTACGTGTCCGGTATCATGTAGCAGAAGAGCGTTTGCGGCTTCATGCCGTACTTTGCCAGCAGTGCGCTGTCGCGGAACGCCCGGGCAAAGGTGGCCGAGTCGCAGGCGAAAACGCGTCCCAGCCGTGCCGCCAAGTTTTCCGGCAGGTTTACGGGCGGTATGTTGAACGCTATGGTAGCCTGGTGGCCGCGGATGAGGTTGCGTAGCAGCGTGAGCGTGCTGACTCCCTTCAGGTTGTATTTTCCTGCCTTCACTTTGTGGGGCAGCCCCGTTAGGGTCGCCAAAGTTCGAAACGTCGCCATGTGGCCGGGTAGCGCCACGCTGTCCAGCCGGGCGCAGAGCGTCGCGTAGCTGTCAGCCTCGGCAACGTATAGATATTTTTTCTCGCCCCGCCCGAACGGCGCCAGCAGCAGCCACCCGCCCGCAGCCAACACCAGCAGCGCGATGGCCGCCCACAAGCCCCATTTCTTCTTTCTCTTCTTCATTGTAAGTGCTTTTTAATGCGGTACGCCCGTGGCTTCCCGCTTTGGCGGCAAAAATAGGGATTATGTGCCGAAAGCGAATCTCCTCTTTCTGATTAACCGAGGCGCTTCCCGGTTCTGTGCGCCGCTACCTTGGCCTCGGGCAATCGGCTTCCGGTCAGTAAACTGCCTCTTGTGTCCTCGCAAAAAAGGGTACGCAGCCGGCGTTTCCGCTTTCCTGCGTACCCTTAGTAACTTGAGGCGTCGTGCTTCTTTACTCGTTGCTGAAAGTCAGCCGTTCGCCGTCAGCACGTGCCACGATGGGGCGCGTCTTGTCTATTTGTCCGCTGAGGAGTGCCTTCGACAGGTCGTTAAGCAGCAGCCGCTGCAAGGCGCGCTTTACGGGGCGTGCGCCAAACTCCGGGTCGAAGCCCGCGCGGGCTATAAGCCGGATAGCATCGTCCGAGACGTTCAGCGTGACGTCTTGCGTAGCGAGCCGCTTCTCCACGGCGTTCACCTGCAACCGCACGATTTGCTCTATCTCGTCCTGCTTGAGCGGTTGGAACATAATGATGTCGTCCACTCGGTTCAGGAACTCCGGCCGTATCGTCTTCTTGAGCATGGCCAGGACGCCCGCCTTCGTCTCTTCCAGCTTTGCCTCGCGTTGCGCCTCCGAGAGGCCGCGCATTTCCTCGAACTTCTGCTGGATATACTGGCTTCCCAGGTTCGACGTCATGACGATTATCGTGTTCTTGAAGTTCACTACGCGTCCCTTGCTGTCCGTTAGTCGTCCGTCGTCCAGCACCTGAAGCAGGATATTAAAGACATCCGGGTGCGCTTTCTCTATCTCGTCAAACAGCACGACGCTGTAAGGCTTCCGCCGGACGGCTTCCGTGAGCTGTCCGCCTTCTTCGTAGCCGACGTATCCGGGAGGTGCGCCGACCAAGCGCGAGACGGTGAATTTCTCCTGGTACTCTGACATGTCGATACGCGTCATCATTCCTTCGTCGTTGAAGAGGTATTCCGCCAAGGCTTTGGCCAATTCCGTCTTACCTACGCCCGTCGTGCCGAGGAAGATGAAGGAGCCGATGGGTCGCTTCGGGTCTTGCAGCCCGGCGCGGGAGCGGCGCACGGCGTCGGCGACGGCGCGGATGGCTTCGTCCTGCCCGATGACGCGCTTGTGAAGCTCGTCCTCCATGTGAACCAGCTTCTCGCGCTCGCTCTGCAACATGCGGCTCACGGGGATGCCCGTCCAGCGCGACACGACGTCTGCGATGTCGTCTGGTGTCACTTCCTCCTTTACCAGAGCCGCCGCGCCCTGCCGCTCGTGCAGCGTGCGTTGCAAAGCCTCCGTCTCGTCTTGCAGCGCCTTCAGCTTGCCGTAGCGTATCTCGGCCACGCGGCCGTAGTCGCCCTCACGTTCGGCGCGTTCGGCCTCAAACTTCAGTTGCTCCATCTGCTTGCGCGCGTCCTGTATCTTGCCCAGCGTCTCGCGCTCGCCTTCCCATTTTGCGCGCAAGTCCTTTTCGCGTTCCGAGAGCTCGCTTATCTCCTTGCCCAAGGCCTGCAACTTCGCTTCGTCGCCTTCTCGCTTGATGGCCTCGCGCTCTATCTCCAGTTGCCTCAGGCGTCGCGAAATCTCGTCCAGCTCTTCCGGCTGCGAGTCGTGCTCCATGCGTAGCTTGGCCGCCGCTTCGTCCATCAGGTCTATGGCCTTGTCGGGCAGGAAGCGGTCCGTGATGTAGCGGCGTGAGAGGCGCACGGCGGCAATCAGCGCGTCGTCCTCGATACGTACCTTGTGGTGGTTCTCATAGCGCTCCTTCAGACCCCGCAGAATAGAGATGGCGTCTTCTTCACTGGGTTCGTCCACCATTACCGTTTGGAAACGGCGTTCCAGTGCTTTGTCCTTTTCGAAATATTTCTGATATTCCTCCAGCGTCGTCGCACCTATCGTGCGTATCTCGCCGCGTGAGAGCGCAGGCTTCAGGATGTTCGCCGCGTCCATCGCTCCTTCGCCCTTACCGGCGCCTACGAGGGTGTGGATTTCGTCGATGAAGAGGATGATGCCCCCCTCGGAGCGCGCCACCTCGCCGACTACGCTTTTCAGCCGTTCCTCAAACTCGCCTTTATATTTGGCACCGGCCAAAAGGGCGCCCATGTCGAGCGAGAAAACCCGCTTTTGCTTCAAGTTCTCCGGCACGTCGCCGCGCACGATGCGCTGCGCCAAGCCCTCAACTATGGCCGTCTTGCCCGTACCCGGCTCGCCGATGAGGATAGGGTTGTTCTTCGTCCGTCGCGAGAGGATTTGAAGGACGCGGCGTATCTCGTCGTCGCGCCCAATGACCGGGTCGAGCTTCCCGCTACGGGCTTCCTCCACCAAGTCTCGGGCGTATTTTTGCAAAGCTTGGTACGTGTCTTCGCTCGATGCCGAGTCGGCTTTCCGTCCGCCGCGCAAGGCTGCGATGGCCTCCCGCAGCGCGTCCGCCGTCACGCCCGCGTCGCGCAGCATCTGTCCGGCGCGGCTCCGCGTCTCGAAGATGCCCTGCAACAGGGGCTCCAAGCCCACAAACTGGTCGCCATTCTTCTTAGCTATGTCCATGGCCTTGGTCAGCGCCTCGTTCGCGTCGCGGTCTAAGTAAGGCTCGCCACCGCTCACGCGCGGCTGGTTCGACAGCTCAGCGTCCACGGCGCGCGATAGCGACGCCGCGTCGACGCCCATCTTCCCGAAGAGGAATTGCACTACGTTCTCGCCGACCGAGAGCACGCCCGCGAGCAGATGCAGCGCCGTGACGGCTTGCTGCCCTCCGCCCTGCGCGCGGTCCACGGCGTGCTGCACGGCTTCTTGTGCTTTAATCGTAAAATTATCAAACTTCATTGTCGTTCTTTTTTATTGGTTTTGACCGCTATAGGGCAAAGCTCGCGCCAACCTTCCGGGACTGACAGAATGACAGGCCGCCTGCGCCGTCTTAACCGCCTGATTTTTTCGTTCCTAAGTCCGACCTATTTTAAAATAGTCGGCACCTATTTTAAAATAGTCGGCACCTATTTTAAAATAGTCGGCACTTATTTTAAAATAGTCGGCACTTATTTTAAAATAGTCGGCACTTAGTTTTCCGTAAGTCCGACTTATCAGTTCGTAGGTCGGACTTATCAGTTCGTAGGTCGGACTTGTCAGTTCGTAGGTCCCATCTATGAACAAATCTCTTCCGATGATTTCAGAATCTCTCCCGGTTAAAAACTCCTCTGATAAAGCAAACGCCCGCAGGCGGGGGCTTGCGGGCGTTTGTAAGGGGAAGGGTGGGGCGGAGGGGGCGTCAGTCGGCTATGAGTCCCAGCTCGCGCCACTGCGTTACCATAGCGTGGACGTCGTCGGCGGCTTGCTCCTCCGCTACGTCGTACTCTTTGAGCAGCAGGGCTACGAGGTCGGCCTCCGCGAAGTCTTTGCCGACGACGTTGTCCCAGAGGTAAGCGGCCGTCTCGTTCAGGTTAATCATTTTGCTAAAGTCGAGGTTTTCCAGGCCTTGGGCAAGTACGACTTTCTCGCCGCAAATATCGCGGAGTTCGAATCCATTCTTGATTTTCATATGCTTGTTTGGGTTTGAAGGTTTACGATGCGTCGGCGCGTCAGTCGGCCGGCAATCTTACGGGGAATAGTTTGAGCCAAAGGCGCCGGTAAGCCGCCAGAAGCCAGCGGCGTGCGCAGGGCGAGGCGGGCCAGAGGCGGGAATAGAGGCGCCACTTCAGCCCCGTGGTAAGGTCGGGCTTCGTGCGCCCTTTGCGGTAGAAGGCGCGTGCCACGCCGACGACGTCGGCTGCGGTGCACTGTTCCGTGCCCTGGACGTTGCCGTCGCCGCGTAGGGTGAGGTGCTCGCCGTCCGTACGCACGACGCGGTGGAGGGCGTAGCGCTTGGGCGCTATTTCGGCCAAGACGACGTCGCCTACGCGCGGCGGCAGCGTGCAAGGGCCGAGGAGCACCTTGTCACGCCGGTCTTCGAGGAATACGCGCATGCTGTAGCCGCGCACCCGGAAGGTGGTGGTATGCCCCTCGTCGATAAGCGCTTTAATCTGGGGGATAAGAATTTCGTTGGGAACTGCGACGCTCTTCATGGGCTATGCTTAGGCTTGCGAAGCGGCCTCGTGGCTCATTTGTGCGGCTTCGGCTACGGGCAGGTTCTTCAGGTAGAACACGGGGGTGCGCATAGCGATGCCTGAGATGGTGTTAGTGATGGCGTCGTAGGTGGGCTTATCCCATATCATGGTGGAGGTGGAGGAGAGAATGGAGGCGAAGGCTTGCAGCTTGCTTTCGCGGCGTATCTCGTTGCGGGGGGCTTGCTCCAGACGAACGAAAGCGCCGACGGGGACGCTGAGCTGGCGGTAGAAGTCGCGCTTGCCGCTCCAGGGTGTGCCATAAACGCGCACGGAGCCGTCTTCCAGTAGGCGCACGACGGGGTTGTCGTCGTTCAGGATTTCCGAGCCGGGCACGTACTTTACCCAAAGGTCGGAGTGGGTGCTCTTTCCCGTTCCGCTCTTGCCGAGGAAGAGGTAGCCGCGCCCTGCGTTCATCGTCACGGACGAATGCATGAGCAGCAAGCCGTGGGGTGCACCGGCGAAGGCGAAGGATATCATCAGCGCGTTGCCGAGTCCGTAAGCCTGAGCGCCCATGTCGCCAAAGAGAGAAACCTCCGCCTGCGCGAAATCCGGCGTGCAGCGGTAGGCACATGCCGCCTCGTCGCGCTCATTTGAGATGACGATTTTGTAGCCTCCCTCGGGCAGGCGCCAAACGGCGTGCGTGCACCCGGCATCGTCGAACCGGCCCACTTCCGTCCCCTCCGGCTCGGTGCTTACCAAGCCTTTGCCAATGCGGACGTCGGCCATGTAGGGGCCTTCGGCGGACTTGACGTAGAAGGGGGCGTAGCTGTCGAGCAGCTGTCGGCCGTCGATTTTGTCGGCAAAGTAGGTGTGGAGGTATTTCCCGGCAATGCGGAATGTCAGGTCGTAGCTAATCATTTCTTCTTGGGTGGTTTCTGCATGGGTGCGCCTTCTTCAACGACGGTGATGGTCTTCGTCGGTTCCTGCGGGGTAAGCGTAGTGAAGGAGAACTTGTCCCGGCCTACTTCCACGGTACGCGTGCCGCGCTGCTTGGCGTAGTGGCGCAGCAACTTGGCGTGCTTCTTTTCGGCAGCCTTCCGGTCTTCGGCATAAAATACGGCGCACGTGATGAGACCGGGGTAGGCCGTCTGCAGGGCGGCACGGTATTGCTCGGCATATTCGGGCATGCGGTTCAGAAAGCCGGTGCGCGGCTCGATGCGTGCGGTGTCGAGCGTCTGAAGGTCAGAGATGTAAACCGTAGAGTCCGAGAAACTGGTGCCTACGCCGAAGATATAGACGGCGCCGTCGGTCGTGCCCTTGTCTTTCCGGGCTTGCGCCGAGGCGGGAAGCAGGATGAGGGCGAGCAGGACGAGATGGAGAAAAGTTTTCATGCGTTGAGGGGATTGCAGGGGCGTGCGCCGGGCGCGCAGTCACCCCAGGTAAGTCTTCAGGATGTTTGCTTCGTGGGCTGAGCGGAGGATATGGATGGCTTTCTCTTTGAGCTGGCGTACGCGCTCTCGGCTGAGGTGCATTTGCTCCCCGATTTCTTCCAGCGTAAACTCCGGACCGTTCAGCCCGAAGAAGAGGGTCAGGATTTTTCGCTCCCTGTCGGGCAGCAGGCCGAGGGCGTGGGCCACTTCCTCCTTGAGCGAGGCGCTGATGAGTTCGTTGTCGGTGGCTTCGTCGGCGTCGGGGTTGTGCAGGAGGTCGAGCAGGCAGTTGTCCTCGTCTTCCACGAGCGGGGCGTCGATACTGACGTGGCGCCCGGCCGCTTGTAGCGCCGTCACCACCTTATCTAAATCCATGTTCAGCCCCGTTGCAATTTCCTCAGGCGAAGGTTTGCGCTCGTTTTGCTGTACAAATTGGTTGTAGAAGCGGGTCACCTTCGTGACGTTGCCTACCTGGTTTTGCGGCAGGCGCACCATGCGTCCTTGGTCGGCGAGGGCTTCGAGGATGCTTTGGCGTATCCACCAGACGGCGTAGGATATGAACTTGAAGCCCCGCGTCTCGTCGAACTTACGTGCGGCGGTGATGAGGCCAACGTTACCTTCGTTGATTAAATCTACGAGCCCCAGGCCTTGGCCTTGGTACTGCTTGGCCACAGAAACGACAAAGCGCAGGTTGGCGCAGACCAGCCGGCGCAGCGCCTCTTCGTCGCCACGCCGTATCCGGCGGGCAAGGACGACTTCCTCCTCCGCCGAAACCAGCGGTTCGCGCCCTATCTCTTGGAGGTAGCGTTCTAAGGCTTCGCCGCTACGGTCGGTGATGGTGGGGGTTATCTTTAATTGCCGCATGGGGGTAGGCGTTGCGTGGGAAGTCTTATTTCTTGAGTTTTTGGATATAGCTGTCCACGGAGGTGTCGCCGAGGCTCTTGGCTTTGTTCAGGTTCTTCAGCGCTTGCGCCTTTTCCTTCTTCTCGCCATAGGCTATACCGATTATCTTGTAGCAGTCGGGATTTTCCGGAAGCTCTTTGAGCAGGTCTTCCGACGTGGCAATGGCTTCGTCGTACTGGCCAACTTGCAGCAGGAGGCTTGACTCCTCGAGCCGGTAGAAGTAATAGTCGGGCTTGACGGACTTGGCTTGCGCCGTGCGTATGTCCTCCAGCGCTTGCTGGTACATGCGGGCTTTGCGCTCGGTTTGCTCTTTGTCGTAGTAGAACTGTGCGGTGAGATTGTTGGGACCTACGGCTTTCTCGTACTCATATAGGTCGAGCGCAGCTTGGCGGTATTTCTCCATCTTTACCTCCTGCGTGGCGCGGATGTAGAGGTACTGGGCTTGGCGGGCGGAGTAGGGGCGCTCCAGGTGGGCTATGGCGCTGTCCAGAAGGGTCAGGATTTCTACGTCCGTGCCGCCGGTTTGCTCCAAGCTCAACGCAGCGGAGTAGAAGCTTTGCGGAGAAGCCAGCGCAGAGGCGTTGACGGCTTGGAAACTGGCGTAAGCTCCCGGGAAGTCTTTTGCGGCAAACTGTATCAAGCCTTTCTGCTGCCGATAGAGCGGACTGGGGTTCAGGGCGTAGGCCGCGTCCTCCTGCGCGGCGGCGTTGGCATAGCTCCACGTAGGACTGATATCTTGCCCGCCGTGCTTGCTGACGGTTTCATAGATTGTCTTGCCGTACGCATGGTACACGCCGTCGGCGGGTAACGTCGTAGCGGGGCTTGAGGCGTGGGCGAGGGCGGCTGAGAAGTCGCTGTCGCTTTGGGCGTACAGGTCATGCGCGGCGAAGAACGTCGCGCGATTTACGAAGCCCTCGGCGTTGTCCGGATACGCGGAGATGAAATCGTCCAACGCCGTGATGCAGGCCAGCGAGTCGGCGGAATTCATCATGTAGATAAAGGCTAAGGCGTCTTTCTCCGTAGGGGGCAACGCCTTGGGAATATCTATCTTTTGCAAGTCGTAGTTTATGGAGCCGACGGAGTTCACGATGAGCGTGGAAACGGGGCGTGCGTCCATGGCGCAGGCTGTCACGGCGTTCTTCGTCAGGTTTTTCTGCACCACGGCAACGACCTGTCCCCGGGCATCTACGACGGGGCAGCCTACGTAAGCGTTGGCGTTGGGCGCAGCCAGGTCGTAGAACTTGTAATCGTTGAAGTCTGACACCGTCTTTGCCGACGTCTTGACCATACGTTTGCCTTTCCCGGGCATATAGGTGGCTATTTCCAACGCTGCTCCCTGCCGGGCGGGCTCCGAAGCGATGGGCAACGCGGCAACTTGGGCGTCGCGCAGCGTAAACTTCACCATATTATATATAGAGCTGGCTCCTGCGATGCGGTGTACGTCGTAGCGCTTGCCATCTGCGGCGATTACTTCGGCGCGGCCGGCGTCTTGAAAGATTTCGTAGGGCGCCACACCGGTACCCTCGGCGGAGATGAAAAAGCCACAGGCGCTTCCGAGCATTTTTCCCGCGGCATCGTAGGTAAAGACGTTGCACACGGCGTCAGCGGGCGACACCGCGGCGCGCGAAGGCATCGACGAGAGAATAAAGAGGGAAAGAAGAAGAATATGTAGCTTGTAACGTGTCATACTCCGTTGATTTTTAATAGGGACTTGGCGTTGTTGACAGCTGCCTCGGTAAGCTCCTCGCCGGAAAGCATGTTGGCGATTTCCACGATGCGCTCCTGGGCAGAGAGCCGGGAGATGTGGCTTTCCGTAGCGCCGCTCCCGTCGCTTTTATAAACGCGGTAATGGCTTTGTCCGGCTGCCGCTATTTGTGGCAGGTGGGTGATGCAGATTACCTGCGTGCTGCGAGCCATTTCTCCCATGACGCGCGCCATTCGCTCCGCCATGGAACCGGATACACCGGTATCAATCTCGTCGAAGATAATTGTGGGCAACCCTTTGAACCGAGCCATGATGGATTTAAGCGCAAGCATCAGTCGGGAAATCTCACCTCCCGACGCAATCTTGGCGACGTCTTCGGCGGGAACGCCCTTGTTTGCGCTGAAAAGTAGGGTTACGCGGTCGGCACCATGGATGTCCGGGCGAGGACGAGGCGTGAAGCTGAAGGCAACTCGGCCGTTTGCAAGGCCTAATCCGTTCAGCTGTCCGGCCAGTGCTTCCTGCAATTTCTTAGCTGCCTGCTGTCGCGCCTGCGAGAGCCTTTTGGCGGCGGTTTGCAGGGCTTCCTCGGCTTGCTTGACGCACTTCTCTTGCCGCAGAATGTCTTCAGCGATGTTTTCAACCTGATTAAGCTCGGCTGCAATCGTCTCGCGGGTTTGCAGCAGGGCTTCTATCGTGTTTACCTTGTGCTTCTTCTCTAATACATAAATAGTGTCCAGGCGCTCCTCCACGGTAGCTTGCCGCTCGGGGTCGAAATGGATTTCTTCGCCCAACGTCTCCAGCTCCGCGCTTACGTCGTCCAGTTCTATCCGCGTACTTTCCAATCGTTCGGCAAGGGAAGCTACTTGGGGCAATACCTTTTCTATGCCGCGCAGGGCTTGTATGCTGTTGTCTATCTGCTGCGTGAGGCTGCCCTCGTCCGTTGCAAAGGGCGCGTTGGCTTCTATCAGTCCGCGCTTCACGTCCTCTGCGTGGGTGAGTAGTTCCGCCTCGGCTTCAAGTTCTTCTTGCTCCCCGATATGTAGCTTGGCTGCGTCCAGCTCTCGCAGTTGGAACTCCAGGAAGTCGGTGTCTGCGTGGCCATTTTCCTTTTTTTCGAGCAAAAGCTGCAACTGCCGTGTCGCGTCGCGCCAGTTGTTGAAGGCATGTACGTAGCCGTCTCTTTCTTCTTGGTCTTGCGCCGCGGTATCTAAGATGTCCAGCAAGAAATGTTCGTGCGTCAGCAGCAGGTTTTGGTGCTGCGAATGGATGTCTATGAGCTCTCCCGTAATGTCTTTGAGCAGGCTTAAAGAAACCGGGCTGTCATTGATGAAGGCTCGGCTTTTCCCGGCGCTTGTCACTTCCCGCCGCACGATGCATTCTTTTCCGTCGAAATCTAAATCGTTTTGCTCAAAGACGTCTCCCAGCCCGAGGGCGCTAACGTCGAAGGATGCTTCGACACAGCATTTCTGCGCCCCGGCTTTTATGATGCGTGGCGTGGCACGTTCGCCGCGCAGCAGTCCTAAGGCGCCGAGGATGATGCTCTTGCCTGCCCCCGTCTCGCCGGTAATGACGGAGAAACCCATGGGGAAGTCTATTTCCACGTTAGCTATGAGGGCGTAGTTGCTGATGTGCAGGTGTTGGAGCATAGCGCTTACTTCATCTGGTTCCACTCCGAGTTCTTCGAGGCGTTGATGTTTGAAAGAATTTCTGTCACCTCTTCCCGCTCTTTTGCTGTGCCTTTGCCTTTGTATATGTTCACGAGTTCGTCGGCCTTGTACTCTGTAAAGAGTTGCGGCAGTTGGGAGAGCGGTTTGTTCTCGTGCGCCTGCTTGAGCAAGCCTATGGCCTCGGTGATGGCGGCGCGTCCGCGGTCGGCGTTCTCGGCCATGACGTCCAGCCCTTCCCGATAATATTTATATTGCATGTTCCTAAGCGGCTCCATGCCGCTATCCAGCATGTCGTTGATAATTGCGTAGCGGTTTTTGTCGTCTTCAAAGGCTTTCCAGCCCTTAGATGCCAACGACTGCGCGTTGTTTACTATCATCTGCGCCGTATTTAGCGCTTCGGTGCCGCCGAGTGGAGACATAGCGTCGCCGTCCATGCCGATGATAAGATAGACGTAGTAGGCCATTAATGCCGTCAGCTCGTTGTCTATTACGTCGGGGCGAAACTCAAGCTTGTCGTATTCCTGGTAGGTAAAGTTGAAGTTCTTATCTTGCGTGCTGAAAACGGTCGACGTGTAGGACGAGTTGAAGACCGGGCGCACGCTCTGCACGAGCAGAGTGCACTCAAACTTGTTTTCGCTGTTGGAATATTTGTTTACGGTAATGGTAAACGTGCATTGTATGCGTTCGTTGCGCCGGAACTGCTGGTTAGTCCATTGCCGCGTGTTTACAAACTCGGTCAGGTCTTTCTCCAGCGTTTCGAAGACGGAGGCCGACGTCTGGTTAATCTTTTGGTGGTTCACCGTGATGCGTGCCTCCACTTCTTGTGCCGAGGCGTAGCCGGGGACGAGGCACAGGCACAGGGCGAGCAGGTTCAGAAGGTGTCGCATAGCTTATCTACGATGTCTTTTGCCACGTCTGTCTTTTTCTTGAGCGGATATTCCTGTTCGCCGTCGGGCGAGAGGATGGTCACCTTGTTCGTTTCTACGGCGAAGCCTGCCCCCCGGTCGCGCAGAGAGTTGAGCACGATGAGGTCAAGGCGTTTCTTTTCGAGTTTACGTCGGGCGTTCTCCCGCTCATGCTCGGTTTCCAGCGCGAAGCCTACGAGGCGCTGGCTCGCCGTCTTCATTTCTCCCAGCTTGGCGGCAATGTCCGTGGTAGGTTGTAAGTGCAGCAGTAAGCCGTCTCCGCTATGCTTTATTTTCTCTGCGGCGGGCGCCTCGGGGGTAAAGTCGGCCACAGCCGCACAGAGTATGGCCGCATCCATGCCGGGGAAGAGCGTTGTCGCTGCTGCGAGCATCTCGGCCGCCGTCTCTACGTCCGTACGGCGGATGCCCGGGTGCTGTGTGACGAGGCTGACGGGACCGGTGACAAGCTCCACTTCGGCTCCCTCGGCGGCGCAGGCCTCAGCCAGCGCGAAGCCCATACGGCCCGACGAGTAGTTGCTGATGTATCTTACAGGGTCTATCTTCTCGCGCGTTGGGCCTGCGGTGATGAGTACGCGGCGCCCTGCGAGGCGTCCCGTGCCGCAGAGGGCGCGCTCGACCGTCTTAAAGATTTCTTCCGGCTCTTCCATCCGGCCTTTCCCTACGAGGTGGCTGGCCAGTTCTCCTTCCGTCGGCTCTATGACGGTCACGCCCTGCCGACGTAGCGTCGTGAGGTTTTGCTGCGTGGCAGTGTGGGCAAACATGTCCAAGTCCATGGCCGGCGCTACGAAGACGGGCGCCCGCATAGAAAGGTAAGTCGTCAGCAGCATATTGTCCGCAATGCCGTGCGCCATCTTGGCGAGCGTGGAGGCCGTGGCGGGCGCTATCACCATGGCGTCAGCCCATTCGCCGAGCGCAACGTGGCTGTGCCAAGAGCCGTCGCGGCCGGAAAAGAACTCGCTGATGACGGGTTTCGACGTCAGGGCAGACAGCGTCACGGGCGTGATGAACTCTTTCCCCGCCGGGGTGATGACTACCTGTACCTCTGCGCCGGCTTTGACGAAGAGGCGGATGAGCCGGCAAGCTTTGTAGGCGGCTATGCTGCCCGTGATGCCCAGTACGATGTGTTTGCCCTTCATTAACTTGTAGCTGTGTGGTGGTAGATGCCTGTTAGAGACCGTATTTCAGCTTTAGGCGCAACAGGGCTTGCTTCGTGTCCTGCGTGAAATCGCCTTGCATAATCCATGTGAAGTAGGCCGGGTCTCGCCGAAGTACGTTGGCCACGCGCCAGCCCCGATACTTGCCAAAGTTCACGGTCTCAACGCCTTTCTCGTCGTAAACGAAGCGCCCGGCGAGGTCAACGTTGCGCGTTTGGCGGGAGAAGTCGGACAGCCAACCCATGTCGTTGTGTAGCTTCTCGCCGTAGTGGTCCAGCTGAGCCTTCAGCACTTCGTAGGTGGCGTTCGTATCGGCCATTGCCGTATGGGCGTCCTCCAAGTTCTGCCCGCAATAGTATTTGTAGGCGGCCGTAAGGGTGCGCGGCTCCATCTTGTGGTAGATTGTCTGCACGTCAATGAGGCGGCACTTCGAGATGTCGAAGGCCACACCGCTGCGAGCGAACTCCTCTACTAAGATGGGCACGTCGAAGCGGTTGGAGTTGAAGCCGGCGAGGTCGCTGTCTTGAAACAGGAAGGCCAGCTCGGCAGCCCTATCCTTGAAGCTCGGCTCCGAGGCCACGTCAGCATCATGTATGCCGTTCACGGCCGTCGATTCGGCGGAGATAGGTATCCCCGGGTTAAAGCGCAGCGTTTGCCGCTCTTCCCGGCCGTCGGGCCATACCTTGATGTAGCTGAGCTCTACGATTCGGTCGTGAGCCACGTTCAGCCCCGTCGTCTCCACATCGAAGAAGATGACCGGCTTGTCCAGGTGTAGCTGCATTGCGGGCTTAGTCGTTGAGCATGATGGGCATGAGGAGCATGATAACTTCTTCGCCCTCTTGCGCCTCTGCCGGAACGATGACGCCGGCACGGCTCGTGTCGGCCAGTTTCAAGATGACGTCGTCACCAGGTAAGTTATTGATGAGTTCAAGAAGGAAGGGGCCTTTGAAACCTATGGTCACCGGCGTGCCGTCATACTCGCAGAGCAGCTCTTCTTGGGCGGACATGGAGTAGTTCGTGTCCTGCGACGAGATATTAATCTTGTTATTTTCTACACGAAGCTTCACGAGCGAGCTGATAGCGCTGGAGAAAACCATGACGCGGCGCAAGGCGCTGGCAAAGGCCTCGCGGTTGACGGTGGCACAGTTGGGGTTGTCCTGAGGTATTACGGATTCGTAGTTGGGGTAGCGACCGTCGATGAGGCGGCAGGACATGATGTATTCTTGAGCGTCAACCTCGGCGTTCTTCCCGTCGAAGCGAATCGTTACGTCGCCTTCCACCTTAGGCAGGAAGCTCTTGAGCATCAGGGCGGGCTTCTTGGGCAGGATGAATGAGCCCGCTTTCGCTGCCGTCGTGCCTGCGAGTCGGGTTAGGGCTAACTTGTGCCCGTTGGAGGCTACCACGGCAAGGCTGCCGTCCTTGATGTCAAAATAGAGGCCGTTCATGACGGGGCGCAGGGCGTCGTCGGCCGTGGCTATGACGGCACGCGACGTGGCGTCGAGCAGTTTCTGCGCCTCTACGCCTAAGACGGGCACGTCGCCGGGCAGGGCGGGCGGCGTGGGATACTCGTCAGCGGGCTGCGCGATAAAGTTGTAGCTGCCGTTGCGGTACTCTATCGTGACTTCAAGCGAACTTTCGTTTACGAAGAAGTCCAGAGGCTGCTCCGGGATTTCCCTGATAGCGTCCTGTATCGTCTTGGCATTGGCTGCAAAGCGTATCTCGCCGTCCACATCGTCCACTTCCATCGTCGTGTGCAGGGTAGTCTCGTTGTCCGAGGCCGTAACCCGGAGCACATTTCCTTTAACCTCGAATAGGAAGCTGCCAAGGATGGGCAGGTTGTTCTTGGCCACGATGACGCGCCCGGCCATTTGCAGGCGCGAGGATAGTAGCGTGCTGGAAATTCTGAATTTCATTGGGTGTATCTCTTTTATGGTTTGTTATATACGCTATTGTGCCCCGCTGGTGAGGGCAATGCTGCAACAAGCGGTGCAACGACGGCAAAGATAGTGGAAAGCCCGGATAAACACAAAAGGAAAGGAACCATTTGCGCCTGCCCGAACCGGTTATTTTCGGCACGGAACGACGCGCCTCCCGTTTGCCGTTTCGCACGTCTGACTTGGCGCTTTGCAGTAGGCACTTATCGACTGACAAGTCCGAGCTATCATTTCGTAGGTCGGACTTATGAGCTGATAGGTCGGACTTATGAGCTGATAGGTCGGACTTGCTGAAGGCTAAGTCGGACGTAGAAAAGTTTTTCCCGCACCTGCACCTGCGTTTCGTTCACTTGCGCTAACTTTGCCGAACTTAACGAAAGATTAATATGCCGGAACAACGCAAACCAGCCCGGAAGCGAGCTGACGCCGCCGCGGCGCCTGCCACTGACGACTTTGGACATCTGCAGCCACAGGAGCTGGAGATGGAGCAAGCCGTACTGGGGGCGCTGATGCTGGAGCAAGAGGCTTATTA
This sequence comes from uncultured Prevotellamassilia sp., assembly GCA_964641085.1. GTDB lineage: Bacteria > Bacteroidota > Bacteroidia > Bacteroidales > Bacteroidaceae > Alloprevotella. Next base: position 158,648 of record CAZXJS010000002.1, on the reverse strand, counting down.
CCAAGTGGCAGAAATCCTGGCGCCGGAGAAGTTCTACGAGAAGCGGCACCAGCTTATCTATGCGGCCATACGAAGCCTCACTATGGAGGAGAAGCCCGTCGACTTGCTCACCGTTACGGAGGAGCTGAAGCGCCGGGGCGATTTGGACGAGGTAGGCGGCCCGTTCTACATTACGCAGCTGAGTTCGCTGGTAAGCAGTTCGGCGCACATAGAGTACCACGCCCGCGTCATAGCGCAGAAGTACTTGGCCCGACAGCTTATCTCCTACGCCTCGCGCCTACAGAAGGGAGCCTTTGATGCGACGACGGACGTCGACAAACTCCTGCAACAGGCCGAGAGTGAACTCTTCGACCTCTCTAAAAACAACATACGGAAAGATACGACGCAGATAGACCCCATCATAGACCAAGCCTTCACGCAGTTGCGGGCAGCTGCCTCGCGAACGGACGGCATCTCGGGCATCTCGTCGGGATATCATGCTTTGGACAAGCTGACGGCGGGCTGGCAAAACTCAGACCTGATTATCTTGGCCGCACGCCCCGGTATGGGAAAAACGGCCTTCGCCCTCTCACTGGCGAAGAATATCGCCATAGACCAGAAGATTCCGGTCGCTTTCTTTAGTTTGGAAATGAGCAATGTACAGCTGGTGAACCGTATCCTTTCGAACGTATGCGAGATACCGGGAGAAAAACTGAAAAGCGGGCAACTGGAACAGTACGAGTGGGGGCAGCTGGACGTCCGCAGCCGGGCGCTATACGGCGCACCGCTCTACGTTGACGATACGCCGTCGCTCTCCATCTTTGAACTTCGCACAAAAGCGCGCCGCCTCGTCCGGGAATATGGCATACGCATGATAATCATCGACTACCTGCAGCTGATGAACGCCAGCGGCACGCAGTTCAACTCCCGCCAGGAGGAGGTCTCTAAGATAAGCCACTCGCTGAAGGGCTTGGCCAAGGAACTTAACCTCCCCGTAATGGCGCTCTCGCAGCTGAACCGAAGTGTGGAAAACCGAACGGAAGGTGGGGCTGAGGCAAAACGCCCGCAGCTGAGCGACCTGCGGGAGAGTGGCTCCATAGAGCAGGACGCCGACATGGTAATCTTCATCCATCGGCCGGAATATTACCACATCACGGAGGATAACCGGGGGCGCGACTTGCGGGGTAAGGCGCAAATCATCGTGGCCAAGCACCGCAACGGCGCCGTGGACGACGTACTGCTGACGTTCCAAGGGAAATATGCGGCTTTCCGTAACCCGGAAGAGGAAGCCGTGCCCCTGCCGAGCGACGGAAGGCGCAGCAGCGGCGTAGGTTCCCACTCGCGGCGACGCGCTTCCGACCCTATCGACGACGTGCCGCCCCCACCGTCCGTTGACCCCTTTGCCAACATGGGGGATGCGCCGCCGTTCTGACGCAGCGGCCACGCACAGAGTTGCTAAAGGGAAGGAGATATCAATAGTTGAAACAGAAAAAGGAGCTGCACGCAGGAAGGTTTTTCCCGGGTGCAGCTCCTTGTTGATAGGAGGCCGACGTGCGCTCACCGCCCGCGTTGGAAGGTGATTTCGTAATAGCAAGGATAGACGGACGTGGAGGCGTCAGTCTGCCCGATGGTGCTGGGAACGATGAGGCGCACCTTGGCGATTTCAGCGTCAGGGCTGTTCTGCCGTCCGAGGTTTACGAACTTCAGCGCGTCGAGCCAACCGGTGGGCACCTGGGAGCTACTGTAAGCCGAACGCATGACGCCGGAGATGAACGTGCCTGTAAGCATCCCGCTGCTATTGCTGACGGTCATTATGTCCGGGTTGCCCTCCGTAGCGAGGAGGTTGTTCGTGGTCTGCACGCTGTCCGTTGCTATGTTGAACTCGGTATAACGGCATATGACGGTTGCCTTCTCGCCGGACTGAAGGATGCTGCCCGCCCCTTTTCGCACAATCTGCATGTAGAGGCCGGAGGTCTTGAAGAGGACAAACTCGTTGGCGGCTACGTCGGTCGTGGAGTCTTGCGCATAGAACTTTTCCTCGGATATGACGGTGATGGGCGCTGCCGCATAGAGTATGGTGTCGCCGGAGTCGTCGTCAATAACGGTGCAACCCGTCTTGAGGAAGGATTGTATCTGCCGCTTCTCGCGCTTGCGGTCTTCAGCATACGAGTCTTCGTCGTCACAAGATGAGAAGAGGGAGGAGGCCGCCAGCAGGGCGAGTAGCAGGAGGTGGAGTCTCGCTTTCAAGAGCTTTGTGCTTAGGTTATTCGGGGTCAGGAGTGATAAGCTTGTAGCCTTTCCCGTGGATGTTAATGATTTCTACGTTCTCGTCGTCCTTAAGGAGCTTACGCAACTTGGTAATATAGACGTCCATGGAACGAGCGTTGAAATAGTTGTCGTCAATCCAAATGGTCTTGAGGGCAAAGTCGCGCTGCAAGATTTCATTGGCGTGTGAGCAAAGCAGACTGAGGAGCTCGCTCTCCTTAGTGGTGAGCTTTTTCTGTTCTCCGTTGCGAGAGAGAATTTGCTTCTGCGTGTCGAAGTTGAAAGAGCCAATCTTGTAATTATTCTGGTTACGGTTCTTCTTTCCCCGAACGCGGCGCAAGATGGCTTCAATACGTAGGGTAAGCTCTTCCATAGAGAAGGGCTTGGTTAGGTAGTCGTCAGCTCCGATTTTGAAGCCTTCGAGGATGTCTTCCTTTAGTGTCTTGGCCGTCAGGAAGATGATAGGAATTTCTTGGTTGTTCTGACGGATGTCTTTGGCCAAGGAAAAACCGTCTTTCTTGGGCATCATGACGTCGAGGACGCAGATGTCGAACTTCTCCTGCATGAAGGTCTTGTAACCGACCTCTCCGTCTTCGCAGAGCACCGTATCGTAGCCTTTTGCTTGGAGATACTCACGGAGCAACATGCCCAAATTCTCGTCGTCCTCGCAGAGGAGGATTTTCATTTTCTCGTCCATAATGGTTAGGTTTTAGTTATTATCGTTTCTCGGGTTTATGTTCAGAGAGTGTGCTATTGTGACCATTCACAGCCCGGGGCGCTTACCTCTTCATTAGGGGCAGCGTGATGATGAAAGTCGTCCCGCCGCCAAGGGTGCTTTCGGCGTGGATGCTACCATGGTGGTAGTCGATGACTTTCTTCACGTAAGCAAGCCCCAGACCGAAACCTTTAACGTCGTGACGGTTGCCGGTATGGGCACGGTAGAACTTCTCAAAGATTTTCTTCAAGTCTTCGCGCTTAATGCCGATGCCATTGTCGCGAATGGTGATGCAGAGACGTCCAGATTGGTTCGTCGAGCCCACGCTTATCTCTATGGGACGGTCGGGAGCTTTGTATTTCACAGCATTGTCCAGCAAATTGAAAATAACGTTGGTCAAGTGCATTTGGTCTCCGTACACGACGTCCTCATCTGCGTCAAAGTCCGTCGTCAGCTTGCCTCCGTTGCTTTCCACCTTTAACCTGAAAGTGTTTGTGACGTCTTCCAGCACGTCGTTCATGGACATTTCCTTTTGATTGAACGTACCTGCGTTTTTTTCAAACATAGACATTTGCAGGACTTTCTCTACTTGGAAACGCAGACGTTTCGTTTCGTCGTTGATAATTCCGCTTAAATGCGTGAACATCTTCTCGCTCTTGGCCACAGCCGGGTCTTGAAGCATTTGCGCGGCTAAGGAAACGGTGGATATGGGCGTCTTGAACTCGTGCGTCATGTTGTTTATGAAGTCGTTCTTCATTTCCGTGACGCGCTTCTGTCGGAAAATCGTGTAGATAGTAAAGATAAACATAAACAGAAGTACGAGCGTGAAAATGATAGCCGGTATCATAAAACGCACGCCACTGAATATGTAGTTTCGCAACTCGGGGAAGTGGATGTATAGGACGCCTTTCTGCGGGGATGGGTCGTTGGGGAAAAGTACTTGCTGGAACGTATAGGCGTCTCCCTTACGGTCATAATCCGGGCACATGGTTACGGTGTCGCCTAAGGTGTTCGTAACATAATAGTGATACGACATGCTGGCGTCTATACCGTTACTATGAAGCGCTCGGTCAAGCTCGCCCTCAAGCGGTTTAAGGCGGTCTTTCAGCGGAAGCTTGCTGGGCTCGTATAGGATGGTGTAAATTTCTTCTTCAAGAAGCCCCTTCTGGTATATAAACTTTTCGCGGATTTCTTTCTTAAAGGCTTCGGAGTCCTTCTTCCCGCCTGGCTTGAAATTAGTGAAGAGTACCTTCGGCGTAGTGGCGGCATGTCCGCTGGCCATTTGCTTTTCGAAAGCGCTACGTGTTAGGGTGTCTTCTGCGGTGGCCGAGTCTGCGGTTGCCGAAGTAGCTTTCCCCATCTGACGCCGCAATAACTCGTGCGTTTCGTTGAGTTCAAGGTTTCGAGAAGTTTGGTAAAGGCTACGCATCACGTTCTCACGAAATTGCTCCTTTCGCATCTGCACTACTTGCTCAAAGTAGCGGGCTTGCAAGTATAGTAGCGTGAGGAAGGAAGCCCCCATCACGATTGCGATAGTCCAAATTGTGGATTTTTTCATTGCCTGTAGCCTTCCGTAGTCCTTCAGGGATTTTTCTTCCCCGCACGATGGTATTCTCTACGTCGTCTCTGCCTTCTTGTAGATGGCTTAGCAAAAGTACTTTCGGCTTTCTGCTTATTAAGGTTTTTAAGAAATCAATTCTTAAAATTAACTTGGTATTAACTATCTCTGCTTTTTTAGTTGTTTGAGAAGTAAACAACTTTGCCTTTACCTATCCTTTAGAAAAGCAAAGGGCACTCAGTTGCCGACCCATCCACCATGCGCCGGGATAGCCGCGACGGGCGTAACGATATACGTATTTTATATAAGGAGCCGTGGCCAGTGCTTCTTGGCGTAGCGCTTCCGCCCCGGCACAGTTGGGCGCAACTGCGGCAAGAATGGCTTTTCTTACGGCCAAGGCGGCACGTGCGGCTCGGTCAAGGGGCAGTACTTCCACGGCGCGCACGGCCGGCAGTATTTGCGAGAAGGTTGCCGCCAAGGATTCGCCGGTCAGGCTGTCGGCGTGCTGATATATGCGGTGATAAGCTCCTTTTAACCAACAAACGCGGGGGCTGTGGCAGAGCAAGCGGGCGGCCAATTCCCAGTCGTTCCACTTCGGAAGGGCTTCGTTCCAGCCGCCGTGCTCTACGAGGAAGCTCCTGCGAATCACCATGCCTTGGGTGGCAAACATTCCCGTGAGTATATGGTCTGCTACAGACGCGTTGCGATAGACACGTCGCGGCTTCGTGCGTCCGTTAGGAAAGACCATCACCGTTTGCGCCGCCACGATGTCTTTGCCCTCGGCTTCTGCCATTGCGTCGATGAGGAAGTCGGGTGACATTTCGTCGTCTGAGTCGAAGAAAAAGACGAACTCGCCCGTGGCAACTCTCAACCCTGCGTTGCGTGCTGCGTCGGCGCCGCCGGCAGGTGCGGAAAGCAGTTTGACGTTGCAGCCTTGGGCGCTCTGTTCTTCGGCCCATGCCTTGGCCACGTCCGACGAAGCGTCCTGTGAGCCGTTGTCCACGAGGATTACCTCCGTCCCCGGGTAGCGTTGCCGCGCCACGGAGCGTAGTGTGCGCGGAAGTAAGGCGGCACGGTCGCGGTAGGGAAGGATAAGGGAGACGCCCATATCTTTTTTTTAGGCCTGCAGACGGCCACTCCGTATGTAGCGGATGCCCAGGAGCATGTCGTGGAAGAACCGCCGCTTCGTGTCAATGTCCACGTCCAAGTAAAGAATGTATTTCAGGCTTCGCATCGTGGCACCGGCCGCACCGTACAAATGGCAAAGCACGGCTCCCTTCGAGCGCCGTACTGCCCCGAACGTCATGAAGCGTTTCCCGGTGGTAGCACCTTCGGTCTCGACGATTGTTTCCGGGAGGTAGATTACTTTTAGTCCGCTCTTCCAAGCGTCGAAAAGGAACACTTCGTCTTCTCCCGAGGCCAAGAAGGGCGAACCCAGCCCGAAGCGTTCGTCGAAAAGCGGCATGTCCGGTTTGCGGCGGAAGGCTATCTCTACGGAGCTGAAATATGTGCCTCGCGGTCTCTTAGCGTAGGTGAACGGCTGGGCGGCGTAACGTTTCAGGAAGTTCCCTTTTCTGTCCACAGCCCTGAAGCAGATGCAGTCAGCGCGGGGATATTTTGCGAAGTCGTGCTTGACGCGGTCGAAGTATTCGGCGCGGTAGCGGCAGTCGTCGTCGGCCAGGAGCAGGATGTCCCCCGAGGCGTTGCGCAGGGCGTTGTTTCGGTTGGCCGCAAGCCCGCGCCCTTCCAGGGTTACGACCTTTATGTCAGTACGTCCCTGCAGCTCGGCGGGAAGTGCTACGTCCACGGTTCCCGTCTGTTGCCACGAGACGAGATACCGCACTCCCTCTTGGGGAGGCAGCACCAGCTCCGGCACTTTTCGTATGCCCTCGTTGATGGTGCAGACCAGCAGCTCAAGCGTTTGCTCTTTTTCCATCATTCTGTCTTTCTCATGTATCGTATGCCCTCGGTTAGGTGGTGAAGCATCGGCCAGAAGTGGCACAGTCCTTCCTTCGCGCTGTTGAAGGCGAAGCGCAGGCAGCTGAACCACGCCCGTGCGCCCTGTTTGTAGTACGTTATGGCGCCAAAGCTGCGCTGTACGCCTTCGTCAACGTAGATGAGCGATTTCTTAAGTAGGGTCGACGTCTCCACAACCTTCACCGGGAAGTAGCGCATCCGGAAGCCTTTGCGGGCGGCGTCCACCATCCAGATTTCCTCCTCGCCGCAAGTCAGGAATTTCGTCCCCAGGCCAAAGCGTTCGTCGAAGCGAATGGTGTGTTGCACCTTTCTGCGGCGCGCCACCATCTCTATGGCCGAAATGTCATACGTCCGGGGCATGCCTTTCAGCTCTTGCTCCTCGTCGGGGTACGTCTTAAGCGGTTTCCCGCTGTACGTCGAGGCGCGGAAGAAGGCCACGTCCAGCTCGGGGTGCGTTTCGAAAACGCGGAAGATGGCTTCCATGGCGCCGGGGACGTACCGCGTGTCGTCGTCGGCGTACATGACGAGGTCTGCCGTGGCTTTCTCCATCGCCAGGTTTCGGTTGGCGGAGAGGCCACGTCCGCTATATTTGAAGAGGCTCACGTCGCCGCGTTGCGTGAGGCTTTGGGGGATGAGTTCCAGGTAGCGTTCGTCAGTGTACTGGTAGGAAACGATGTATCGCACGCCTTCTTGGGGCGGCATCAGCACGTCGTCCACGCGCACGATGCCTTTGTCTATGCTGCAAACAAGGATGTCGATGGTCATCTTGGGTCTATGGTTTTATGGGTTGGACGCATGGTGTCATGCAGGCTTATAGCGGTTCACGGCGTCGGCCACGTAGGCGGCTTCCTCGTCGGTAAGGGCGGGGGAAAGGGGGAGGCTCACTTCGTGCGCCGCCCAGTCGTCAGCTACGGGGCAGGGCGTGGCGCACACGTCGGCGAAGGCCGGTTGCCGGGGCACGGTGCACGGGTAGTGGCACAACGTGCCGACGCCCTGCTCCCGCAGCCAGGCTTGCAGCTCCGCTCTGTTGTCCGCGCGCAGCGGATAGATGTGGAACACGCTCCCTGCCGTTTCGCCCTCGTAGGGCAGCCTGACGTGCGGGTTGCGTATCGTGGCTGCGTAGTAGGCGGCTATGCGTTGGCGACGGGCGTTGTCGGCGTCCAGGTGGGGCAGCTTTACACGCAGAGCAGCGGCTTGCACCTCGTCCAAGCGGGAGTTCAGCCCCGCGAGGGTGTGGCGGTATTTCACCTCCGCCCCGTAGTTGGCCAGGGTTCGTACGCGCCGCGCCACATCTGCGTCCGGCGTCACCACAGCTCCGCCGTCGCCCAGGGCGCCGAGGTTTTTCCCGGGGTAGAAGCTGAAGGCAGCCGCGTCGCCCAGGCTTCCCGCACGCCGTGTGCCGCACGTGGCGCCGTGTGCCTGCGCACTGTCTTCCAGCACCAGCAGACCGTGGCACCGCGCTACGGCGTTGATTGCCGGCATGTCGCAACAACGGCCGAAGAGGTGCACGGGTACGAGGGCGCGCGTCCGTTCCGTGACGAGCTGCTCGGCACTTGCCGCGTCCATCAGGGCGTCGGCCGTCACGTCGCAAAAGAGGGGGCGCAACCCGACCCGCCTCACGGCCTCGGCCGTGGCTACGAAGGTGAAGGCAGGTACGATGACCTCGCCGCCGTCCCAGCCCCGCAGCTGTTTCCAGGCCATCAGCACCAGCGTCAGGGCGTCCAGGCCGTTGGCCACGCCGACGCAGTGCGCCGCGCCCACGTATTGCGCAAATTCAGCCTCGAAGGCGTGCACCTCCTCGCCTTGCAAGTAGCGCCCGGAGCGCACCACGCGCGTTACGGCTTGGGTCAGCGCGGGTTCAAAGGCCGCATTCACGCGGCGAAGGTCGAGGTAAGGTACGTTCATAGCTTTATTTCGTAGCATTCATACGTCACGCCGCGCCCGCCGAAGCCTTCTTTCTGAAACAGCAGCCCTTCGTTCAAGACGCGCCCGCCCGCTTCCGTCGATATGCCGTAGTCTAAGTAGCGCGGGCCGCCTTTGCGCAGCGCGGCGGTGATTTCGCCGAACAGCAGGTCCAAGGCGCCCGCCGCGCGACCCGCCTCGTTGGCCGCTATGTATTGCACGTGCGCCACGCGCCCCGTGTTATAGACGACGCAACCGCCGAGCATTTCGTCTCCGTCCTGAACCGTGTGCAGCGTGATAGCCTCCGGGAAGCGGGAGTGGAGCAGCGTGATTTCCCGGAGCGTATGTACGGGGCGCACGCCGTGACGTGTTTCCAGCGTCTCGGTGAGTAGCGCCCAATACGTGCCCCAGTCTTCCGAACGGCCTACGGTCAATCCGGCGCGGGCTGCCTTGCGGGCTTTCCTGCGCCGCAGTTCGGAGAAGGGAAGCGGCGCTTCCGTGTCCACGCAGGCCGACAGTCCGCAACTCGTCAAGCGGGCGTCGCGGCGGAAGAGCCAGTAGCGGTCCTCCTCGCCGGGGTAGCGCGCGTAGATGTGGGGAATGGGCTTGTACATGAGCCTTTCCGCCCCCATTTGCGCGTAGGTACGGCACGCCAGGTCCAACATCTGCGCCACTTCCCCGTAGCTCGTCGCCGGCGCGAGCACGAGGCCGCCGTACGTCAGGCCTTCGTGGGACCACACCGCGCCGCCGGCGCTTTCGTAGTTGGCAGGTAGCACGCCGCACGTCCGACCTCGGTCGTTGCGAAACAGTAGCGAGACGTCCGCAAAACGCGCGGCGTGGTAATCCATGTAGGGGCGCGAGAGCAGAAACGTCCCGTTGCGCGACGCGGCTACGAAGGCGTCCCACGTGCTGCCGAGCTGTGGCGTATAGCGTTCTACTTGCATGGTGCTTCCCCGCTTATGCCCACCTCGCGCTCCCACTCCTGCAGGTTGTTGATGTAGCCCTGCTCGTCGTAGTGCCCGTCGCTGAGGCACAGGCATACGCTATTGGCGGCGAACCGGGAGAGGCTGCACCAGCACATGGGGGGTATGAGCAAGCCCGTGCGGGGGTCGGCCAGATGGTAGGTCTCTACGCCCGCTGGGGTGCGCACTTCTACGTCCACACTGCCGTGAAGGGCAAAGAGAAGTTCGCTGCACGTGCGGTGGGCATGGAAACCGCGGCGCTGCCCTGCGGGCACGTCGAAAATCCAAAAGACGCGCTTCACCGCAAAGGGCAACTGCTCGTCGCCATCTTGCACGTAGCAGAGTGCGCCGCGGCAGTCGCGGAAGGCAGGTAGCGTCACAAGGCCGGGCGTAGGGTAGGTAGTGCTTCTTTCCATGGTTTCTTGCGCCCCCGTGGGCGTTATTCCGCCAAAGGTAGGCCTTTCTGCCAAAACTGCAAACCTGCCGTCTCCCTTTTCTTCCGACCTGCCTCCCCGCCTGACCGAAAAATCGAAAAATAGGCGGCACTTACTTTGAAATAGTCGGCACCTGTCTGAAAATAGTCGGCTCCTATTAAAAAATAGTCGGCATCTATTTTCTCGCAGGTCGGACGTAGTTAATCATAGTCGGCACTTAGTTTAAAATAGTCGGCACTTAGTTTTTGTCCAACCGTGGGTGTACAATTGTCCAGCCGTGGGTGTACAATTGTCCAGCCACGGGTGTACAATTGTCCAGCCGTGGCTGGACAAAACATGGGTCGGACTTACGAATGGATTGGTCGGACTTCGTTTTAAATAGGTCGGACTTAAAAGCGGAAAAAACCGCCTTTCCTCTTCGAAAAGGCGGTCTTTGGGTCGGTTTGAGGGGCGTGGAACGCCGCGCGAGGCTTCAGGAAACGGCTATGGGGCAGGGGTGAGCCGCTGCGAATAGACGAGAAAGAGCGGCAAGGCTACAAAAAAGAGCTGCGGAGTTTCAAGGAACGGCGGCGAGGCTTCAAGGAACCGCTATGGGGCTTCACTCGAAGGCGGCAGCCCAGCGGCGAAAGGTTGCGACGCCCGGGGCGCCGTATTTCTGAAGGCTTTGCGCCACTTGCTCCACCGTGCGGTGGCGCGTGGGGTTGCTCTTCGAGAAGAACTTGTCGGCGTAGCAGACTATCTGCTCTTCAATGGTCTCGGGGAGCAGGTCGTAGGGCGGCGCTTCGAGTCCGCGGCTCAGGAAGTCGGCTCGGCGTAGGCCTGTACCCGTGTGGCGCTCGCAGATGCGGGCGATGGCTTCCAACCCCTCGGTGCGCATGAGGCGTGCGCCGAGGATGCCGTGGAGCAGGTAGTCCGCCGTGCCGTGGCAAAGGATGCCGGGGGCGTTGCAAAGGCGTATGCCGATGTCGTGGAGCATGGCGCCGTCGGCGACGAGGGCGGCGTCAGCGTGCAACTCGGGGTGGTGCGTGCAGACGGCGAGCGCCTTGTCGCGCACCTGGCGGCTGTGGAGCAGGAGGAGGCGGCGCAGCGCGTCGTCATGGGGATAATATTTTTCTATCAGGCTCAGGGCGTCCATGGCTTTAGGCTTAGTAGTTCTTCGGGGCTTCGCCGCGCGGCATACGTCGGCGCCGGCGCCGCACAAGTGGGAGGCACAGCGTGAGGAATAGGCTCAAGAGGGCGGCAGTAGTCAGTCATGTGGCTCCTTCCTTACGCAGGAATTCCTTAGCCGTCACGTTTTCGCCGACGCGCTGGCCTCGGGCTTTGAGGAAACGGACGAGGGCGGCGTGTGAACCGTTGGTAAGGGCGCGCGAACGGTTGCGGGCGACGTCGAGGTAGTAGATTTGTGCGCGCACCTCCTCGATGCGTGCGGCGAGTGCCGTGTCGTGGCGTGCGGCGCGGGCCGCCTTGCGCAGCAGGGTGCGGCTTTGGGCGAGGAAGGCGTCGGTGTAGAGGTCGTCGGTGGGCTTTGTGTCGGTGTGGAGGTGGGCTGTCGGCGTGGCGAGGCTTTGTACGAGGTCGAAATAGCGCTGTACGTAGGCAGCAGAGGCGCCGTAGTAGTCAGCAATAAACTCCCGGGCGAGCGCTTGCCAGTCTTGCTCCGGATTCCAGAGGAGCTGTGCGAGTAGCCATTGGCGCAATTCGTAGAACTCTCCGCCGTAGGTCTGGTATTGTCCTTGGTTCATGACGCCGGTGACGCCGTAGCTATGCAGCGTCCTTAGGTTAGCTGCCATGGCGCGGAAGTTGGGAAACGGCGCGAGGTAGGCGGCGAAGTCTGTCACGTAGTCCCAAATGAAGAGGTGGGAGGTGAGGGCGGACCAGTCGGCGAGGTCTTTCAGGAAAGCGCTGTTCTCTGCGTCGGTCATGGGGTGAGCGAGGCAGCACTCGATGTCGCAAAGGCGTATATAGACGTTGCTGCGCGGCCGGATGCCGGTAGGGGCGGCTTGGGAGTAGTGGTAGGCGAAGGTGACGAGGCGGGCGTCGGGGAAGTGCTTGGCAACCTCGTCGGCCACTTGGTTGACGGCCCACAGGATAAGGCCGGAATGTCCTCCGTACTTCTTCTCCAGGGCTTGGCAGGCGGCACACTCGCAGGGATTGGAGTTGTCGTTCTGCGCAACGCTGTAGGCCACGTTTCCGGGGTGGTTGCGTATCATTACGAGCGTGCGCTCCGTGAGCAGGCGAATGACGTCGGGGTTTGAGAGGCAGAGCTGCGTCAGTTCGCGCTGTCGCTTGCCGTCGCGCAGGGAGAAATATTCGGGATGGCGGGAGAAAAACTCGTCCACAGGGATTAGCTCGCCGAAGGTGTGGGTGCCGTAGATGGCTTGCAGGCCGCCGTAGGCGTCGGTGTCGGCGTTGCCCATGGTCATGTTCAGACCGTTGTGCGCGTCCCAGGCGTGATCGTGGAGCGTGGTGTAGTAAAGCACGTGGCGGAAGGGGAAGGCGGGCGCCTCGGTAACGTTGAGGCGGGGCAGCTCCCAGCTGGTGCGCCGCGGGAGCTTGGTGAAGGACGACGTGTAGAAGCGAACGCCGAGTTGCTCGCGCAGGAAGGCATATACGCCGAACATGGTGCCTTTGAGCCGGCCGCCATAGATGACGAGGTCGTCGCCCACGGTGCGGTAGGTGAAGGCTTCATCGGCGGAGTCGGGCTTTGCGGCGCCGGTGAGGCGGGCTACGCGGGGACTGAAGCCGACGTAGAGGGCGTGGGCGGCGGATGGCGTCGTCGTGACGGGGAGCATGACGCCGCTGATTTGCTTCAGGTAGCCCTGAAGCTCTCGCGCTGCCGTCTTCTCGGACGGTGAGGCGTCGGCGGGTAGGACGATTTGATAATCAGAACGCCCGTTTTCGAACAGATAGGCGGCATACGCGGGCGTAAGTGCGACATAAACCGCCAGCACGAGGGAGGTGAGCAGTCGTTTCATGGGCGTGGGGATTTGCCTTTGCCTTTTTTCGCGGCATGGCGGGCAGGCGGGGCGGGACGTTGCCAAGCGGGTGCGCCGTAGAGCTTACGTGCGAGGTCGGGGCGTCCCATGCGCTGCAGCTCAGAGAGGATGCGTCGGCGCTCTTCCGGCTTATACCAAAAGAAAAACATGCGCTGGCGGAGCTTCTCCTGCGGCGTATGGGCGGAGAAGACGGGCCGGAGCGTGTAGGGGTGGTAGCCGCTGTGCCACGCCACGGTGGCTACGGTCATCGGCGTGGGCGTGAAATCTTGCACCTGCTCGAGGTGGAAGTTCAAGTCCTTGGTGATGGCGGCCAGCTCGGCCATGTCTTCCTCCGTGCAGCCGGGGTGGGACGAGATGAAGTAGGGGATGAGTTGCTGGTGCAGGCCTGCCTCGCGGTTGATGCGGTCGAAGATTTGCTTGAAGGCATAGAACTGTTCAAAGGGGGGCTTCCGCATGATTTGCAGCACGCGTGGCGACGTGTGTTCGGGAGCTACTTTCAGGCGGCCCGAGACGTGGCGCGTGATAAGTTCGCGGGTGTATTGCTCGGCGTGCTTGTTGGCGTTGGCGTCTTGGGAGCGATGGAGCAGGAGGTCGTAGCGCACGCCGCTACCAATGAAGCTCTTTTTGATACCCGGGAGGGCGTCGACGGCATGATAGACATCGAGCAACGCACCGTGGTCGGTGTTCAGATTAGGGCAGATGCGTGGATGGATGCACGAGGGACGGCGACACTTAGCGCAAAGGCTCTTGTCCCGTCCGCCCATGCCGTACATGTTTGCGGACGGGCCGCCGAGGTCAGAGAGGTAACCTTTGAAATCGGGCATGCGGGTTATCTGTCGCACCTCGCGGAGTATGCTCTCCTTGGAGCGGCACATGATGAATTTGCCCTGATGTGCGGAGATGGTACAAAAGGCGCAGCCGCCAAAGCACCCGCGGTGGATGTTGACGGAGAACTTTATCATCTCGTAGGCCGGGATGCGCTTTCCGCGGTATTTGGGGTGGGGCAGGCGGGTATAGGGCAAGTCGAAGGAGCGGTCGATCTGCTCCGTCTCCATCGGGGGAAAGGCGGGGGCGGCAACGAGCCATTCATCGCCAACTTGCTGCAACAGGCGCTGCGGAGTGAGGCGGTTGCTCTCTTCTTCGATGTGGCGGAAGTTAGCGGCGTAGGCGCGCGGGTCTGCAAGGCAGGTCTCGTGGCTGTGGAGCACGATGTCATCGGGACGGATGCCGCCGGGTATGTCGCACTTGCGGACTTTCGTCACGGTCTGGCGGATGGGCTGATGGCTAAGGGCACGGCGGAAGGCGGCGGCGCTTACTTCCACGGTGGCGTCGCCCCGTTGCACCTCGCGCTGCAGGAGTTGAACCAAGGCAACCATGGGTAGCTCGCCCATACCATAGACGAGCACGTCGGCAGGTGCGGCGCAGAGGATGCCGGGTAGCAGACGCTCCTTCCAATAGTCGTAGTGCGTCAGGCGGCGTAGGGAGGCTTCGATGCCACCCAGCACAATGGGCACGTCAGGATAGAGCTGTCTGAGGATGCGGGAATAGACGACGGTGGGATATTCCGGGCGCTTGTCGTGGCGTCCGTCGGGGCTGTAGGCATCTTCGGAGCGCAAGCGGCGGTTGGCGGTGTATTTGTTGACCATGGAGTCCATGCAACCGGGGGCTATGCCGAAGAAAAGGCGGGGACGCCCCAAGCGCCGGAAATCGCGGTAGTCGCCGTGCCAGTCGGGCTGGGGGATGATGGCAACGCGCAGACCCAAGCTCTCAAGTACGCGCCCGATAACGGCGACGCCGAACGAGGGATGATCCACGTAGGCGTCGCCGCTGAAGAGGATGACGTCTGCCACGTCCCATCCACGCAAATCCATTTCTTTGCGGGTTGTCGGTAAGAAATCTGTGAGTTGCATGCGTGGAGACAGCGCGTAGAGAGAACGTACCGGGGACTTGGTTTAAAAGACTTCGGGGGGAAGGTCGTCTTGCGCGGCACTGTTTTGCCGCTGCTCCCACTCCACGTAGAGCAGGATAAGGTTGTGCAAGCCGAAAGCCTTCATGCCGGCGTGGTAGATAACGTCAATGCAGAAGTCGAGCAAGTCTCGGGAGTCATCGGTCTGATGGGCGATAAGCGAACGCACGTTAAGCCGAAGCTTGTTGAGGACGTCCTCGGTCACGTAGCCATGGCTATCGACTAAGTCGCGGAAAAGACTGTACTTCTTAATGGTTTTAAGGTTCTCCTCGGTAATGTCGAGTTGGCGGGAGCCTTTCTCGTTGAGCTGTATGGTGTACATGGTAAAAGGGGTTGGGTTTATGGGTAGATGCGTGGGATGTAGCTTCAGTTCTTTACGGCGAGGAAGCGCAGGAGGGCGGCCATAGCCTTGTTGCGCACGTTTTCGTCGTTGATGCTCTCGAAGGGGAAGCCCATAGCTACGACACGATAGTCGCGACCTTTGTAGGCGATACCGGCCGGGCGGCCGCTGGCGTAGGCAAAAGCGGCAAAGGCGCGCTCGTCGGTGGGTTGAAGCCCGTCAGAGACTTGCACGGCGTATCGTGCAGGGCTGAACTGACGCTGGATGGGGATGGAGAGTTTCAGACCGTCTATGAGGTCGTAGTCGCTACGTTCCACGCTGTCGGCAGCATATTTCAGGACCTCGGCGGTGAAGGCTTGTTCGAGCGTGTCCTGCATGTCGGAAGCGATGAAGGCTCCGCTGACGAGGATGTTTCCGCCTTGGCGTGTGTAGGCGCGCATTTTCTCCTGTATAGCGACGTCGAACGTCTTGTAGTGGAGCAGGTTATAAGGAGCATCTTTCTCTAAGCCGGCGATATAGTCAACGACGAGGTAAGCATCCCAAGGCAGAGCGGCGGCGGCCTCTTTACTACAAGACGAGAAACTGTATTTGCCCAGGTTTGCAATGGACTTGCCATGGAGTACGGGGTAGTCGAACGTGTTTCCGGCAATGATGCTCCCTTCCAGGGTGTTGTCGCTATACCCCAAAGCGCCCGCTCCTTCCCGACCGAGCTTTGTGCGGTCGAAACAAGTCTGATATCCGGCGAAGGCTGCCGTAGATAGATAGGGAACACCGACGTCTTCGTGGAGGTCAAAGCCGAGGCTGTCGGGCGTATCTACGACGGCCGGGCCGCTGAGGCGCTCGAAACCGTTTACGATGAGTATATCACCTTTGGGTTTCAGGGCTTTATAGACGGACAACGTCTCGGAAGGAAAGCTTTCGCCCCCTTCGTTTGCCGCCGTCACGCGGAAACTGTATTGCACGTCGGGCTCTATGGCGAACGTACAGGAGGTGACGTTTCCTAAATCGCGTCCGTTGTCAAACTCGCGGTTACCCGCTTTCGTATATAATATATAATGAGTGGGTGAAGCCGACGCCTCAAGGCTGTCCTTGGTGGGACTCCAGCTTAGACGGACGTTAGCGCCTACCGGGGAGAGAATAGCGGCGAAGTTGTGGACGGGAAGGGGAGCTACGACGTAGTCAGAAATGCCGTGCTGGGAATTGACAAAGCGCAGGAGGCATTTATATACGGCTCGCGCCAAGGTGAATTTGAACAACGGGTCGTGACCCAGCTGAAGGTCGCGGAAGTTTTGGTGCGACATGCTTTCAAGAATGGCTGAGGGGACGTGGGGCGTGCGCGTCTCGCCGTAGTTGCGGTCCCAGTGCTCGCGACGAGGCCATGCAACGTGGAACGTGCGGGACAGGTCGGTCGCCACGTTGTCCAAAAGCATGGCGGAGAAATCTGAAGAAGCCATGCGCGAGATACCGGCGGGATAAGTTGTGTGGTTGTCGCCATCAACGGTGGTGCAAATAGACAAAGAGCCATAGGGCTGGTTGTCACGGCGAGCTCCGGCGTCGCTGTGAAAAGCCAAGGAGACCTCAAAGGGAACTTTCAGTCCTGCGTCGGAGGGCATATATACGCTGCCGCCCCCCAAATAGTTGAGGAGGTTTGCTCGGCAGCGGATGTCGTCTTTGTACTCGTCGTTGGCAAACACGTGGTAAAGGCTATCCGGCAGTCCGCACCACTGCGCTTGGTAACGGGCGGCTTCAAGGAAGCGTGGTAACCCTGACGTGCCTGCCGTGCCGCGGGTGGTCTGTCCCATGCCGCCGCCAAAGCGCACGGCGTCGGCTGTGATGAGGCCGGTTCGGGCGCTGCGGTTACTTAGGACGACCCGCCCCGAGGCGTTCTCTCCTGCATCAAAGGGGAACGTGCCAAGATAAACCCACGTGCCGCCTCCCATTTGCTGGTTGACGGAGAAGCATGTTGTTCCTCCTTTGTGGTAAACGGTGTAATGGGCATCATCGACGCTTTGGGGTAAGGTAAGGTAGGATACATAGACGGCGTACAAACCTGACTGCGGAATATTGGGAGTCCAAGTAGCTGTGGCAGTGTCAGTAGCTGAAGTAGTAGCAATTTGTCGCGCCGTGCCCAAACGGAAAGGCTGCACGCTGTCGGTCAGAAAACCTTCAGGGCGCGCGAAAGCCGGGATGCCTTCAACTGGAGTCCACGATTTCGGGGCTACGTCCAGCTCTACGTAATGCCCTTCCCGTTCTGGCGCGTCGTTGTCCACGATAGCTTCTGCTGTTTGGTAGTCACGCTCCCTTGCGCTATAAGCTACGGCGCCAGCCTTCTCAAGCATGGGGAGAAGAAACGGGTTTACGAACGACTGGGTGAATAAGTCTTCTGTCGTACAAAAGAGGTAGGGACGTTGCCACTCCCACCTGGTCTCCTTCCAGTAGCGGCCGTGGCTGGGCCAAAGCATGATATGGCGACCTGATAAGCCTTTAGAAACGGAATAGGGTAAAGAAAGGTTCTGCACCCAAGGCTTACCGCTGTACGTAGTGCTTCCCCAAATGCGCGAAGGGTCTTTGTCTGCCAAACGCTTATAGTTAGGAATGAGCGCCTCAAGCTCAGTGTTTCGCAGGGAAGTGATAAAAGAAATTTCGTAGGTATTATAAGGTGAAGGAAGTTCCAGAAGGATGTCATTGCGGGCATCTGCTATCACTTGCGTGGTGAGTGGCTGCCCACTAAACGCATCGTTAACATAGATAGTAATGACTTGTCGAAGCGTATCTACGGAAAAGCTGTCGGCGGCCATAGTCTGTGACGGTCTATAGCCATTTACGCTATAAGTAGAGAAGTAGCTTTTCAAGATAGAAGAAAGCGCTGCGCGAGTAGGAGTATCTTGTAAACCCACAGCCTGCTCTTGTGCTTTCGCAGTAGGCACTAAGGAAAGCACAAAGGCGGCAAGTAAGAGGACAAACTTTCTCATGCGTTGATTTCTTCCAAAGCAAATTTTTCAGGGTGGCGGGCATGGAAATGACGGTAGTATTCCATGATGGTTTTCATGTCACTTTCTACGTCGCCTGAAGGCACAAGCTGACGTGTACATACGATTTCCTTATTCTGGTAGTCTATCCCATAGAGCAATATAGGCAATTTAGCTTTCAACGCAATAAAGTAGAAACCTCTTTTCCAGTGATCTACGCGAGAACGTGTCCCTTCCGGCGTCACGGCAAGGCGGATTGTCTTTGCCAAGCTGGCTTTTTCGGCGAGCTGATCCGTTAGGCTCGTATGGCGGCTCCGTTCTACAGGGATGCCACCCAAAGCGCGCATGAGTTTTCCCATAGGCCAAAAGAACCATTCCTTCTTCATTAAGAAATTAGCTACTTCGCCAAGAGACCGTATATACACTTCGCCAAGGACAAAGTCCCAGTTGCTGGTGTGTGGAGCTACACAGATGACGCATTTCTGGGGTAAAGGAATTGTTACATTAACTTTCCATCCCCACCAGTTGCAGAGTAAGCGGCTATAGAATGATTGAAGCATCTAATGACTCTTTCGTAGTTAGCGTGCTCACCTTCATAGATATATGGTGCTACTTTATACAATTGTTCTTGTCCCTTCTGCTTCTGCACAATACAACAGCCTCTTTTTCCAAGAGACAAAAGGGAAATTGGAAATCTGGCTTATTCAAGCAAGGAAGCGATGTATTTGCTAACGTGTCTCAAGCTTTAATGATTTCCTCGGAGAGCTTGTTCGCTTTCTGTGTGAATTCCGTGCGTAGCTTTTTGTAGAACAGACTTTCCTTGCCTTTTTCGGTATGACTGATGCGTGCCACATAATCTTGATAGGTTGCTACTACCAGCGACATCAGTTCTTCTAATTTCTCGTCTTCACTTTCGTTGCACATTTTCAATGCTACGCAGTCGGCAAAGAGTTCTCCACAGATATTCTTAACTGCTTTCTTCAGTTTTCTTCGGCTTGCCATAGTGTAAGTTTCGTTATTGGTGTTTTATGATTTCCATACCTTTCAGTATGGCTTTTTCATTGTCCGGAAGTAGGTTCCAGTGGCGTTCTGGAAGCGTCTTTTTCAATGCTTTCATCACACTTGCCAATGACACGATGGGGTGTAGCTTCAGCAGTCCGCCAAGTATCATCATGTTAAAGGTCTTCATCATTTTCATTTCCGCCGCTGTGTGCATGGCATCTATGCAGTACACTTCCACATCTGCCCTTGTTGGCCGATCCAGAATGCCGAAGCTGTCGTATATGATAGTACCGCCTGCCTTCACCTTGGGTTGAAACTTGTTCAGAGAGGGTTGATTCAGGAGTATAGCCGTGTCATACGTGCTTAGAATGGGCGAGGAGATTTTCTCGTCGGAGACGATGACGGTGACGTTGGCCGTGCCGCCGCGTTGCTCGGGGCCATAGGCCGGCATCCAAGTCACTTCCTTTCCTTCCATAAGTCCAGCATACGCCAAAATCTTTCCCATCGATAGGACGCCTTGGCCGCCGAAGCCTGAGATTATGATTTCTTCCTTCATGGCAAAAGTATTATCTGACGACTTCTGTGTCCTTCAGGTCACCTAAGTGGTAGTAATCGAACATGTGCTCCTCCATCCATGTATTGGCTTTCACCGGGTTCATCTTCCAGCCGGAATTGCAGGTAGAAACCACCTCCACGAGGTTAGAGCCCTTTCCTTCCATGGAGTTGTTGAAGGCATGGCGGATAGCCCGTTTACACTTGCGAATAGCTGCGACGGTTTCCACGCTTTGTCGCGTCACGTAAGCCGTACCTTCAAGCTGTGCCGCCAGTTCAGTTATTTTCAGGGGGTATCCGTGTATCTTGGGGTCGCGCCCGTAGGGACACGTCGCTGTCTTCATACCTATAAGCGTCGTGGGAGCCATTTGGCCGCCCGTCATGCCGTAGATAGCGTTGTTTATGAAGATGATGGTGATGTTCTCTCCGCGGTTCAGCGCGTGTATGGTTTCTGCAGTACCAATGCAGGCCAAGTCGCCGTCTCCTTGGTACGTGAAGACAAGATGGTCCGGCCACAAACGCTTGCATGCAGTAGCCACAGCGGGTGCACGGCCGTGAGCAGCTTCGAGCCAGTCCACGTCAATGTAACGATAAGCAAAGACGGCACAACCTACGGGGCTCACGGCGATGGTCTTCTCTTCCATGTGCATCTCCGCAATCACTTCAGCCACCAATTTGTGTACGACGCCATGAGAACAACCGGGGCAATAGTGCATCGGAACGTCGTTCATCAGCTCCGGCTTCTTATATACCAAGTTCTCCGGGCGTACTATCTCTTCTCGTGTCATGTTTGTGCAATTATGTATCCTTTGTGGCAACGTTTTCTTGGGCTATAAGGCTTTCTTCCTTTTGTGTACCGACGTGCCTTTCGGCTTTTGCAGCATGGTACTCATACGCATCGTTGCCTCCACCATTTTCAGTAGCACGGCGATGATACCTATGCTTATGCTCCACAGACGTACGCTTGTGTTGTCCGAATACCAATAGTACCCGATGCCTACCATAGCGGCAAGGGCAAGGAGTATGAAAAGCCCGTTCAGCGTATTGCGGACGATGAAGAGCCGCCGGGCTCGTCTGTCCTGCATGCTTTCTTCCCGGTCTTCTCCTTTATGAACCCTTTCTAAGAAACGCGCTTCTTCTAAGTCCATATATAATAAGGTATAGGCGTTTAAGCTTTCATTGCATTCAGCGCGGCTACAATTTCTTCCGGCTCAGGCACTATGCCTCCCAAGCGGCCGAATTGCTCTACGGGTATGCTATATTTCACTGCCGCTCGAACATCAAACACCATCATGCCGGCGTTGATTTCTACGACGAGGATACCTTTCACTCGTTTGGCAAGCGCTGCAACTTCCTTTTCGGGGAACGGCCATAGGGTAATGAGGCGGAACAGGCCTATCTTTTCGCCCTTCGCCCGCATCATCTCAACCGCTTTTTGCGAGATGCGCGCAGCTGAGCCGAAAGCTACGATGGCATATTCCGCGTCGTCGCAGAACTGTGCCTCGCTGCGTGTTTCCTTTTCAGCGCACGCTGCGTATTTCTGCTGCAAAGCTATGTTCCGCTGCTCCATAATGGCGGGGTCAAGCTCCAGAGACGTAATGATGTTCGGCTTACGTCGTTTCAGTCCGTGCCCATTGGCGGCCCAGGGGCATTCGGCGTAAATTTCCTCGTCTGTGCGGCGCGGCTTTATGGGAGGTAGCACCACTTTCTCCATCATCTGCCCGATGACACCGTCGGAGAGTATCATCGCAGGGTTACGATAGCGGAAGGCTAAGGTAAAGGCTAAATCCACAAAGTCGGCCATCTCTTGCACGGAGTTGGGCGCCAGAACGATTACGTGGTAGTCGCCGTTTCCTCCTCCGCGGGTAGCTTGGTTATAGTCGCTTTGTGAGGGTTGTATAGTTCCCAGTCCCGGTCCGCCACGTTGCACGTTGACGATGAGCCCCGGCACTTCCGCCCCTGCCATGTAGGCGATGCCTTCTTGCATCAGCGCTACGCCGGGACTTGACGACGACGTCATGACGCGTTTCCCCGCGCCGCCGCCGCCGTAGAGCATATTGATGCTGGCTACCTCGCTTTCGGCTTGCAGCACTACCATTCCCGTTGTTTCCCAAGGCTTCAGCTCGGCGAGGGTCTCTAAGACCTCCGATTGCGGAGTTATGGGATAGCCGAAGTAACCGTCGCAGCCGCAGCGTATCGCGGCGTGGGCGATGGCTTCGTTCCCTTTCATTAGCATTACTTCCTGTTCTTCTGCCATGTCACTCCTCTTTTTTCCGATAGACGGTGATGCTTCCGTCGGGACATACGATGGCGCACGACGTGCATCCCGTGCACACTTCCAAGTTCGTTTGTTGGCAATAAGCGTAACCTTTGTGGTTCACTTTGCCTACGCTCAGAGCCAGCGAGTGCGTGGGACACGCCACGACGCAAAGGTTGCAGCCTTTACAACGTTCCTCGTCCACCACGACGGCTCCTCTCATTCTGCTCATAAGCTTATGATGTTTGTTTGCTGTTTCCAATGAGGCTTGCATACAGGCGCCGGGGCGCAGGATGCCCCTATTCATTGGTTGTACATGTCTTTGTTGTAGAAACTCATGATGTCGTCAAGCATTCGCCGCGCTTCCCCGGCAGGCCCTTGCGGGTCTATCCGCTCAGCTTGCAGAAACAAGCTGATGGCTCCGCCCCAGTCGCCGCGTTTCATGCAGGCATTGCCTTTCAAGTAGATGAGGTAAGCGTCGTTGGGTCGCTCTGCCAGTGCTGCGTCTATGCGGCGCAGGGCTTCGTCGAGCCGACCTGCTGACGTTTCACGTCGGATGTCTTCATAAATGTCAGCCATAGATGCGCGTGAACCTCTCTTCTTCAAACGCAAATATACAAGAAAAAAAACGGTTGCCCCCAATTCCTGTTCCTTTTTTGCGTTTCCGCACCCTTTCTGCGGGCTTTGTCTGCGAACAAAAAGCCCAGCCGGAAGGCTTCGGCTGGGTTAAAGAAAAAGGCCGCACAGATGATGTGATGAAACTCCGAGCTAAAATAGGATTTGAGCGCTTCCTCGCCTCTGTAATCCGACTCCGTGCAAGCGCGTGTCGGCACGCCATTAACGAAGAGAGCTTTCTCGGTTTTCAAATTCTTACTGATGAGTATCCCGATCTAACCTGTACGGCCCTGTGGGGCTTATGTGTGCGAGCGTTTCCGCCCGGGCAATCTCTCTTGCTTCTTTGTGCAAAAGTAGGCAGTATTTTCTTTTCCGCAAAGCCCGCCCACTTTTTTTTAAGCACGATGTTAAAGATTGCACATCACGGCTATGCCCGACCAGACGGCGAATACGGCGAACGTAGCGGCCTCTATCCATATCGGCAAGGCGACGTGGCGTCTCGGAATGGGGCGTTGCAAGTTAGCAACACGCTTCAGCGCGGCACACACTGCCCAGGCGCAGAAGCACCCTATCGCCGCGCCGACGATGAGGTCGCCCAAATAATGCACGCCGAGGTACATCCGCGAGTAGCAGACCACGACAGCCCAAACGAAGCACGCCACACTGAGGCACCGGCGCCGGAAGAAGCGCAGGCAGAAGAACGCAAGGCCGAAGGTGTTCGCCGCATGAGCCGAGGGAAAGCCGAAACGCCCGCCGCGGTAGCCTTCTACGATGTGTACAAAGGGCGAAATGGGGTTTTCAAGGTTTGACGGCCGCAGCCGCTCTACGTAAGGGCGAATCAGGCTTGACACGATTTGGTCGCTCAGCGCGATGGTCAGCGTCAGGCCTATCGCGCAGAAGAGCATGATTTTCCAGTTGTAGTTTTTCCAGACTACCCACGCCAGGGCTACGTACATAGGCAGCCACACCAGCTTCTTGCTCGTCAGGTCCATAAACACGTCAAAGAATGGCGTGTGCAGACTGTTCACGATGAGCAGGATGGCGTCGTCCGTGTCCAAGATCCATTGTATTATTGTCTCCATACCGGGGTGTTCTTTCGCTTCGCAACGCGATAGCCGGGCTGTAAGGCTATCGAGCGGCTATGTCGTCATAGATTTTCTGCAAGTAGGCCTGCGCTAGGGGCAGGTTCCGCCCCTTCGCCCGCCCGCTGTCCACCACGGTGCGCCCCGCCTCTTTGTCATATACGACGCAGTTCTCCGCCGTAACCATTCCCAGCGCGTCGGGGCAGGTGAAGAAGGCAAAGTGCGGGCTTTCCGGGTTGAAAAGGTCTTTGCTGAACCGGAAATCTCCGTGCGGCAGGTGCATGGCGCCGAGCAACGTCGCCGCAATGTCGGCCTGCGAGCCGTAAGTCCCCACGCGTCCTTTCCGGCGTAGCGCGCCGCCCGTCAGGATTAGGGGAATCTCGTAGCGTTCCGGCGAGAGGTTGTCCATATGTTCCGGCCACGCGCCTTGATGGTCGGCCACGAGGACGACGAGCGTCTTGTCCCAAGCAGCATCCCGCCGCAGCGCATCGACAAAGCGCCCCACGCAGCTGTCCGTGTAGGCAAAGGCGTTCAGCCGCGGGTTGGAGAGGCGGCTGTAAGGCACCTCGAAAGGCTCATGACTGCTCGACGTCTGCACAACGCGCAGCGTCGGCGCGGCAGAGCGGTACGCCCGGATGTCGGCCAGGGCGCGTTGCAGCACGAGGTGGTCGTGGACGCCCCATTTGCTTAGGCGCTCGCCGACAGGGAAGTCGTGGTCGCTCACCAGTCGCCCGTAGCCCGACGACGTCAGGTAGGAGCGCATGTTTGTAAAGTCAGCGTCGCCGCCGTAGTAGTACGTAGCGTCGTAGTCCACGCGACGTAGCGATTGGCAGATGGAAGGTAGCGACTGCGTCTTGTGCGGGTATTTCATCAGGCTTGTCGTGGGCTGCGCCGGAAATCCGCTCAAGATGCTGACAAGTCCCCGGTCCGTCCGGAAACTGTTGGCATAGAAATGCGTAAAGAGCAGTCCGTCGGCCGCAATCCGGTCTAAGTTCACCGCTACATCCCGCCGCCCGCCCAGGCTTCCCATCAGCTTGGCCGAAAAGCTTTCCAAGATGACGATGACCACGTTCGGCCGTTCCACACGTAGGATGCCGGCCGTATCAGTTGCCGTCCTATTCTCGGCGGGAGCCGTCCTACGCGTGACTCCCTGCGCTGCGGCGAGGGCTTGCGGGTCTTGCAGCGTGCGAAACAGGGCGTCAGCGCGCGCCGCGTCCATGAAGCGGTATTGTTTTCCAAAGTCTTTTTGCTTCGAGAGCGACTCCATCAGGCTGAAGAGCGGATTTATCGCCGCGTGGTTCAGACGCATGTTTTCGCTGAAGTACACTTGTCCCACGTTCATCGTAGATACCGTCACCCCGCCGCGGATGGGGATGAACAGCAAGCCGCCCAGTACGCCGAGCGCCGCCGTCGTACGCCACGCCGCGCCGTTCCCTCGCTCCGCGCGCAGACTCGCCAACGGCCGCCGTAGCACGGTGCGCGAGAAGAGTAGGTAGAGCGCCAAACACAGCAAGGCCATGCCTGCCAAGCCGCCCACTATCAGCGCCCACGACGCACCGGCCAGCGCGTCCTTCGGCGAACTGAAGAAATAAAATAGGGGCGTCGCGTCAAGGCGGAAGCCCCAATACTCATAAAGCCCCAAGTCCACCACGCAAACTGCGGCCATCAACGCGCCGGCTACGGCAAAATAGACCCTGCCCGCCTTGCGCGGCCAGCTACGCCCCGTCCAGCACGTCGCAATAAGCAACAACGTGGGAATAAGCGTGAAGTAACCGGCCAACGAGAGGTCTAACGGCAGACCGTGAAGCACGACGCGCCACCACGAACCCGCGCCAACGTCCGCGAAGAGCGCGTGATAGCGCAGCATGAAGAGCGGCTTGCCCAGCATGAAGCAGGCGGTGAAAAGCACATACGTGCTCGCAAACAGCAAAACTCTTTTCTTCATAGTTTAACCCCGCGTCCGGCGCCACACGTGCGGCCTTTTTGCGGGGAGTGCTGCAAAAGTACGCATTAAGTCTTTTCGCTGTTCGTTTCGTAAGGAGAAATGTCCAATTTAAGTACATCTATTCGCCTTTTCCTCCGTCTCCCCGCCCGTTTTGCCCTTGCTGCCTGACAGAAAGCGGCTTGATGTCGAAAATAGTCGGCACTTATTTAATTTTAGTCGGCACCTATTCATTCACAGTCAGCACTTAGTTTTTGTCCAGCCGTGGGTGTACAATTTTACAGCCGTGGGTGTACAATTTTACAGCCGTGGGCGTACAATTTTACAGCCGTGGGTGTACAATTTTACACCCGTGGGTGTACAAAACTTAGGTCGGACTTACGAACGAATAGGTCGGACTTATCAATCAATAGATGCCGACTATTTCCCGGTACGTGCCGCCTATTTCAAAAAAAGTGCCGCCTATTTTCGGATTTTTGCGGCCTTTCACCCAAAAAGCCCGACCTGCCGGGGGCAAATCGGGCTTAGAAGGGGTTGTTCGGCGGTGGCGGCGGGCTGTCAGCCGCGCCCTGTGAGGTGGAGCAGGTTTCGCAGCCGCTCGTTGAAGTCTGTGGCGGCGAAGAGCTCTTCTATCGTCAGGTGCATGCGCCAAGTCCAGTTGGGGGAGGGCGCTTCGTCGGGCGTTCTGCCCGCTGCGGGGTCGTTGATGCGCTCCGTGGCGGGTTCCGGGGCACGTAGCCGGCCGTCCATGGCGAGCAGGTCTTGCCAGCTGACGAGGCACAAGATGCCGGGGCTTTCCAAGTGTAGCTTAAGTAGCTCGCGGCAGGCCTCGGGCGGCAGGTCGGCGGGCACAGGGCCGTCGCGCCGGAGCGTTTCAACCCAGCAGTGGGCGGCAGCGGCACGGTTCAGCTGCCAGCAAAGGCGCAAGGGCGCCATGTCGTGGGTGGAGGGCGTGTTCACGCTGAGGTACGGTTGCGCGGCAAAGGGCGCGTCGCCCGCTTGCTGCGGCGCGGGGGGCAGCGTCTGCACCTCCAGCGTGAGTATGCCGAGGCTGCGCAGCACGTCGGACGCTCCGCGCGGCGCCATGCCCAAGTCTTCGGCGCAGGGTAGGGGTGTGCCTTCGGCGTCGGGCGGGAAGAGGGCGTGGAGCTTCGTCGTAGCCTCGCGCCTCCAAAGCGCTTCGTGGCGCGTGGTAAAGTAGTCGCGCGACAGGGCGTCGTAGGCGCGCTGTGCCTCGGGCGGCAGCGTGCGGTAAGCCGTTGTCCGGCGGGCTGCGATGCGGGGGTGGTAGCATCCGGCGTAGTCAGGGTCTTCCAGAAAGAGGACGTCGGCCACCAAGTCCATGAGGAGCTTGCGCAGGCGGGGTTGGCGCACGTGTGCCAGCACGCCGCGTTGGTCTGAAACCTCGGGGCGCAGCGTGAAGTAGCCGCCTTCTTTTTGGAAAAAGGCATCCAGCGACGCGCCGTCGGCCTGCTCCGAGAGCTGAGCCAGGCGTCGCGCCGAGAGATGCGGACGGGTGTAGAGATAAACGGGAAGCGTGAAGCCGGCCGAGGCAATTTCCGGGCCGGAGAGTGGCCGCGAGGGGCGGAAATGCCCCATCACGCCTTGTCGCTGGCCGGACGGTATTTCCCAGATACGGAAGAAACCGAGCGCATGGTCGAGGCGGAAAGCGTCAAAGTAGCGCCCCGCGTGAGCCAGTCGGCGACGCCACCACAGGAAGCCGTCCTGCGCCATAGCATCCCAGTCATAGGTCGGGAAGCCCCAGTTCTGTCCTTCTGCGGAGAAGTCGTCGGGCGGCGCGCCCGTTTGCGAGCCGGCGTGGAAAAGCTTGGGCTGCTGCGTAGCGGCGACGCCGTTGCTCGCGACGCCCATGGGGATGTCGCCTTTCAGCACGAGGCCGAGGCTCCGGGCGTGGCGATGCGCCGCGAGGAGCTGACTGTGGAGCAGGAATTGCTCGAAGCTGACGTAGCCTGCGCCGCTGTGGGTCGCCGCGTCCGCTTCAGGCTTCAGCGCGGCGTCCGCTTTGCGCTCTGCGGGCGTAGCGTGCGCCTCGCGCCACCGGGCATAAGAGCCGAGCCAGCCGCTGTTCTCGGCCGTGAAGCGACGAAACGCGCCGCTGTGCGTGACGTGGCGCCCTTGAAGCCGATAAAACTCGCGCAGAAAGCGTAGCTTCAAGTGCAGCGCCGAGGTGTAGTCCAGCCGCTCGGACGTGTTGAGCCGCGCCCCTTCTTCAAGATACGGCTGCGCCAAGGGAAGCTCCCGCCACCGGCGCAGGTCGAGGTATGCAGGGTTCAGGGCGAAGGCTGAAACGGCGTTGTAGGGGCAGGCACCGCCGTCACCGTCGGTTCGGTCGGTGTCATAAAGCGGCAGGAGCTGAACGGCGCTCAGTCCGCAGCCGGCTGCCCAGTCGCAGAAGCGTTGTAGGTCGCCGAAATCGCCGATGCCTTGGCTGCCACGTCCCCGCAAAGCACCGACAGGGACGACGACGCCCGCACCACGCCAAGGCGGCAGGTTGAAACGCGGCGACGAGGCGCAGACAAAGACGGCGCCGTCTGTGCTCCCCGCCACGGGGCGCGGGATGCGGCGGTTCTCGCCCCGCTCCCAAAGGGGGCGCTCGGGCGTAGCTTCGTTGAGCAGGACAATTTTATACTCACACTCCCCGTCGAAGTCCTCCGGCTGAAGCGTATAGCCCCATTCGTAGGTGTCCGTGCGCTCCAAGGGCACAGCGCGGCGCGGATTCCAAGCCCCCAGACGCTCCGAGCTGCCACTGATGCCCCAGCGGAAACCGGCAGGAGCGGGCAGTGCGTTGAGCAAGAAGAGATAGCGCCCGGCAAGTAGCCCGTGGCTGACGCGACCCCGCGTCGGCGAGAAGACGCAGGACGTGAAAGCCGAGTGAAGAAAGACCGGCGGGATGCCCGCGTCCGTCCAAGCGTCAAGCAGATGAAGGCGCGAACGCTTCTCCAGGTGGATGTGGCGGCACGCTCCGCTTTCGCGGCGCACTACGTCGTCACCCCGAACGACTTCGTAGGTGTGGGAAATCCATTCCGCGCCCGCCTCCGTCTCCAGCACGCCCCGCCAGCAGTAGCGGTCGGACGTCTCAAGCATTACGTACCCCGCACTGCCGCGCGACGTGCGGAAATGGAGGCGCAGGCGCTCGCCGTTTTGCGTCCCGTAGTAAATCTGGAAAGTGAGGACAGACATATAATATTACGTTGCCTTCGCGCGGATGGGGCCGCGGCAGAGGTGGGAAAGTCCGCAGGCGTTGCACTTCGGGCGAAGCGCCGTACAGGTGTAGCGGCCGTGGAGAAGGAGCCAGAAGTGGCTGTGACCGACGTCTTTTTCAGGTATATACTTTCGCAAGGCCAGCTCTACTTTGTACGGTGTGTTGGCCGTAGTCGGCACAAGGCCGAGGCGGTGGCTCACGCGGTAGATGTGGGTATCTACGGCCAAGGCGGCCTGACCGAAAGCTACGCTGAGCACGACGTTGGCCGTCTTGCGACCGACGCCGGGCAGACGTGTCAGCTCGTCGAGCGTACGTGGTACTTCGCCGTTGTACACTTCCACAAGCATACGAGCCATCTGCGCGAGGTGGCGTGCCTTGGAGTTGGGGTAACTCACCGAGTGGATATACTCCAGCAGGGCTTCCGGCGTGGCTTGTGCCATCTCGTGCGCCGACGGGAAGGCTGCGAAAAGCTGCGGCGTGACCATGTTGACGCGCTTGTCCGTACACTGCGCCGACAGCATAGTGGCGACGAGCAACTGGAACGGCGTGCCGTAATGCAGCTCCGTCTCCACATTGCCGTAGAGCGGGGCAAGATACGACAGGACTTCACGAAACAGCGCTTGCTTCTTCATGATGGCGAAAGAAGCTATGCTTCCTCAAAATGCCTTAGGCGTGCGATGTACTTGCCCAGTATGTCGAACTCAAGATTGACGCGCGAACCGGGACGAATGGCGTGGAAGTTGGTGTTATCGTAGGTGTAGGGAATGATATTTACCTGGAAGGTGTCGTCCGTCGGGTTGCAGACGGTGAGGCTTACGCCGTTGACGGCGACGCTGCCTTTGTCCACCGTAAAATATCCGCGCCGCGCCATGGCAGGGTCGAGCGGGTAGCGGAAGGTATAGACATGGCTGCCGCCTACGTCCTCCACAGCGATGCATTCTGCCGTCTCGTCCACGTGCCCCTGTACGATGTGGCCGTCCAGTCGCCCGTTGATTTTCATGGAACGCTCCACGTTGACCTCGTCGCCCACTTTGAGCGCGCCTAAGTTAGAGCGCCGCAGCGTCTCGTCCATGGCGGTGACGACGTAACGCTTTCCCTCGCGGCGCACCACGGTGAGGCAGACGCCGTTGTGGGATACGCTCTGATCTACGCCCAACTCGTCGCCGAACGGGCACTCGAAGGTAAAGTGTAGGTTGGTTTCTTCTTTTTCTATGGCCACGACGCGCGCCATGGCCTCTACGATGCCGCTAAACATAGCTTATAAAATAGGTGATAGTTACTTCTTCAAATCATACAACTTACCGTCGCGACGGCTTTTCGCCTTGAGAGCGGTGGGCGTCAGGTCGATGAGGTCCACCGTGTCGCCCCGAAGGATGAGCTTTCCGTTGCTGACGGCGTATTCCCGCCCGGTCACGGCTTCCACGTCCGTGAGGTTGATGGCCACCTTAACTACGGGCGTCTCGGGGTCAGACCCCGGCTGGAACGTCGCGGCAAAGCGGTCGCCCTCCTGCGGTGCGCCGAACACTCGGCCGGAGATGGCGCTGTCGCCAACCCAGTCCTCGCGCAAGGCTTCGATGGTGTCGCCCGCTTCGGTGCGCATGATAAAAACGGACATGCCTTGGTCAAGCGCCGTGCCGTAGGTGGTAGTGTCCGGCTCGGTCGCAGGCGTTACCACTTGCGAACTGTCGGCCGACGGCACGGCCGGCGCAGACGGCTTGTTGCCTTGACAGGCGGCGAAAAGCACAAGACAGAGGCAAAAAAGAGACTTCTTCATGTACATATATAATATATGGTGTAATAAGAGCGAGACACGAACGCGCATCTCCGCACTAACCGCGAAGGTACGCCTTTTTCCGCCGAATAGGACAAGTATGGCGGTAAAAAAGTGAAATTTAAGCCGTCGCAAAAGCTTTGTGTAAGAGAAAAGATGTACTTTTGCACGCCGCAAAACGCACTTGGCCAACCCCGATGCGCGGCGCGGAATGATTAACCCTATTGTTTAACCCTTTAACGGGTGCGCGGTAATCGGCAGCTACGACAGCCGCCAGCCGGCATCCACCCCAAACAACATCCACAAGCACATGGACAATCTTAAGAACATCCAGCCCCTTGCTGACTTCGACTGGAACGCCTTTGAAAACGGTTCAGTGAACACCACAGCGACGAAAACGGAGCAGGAAGCCGATTACGACAAGACCATCGGCCAGGTGACCGAAGGCGAAGTAGTCGACGGAACCGTTACCTCTATTAACAAGCGCGAGGTTGTAGTCTCCATCGGTTTCAAAAGCGACGGCGTAATTCCCATTAGTGAGTTTCGCTACAATCCCGACCTGAAAGTGGGCGACACCGTGGAGGTGTACATCGAGAAGCCGGAGGACAAGAAAGGGCAGCTCGTTCTTTCCCACAAGAAAGCGCGCCTGAGCAAGGCTTGGGAGCACATAAACAAGGCTAAAGAAGACAAGGAAGTCATCAAGGGCTACATTAAGTGCCGCACCAAGGGCGGTATGATTGTTGACGTCTTTGGTATTGAAGCCTTCCTGCCCGGTAGCCAAATCGACATCAAACCTATTCGCGACTACGACGTATTTGTCGGCAAGACAATGGAGTTCCAGGTTGTGAAGATTAACCAGGAGTACAAGAATGTCGTAGTTAGTCACAAGGCACTCATCGAGGCTGAGCTTGAAGCCCAGAAGCAGGAAATCATATCCAAGCTGGAGAAAGGCCAAATCCTGGAGGGCACGGTGAAGAATATCACTTCTTACGGCGTATTCGTCGACCTCGGCGGCGTGGACGGCCTCATCCACATCACAGACCTGTCCTGGGGTCGCGTAAACGACCCGCACGAAGTCGTAGAGCTGGATCAGAAGCTCAACGTCGTTATCTTGGACTTCGACAAAGAGAAGAAGCGCATCGCCCTCGGCCTGAAGCAGCTCACGCCGCACCCCTGGGACGCCCTCGACCCCAACCTGAAAGTTGGCGACAAGGTGAAAGGAAAAGTTGTCGTTATGGCAGACTACGGCGCCTTCGTCGAAATAGCTCCCGGAGTAGAGGGACTCATCCACGTCTCCGAGATGTCGTGGAGCCAGCACCTTCGCAGCGCACAAGAGTTCCTGAAGGTGGGCGACGAAGTAGAAGCTGTCATCCTGACCATCGACCGTAACGACCGCAAGATGTCACTTGGCATCAAGCAGCTCAAGGAAGACCCGTGGATGAATATCGAGGAGAAATACCCGGTCG
Source organism: uncultured Prevotellamassilia sp. (assembly GCA_964641085.1). GTDB lineage: Bacteria > Bacteroidota > Bacteroidia > Bacteroidales > Bacteroidaceae > Alloprevotella. The sequence continues at coordinate 126,675 of CAZXJS010000002.1, read as the reverse complement.
GCAGCCGTCACACGGGAAAGGCGCGCAACTTCACCAACTTCGGCGTCTTCGTCGAGCTGGAAGAGGGCGTAGACGGCCTTATCCACATCTCCGACCTTTCTTGGACGAAGAAAATCAAGCACCCCTCCGAGTTCCTGCAGCTGGGATCCGACATAGACGTCATCGTCTTGGAGATAGACAAGGACAACCGCCGCCTCAGCTTGGGCCACAAGCAGCTCGAGGAAAATCCCTGGGACAAGTACGAAGATAAGTACGCCGTAGGAACCATCCACGACGGCACTATCACCGAGCTTTTGGACAAAGGCGCCGTGGTGAGCCTGGAAGATGGCGTTGAGGGCTTTGCCACGCCGAAGCACCTCACCAAAGAGGACGGCTCCAAGGCCGCGAAGGGCGAGACGCTCCCCTTCAAGGTGATAGAGTTCAACAAAGACAGCCATCGCATCATACTTTCCCACAGCCGCACCTTTGAAGACCCGCAGCGCGACGCCGCTCGCGCCGACCGCAAACCGCGTGCTGCCAAGAAGGGCGACGACGCCGTGAAGTTGCAGAACCAGGTAGCTACAAACAGCCTGGGTGACAACGACACGCTGGCTGCCTTGAAGGCACAAATGGAGCAGGGCGAGTAAGCCTAAACTTCTAAGCATAAACATCTGAAAGAGCCTGTGCTGCATTCCCGCGGCACAGGCTTTTTTCTGCCTTCTACGGCGCGAGACACGCGATGTAATGACAGACAGAACGGCTTTTCAGGGGAACGCACCGAGGATAACGCAGGCAATGCGCGTTATAGATTTTCCTTGCGCCTTTGCAGCGAGCCGTAGCGCGCAGGCTTCCCGTTTCGGGAACAAGTCGTAACTTTGCAGCCAAAATCTGCCTTATGACGTTCCGCAAGCCTCAGACTACCGCCTTCACCGTTCGCGAGGAAACAACGCTGTTGCCTTTTATCCTTCATGCCCTTGACGGCATCAGCCGCAGCCGCGCCAAGGCCATCCTTACGGGCGGCGGCGTGCGGGTGGACAATGCCGCAGTCACCCGTTTCGACCACCCGTTACATCCCGGCCAACGCGTCGAAATAAGCCGCCACAAACCAGCTGAAGGCCTCCGCAGCCGCTTTCTCCGCCTGGTCTATGAAGACGATGCTCTCCTCGTCGTGGACAAAGCGCCCGGCATCCTCTCTATGGCCGCTCCACACCACGCCTTCTGCGTAAAAACGGTGCTCGATGACTACCTGCGCCGTTCGCGCCAGCGTTGTACGGCGCACGTTGTCCATCGTTTGGATCGCGACACCTCGGGGCTGCTTCTTTACGCCAAGAGTAGGCAAACGGAGCAGGTGCTTGAGCACCACTGGCACGAACTTGTCACCGACCGGCGTTATGCCTGCCTCGTCGCGGGGCGTATGCAGCCGCCCGAAGGCACGGTGCGCAGCTGGCTGAAGGACAACAAAGCCTTCGTAACCTTCTCTTCGCCCACGGACAACGGCGGGAAGCTCGCCATAACCCATTATCGCACGTTACGCGCTGACGACAATCATTCCCTCGTGGAGTGCCGCCTCGAGACGGGGCGCAAGAATCAAATACGTGTCCACATGCTCGACCTCGGACACCCCGTTTGTGGCGACCCAAAGTACGGGCATGCTGACAACCCTGCCGGGCGTCTTTGTCTGCACGCCTTCCGCCTGCATTTCTTCCACCCCCTGACGGGCGAGCCCATGCGTTTCGAAACGCCCATCCCCGCTTCTTTTACGGCTGTCTTTAACGTGTAAAAGCTTCCCTGCGACCTGTCTTCTGATACGTCCGACCTGTCAGCTGATAAGTCCGAGCTGTCAGCTGATACATCCGACCTGTCAGCTGATAAGTCCGAGCTGTCAGCGGATACGTTTCTTCTTCTTGCGGAAAACTGACGTAGATAGGTCAATTCGTAGCTACTGTTGTAGCGTATGGGGCATTGATTCAAGTTTATAGGTAAGAAGGAGACGGAAAAAGCCGCATCCCGATGAGCGGAATGCGGCTAAACGTTTCAAAAGTCGCTACGCGAGGCAGCTACCTGCTACTACTTCTTCTTTCGCTTTCGCGGAAGGTGTAGAAAACCTGACATGCGGCGCAGCACCTTGTATCCCGTGCGTACGCCGTCAAAGAGCGCCCACGCTTGTTCGGCGAAGTTCACGTATCGCTCCACCACGTTATGACTGGGCGGGGGCGGAGCGAAGAGCGAGTTGTAGCGGCGGCGCATAAGTTCGCTTTTGCTCCTTAGTTGTTTCCCTATGCGGGCACGTTGCGCGCCGATGCTCTCCAGGGTGTACTTCTTTGTGTTCATGCAGCTGCCTCTTGTTCGTCGTTATCTTCCTCGTCGTCTAAGAAAAGATGGCCCAAGAAATTGGCAACAGGGTCGGTTATCCAAGCTTTTCGGCGTTTGTAAACGACGAGGGCAAGGATAACGCAGACACCTCCCATGATAGCACAAGCTCCGAGCGTGCCGCCAACGTAAGGAGCAAGCCCCACGATGCACATGACGCAGAGCAGGGCGAAGAGGATGCACCCGAGAACGAACACAACCAAGCCCAAGATGAGCTGCGAAGCTAACAGGGTGAGCTTGGCCGTGAAGTCAAGGCGCAACGCCCTTAGGCGTAGCTCCACGTAGGCCTTCATGTCCGCTGCCAAACGGCTAAGCGTCTCTATGTTCCGGTCGCTGGAGAACATGCCGGGGTTAGTCCGTCACGGGCTTTAGCTCGTCGGCTATATCGTCGACCATGCCTTCCATGTCCTCACGGCTCAGCTTGATGCCTTTGCGCCGCAGGCTGTCGTTCACCTTGTCGGCGATGCGGCGTCCTTGCTCTGTTATCTTTTTGCGTGTGTCTTCGCCCTTTTCCGGTGCTAACAAAAGGCCACAAGCGGCACCGAGCACGGCACCCCCAACGAATACGGAGAAAATGCTGATTTTGTTCATCTTCTTATGCTTTTATGATTTGACAACGCAACAAATGTAAGCCTTTCTTCCTACCCGTGCAACGAAAACTGCGGGAAAAAGGCATTTTTGGCCAAAGCGGCCGCGTTTTAATGTAGTTTAACGCCACAACATCCGGGCATTCCCGCTCTATGTGTTACTTTTGCGTAAAGTAAAACGGGAGAGGCTTCTCTGCGTAGGAGCTTTGCCATTCGACAAGCAAAACATAACCATCAATAAACACAAAACAATGAAGAAAACCCCTATCTTGGTGCTGGGTCTCTGCGCCGCTTTCGTCCTCACCTCGTGCAAGTCCCAAGAAAGTGCCTATAAGAAAGCTTACGAGAAGGCTCAGGCTGAAGCTGCGGCCGAGGTGGAGCCGGGCAAAACCGTTGTAGCCGTTGACGAAAGTGCTGACGAAGTGGCCGTTACGCCCGTGCAGCCGGCTGCTCCCGCCGAAGAGGAGAACGTAGCTACGCGTACCATTCCCGGAGGCGTGCAAGTAGTCAGCGGCAACGAGCTGAAAGCCTACAGCGTCGTAGTAGGCAGCTTCACCGTGCAGGCTAACGCCGAAGGGCTTAAAGGTAAGCTCCAGCAGGCCGGTTACGACGCACGCGTCATCAAGACTGAGGAAACCATCAACGGCCATACGGGCTGGTATCGCGTCATTGCCTCTTCCTACGACACAAAGAGCAGCGCCGTACAGTCACGTAAGGAGCTCGCCGGGCAATATAAGGACGCTTGGATACTATCCAAGTAATCGTTAGCAACGAGTATCAGAACATCCGACCCGTCTCCCCTTCTTTAGCAGGAAGGGTGGGGCGGGTCGGACGTATATAGACCGTTTTTAAACGCCCCGCAGCGCCGGTACCGGTGGAAAGCTGTATCTTTGTGCACAATAAAGAAAGCATGGACGGGAAGGAGCAAGACACCACGACGCTGAAGCCCCTGCTGGGTCAGACCGAGGAGGAGCTGACAGGCGTGGCGCGAAGCCTCAACCTGCCCGCCTACGTCGGGAAGCAGCTTGCCGGATGGCTCTATAAGCACCAAGTGGCGGACATCGCCGCCATGACGAACCTCAGTCGCGACGCGCGAACGCGCCTTTCGCAACTATATACCGTAGGCGCTACGTTACCCGTAGGTAGCCAGGAGAGCACGGACGGCACGGTGAAATACCTCTACCGCACCCAAGGCGGGCACTACGTTGAGACCGTTTTCATTCCCGACGGGGAGCGCGCTACGCTCTGCGTCTCCTCACAAGTGGGCTGCAAAATGGGGTGCGCCTTCTGCATGACCGGCCGCCAAGGCTACACAGCCCAACTCTCCACCGCCGACATACTGAACCAAATCTACAGTCTGCCCCAGCGCGACCGCCTAACGAACATCGTGTTTATGGGGCAAGGAGAACCGCTGGACAACGTAGAGAACGTGCTGCGCGCGCTACGGGTGCTGACCGCTCCATGGGGCTACGCCTGGAGCCCGCGGCGCATCACGGTTAGCAGCGTAGGTGTGGCAAAGGGGCTACGCCGCCTGCTCGACGAGAGTCGGTGCCACGTGGCCATCAGCCTTCACCATCCCGACCCGCAAGAACGAGCTAAGCTCATGCCCGCCGAACGTGCCACGTCGATAGTTGACATTATAAAATTACTGGAAAGCCATGGGTTCGGCCGACATGCCGCCCACGAGGCGGGAGAGTCCCGCCAGCGGCGCCTTTCCTTTGAATACATCCTGCTATCCGGCCTGAACGACTCGCCACGTCACGCCGAAGCCCTCGTACGTCTGCTTCGCGGGTTGGACTGCCGCGTGAACCTAATCCGTTTCCACGAGATACCGGACAGCCCCTTCCGGGCAGCAACGGAGACCTCCATGCTGCGCTTCCGCGACTACCTCACCGCACACGGCCTCTTCGCCACGTTGCGTGCCAGCCGCGGACAAGACATCTTGGCTGCCTGCGGATTGCTCAGCACAAAGCAACAGGAAGATGAGCGCCGTGCACAAGTAGCCGCGCGGTTGCAGGAAGCGCCTCGTGCCTAAGGCGAAAGACAGGATAACATAAACATACAACCCAGGATATGGACTACGATAATAACGAAACCGCCTCCCCCAAACAGCAAGCCGCCCCGGCGCACCGAAAACTACGGGTGGGCATCACGCACGGCGATACCAACGGGGTAGGATACGAACTTATCTTTCGAACCTTCGCCGACGAGGAAATGCTGGAGCTTTGCACGCCGATAGTATATGGCTCGCCCAAGACGGCAGCTTACCACCGCAAGGCGATAGATAGCGAGGTTAATTTCTTAACCGTCAGCAGCGGTGCAGAGGCTCAGGAGGGACGCCTCAACCTCGTCAGTTGCTACGACGAAGAGGTGAAGGTTGACCTCGGGCAGCCCTCGCGCGAAGCGGGAAAGGCGGCTTTCGACGCCTTGGAACGCGCCGTCAGTGCGCTAAAAGCCGGGGAGATAGACGTCCTCGTCACTTGTCCCATCGACAAAGCCACGATACAGAGCGAAGCGTTCCGTTTCCGCGGCCACACGGAGTATCTGGCGGCCTGCCTGGGCGACGCGTCGCCGCTGATGATACTTATGGACGGCAACCTGCGCGTTGCGCTCGTGACGACGCACCTTGCCCTGCGCGACGTGCCGGACGCCGTCACCCCGGAAGCCGTGGAGCAAAAGGCTCGTCTTTTCTATCAGTCGCTACGTCGCGACTTCTTGCTTCCCATGCCGCGCTTGGCTGTCCTTGGCCTTAACCCGCACAACGGCGACCACGGCACTATCGGCTCGGAGGACGATGATATCATTGCACCCGTCGTTCGCAAACTGGCTGAAGAGGGGTTGCCCGTCTTCGGGCCTTACCCTGCCGACGGCTTTTTCGGCGCGGCAAATTATAAGCGCTTTGATGGCGTCCTGGCCATGTACCATGACCAGGGCCTTGCGCCCTTCAAAGCCTTGTCAAGGGGCGGTGGCGTGAACTACACCGCCGGCCTGCCCTACGTGCGCACTTCCCCTGACCACGGCACGGCTTACGACATTGCGGGAAAGGGAGTGGCCAACGTGCGCAGCTTCCGTGAAGCTATTTTTGCCGCCATCGACATCTACCGCAACCGAGAGAGGGACGACGAGGCCACGCGCAATCCGTTGCCCAAGCTCTTCAAGGACCGCCGGGAGGACGGTGAGCGCCCGCGCCGCTTTAGTCGTGAGCGCCCGGCCCAGACTGATAGTTCCGCAACGCCGATTACGGACCATTCTGCGCCGGCTGATAACGCGGCGGACGCGACAGAAGCCTGATTTTAACCGATAAAAGAAACGTACCCTTGAAGTTTGGCATCATAGCGGCGGGTGAAGGTTCGCGTTTGGCGCAGGAAGGCGTCAGCGTGCCCAAGCCGCTCGTGCGCCTCTGCGGCGAACCCATGATAGAGCGCCTTTTGCGCATTTTTAGAGACAATGGCGCCGAGGAAACGGCCGTCATAGTGAACACCTTGGCGCCGGAGACGGAACGCTACGTCCGACGTCTCATGGCCGAGGGGCGAGCGCCCGGCGTGCGCCTCGTAGTGAAGAGCACGCCAAGTTCGATGCACAGCTTTGCAGCCTTGGCGCCTTATCTGGCCGATGCGCCCTTCTGCCTCACAACGGTGGACACCGTATTCCGCGAGGCGGAGTTTGCCGACTTCATTCGCGAGTTCCGCAGCACAGAAGCCGACGGGCTGATGGGCGTGACGGACTTCGTGGACGACGAAAAGCCCCTCTACGTCGCTACGGACGATGCGCGGCGCATCACGGGCTTTCTCGACACGCCGGCCTCCGGTGTGCGCTACGTCAGCGGCGGCATATACGCCCTTCGGCCCGTTGCCCTGCACACCTTACAGCGTTGCTTGAACGAAGGGCAAAGCCGTATGCGCAACTTCCAGCGGGGTATGCTCGCAGACGGCTTACGTCTCCTGGCGCGCCCCTTTTCTAAGATTTTGGATGTCGACCATGCCGACGACATTGCCAAGGCTGAAGCTTTCCTAAAGGCATGAAGATAATCGGTATCCGCCGCGCACCGCGTTACTCCCCCAATAGCGAAGAACGCGACCGTGCCATATTCGCTGCCGTAACCCGGGCCTTGGAAGACAGGGGGCACCACGTAGCGACTTACGACGAAGATGCGCTGCCACAAACCCTTTCTGCCGACGCCTTGTTCAGTATGGCGCGGAGCACGGCCGCCTTGCAGCGTTTGGCGGAGGCGGAGGCTACGGGACTGCGTGCCGTCAATCCCGCCACAAGTCTGCTGCGTTGGGAACGTAGTGCGCTGACGGAGCTATTTAATCAGGAGCACATTCCACAGCCGCGCAGCCTCGTGATCCGTAGTTCCGAATTGTCGTGCGAAGGCCGGCCCGTAGTCGGCGTCGAAGGGCAGCCGTTGCGCTTCCCCTTGTGGGTGAAACGTGGCGATGCCTGTGCGCAAAGTCCGGGAGACGTCGTGCGTGTGGGCAAGGGCGTTCCGGAAAGTCGGGAAGCCGATCTGAACGAGCTTCGCGGCGCACTGTCAGCGCTTTTCTCTGCCGGTTGCGCCCGCATCGTCGTTTCCGAACATGCCGAGGGCGACTTGCTCAAATTCTACGGCGTCTTGGGCTCCGACTTCTTCCATATCTCCCGCCCCCTCGGAGACGTGCCGTTCAGCAAGTTTGGCTTAGAACGTTACAACGCCGCTTTCCGTGATTATTCTTTTGACGCAGCCGCTCTCCGAGCACAGGCCCTGCACGCCGCAAGCCTTACGGGCATTGCCGTCTTCGGTGGCGACGCCATCGTGACGCCTGCAGGCGACTGCCTCATCATAGATTTTAACGACTGGCCCAGCTTTAGCCCGTGCCGCACCGCGGCTGCGCAGGCTATAGCCCGACTTATTGACTCATGACCCATGGCTGAAAACACACAACTCGCCGCCACGCTCAAGTCGCAGGACACGGAGGAGTGGTTGGATATACACTTCACCCGACCGCTCGGCCTTCTGTGGGCGCGCTTCTTCCGCCGCTGCGGCGTACACCCGAACGTCGTCACTGTCCTAAGCATCTTTCTCGGCGCAGGGGCGGGCGTCTGCTTCTATTTTGAGGACTACCGCCTGACGCTCCTCGGCATTCTGTTGCTGGTGTGGGCTAACGTCTATGACAGTTGCGACGGCCAGCTGGCACGTATGACCGGGCAAAAGACACGCTTGGGGCGCGTGCTCGACGGCTTTGCCGGCGACGTCTGGTTCTTCTCCATATATTTCTTTATCTGCCTACGCCTGACGCACAGGGAAGTCTTACCCGGACACACCTGGGGCGTATGGATTTGGATTATCGCATTTATTTCCGGCGTTGTCTTCCATGCCAAGCAATGCCAGCTGGCTGACTATTACCGCAACGTACATCTCTTCTTCCTCAAGGGAGAAAGCGGCAGCGAGCTCGACAATAGCGGCAAACTACGTGCGGAGTATGAAAGTCTAAGCTGGAAGCACGATTTCATCTGGAAGCTCTTCCTCTTCTTTTACCGCAACTATACGCACGCCCAAGAGGCGCTGACGCCCAATTTCCAAAAGCTGCGCGCCTCCCTCTCGCAGCAATTCGTCGGGCGTTCCCTGCCCGAACAGCTTCGCAGCGACTTCCGCGCCGGCAGCCTGCCCCTGATGAAGTGGACAAATATTCTGACGTTCAACACGCGCGCCATCGTGCTCTACGTCGTGCTTCTCTTCAAGCATCCCGAGCTTTACTTCTTCTTCGAAATCGTACTTATGACGCCCCTTGCCCTGTATATGCGCTCGCGCCACGAAGCGCTTTGCCGCCGCCTACTTGCCCGCCTGCCACAGTACGCCTAACGCCAAACCGACCTCGCCCATGCGCCCCCTCTACCGCAACCTCTTTCTGCTTTTCGGCGTCGTGGCTGTTGGCTTCATGGCTTACGGCTTCGGCGCAGACTTTCGCGCGCAGGACATCGACCTCGGACGTGCCGCCCTCTACCTACCTGCCGTCGTTGGCATCTGGGTCGTCGTTTACGCCTTTAACGCAGGCGCCTTCAGCGTCATTGTAAATAGCGGAAAACACGACAAGCACCTCTCTTACGCCCATGCCTGCAAGCTCACCGTCTCCGGATTCGCCTTCAGCTACACCACGCCCTTCGGCGTAGGCGGTGCGCCTTATCGCGTCATGGAGCTGAGCAGCTACATCGGCACCCCGCGCGCCATGTCGGCCACGGTGCTCTATTCCATGACGCACGTGCTCTCCCATTTCTTCCTATGGATGACCGGCGTCGTGCTTTTCATCCTGCTCTATTTCCAGCGCATGGACGCCTGGCTTTGGCTTCTCGCCGCGCTCTTCACCGCTGTTTTCGCCGTGGTGCTTTATTTCTTCTATTACGGCTACCGCAACGGGATGATAGTGCGCCTTTACGGCCTCCTGCTCCATATCCCGCTGCTAAAGAAGCCCGCCCGGCGCTTCTACGACCGCCACAAAGAAGCCATGGAGCAGGTGGATAGCAACATAGCCGCCCTGCACGCGCAGCCCCGCGCCTTCTACGGCGCCCTAAGCCTGGAGTACCTCGGGCGCTTGACCAATGCGTGGGAGTATTTCTTTATCCTCCACGCCCTCAACCTCCCCGTGGGCTTTGGCGATGCCGTCTTGGTGCTGGCTTTCTCCTCCTTGGTCGGCAACGTACTTTTCTTCCTGCCCATGCAGCTTGGTGCGCGCGAGGGCTCCTTGGCCGCCATCGTGGACATCCTCGGTTTTGGCGCTCCTTCCTTGGGATTGCTCGCCAGCTTCTACACCCGCGTGCGCGAGATATTCTGGATAATTGTCGGCGTCCTGCTCGTAAAAGTGGGCAACCGCCGACTCATGAAGTGATTTTGACTTATGGCAACGTTTCCCCCCGTCTCCTGCGTTCTCTTAGACTATGGCGGCACGCTTGATACCGACGCGCGCCACTGGGCCGGCATCCTCTGGGACGCCTACCGCGACGCCCGGATTCCCATCACGCAGGAGCAGTTTCACGAGGCTTATGTCTTCGGCGAACGTGCCCTGGCAAAAGCACCTATCGTGAAGCCGCACGACGACTTCCGCGCCATGCTCCTCCATAAAGCGACGCAGGAGCTGGCTTGGCTCGACTTCAGAAACATTTTCCCTACGACGCCCGCCCGGCGCCGCGAGGCGGCAGAGGCCATCGCCGACTTCTGCAACAACTATGCGCTGCAAAACATACGCATCAGCCGCGACGTGCTCCGCAGGGTGGGGGAGCGCCACCGCCTCGTGCTTGTATCTAATTTTTACGGCAACCTGCAAAGCGTCCTCTCTGCTTACGAGCTTGACATCTTTTATGCCGTCGTCGAAAGCGCCCGCGTAGGCGTTCGCAAGCCCGACCCGCGCATTTGGCAACTCGGTCTGGAGGCTGCCGGGTGCGCCCCGGAGCAGGCCGCCGCCGTAGGTGACAGCTTTGCTAAGGACATACGCCCGGCTCACAGCCTCGGCTGCCGCACCATCTGGCTGCAAGGCGAGGGCTGGAACGGCCCCGAGGCCCACGACGACGCCCTGCCCGATGCTATCGTCCACCACCTGGCCGACATCCTCCCTTTGCTCACCTAACGTAGGCCGCCACCGCTCGCTTACCCGCCTTTTCCGCTCGCTAACTCACTGTTGAAAGCCGCTTACCCGCCTCTACCTTAAATGTTAGGTGAACGATACGTCAGAAAAGGGCGAGCTGCGGATACTGTTCTTCGCCCTTTGGCTCGTTCAAAACTCGGAGGTGAAGTGGAAGGTGATGTGCTTGAAGTCCTGGCGTGCCATCTCAAGCATATAGGCCGAGTCGGCAAGGAAGACGTCGCGCCCCTCGCGGTCAAGTGCCATGTATTGGTATTTACGGCGCTTAAAGTTCTCCAGTTCTGCCGCGTCGTCACTATGAATCCAGCAGGCGCGATAGAGGGGTAGGGGCTCCCAGCGGCACTTGGCGTTGTACTCATTCTCCAAGCGGTACTGGATGACTTCAAATTGGAGCTGCCCTACCGTACCGATGATTTTGCGGCCGTTGAATTGCCGGGTAAAGAGTTGCGCCACGCCTTCGTCCATCAGTTGTTCGATGCCTCGGTTGAGCTGTTTGGACTTCATGGGGTCAGCGTTCTCAATGTACTTAAACATCTCCGGCGAGAAGCAGGGTAGTCCGCGGAAGTGGAGGCTCTCGCCCTCGGTGAGCGTGTCTCCAATCTTGAAAATGCCGTTGTCGGGCAGGCCAACGATGTCCCCCGGCCAGGCCTCGTCCACCGTGGCCTTTCTCTGTGCCATGAACTGCGCGGGACTGGAGAAGCGCACCGTCTTGCCGAGGCGCACGTGCAGGTAGGGCGCGTTGCGGACGAACTTGCCGCTGCATACCTTGCAGAAGGCGATGCACGAGCGGTGGTTCGGGTCGATGTTTGCCGTAATTTTAAAGACGAAGCCGGTAAACTTAGGCTCGTCGGGAAGGACTATGCGCTCTTCGGCCTGCACCGGCCGCGGCGAAGGGGCTATCTCTACGAAACAATCCAGCAGTTCTTTCACGCCAAAGTTATTCAGCGCCGAGCCGAAGAACACCGGCGCTTGCTGAGCGGCGAGGTAGGTATCGCGGGAAAAGGCATCGTAAACACCATCTACCATTTCCAAATCTTCACGAAGCTTGTCGGCGTCCGCAGTGCCGATGTGAGCAGCCAACTCGTCTGAGTTAATATCTACCTGAACCTTTTCCGTGACGCGTTGTTTGTCCGGCGTGAAGAGGTCGAGGTGCGCTTCGTAAATGTTGTAAACGCCCTTGAAGCGCTGGCCTTGGTTTATGGGCCAGGAGAGAGGACGTACGTGTATCTGGAGTTCCTTTTCCAATTCGTCAAGTAAGTCAAAGGGGTCGCGGCCTTCGCGGTCCATTTTATTAACGAAGACGATGACCGGCGTACGTCGCATGCGGCAGACGGCCATGAGCTTCCGCGTCTGAGCTTCTACGCCCTTGGCTGCGTCCACGACGATGATGGCGCTGTCCACGGCCGTCAGCGTGCGGAACGTGTCCTCGGCAAAATCTTGGTGGCCGGGCGTATCGAGAATGTTCACTTTGTAGCCGTTGTAGTCAAACTCCATGACGGACGTGGTGACGGAGATGCCGCGCTGTTTCTCTATGTCCATCCAGTCTGACGTGGCTGTCTTACGTATCTTGTGGCTCTTGACGGCTCCGGCCACCTGTATCTGTCCGCCGAAGAGCAGGAGCTTCTCGGTCAGCGTTGTCTTGCCCGCGTCGGGGTGAGAGATGATGGCGAAGGTGCGCCGTCTGTCTATTTCTTTGTTCATGCTGTAAGTGTCTTTGTTTCACATAGATTTTCGTAAGCCCAACATAGTTTTGTTTACCAGCCGCGTAATGGCATAATGAAGCACGATGCTTGCCGCCACGCACGCCACCATGAGAAGCAGCACGCTCCAGCGCACGTTTACGCCGAGCGTCTTGGCTAAGGGCCACTTGTAAGCGTACGCCGTGCCTAAGAGGAGGTATATTTCCAACGTGCTGCCGCCTATTACGCCCAAGACCTTGAGCAGCAGTCGGGGCGCGCTTTCCAGCACCATGGACATGAGCACGCAGAAGACCGGCCCTGCTACCGCAAAAGGCAGGAAGGCCAGCCCCGACTCGCGCATTGGCTTCCAGCCCCAGGCGTTCATCCCTTGATTCCAACCGGCTATGACCGTTAGCGCAAGCACTGTGAAGGCGCCAAACCAAAGGTAGTTGCGGCCGCTTGGCGTTTTCCGGCTCAGACGGCCGCAATACACGCCGATAAAGAAGGCCGGGATGCGGGCAAAGAAGAGGATGTACGAATTGCTCCAGCCCCGGGAGAGCACAAGTGCCTTGTAGCCGTAAGCACCCGTCAGCGCTATCCCCACGAGGCAGGCCAAGAGCGTTGCAACAAGCGGCCGGCGTCTAAAAAACCGGATGTAGAGGGGGAAGATAAGGTAAAGCAAAAGGATGGCCGAGACGAACCAGCCAAAGACCCGTACTTTTTGATACGGCATCCAAAAGCCGAGCGTCGAGGCCTCCTCAAAAAAAAGGTCCCAAGTAAAGGTGTGGCCGGCCAGAAGCCGAATGAGGAGAATTACGAGGAACGCCGGGTAAATTCGTACGAAGCGCTTCAGATAGAAGTGCCCGAAGCTCTGGCGTTTCAGGGAGGAGAAATAAAGCCCGAAGCCGGAAAGGAAGAAGAACAAGTCCACGCCGCTTTGTCCCATAAGGCAAAAGCGGTCTGCGGCCGAGCTGCCAAAGCTCACCCCCGCGTGGGTGAAGAGTATGGCAAAGATGGCAAACGCCATCAGCGCGCTGCGATGCCGCGAGACGAGCGTGAGCAGGTTCATCCTTGGCTTGCCAGTTTCTCTATGCACTCCCGCAGCGAGTCTTCCCACCACGGCACGCTGATACCGTAGGTTTGTTTGATTTTAGACTTGTCCAAAACGGAGAAATGCGGCCGCCGTGCGGGCGTGGGGTATTCCTCCGTGTGCAGCGGGCGGACACGGCACGTCGTAAGGCCGGCTTCGCGGTGGATGGCTCGGGCAAAGTCGTACCAAGAGGTGACTCCTTCGTTGGAATAATGGTAGATGCCGGGGACAAGGCCGTGGTCAACGATGGCCAAAAGCGCTGCGGCCAAGTCCCGGGCGTAGGTGGGGGTGCCTATCTGGTCGGCAACGACGCCCAGCTCTGTTTTTTCGCGTCCCAGGCGCAACATGGTCTTCACAAAGTTGCCGCCAAAGGAAGAATAGAGCCAAGCTGTGCGCACGATGACGGCCTGCGGACAGGCAGCAAGTACGGCCTGTTCGCCCGCAAGTTTCGTGCGGCCATACACACTGTCGGGGCACGGCGCATCATCTTCCTTGTAGGGCACGTGTGCCGTGCCGTTGAAGACGTAGTCCGTCGAGATATGGATGAGCGAGCCGCCAGCGCTGTGCATGGCCTCGGCCAAGTGGCCCGGCGCGACGTGGTTGAGGCGGTCGCAAAGGGCTTCCTGACTTTCTGCCTTGTCCACGGCCGTGAAAGCGGCGCAGTTGATGGTCAGCGCAATGCTGTTCTGCGCAACGAAGGCGCGGATAGCGTCCGGCTGCGTGATGTCAAGCTCTGCTACGTCCGTGAAGTGGAACGTGTGCTCGGGATGGCTGGAAGCCAAGAGGCGGATTTCGTTTCCGAGCTGCCCGTTGCAGCCGGTCACAAGGATGTTCATCTTTCTTAAGGTTTAAAAGTCCAACGGTTCTTCCCGGTCTTTGAGGTAATAGTCGGAGAGCTGGCCGAGCAGCGTAGAGATGTCCTTCACGGCCTCGCGTGTGGGGTCTGTCACCTCCTTGTGTTGCAGGCGTAGCAGCATGGTGCCGTAGAGCACGTCGAAGCAAGTCTCCAGCTCGCCCACGTCCTTCGCGCCACCCTTGGCTCGAACCTCCACTATGTAGGGGAGCACCTTGTGGTACATGGCTTTATAGTACGGGAAGTTGGGCGAAGCGAGCAGCCGGGCGTGCAGGTCGGCCAGCTCCTGAAGCGTGTTGCGGTTTATCTGCAAGTGGCCGCCGGCCACCTTCCCTTCCGTGCGCATCATGTCGCAGAGGTCAGCGTACCACTGCCGCATCTGCGCCATTTGCTCGGGCGGAAGCGTGAAGCGGCGCAGGTAGTGCTCATCTATCTCCGAGATGTCGCAGCCGTAGGCGCGCAGCAGGTCCTCCACCTGCCACATGTAGAGCAGGTACTCGGCGCGATTCGTGTCCTTCAGCCGGTTGGCTATTATCATGGGGAATACATTATTATATGGGTGCGTCGTGTCCGGCTCAGCCTTGGGCGCAGGCCTGAAAAGGCCGCCCCCCGCCGTCGTCGCTACGCACCGGGGCGTTCAGTAAAAAGAGAGGTGGAAAATGGTGTCGGCCGCGTAGCCCACGGCTACGACCACAACGACCCAGCCAATGGTCTGGTTCAGCCGGTAAATACCGCGAGCGCCGAAGCTGCCCTTCGCCTTCGTCAGCACGTACGTCAGGCCGTACCACCAAAGCATGGCGCCGCAGACGATGCTCACGTAGCCTATGAGCATCCCGAAGATGTAGTTCGTCTTAGGGATGACAAACGTCAGCATGTTGAACAAAGCGATGAACAGGAAGATGATGAGCGGGTTTGAGAACGTGAGCAGAAACGACGTCACGAAGTTTTGCAGCAGCGTGCCCTTCCCTTTTTGGCTTGAAGGCGGGCGGACGATTTTCTTCGGGTCGGAACGGAGCGTCCACAGGCCGAAGAGGAAGAGCATGGCGGAGCCTATCAGTTTCAACCAAAAGAGTGTGGCTTCGTTCTCGATAAACGCCATGAAGAAGGAAAGCCCCAAGCCGGTGAAGAGCGCATATATCAGGTCGCTCAAGGCAGCTCCCGCACCGGTAGCCAGGCCGTAGGCGCGACCCTTCCGCATCGTGCGCTGGATGCAAAGGATACCCACCGGACCCATCGGCGCAGAGGCGCAGATGCCTATGAGCAAACCTTTTATAATGGTTTGAAACAGGCCAATAAATGCTTCGAAGGCTGCCATAGCAGGGCAAAAGTAGCACAAAGCGCCTGAAAACGCAAGTTTTTCCCCCCGAGCGGTGGCGCGTAACGCGGAAATGCGTATCTTTGTCACACACACAAAGCAAAACAAACCCTTAATTCGCAACATCATGGCAGAAGAAATCGAACAGCCCTACGTCATCGGTTTGGACATGGGCGGCACAAACTCCGTCTTCGGCATCGTGGACCAGCGCGGCACCGTGAAAGCGCAGACCGTCATTAGCTCAAAAGCTTACCCCGACGTGAAAGACTACGTCAAAGCCTCCGTCGAAGCCCTGCAACCCGCCATAGACCTCATCGGAGGCATCGACAAGGTGAAAGGCATGGGCATCGGCGCGCCTAACGCCAACTTCTACACCGGCAACATAGAGAACGCGCCCAACCTCGCCTGGAAAGGCGTCGTCCCCATCGCCAGCCTCTTCGAGGAAGCCCTCGGCGTGCCCACCCGCGTCACCAACGACGCCAACGCCGCCGCACTGGGCGAGATGACCTACGGCGTGGCGCGCGGCATGAAGAACTTTATCATGATTACCCTCGGCACCGGCGTCGGCTCCGGCATCGTTGTCGACGGCAACGTGGTCTATGGCTCCGACGGCTTCGCCGGTGAGCTGGGTCACGCCATTGTTGACCGCTCGCCCGAGGCACGTCCCTGCGGCTGCGGGCGGAAAGGCTGCCTGGAAACCTATTGCTCCGCCACGGGAGTGGCACGCACGGCGCGCCTGATGCTGGAGCGCTCCGACGAACCTTCCCAGCTGCGCGGCATGAAGCCCGAGGACATCACCTCGTTCGACGTTTTCAAAGCCGCAGAGGCCGGCGAGCGCATTGCAAAGGATATTTTCGACTACACCGGTGAGATACTCGGCGCCGCATGTGCCAACTTCGCCCTCTTCAATGCCCCCGAAGCCTTCATCTTCTTCGGCGGACTGACCAAGGCCGGCCACTGGATAATGGACCCCATCCAGAAAGCCTACGACGAGAACAGCCTCTTCACCTTTAAGGGGCAGGCCAAGCTCCTCGTCAGCGCCCTCAACGGCAGCGAGGCCGCCGTGCTCGGCGCCAGCGCCTTAGGCTGGGAGTAAAACCCCGAGGCGCACGACCCTGCGCCGCAACTCCTTTACTACAAGCTCGGTTTGTCGCCCGACAAGCCGGGCTTTTTCTTTTTATAACCCGACTTTGCGCCTAAAACCCGCCTAAAACCCGAAATTAGTCGGCACCTATTTTGAAATAGTCGGCACTTATTTTTCGTTTGCCAATTGTCGCACAATTGTTTGGCAATTGTCGCACAATTGTTTGCCAATTGTCGCACAATTGTTTGGCAATTGTCGCACAATAGTTTGTCGTACGTCGCACATAAAATAGGGCGGACTTATTTCAAACTAAGTCGGACTTATTTCAAGCTTAGTGCCTGCTATTTTCGGATTTTTGCCCTCATTTCTGTTGTTCCTCTTGTTTGCGAACCGTGGCGGGCGGCGCAACGGCGCGCAGCGAGCAGGGGCAACGCGGCGGATAGGGGAGGGGACCCGGCGGCCGTTTTCCAAGCGCGGCGTGCGGGTTTCTGATTTATATTGCTAACTTCGCGCACAGTAGAAGGCGGCGCACGGCGTGCCGCAAAAGCTTGAAACAAAAACATTATCAAGATATGGCAAAACGTAAAATACAGTTCAGCCTCGTTTACCGCGACATGTACCAAAGCTTCGGCAAGTTTCAGCCGCGCAAAGACCAACTGGAAAAGATTGCTCCGGTGATAATAGACATGGGGTGCTTCGCCCGTGTCGAGACGAACGGAGGCGCTTTCGAGCAGGTGAACCTTCTGTACGGCGAAAACCCCAACGCGGCGGTGCGTGCCTTTACCAAGCCTTTCAACGAGGCAGGCATCAAGACGCACATGCTGGACCGCGGCCTGAACGCGCTGCGCATGTTTCCCTGCTCGGACGACCTGCGGCGCTTGCAGTATCGCGTGAAGCACGCGCAGGGCGTTGACATCCCGCGCATCTTCTGCGGCCTGAACGACGTGCGGAACATCATTCCGTCCATCGGTTGGGCGAAGGAGGCGGGCATGACTCCGCAGGCCACGCTCTGCATTACGAACTCCCCCATCCATACCGCTGAATACTACAGCGCCATTGCCGACCAACTCATCGAGGCCGGGGCGCCGGAGATATGCCTCAAGGACATGGCAGGTATCGGCCAGCCCGCCCTGCTCGGCAAGCTCTGCGCCATGATTAAGACGAAGCACCCCGACATCACCGTGCAATATCACGGCCACAACGGCCCGGGGCTGGTCATGGCAAGCATACTGGAGGTTGCAAAGGCCGGAGTGGACGTTATCGACGTGGCCATGGAGCCCCTCTCCTGGGGAAAAGGCCATCCGGACGTCATATCCGTGCAGAGTATGCTGAAAAACGCCGGCTTCGACGTGCCGGAGATTAACATGCAGGCTTACATGGAGGCCCGAGCGCTGACGCAGTCGTTCATCGACGACTTCCTGGGCTATTTCATGAACCCGCAGAACCACTTCATGAGCTCGCTGCTGCTGGGGTGCGGCTTGCCGGGCGGCATGATGGGCTCCATGATGGCTGACCTGAAGGGAGCCATGCAGGCAATCAACAACAACCGCGAGAAGAAGGGAGAACCTGCCTACACGGAGGACGAGCTGCTCATCCGTCTCTTTGACGAGGTCGGCTACGTCTGGCCCCGCGTCGGCTATCCCCCACTTGTCACGCCCTTCTCCCAATATACGAAGAACATAGCCCTGATGAACTTGCTGACAGAGTCCATGGGCAAGCCGCGCTTCTCTATGATGGACGAGAATATGTGGGGCATGATTTTGGGCAAATCGGGCAAGCTGCCCGGCCCCGTAGCCCCGGAAATCGTGGCCCTGGCCAAGGAGCAAGGCCGGGAGTTCTTTACGGGCGACCCGCGCACGCTCTATCCCGACTGCCTGGACAAGTATCGCGCGGAAATGGAGCAGAACGGCTGGGACGTAGGCCCCGACGACGAGGAACTCTACGAATTCGCCATGCACGAAACCCAATACCGCGCTTACAAGAGCGGGCAGGCCAAGAAGCAGTTCCTTGCCGACCTGCAAGCCGCGAAGGACAAGGCGCTCGCCCAACACGTCAACCCCGAAGAGGCGCTGGCCTTCAAACACGCCAAGGCTGACGCCATCGTGGCGCCCGAAGCCGGCATCGTGCTTTGGGAGATAAACGGCGACGCGGAGAACGTGCCCAGCATAGAGCCTTACATCGGCAAGCGCTACGCGGAAGGCGACTTCTTCTGCTACTTGGAGAACAACCACGGGCGCATCCTGGAGATTCCCGCCGCACTGGGCGGCAAACTCGTGGAAATTGCTGCCCGGCAGGGCGGACACGTGGCCAAGGGCGACGTCCTTGCCTACATCGAACGCTAAGCTAACGCCACACAAAGCGCAGACGCTGCCACACAATAATAATATATATGGAGACGGAAGCCTTCCTCACGGCGCTGGAAGCCCACGCGGCAGAAATAGCGCGCATCGAGGCCAACGCACATGCCTTGCACGAGAGCGTAAACCAGACTTACGACGGCCGGCATCCCTACGGCTACCACCTGGATATGGTGGCCGACGCCGTCAGGTGCTACGGGGCGGACGTTTGCCAGGAGGAGGGCGACGTCGTACCCCTACTCTTCGCCGCTTACTACCACGACAGCATTGAGGACGCGCGCCTGACGTACAACGACGTGCTCGCGGTGGCGCGTAAGTGCCTGGACGAAAGCCACGCCCGCCTGGCCACGGAGATTGTCTATGCCCTGACGAACGACAAGGGGCGGACGCGCGCCGAACGAGCGGGAGAGAATTACTACCGAGGCATACGCCGCACGCCCTACGCGCCGTTTGTGAAACTCTGCGACCGACTGGCCAATGCCTCCTACTCGGCTCGTGGCGCCGACGAGGCGAACAACCACATGCGCGAGGTTTACCACGACGAAATGCCCGCCTTCCTCGACCACCTGAAGCCGGAAAGCGACGACCCGCGGCTGGCTTTGCCCCCCGGGCTGGTAGCTACCCTGCGCGCGTTCTGAACGGGCGACAGCGAAAACGGATTTATGAACACGCACAAGCTGACAACGATTTGACAAGATGAAGTTAGTTTCTTGGAACGTCAACGGGCTGCGCGCTTGCGACAAGAAAGGCTTTCGCGAAGCCTTTGCAGCCTTGGATGCAGACGCCTTCTGCTTGCAGGAGACGAAGATGCAAGCCGGCCAGCTCGACATGCAGTTTGACGGCTACGAGGCCTACTGGAACTACGCCGATAAGAAAGGCTACAGCGGCACGGCAATCTTTACCCGAAGGCCGCCGCTAAGCGTCAGCTACGGCCTGGGCATCGACGCGCACGACCACGAGGGTCGCGTCATTACCCTGGAGTTTGACAGCTTCTACCTGGTCGACGTCTATACGCCGAATAGCCAAGACGGCCTCAGACGCCTCAGCTACCGCATGGAATGGGACGACGCCTTTCGGCGGCTTCTCCAGGCGCTGGATGAGCGGAAGCCCGTCGTAGCGTGCGGCGACATGAACGTAGCTCACGAGGAAATAGACCTTAAAAACCCCAAGACAAACCGCGGAAACGCCGGATTTACCGACGAAGAACGCGCAAAGATGACGGAGCTGCTTGCCGCCGGCTTTACGGACACCTTCCGATACCTGCATCCGGGACTTGCCGGCGTGTACAGCTGGTGGAGCTACCGACGCCACGCCCGCGAGACGAACGCCGGCTGGCGCATCGACTATTTCCTCGTATCCGACCGCCTGCGGGAGCGCCTTACCGACGCAAGCATACATACTGAAATCTTCGGCTCCGACCATTGCCCCGTGGAAGTCGTACTTAAAGACTAAGGGCTGCGACCGCCAACAAGTTAACCTGCCCAAACCCATTGATAAGTAAGTGATGAAAGAGTTTTTCAAATACGTGCTGGCTACCATAGTCGGACTAATCGTCGTCGGCGCCTTCTGCGTGGTGCTTTTCTTCGTCATGCTCTCCAGCATGGTTGTTGCGGGCGAGCAGAAAGTAGCGCTGTCCGAACATAGCGTGCTTCACATCTCACTCTCAGGCACCCTGAGCGAGCGCGCCGTGGAGAACCCGCTCGCCATGTTGCTTGGAAACGACCTCCTCGAGGAGCAAGGACTTGACGACATGCTGCGAGCCATCAACGTGGCCAAGACGGACGACCGCGTGAGCGGCATATACCTCGAGGGAGGCGTCCTGAGCGCCGACTATGCCTCGTTGCAGGAGTTGCGGGGCGCACTGGCTGACTTCAAAAAGACGGGTAAGTTCGTCTATGCCTATGCTGACACCTACTCGCAGGGAGCTTACTACGTCTGCAGCGTAGCGGACAAAATATGGCTCAACCCCGGCGGCATGCTGGACTGGCACGGGCTGGCCGCAGAGCCTATCTATTACAAGGATTTGTTGGAGAAAATCGGCGTCAAGATGCAGGTGTTCCGCGTTGGGACGTACAAAAGCTACGTTGAACCGTACACCCGCACCGATATGAGCCCGGAAAACCGCTCGCAAGTGCAGGCCTACATCGACGACATTTGGGGTAGCCTCTGCCGGGACGTAGCTGCGAGCCGCAAACTGCCGAAGGATTCGGTGGCCGGTCTGGCCAATCGGTACGTCGCTTTGGAGGAGCCGCAGCTATGCGTGAAGGCGCGCTTCGTGGACGAGCTTTGCTACGTGGACCAAGTGCGCGACAAGTTGCGAAATGCCGTGGGCGGCAGTCTGCATACCGTCTCGCCGCGCGAGCTGGCCATGTATTACGAGCCCAAGAAGGCCAAGGACAAGATAGCCGTTTACTATTGCGAAGGAAGCATCGTGGGCGCCGAGACAAAGGGGCTTTCTGATGAGCCGCAAATCGTCGGGCCGGACGTAGTGTCTGACTTAGACAAGCTTATGAACGACAAAGAGGTGAAGGCCGTCGTGCTGCGCGTCAACAGTGGCGGCGGCAGCGCTTATGCCTCGGAGCAAATATGGCGTGCCGTGCAGCTGCTGAAGAAGAAGAAGCCCGTCGTGGTCAGCATGAGCGGCATGGCAGCCAGCGGGGGCTACTACATCAGCTGCGGGGCGGACAAAATCATCGCTGAACCCACGACGCTGACGGGCAGCATAGGCATATTCGGCATGGTGCCCGACGTAAGCGGCCTGATGACCGAGAAGCTGGGGCTCCACTTCGACGTGGTGAAAACAAACGAGGCCTCTGACTTCGGCGCCGTGGGACGTGCCCTCAACGCCCAGGAAGGTGCCGCCATGCAAGCCTACGTTGACCGCGGCTACCGGCTCTTCCTGAAGCGCGTGGCCGAGGGCCGTCATCGCCAGCCCGCACAAATCGACAGCATAGCGCAGGGTCGTGTGTGGACAGGGGCGATGGCGCAAAAGCTGGGCCTCGTTGACCAACTGGGTAACTTAGACACAGCCATTGCTGAAGCCGCAAAACTGGCCGGCGTGTCCCGTTTCGCCACGATTTACGCCCCTCTACCCGCCAACTGGCTCGAAGCTTTCATGCAGCAGAAAAGCGAAAACTACTTGAATCGCGAACTCCGCGCCACGCTGGGTGCCTATTATGCCCCGCTACGTCTCGCTACGAGCCTCGAGGGGCGCGACTGCTTGCAGGCACGGATGGCCTACGAGCCGAACCTACGCTGATATACCTTATTATATTATGGCTATTGCCGCGAAGGTGCTGCTTCCCCTTGCGTGGGTTTATGCTGCTGCGATGCAAGTGCGAAACCGGCTTTTCGACCGGGGCATTCTCCGTTCGCAGACCTATCCCGTGCCCGTCGTCGGGGTGGGCAATCTCGCCGTAGGTGGCACGGGCAAGACGCCCCATGCCGAGTATCTCTTGCGGCTGTTGCAGCGGCGCTTCCGCACGGCCGTCTTGAGCCGCGGCTATGGGCGGCGCGGAAAGGATTTTCGGCTTGTGACAGCGGATACTCCGGCAGAGCTGGGGGGCGACGAGCCTTGCCAGATGAGCCGGAAGTTCCCGGACGTCACGGTGGCCGTTTGCGCCCGCCGCAGGACGGGTATGGCGCGGCTGCTCGCCTTGCCGTCGCCCCCGCAGGTCGTTGTGCTCGACGACAACTACCAGCACCGCTACGTCAAAGCCAGCCTGCAAATCCTGCTGACGCGGTTCGACAGGCTCTACGTGGACGACGCCGTCTTGCCGGCCGGACGCCTGCGCGAGGGGAAAAGCGGTGCGCGGCGGGCCGACGTAGTTATCGTGACGAAATGCCCGCCTAAGCTCTCGCGGGACGAGGCTGACGCCGTGCGGCGCCGCCTTGCGTTGCGCCCACGTCAGACCTTGTATTTCACAACGTTGCGCTATGCCTCGCCCTACCTCATGGAAGACCCCGCGCAGCGCTTGCAGGAACCGCCGCTCGACGTTTTATTGATAGCCGGCATAGCCCAGCCGGAACCGCTCCGCGACCATTGGACGGCTGCGGGCTGCCGCGTCCGCCTACTCCGTTTCCCCGACCACCACAGCTTCACCCGTGCCGATGTAGCCCGCATGAACGAGGCCTTCGACGCCCTTCCCGTGGGGCGCAGCATTGTGCTGACCACGGAGAAAGACGTTCCGCGCCTGCGCAGCGTTGCCCCGCAACTCA
Source organism: uncultured Prevotellamassilia sp. (assembly GCA_964641085.1). Lineage (GTDB taxonomy): Bacteria > Bacteroidota > Bacteroidia > Bacteroidales > Bacteroidaceae > Alloprevotella. The sequence continues at coordinate 103,533 of CAZXJS010000002.1, read as the reverse complement.
TCAGCCCCTTGCGGCATCGCCTCTACGTGCAACCGGTGGAGGTGAAGTTTCTGTTTGGTGGCGACGACCTCTTTGACAGGCAGGTGATGGCCTTTGCCACAGGCGGGGAAACGGGGGATAAGGAGCTGTAAAAGGCAACGGGGAAACCCTGCCTCCCCGACTTTTCCGGCGACAGGGGAAAAAGAAAACCGTACGCTTCGCTTGCGGGCGAGGAGTACGGCTTTAATTGTGAATAGGTAGGTTTTAATCCCGTTTTTCCGGTCTGAAGGTGGGAACGGCTACGGGCCGGCTCCCGTTCCCGGCCGATTGGCGCGTCAGCTCGGCAAGGCACGACCACGCGGCAGCGTCGTACACATCAATATCCAAGGGAAGCCCGTGCCGCAGGCAGTGCACCAGTCGGCTATCCATAGCGTAGTTCATCTCGTTCGGTACGCCCAGGCTGTGGCCTCGGTGCCAGCATCGTGCCGCGTCGCTCGTCTCGAACGTAGCGGCGTAGTGCGTGGCGGCCTCTCCCGTCAGCAGCCCTGTCTCCCGCAGTTGCAGGGTCGGCACGGGGTATTTCTGCGCAAAGCCTTCCGAGCCGCAGATGGTTTGCAGACGGCTGTAGGGGCGCGGGGTCGTCACGTCAAGTTGCAGGAGCAGGGTCACGCCGCGCCGTGTGCGGATAAGGGTTGAGCTGACGTATCCCTCGGCCGACGTCATGGACGTGAGGTATTCCATCTCGTCTGTGCGCCCCAGCCCGAGCAACTTAGCCATGGGGCCGAGGCCGTGCGTGGGGTAGGGGTTGCCGCCGTGGTGCGCGTAGTTGCTTTCCATCCAGCCGTGCTCCGCACTTAGCTCGTGGATGTAGGCGCCTTCCAGGTGGCGCAGCGTACCGAAAAGTCCTTGGCGGTGCATTTCGAGACAGGCGAGGGCGAAGCGGTCGTAGCAACAGTTCTCCGTCATGAAACATTGCCGCCCCGTTTGCTCCGCCGTCGCCACCAGCGCGTGGCACTCGTCCACCGTCGTCGCGGCGGGCACCTCTACGGCCACGTCCTTGCCCTGTTCCATGGCGTAGATGGCCATGGCCGCGTGCGTCTGCCAGTCTGTGCAGATATAGATTAGGTCTATGTCTCGCCGGCGGCACATCTGTCGCCACCCGTCTGCCCCTTCGTAGAGTTTGGCTGCGGGCCGGTGGCCGGCGCGTAGCATTTCCTGCGCCGCAGCGAGGCGCTGTCCGTCCAAGTCTGCCAAGGCGCAGATGGCGGCGTGACGGATGTAGGCATAGCGTTCCAGCGTCCGGCAACCCCGCTGCCCGGTGCCGACGAGACCTATGCGGATGCACTCTTTTGCCATGGGTTCGATTGATAACAAAAAAGGCGCGTCTTGGCAGACACGCCCATGCTCGGGGGATAGTCCCTAACAGCCATTCCGTAAGTCGGGACGGCGCGGGGCTTATTTCTTTCTTGCTTGCCCGTAGCGGCTCATGAACTTGTCCACGCGGCCGGCTGTGTCCACAAGCTTCGACTTGCCCGTGTAGAAGGGGTGCGATGTGCTGGAAATCTCCAGCTTTACTACGGGATAGGTCTCACCTTCAAACTCTACGGTCTCCGTCGTCTTGCACGTGGAGCGGGAGAGGAACATGTCGCCGTTGCTCATGTCCTTGAACACTACGGGGCGGTAATTGTCAGGATGGATGCCCTTTTTCATAACGTTTTTTACTTGTTTTGTGGCCGTCGGCTCGGCTCGCAGGAGCTTGTACGACAACCGGGTAAGGTAAATGTGGGAGACGCTTTGTGCGGTTTAAGCCCTTGCGGCGCTCACGCTTCGCGCATCGTCCCGAATTGCCCGCAAAGTTACGGCTTTTTAAGCAAACACCCAACGCACCGGCCTTTTTGCGCCCCTATTTTAACGTATTATTACATTCCCGCGCCCGCACGCAGCGCCCGTTTTCCGTAAATTTGTGGCCAAATTCAACCCGTTATGTCCCGACGTACCCTCCTGACGCTTCTTTTTGCCCTCATGGCTTACGCTTTTCGCGCCGCACCTGCCGACAGCCTCTTCCTGAGTGTGCCTTCCGCCCTGCTACCCCAGCTCGGGACGATAGAACGCCTGACGTTGCTCAATGCGTACGCCACCCACCCCGACGAAGCTACCGCAGAGAATGCGCTGGAAGGCACCTCGCGCCTCACGTTCCGCTCCGATTCGCTCCTCTGCCTGACGCTCTCTGCCGCCGGCACGTGGCAGCTGCTCGCACTTCCCGGCGGCAACGTCGCCGTGGCTTCCACCACGCTGCTCCCGGCGCACGACACGCGCATAAAGCTCTACTCCCCGGCCTGGGAACTCCTTGCCGATGTCACGCCGCGCTTTTCCCCCGCCGACTTTTGGCTCTCGACACCTGCGACGGTCGACGCTCCCCCCGGAAACGACGCTTCGGCAGCCTCCGAAACACGCAATGAACGCGCAGACAGCCTCCCCGACTGGCGCCGTGAGCAGTTGCGTACCCGCTTACGCCCCCTCTACGTCGGAGCCGAATTCCTCAGGAGCAACCCGCGCCTCGTGTCCTTCAGCGTCAGCGTTCCCAATGCCACGCCCGCCGACTCTGCTGCCCTTTCGCGCCTCCTGCGCCCCGCCGTCCGCTACCGCTGGGAAGGCTCCAAACTCGTACCCGTTGGCTAACCCGCTCGGCTTCTGTCCTGACGCTTGTCCCCGTCCGGCAAAGGGGCTATGCGCGCAGGAAGATAACCGTTAAAGTATTGCACGCACCAAGTAGAGCAAATTGCGTGCCATACAGACATTTGTGCGCGTTTATTATACCGTTTTCTGAGCGACTTAGCTAAGGACAAGTTCTCGGTACGTCAAGGCTGTTCGTATCGCCCGGTTTGTGGTATTTTCTCGCCTGATGATACGCCGCAGCGGCGGGTTACCGTTTTGATATTGAAGGGCGAGGGGCAGGCGAGGGTGTCGCATTTCGCTACCCCCTTACCCTCGGGAAGTGCCATTTCGTCCGCAGCAGCTCGGACGTGCCGGCTGACAAGTGCCGACTGCCGCGCCGCAGAAGGCACCTATCAGCTCACAGAGCTGACCTGTCAAAGGGGAGAGGGGCGCAAAAGAGAAGTTCACCAAATTCACCAAATTCACCCCCTACTCTTTTTCACTATACACACCCTCTCTACTGATGTCCTTGTATCGCCGGAGGGGGGTAGACGATTACTTGTTCCCACTATAACCCTTTTCTCTCCCTACACCTATTATAAATATAGAAGAAAAGTGATTATATAGAATCATTTGTACCCTATGACCTTTTTGGGGAAAGAGTAGGGTGTGAAAGAGAGAGAAAGTATAGGGGGTGAATTTGGTGAACTTGGTGAACTTGGTGAACTTGGTGAACTTCGTACTTCCATTTCCCCTTTCCCCCTTTCCTTTTGCTTTCCACTTCCTTGACAAAACCGCGGCGCGACGGGCTAAAATTTTTAGCAAAAAAAACGGGAAAGCTTGGTGGGTATCGGCGGTTTTCGTATCTTTGCATTGGTTGTCAAACAGGGGCTTATGCTACAATGAAAAATTCTTACAAAGCTGTAGCAGCGCGGCAGAAGCCTTCCCCCTGCGGTGGTTGGGGTAGCTAAGATAGTTTTTGTAGCTAAGGAGGCTATTGTAGCTAAGATAGCTAAGGCGGATAGATAGCTAAAGAGGCTTGGAAAACTAAAGCAGCGCGTGGGTGCAGAGCAAAGGGGAGGGTAGGCGACCGGCAGCGCTACCGCCACGACCGGCGCCGCAGAGATGATGGATGAGTGAGGAGCTGTGCTACGAGGCTTTAAGAAGAATTATAACGCGGGAGCTTGGGTTTTCCGTCGGCAAGCGCTACTTTTGCTACCATCCCGGGGAGCGGCGCGCTCGACGGGACGTTTTTGAAAAGTACAAAGAAAGAGCATGCAAGAATTAGCCAAGACATACGACCCCGCTGCGGTGGAGGAGAAATGGTATAAGTACTGGGACGAGCACAAGCTGTTTGCCTCCCGGCCGGACAGTCGCGAGCCTTACACGATAGTCATCCCGCCGCCTAACGTGACGGGCGTGCTCCATATGGGGCACATGCTTAACGAGACGATACAGGACATCCTGGTGCGGCGCGCCCGCCTGGAGGGAAAGAACGCGTGCTGGGTGCCGGGTACGGACCACGCGAGCATCGCGACGGAAGCCAAGGTGGTGGGGCGCTTGGCGGAGCGGGGCATTAAGAAGGCCGACCTGACGCGGGAGGAGTTTCTCAAGCACGCGTGGGCATGGACAGAAGAGCACGGCGGCATTATCCTGAAGCAGCTGCGGCGCGTCGGCGCGTCGTGCGACTGGGACCGTACGGCCTTCACAATGGACGAGGAGCGCTCACGGAGCGTCATCCGCGTCTTTGTAAACCTCTACCGCAAAGGCCTCATCTACCGCGGCGTGCGCATGGTAAACTGGGACCCCAAGGCGCTGACCGCGCTGAGCGACGAGGAGGTGATATACCGTGAAGAACACTCGAAGCTGTACTATCTGCGGTACTACGTGGCGGATGACGACCCTGCGGCGCCTACTACGGAGGGTTGCGTGGTGCATACGGACGAGCAGGGGCGGCGCTACGCCGTAGTGGCCACGACGCGCCCGGAGACCATCATGGGCGATACGGCAATGTGTATCAACCCCGCCGACCCGAAGAACCGCTGGCTCGCGGGACGGAAAGTCATCGTGCCGCTCGTGGGGCGCGTGGTACCCGTCATAGAAGACAGCTACGTAGATACCGAGTTCGGGACGGGCTGCCTGAAGGTTACGCCCGCCCACGACGTGAACGACCACGCACTCGGGCTGAAGCATCACCTGCAGACCATCGACATCTTCAACGACGACGGGACGCTCTCGGCAGCTGCCGGCCTCTACGTGGGGCAAGACCGCTTCGAGGTGCGCCGCCGGATAGAGAAAGACCTGGAGGCCGCAGGGCTCATGGAACGCGTGGAGGACTACACGAACAACGTAGGCTTCTCCGAGCGGACTAACGTGCCGATAGAGCCGAAGCTCTCCACGCAGTGGTTTCTCCGGATGCAGCACTTCGCCGACCTGGCGCTGCCCCCCGTGATGAACGACGAGATAAAGTTCTATCCGGCGAAATACAAGAACACCTATCGCCACTGGCTGGAGAATATAAAAGACTGGTGCATCAGCCGGCAGCTGTGGTGGGGACATCGCATCCCGGCCTATTACTTGCCCGACGGGACGTTCGTCGTGGCCGAGACGGCAGCGGAGGCTTTGGCCTTGGCACGTGAGCAAAGCGGGAACGCAGCACTGACCGCCGCCGACCTGTGGCAGGACGAGGACGCGCTGGATACGTGGTTCTCCTCGTGGCTGTGGCCCATCTCCCTGTTTAACGGCATCACGCAGCCCGGCAACGCCGACTTCAACTACTACTACCCGACGAGCGACCTCGTCACGGGGCCGGACATCATCTTCTTCTGGGTGGCGCGAATGATAATGGCGGGCTACGAGTTCCCGGGCAAGATGCCCTTCCGGCACGTTTACTTCACGGGCATCGTCCGTGACAAGCTGGGACGCAAGATGTCCAAGTCCTTAGGCAACTCCCCCGACCCGCTCGCCCTTATCGACAAGTTCGGAGCCGACGGCGTGCGCATGGGACTCATGCTCGCCGCCCCGGCGGGCAACGACCTGCTCTACGACGACGCGCTCTGCGCACAAGGCGCCGGCTTCTGTAACAAGATATGGAACTGCTACCGCCTCGTGGAGGGCTGGGACGTAGCCGCCGCCCCGCAGCCCGAGGCGAACCGGCAGGCGCTGGAATGGTTCGGCGCACAGTTGCGAGCCGGCAGCGCGCAGATAGCCGACCTCTTCGGGAAATACCGCCTCAGCGAGGCACTGATGGAAGTTTACCGCCTCGTGACGGAAGACTTCAGCGGCTGGCTACTGGAAATGGTGAAGCCCGCCTACGGCACACCCATAGACCGGCCTACGCTGGAGGGCGTGAAGGGATACTTCAACGACCTGCTCCACCTGTTGCACCCCTTCATGCCGTTTATCACGGAGGAGCTTTGGCAACACCTCGCGCAGCGCCGCGACGGCGAAAGCCTGATGGTTGACCCCCTCTCCATCCCTGCGCCCCGGCCGGACGACGCCGCCCTCTTGGCACGCTTTGATACGATAAAAGGCATTGTGCAAGGCGTGCGCGCCGTGCGGAATGCGAAGAACATAAACAAGAAGGTGACGCTCCACCTGCAAGCCGTGGGCGGAAACCCGGTAGCCGAATACAACGGCATCGTAGGAAAGATGGCGGGGCTGGACGGCATAGAGGTGGTGACGCGTAAAGACGAGGACGCCAGCAGCTTCATGGTCGGGACGAGCGAGTTCGCCGTGCCTCTGGGCACCCTGATAGACGTGGAGGCCGAGAAAGCTAAGGCCGAAGCCGAGCTGAAACACTTGGAAGGCTTCCTGGCGGGCGTAGAAAAGAAGCTGTCGAACCCGGGGTTCGTCGCGAACGCCCCGGAGGCCGTCGTCGCCCTGGAGCGAAAGAAGAAGAGCGACTCGGAGGCCAAGATAGCCAAGCTGAGAGAGACTTTACAAAACTTATACAAGCATACATTATGAAAAAGACATTACTAACCTTAGCCCTATGCTTGCTGGGCGCATGCGCCTGGGCGGACAACGTTTACACCGTCTATCCCGTGCCGCAGAGTCAAGAGGCGGTGGACGGTACGACGTCTTTTACCGCCACGGTGAACGTGATAGCCGAGAGAGGCATCGACACCATCACCACCGCCCGCTGCCGGCAGGTTTTGGCCAACCACGGCCTCACGGCCAGCTTCAGCAGCACGGCCTCGACGGAACTGGCCAACGTATATCTCGGCGTGAACGGCTCTGCTGAAGCCGCCGACGCCGAAGCTACAACGCTCGGCCTGGCACGCGACATCTTCACGAACGGGAAATTCGACCAGCACATCGTCAGCCTGACCAACGACGGCGGGAGGGCAAAGCTCGTCATCCTGGGCTATAACACCGACGCTACGTTCTACGGCCTGTCAACCCTGGACTGGATGCTCGACGAAGGCACGACAGACCTGAACTGCGTGAACATATACGACTACGCCGATATGAAGTCGCGCGGCATCGTGGAGGGCTACTATGGCTACCCCTACTCCGTGAGCGTGAAGAAAGACCTGATGAACTTCATGATGCGGATGAAGATGAACACGTACCTCTACGGCGCGAAGAGCGACCCCTACCACTCTGACTACTGGACGCAGGCTTACCCCACAACCGTCACGGCAGAGCAGGAAGCCAAGGGCTGGCTCAGCCAAGACATGGTGCGCGACATCATGCAAGTATCGAAGAATACTAAGGTAAACTTCATCTGGGCTATCCACCCGGGCAACAGCTTCCTGGGCTCTTCGACGGTCGTTACGGACATCATGACGAAGTATAACTTAATGTATAACTTGGGCGTGCGGCAGTTCGGCGTCTTTGTGGACGACGTAAGCATCCCTTCCACGCAGAGCGGCTACGAGCTGAACGCCCAGCGCATTACGGAGTTGCAGGAAGCCTTGGACGAAAAGTACAACGTGGCGGGCGCAGCGCCGGAAGACACCATTAAGCCGCTTCACTTCGTCCCCCAGATTTATTGCCGCGGCTTTGCAGGCAGCGAAGAGCAGTTTACGAGCTTCTTCAACGCCCTTAGCTCCACGCCTTCAAAGATTACCATCTACACGACGGGCTGGGGCGTATGGAGCGTGCCCAACACAAGCGACCTAAACACGACGGCCTCCCCGCTGGGACGCAGCGTAGGCTGGTGGTGGAACTACCCCTGCAACGACAACGCCGATTCGCAGCTTTACCCCATGGACATGTACTCCAATTTCTACGACATGCCCGCCGTCTCGTCCTCCGCCACGCTCCCCACCACGCTTGAGCACGGTTTGGCCATCGTCTCAAACCCGATGCAAGAAGGCGAAGTGGCCAAGATACCCCTCTTCTCCGTGGCGGACTACGCCTGGAATACGGACGGCTTCAACAACACGAAGAGCTGGAACGCTTCCTTCCCCGCCATTGTCGGGAAAGACAAGGCCGCATCCTACCAGCTCTTAGCTAAATACCTGCGCTACAACGACCCGTCGGACTTTAATACGCTTATGAGCGCGTTCAAGAGTACGCTGAACTCCGGGAAGCCTAACGCAACGAACCTCCTCAGCCGCTTGGACGAGATACAGGCCGCCCTGGACGTTATGGCAGGCCTTGAGAACAGCGAGACGGAAAGTGACCGCCTGCTCTACGGCGATTTGAAGCCCTGGTTGCTCAAACTCCAAGCTATGACCACTACTACACGCGCCCTGCTCAACGCCACAACGGCAGAAGGCGACGCTAAGTGGGAGCAATACGTACAAGCCTTCCCGCAGGTGGACAGCCTTTCTACGAACGACGACTTCTACGTTGACGCCCTCGAAGGCATGGGCAACGGCACCAGCGTTGGGCACTATCTGACGAAGCCTGCCCAGCTCTACTGGAGCCCCTTCTTAACTTACCTGAAGGAGAACGCGCTGAAGAAGTTCTTCTCCTCGTCCGCAGCCACGCGCCCCGCCTTCTTCACAAACCACGAGACGGCCAAAGCTACGACCCCCTACAACACACAGACCGGCGTCACCTATATAAATATGACTAAGGCCGCCACGCTGGCACAGGGGCAGTACGTAGGCATCAGCCTGCCGCAGGCCACGCAGCTTGCCTCCGTGCAAATAGCCGACACCTTGGCCGAGAACTTCGCTTTGCTCTACAGCGCCAACGGCAAGACGTGGGCTAAGCTCGGCGCGCCCGTCACGGCTCCTGCCACACACGTGAAATACCTCGCTGTGCTCAACGAAAGCGCGACGCCACGCTCCTTGCAGATAAAGAAAAGCGCCTTCACGCTCAACCTCCCCCTCGGCACGACCATCACCACCGGTTCCGTGCCCAGCGCAGACGCTTTCTACGACAACCACACCGCCAACTACATGTACGACGGCGACTATACCACCTACACGTGCATAAAGCGGAACCAGCAAAGCGGCGACGCTTACACCCTGACCCTTGCTGACACCACGGAGATAGGCGACGTGCGCATCTGCATGGGCACCGTCAACCAAGACTATATGACCGCCGGGCGCGTACAAATATCCACCAACGGCTCAACGTGGATTAACCTGAACATAAAAGGGACGTCGACGCCCAACTACACCATGTCCAACGCCAACGTCGTGAAGTACAACGACGAGATGTCCTACTGCGACTTCGACGGCCTAAACCAGAAAGCCAAGTACGTGCGCCTCTACCTCTCCTCGCCGAACACCTCGAAATGGCTCCGCCTTTACGAAATTGAAGTGAACGCCAAGACCGACGCGCTCAAGTACCAATCCGCCGCTATCGACGAGAACGGTATCAGCATCTCCGAGCTGACCGATGCCGTGGGCTACACCGGGCTTACCGACCAGGAGAACGCCATCTACTATAACCTGCAGCAGCGCAACCCCGTGGAGAGCCTGAAGCTCTACATGGACGGCGGACAAGCTACCGACGCCACGGCCGCCGTTACGACCGACGGAGAAAACTGGACAGACCTCGGCAGCCTTACCGGCTACGTACAGACGCTCGACCTCTCCGCTTACCCCCTTGCTACCTCCGTAAAGATAACGTGGAGCAAGGCCATGCCCCACATCTACGAGATTGTAGAAAGCGTCAACGAGGCCGACACCATTAGCATCTCCGGCCTTCAGCCCATTAGTGCCGCTCCCGCCGGCCGCTTTGTCCAAGTGCAGGGCGGGCGCCTCGTCGTCGACGGCAGCCAAGTGAAAGCCATTGCACTCTACAACGCCGAGGGGCGCCTGCTCTATCGGCAGCGGGGCCTCTCGGCCGTCAACACCCTGCCGCGCCTCGCCGCAACCGGCACCGTCATCCTACGCGCCACGTTGAAGGACGGCAGCACGGCCTCCTACAAGGTATTTCTGCGCTGACGCTAACCCCCTTTACCCAGACTATAAACACATTAAAATCACCATAACCCCTTATGAAAATTAGTGCCTTACAGCAAGTGCGCGCCGCCTACCAGCCCAAGCTACCCCAAGGGCTACGCGGCAACGTTGAAATCCGGGAAGGAGCGCCCACACAGAGCGTTGCCGACCAAGAAGAGATTAAAGCACTGTTCCCCAACACCTACGGAATGCCCCTCGTGGAGTTCGTGCCCACCCATGATAAGGCGGAATTTGAGCTGAGCTCGAAACACGTTTCGGTCAAATTAGAGGTAGAACGCCCCAACGTGAAGAAGGAATATGCCCCCATGAACATAGGCGTCATCCTCTCCGGCGGACAAGCCCCCGGCGGGCACAACGTCATCTGTGGCCTCTTCGACGAGCTAAAGAAGCAAAACCCCGAGAACAAGCTCTACGGCTTCCTCATGGGGCCCGGCGGCCTCGTTGACCACAAGTACATCGAGCTGACTGCCGACCTCGTCGACCAGTATCGCAACACGGGCGGGTTCGACATGATAGGCTCCGGACGCACCAAGCTCGAGACCGTAGCGCAGTTTGAGAGCGGCTTGCAAATCATCCGCCAGCTCGGAATAAAAGCCCTCGTTATCATAGGCGGCGACGATTCCAACACCAACGCCTGCATGTTGGCCGAGTATTATGCCGCCCAGCACGCCGGCGTGGCCGTCATAGGTTGCCCAAAGACCATCGACGGCGACCTGAAGAACGAGCAAATCGAAACGTCCTTCGGCTTCGACACAGCCTGCAAGACCTACGCCGAGCTGATTGGCAACATACAGCGCGACGCCAACAGCGCCCGCAAGTATTGGCACTTCATCAAGCTCATGGGGCGCTCCGCAAGCCATATCGCCCTGGAGTGTGCCCTGCAAACGCAGCCCAACGTCACCATCATCAGCGAGGAAGTAGAAGCCAAGAACCTCACCTTGGACGACATCGTCACGCAGATAGCTACCGTTGTGGCCAACCGTGCTGCCGACGGCAACAACTTCGGCACCGTCCTCATTCCCGAAGGCCTCATCGAGTTCGTCCCCGCTATAAAGCGCCTCATCGCCGAGCTTAACGACCTCCTCGCCAAGCCCGAAGCGCAGCAGGCCACTGCCGTCCTCTCCAACGAAGACACCATCGCTTGGGTCAAAGCCCACATCAGCGCGGAAAACCTCGTAACCATGCAAGGCCTGCCTGAAGCCGTCGCCATGCAGCTTGCCCTCGAGCGCGACCCACATGGCAACGTGCAAGTCTCACTTATCGAAACGGAAAAGCTGCTCAGCGAACTCGTAGGTAAGAAGCTCGACGCCTGGGCAAAGGAGGGAAAATACGTAGGCAAGTTCGCCGCCCAGCACCACTTCTTTGGATACGAAGGCCGCTGCGCCGCGCCGTCCAACTACGACGCCGACTATTGCTACGCCTTGGGCACAAGCGCCGCCCAGCTCGTCGCAAACGGCAAGACGGGCTACATGGCCATCGTCCGGAACACCACGGCGCCCGCTTCCGAGTGGATAGCCGGCGGCGTGCCCATCACGATGATGATGAACATGGAGCGACGCAACGGCAAGATGAAGCCCGTCATCCGCAAAGCCCTCGTGCGCCTCGACGGCAAGCCCTTCCAGGAGTTTGCCGCCCACCGCGACGAGTGGGCACGCGGCACGTGCTACATCTACCCCGGCCCCATACAATATTGGGGGCCGACGGAGGTCTGCGACCCCTGCACAAAAACCCTCGCCCTGGAGCAAGGCAAGTAAGCCTGCCCCACGGCGGACAGCGCACGCGAAGAGGGCAGGCGGGCATCCCGTAAGGTGAACCCCCGCCGCCCTCTTTTTCGTGCCCCTCCCCGGCTAACCGCCATTTTCTCCCATCTCCCCGCCACATGCCCCGCCACCGCCGTCGCCGCCTCGCACCTTGGAGCCGCTGGAAAGCCACCACGCGCCGCCGCGCCGTACTTATCGGCGCATTGCTCGCCGTGGCCGCCTACGCACTCCTCTTCTACGCGTACATAGCTGCCCCCTATGTGCTCAAGTGGCGCGCCATGTACGGCGCCGTCTCCATCCCCGACGGCTACAGCATTCGCGGAATAGACATCTCCCACCACCAAGGCCGCATCGACTGGGAGCAGCTCGCCGACGCAGAGATTGGGCGCGAGCCTATCAGCTTCGTATTCATCAAAGCCACCGAGGGAACCAACCACACCGACGAGAACTTCGCCGACAACTTCCGGCAAGCCCGCGAGCACGGCCTCCTGCGCGGCGCCTACCACTACTTCACGCCCGACAGTTCCGCCCGAAAGCAGGCTAAATACTTCCTAAGCCAAGTCACCCTTGAGCCCGGCGACCTCCCGCCCGTCCTCGACATCGAAGAAACCGGCTCGCTCACCACCGCAGAGCTGCAAAACGCCGCATTCACCTGGCTGCGAACCGTCGAAGCCGCCACAGGCGTCAGCCCAATCATCTACACAAACTATAAGTTCAAAAAACAATACCTCGCCTCCCGCGACTTCGACGCTTATCCTTACTGGATAGCCCATTACTACCAGCAACGCCTCAGCTGGAACGGCCCCTGGAAGTTTTGGCAGCACACCGACCGCGGTCGCCTGCCCGGAATAAGCGGCTACGTGGACTTAAACGTCTATAACGGTTCCATGTACGACCTCCGCAAGCTCACCGTCCCCGCTAAGGCCGACACCGCGAAAAGCCGGTAGCTCCCCCTCGTTCGCAACGTGCCTCCCCGGCCCTCACCGTCCGATTTGTCTCTCCGCAAGTCGGACTTATTTTTTTCTACCTCCGACCTGTCAGCTCATACGTCCGACCTACGAAATCATAGGTGCCGACTATTTAAAACTACGTCCGACCTATTTCAAAATAGGTGCCGACTATTTTAAAATAGGTGCCGACTATTTTAAAATAAGTGCCGACTATTTTAAAATAAGTCCGACCTAATTCAAACTCCACGCCTGTGTTTACCTATCGGCGCAGACGTTTCAATCCGCAAAGCAGCGCGCGGGGGAAATAGTGCGGGCGTAAAGTGGTATCTTTGCCCGAGTAGCAAAAACGGGGTAGGGCAAGCGCCGCGCGAAAGGGTGTTGCGACGCTTTAACCCATTCGTTTTAACACACAAACACACAATGGGAAACGATAAGGACGCTAAAGCGATGCAAGAAGGAGAAGTGTCGGGTGAGAACAGCACGCCGAACGGCAGCAGAAACGCCGCAGGAATATCTTGTAGCACGCCGGAGGCGACCACCACGTCCCTCGCGGGGCTAACGTTGCGGGTAGTGCCGCACACGTTGCGCTTTCTTCAGCCCGCGGGCACTTCGCGGGGCGTTTACACGGTGCGGCGCGTGTGGTACGTCGTGCTACGCTACACCGAGGGCGGACGTGAGGCCGTCGGGGTGGGGGAGTGCGCGCCGTTGCCCGACCTGAGTTGCGATTACGACAGCACTTACGAGGCACGTCTGCGGCGCGTCTGTGCGGCGGCCGAGGCTGCGGGGTACTTGGATTGGGAAGCGCTTCGCGAAAGCCCCTCCATGCTCATGGGGCTGGAGACTGCGGTGCGCTCGGCGCGCGGCTCGCTCGCGGGCGACCCCTTTCAGCTCTGCGACACGCCCTTCAGCCGCGGCGAGGCGGGCATCCGCATCAACGGCCTCGTCTGGATGGGGCGGCAGGACGAGATGCTGCGGCGCATGGAGCGGAAGCTGGACGAGGGCTACGGCTGCGTGAAGCTGAAGATAGGCGCTATCGACTTCGAAGCCGAGCTTGCGCTGGTGCGGCGGCTTCGTCAGCGCTACGGACCGGCCGACGTCGAGCTGCGCGTCGATGCCAACGGCGCCTTCACGCCGCAGGACGCGCCGCGCAGACTGGAAGCGCTCGCGCCCTACGCCATCCACAGCATCGAGCAGCCCATCCGTGCCGGGCAGTGGGCGGAGCTGGCCGCTTTGTGTAGGAATACACCCGTGCCGATAGCCCTTGACGAGGAGCTCATCGGCGTGAACGACGTAGAAAGGAAGCGCGCGCTACTGGAGACGGTACGCCCGCAGTTCCTGGTGCTGAAGCCGTCATTGCACGGTGGCTTCCGCGGCGCGGCAGAATGGGTGCGCGAAGCCACCCGTCGGCACATACCTTTCTGGGTGACGTCTGCGCTGGAGAGCAACGTAGGCCTGAACGCCATTGCCCAGTGGCAAAGCCGGCTTCAGCCCGAGTCGCGGCTGTGTCAAGGCCTGGGGACGGGCCAACTGTTCGAGCGAAACTGCGCGGGGCCGCAACTGCGCATTGCGGGCGACCGCCTGTGGCGCGGCACGGCGCAGGACGGCGCGTTTCGCGGGGAAGTGCGGCGTTTTGCCACAACCTTTTGCGACCATAGTCCGACGCTGACGCTCCACACGTCGGGCAGCACGGGGCGTCCGCGTCAGCTTGTAGTGCGGAAAGCGCAGATGGAGGCCAGCGCACGGCGTACGTGCCGCTTCTTCGGCCTGCAAGCGGGCGACACGGCGTTGCTCTGCCTGCCTATGCGCTACATAGCCGGCCGGATGGTCGTCGTGCGGGCGCTGGAGTGTGGCCTGCGGCTCGTCAGCGTGGCGCCCACGACGCATCCTTACGCTACGTTGCACCGCGCGCCCGATTTTGCTTGCCTCACGCCCCTGCAAGCGGCGGCCGGCTTGGAGGTGCCGCGCGAGCGTCGCCTCTTGCGCGCCACGAGATGCGTGCTGCTGGGCGGTGGCGCCGTGCCCCGGGAGCTTGAAGCGGCCTTGCGCGATTTCCCGAACGCCGTATGGAGCGGCTATGCCATGACGGAGACGCTCAGCCACGTGGCGCTGCGACGGCTGAACGGCGCGGAGGCTTCGGCGTGGTACGTGCCGATGGAGGGGGTGGAGGTGTCGCTCTCGGCTGACGGTACGCTGCAAATCAGCGACGCGGTGACCGGCGTGCGCGGCCTGCTGACGAACGACCTTGGCGAGGTGCGCCCGGACGGGAGCTTCCGCGTCCTGGGCAGGCTGGACAACGTGGTGTGTAGCGGCGGCTTGAAGTTCCAGCTTGAGGAGCTTGAGGCGCTGTTGCGGCCTATGCCCGTGCCGTACGTGCTGACCGGCGTACCCGACGCGCGGCTTGGCGAAGCCTTGGTGCTGCTTTTCGAAGGCGACGTGCCCGCCGACACGCTGCAAGCCCTTTGCCGCGAACGCCTGCCGCGACATGCCGTGCCGCGCCGGTACTTCAGCGTCCGCGCCCTGCCCGTTACGGAGACGGGGAAGCCCGCCCGAGCCGAAGCCAAAGCCTTGGCGGCGCGCTTGGCGCTTGGCGCTTAGCCCCAGAGCCGCTTTTTCACGCCGCAGGAGCCGCCTTACACGAGTTTTCCCTTATTTTTGCCTTTATAAATCAAATCTACTGACCCCTATGTCCGACAAGGCCGAAACTTTCCGCGCCACAGATTATCCCGACCTGCTTCGCTCCACGCGCTCCCTAAGAGACGTGGCGCACAAAGTGAGGACGAAATATGCCCTCCTCGTCGTTACGGATAAGGAAATCCGTCCGGGCTACCGCTGCGTGGAACGCATGGTCGAGGCGGCCGAAGACAGCGGCGCCGTCATGGTATATGCCGACCGCTACGACGGCGAAGCGCCCCACCCGGTCATAGACTATCAGGCGGGCTCGCTACGTGACGACTTCGACTTCGGAGGCCTGTGGCTGGTGCGGGCCGAGGCACTGCGGCAGTT
The DNA here is from genome assembly GCA_964641085.1 of uncultured Prevotellamassilia sp. GTDB lineage: Bacteria > Bacteroidota > Bacteroidia > Bacteroidales > Bacteroidaceae > Alloprevotella. The sequence goes on along the minus strand of CAZXJS010000002.1, from coordinate 87,810 downwards.
CTTTGCCCAAAAGAGCTACGTGCCGCGCTTCCGCCACGCCGCGCTCTACGCGCTACGCTTGTTCCTTAGCCGGACGGGCGAAATCTGCCACCTGCGCGAATACCTGTACACCGAGGTGGAGACAGATAGGAGAAAGAGCGGCGAAAAGCAGTTTGACTACGTCGACCCCCGCAACCGCGAAGTGCAAATAGAGAACGAGCGAGCCTGCACCGCCCACCTGCGCGCCGTCGGGGCGTGGCTGGCGGCCGACGAGGTGGACGAGTTGCCCGACGACAAGGACGAATATCCCGTCACGGCCAGTGTGATAATTCCCGTCCGCAACCGCGAGCGCACCATCTGCGACGCCATCCGGAGCGCCTTGGGGCAGGAGGCGAATTTCCCGTACAACGTCATCGTTGTGGATAACCACTCGACGGACCGCACGCCCGCGCTCATCGACACGTTCCGCGCTGACGCCCGCGTGGTGCACTTAGTGCCGGAGCAGCGAGACTTGGGCATCGGCGGGTGCTGGGACTTGGCCATCCGTCACCCCCTGTGCGGCCGCTACGCCGTGCAGCTCGACAGCGACGACCTCTACAGCAGTCCGGCGACCTTGGCGCGCATCGTGAAAGCCTTCCGGCAGCAACGCGCGGCCATGGTGATTGGCGCTTACCGCATGGTAGATTTTCAGCTCCGCACCCTGCCGCCCGGTTTGATAGACCACAAAGAATGGACGGAAGAGAACGGGCGCAACAACGCGCTCCGCATCAACGGCCTGGGCGCCCCGCGCGCTTTCCGGACGGACATCCTGCGCCGCATCGGCTTCCCCAACACGTCTTACGGCGAAGACTACGCCCTGGGGCTCGCCATTTCTCGCCGCTACCGCATAGGTAGGATTTTCGACGAGCTTTACCTCTGCCGCCGCTGGGAAGGCAACAGCGACGCCGCCCTAAGCGTGGAGCGGCAGAACCGAAATAATCTGTATAAAGACGGACTTCGCACCCTGGAGCTCCGTGCCCGCCAAGCCTTGGTGCGCACCTGGAACCACCGGCCTACGGCGCAGGAGATAGCGCAGTTCTTCGACAGGCAACTGGCGGCCTGGAGCGACGTCGCGCAACGCTTCGCCGACCTCACGGAAGGCGTTAAGACGAAACAGCTCGCGACGGACGACGTAGAAATAGAGGCGCAGTACAACCCTCGGCGCATCGTCTCGACCGGAGCTAAGGTGGACCATAAAACAATCCGCAGGCGGCCGTGCTTCCTCTGCGACCATAACCGCCCGACTGCCCAAATAGCGCTGCCGGCTCTGAGGAAGCTGCAAATACTCGTCAACCCTTTCCCCATACTGCCGCACCACCTGACCATAGCGGCGCGCCGCCACGTCCCGCAGACGTTCCGCCCCCTCTGCCGACCGCTCCACGAACTGGCGTGGGGCAGCGGGTTGCTCGTTTTCTACAACGGAGCGCGTTGCGGGGCGTCTGCGCCGGACCACGCCCACCTGCAAGCCGGCGACATGGGGCACGTGCCTATCCAGCGAGACTGGAAAACGTACGCCGCGCGGCTGGAAAAGATTTTCCCCACGGCCGGAGAAGACGAGGCGCACCTGCAAGAGCTGGGCTACACCGAAGAGGCGGGCATCTACCGCGTACATGGCTACGCCTGCCCCGCCTTTGCCGTCGTGGGCGAGCGACCTGAAGCCGACCAGCCCCTGCTCAGCCGCCTCATAGAGGCTTTGCCCGTGGAGGCAGGTCGCACGGAGCCGGACATGAATGTGCTCGCCTGGCGGCAGACGACCGTCCCGGGGCGCGACGATACGCTCGTAACCGTTGTCTTCCCTCGGAAAAAGCACCGCCCGGACTGTTACACCGCCCGGGGAAGGCAACAATTGCTCATCTCGCCGGGAGCTATCGACATGGGCGGCCTGCTTATCACGCCGCGGGAGGAAGATTTCGCGAAGTTGTCCGCACCTAAGGCCGTAGAGATACTGCGCGAGGTGGCGCTGAGCGAAGCTGAGGCCAAGCACGTGGCCGGTAAGCTCAAGAAAACGCGACATACGGCCTCACCCCGGGAAGCTACCGCCGCCGACCTGCTGGAAAAGGGCACGGAACCCGCCGTCAGCGTGGGCATCATGGCCACGGCGAAGTTACAGTTCCGCCTCAACGCTCCCTACTTAGCCAAAGGCGAAACGGTAGAAGGCGAGCAGGTGGCCTCATGCCAGGACGGCGGCATCCTATGGCGCGGCAACCGATACAGCGAACTGACCTTTCAGCCCCTAAGTGCCGAGGCCGACTTCACCCTGCCCGACGTGACGATTGGCGTGCGCTTCCATTGGCAGCGAAACGAGGCGCAAACGTTCCGCGGCACGCTCCGCCTCATCGTTGACGAGGAGAAAATCGTCGCTATCAACGAGCTGCCCACGGAGGAATACCTGAAAAGCGTCATCTCAAGCGAGATGCGCGCCACTTCCACCCCCGAGCTGCTGAAAGCCCACGCCGTAGTGAGCCGCAGCTGGCTTTTCCGGCAAATGCAGCGCCGACGTGAGGGCGCGCAAACGGGAGGTTTCTTCTCCTTCCAACGGTCGGAGAACGAGCTAATCCGCTGGTACGACAGCGAAGACCATACCCTTTTCGACGTATGTGCCGACGACCATTGCCAACGTTACCAGGGCGTGACGCGCGAAGCCACCCCCGACGTGGCCGCTGCCGTGGAAGCGACGCGCGGAACGGTGTTGATGGCCGACGGGAAGCTCTGCGACGCCCGCTTCTCCAAGTGCTGCGGCGGCATCACGGAGCTATTCTCCACCTGCTGGGAAGGCAGCGACCCCGGCTACCTGAAAGCCGTGCGCGACGCCGAGGCGGGAGCCGATTTCCCGGACCTGACGCAGGAGGAAGCGGCCGCGCGGTGGATAAAGTCCGAGCCGGTGGCCTATTGCAACACCCGGGACCGCAAGCTCTTGGGGCAAGTGCTGAACGGCTACGACCTGGAGACGCCCGACTTCTACCGCTGGCGCGTGGAGTACACCCCGGAGGAGCTTACGGCGCTGGTGGAGAAGAATACGGGCGAGACGTTCGGCCGCATCACGGCTTTAGAACCCGTGGAGCGCGGACCAAGCGGCCGCCTCTCCAAGCTGCGCCTCGTGGGGACGGAGAAAACGCTGGTCATCGGTAAGGAGCTGGAAATTCGTCGCGTCCTGTCCGCCACTCACCTCTATTCGTCTGCCTTTATCGTGGAGCGTTCGACCGGCGGAAACTTCGTGCTGCTCGGCGCAGGCTGGGGGCACGGCGTCGGGATGTGCCAAATCGGTGCTGCCGTGCTGGCAGCGCGCGGCACGAGCCACGTAGCCATCCTTGAACACTACTACCCCGGCGCTACGCTCCGAAAAATCTATTGAAAACCGCATCTACCCCCTTATAACCCATGCCGGAAACGAACCAACAAGCACCTGCCACCCCCGCCGCGCCCGCCGCTTCGCAGGAAACCCACTTTGTAGAGAACTTTGCCAAGGGCTGGACGTGGGTACCTACGCTCTATTTTGCCGAAGGCGTGCCCTACGTCATCGTGATGACCATTGCCGCCGTGATGTATAAGCGCCTGGGAATGGACAATGCCCACATCGCGCTCTACACCTCCTGGCTATACCTGCCTTGGGTGATTAAACCGCTGTGGAGCCCCATTGTAGATATGTTCAGGAGTAAGCGGTGGTGGATTGTCACCATGCAGCTGCTCATTGGCGCGTCCCTGGCGGGCGTTGCAATGACGATAGCGGCGCCTAACTACGTCGTCTGGACGCTCATCTTCTTTTGGCTCATGGCTTTCAGCAGTGCGACGCACGATATAGCGGCCGACGGCTTCTATATGATAGGGCTGGACGAGCGTTCGCAGAGCTTCTTCGTCGGCGTACGCAGCACGTTCTATCGCATTGCCACGATAGCCACGCAGGGGTTGCTCATCATGCTTGCCGGGACGTTGGAAGCGTTCAAGGCGTCGCCCGTAGCGTGGAGCTACACGTTCTGGCTCGCCGCCGCCGTGCTTATCGTGCTCGGCTTATACCACTTGGTGGCCTTTCGGGTATGGGTGCGGCCGGCTGAGGACGTGAACCGCCGCACGAAGGACGTCACGGCGATGTTCACGAACTTTGCCCGCTCGTTCACGTCGTTCTTCTCGAAGCCCGGCATCCTCACGGCCATCACCTTCATGCTCCTGTTTCGCTTTCCGGAAGCTTTGCTGACGAAGATATGCCCGCTGTTCCTCCTCGACCCGCAGAGCGCGGGCGGCCTGGAGCTTACGACGGCGCAGGTGGGCTTTGTGCAAGGCACGGTGGGCGTCATAGGCCTCCTTGCGGGCGGCGTGCTGGGCGGCTTCCTGGCCGGTGCCATCGGGTTCAGGCGGAGTCTGTGGCCTATGGTGCTTAGCATCACGTTGCCGGACGTCGTTTATATCTTCTTGGCCTATTATCAGCCGACGAGCCTCCTATGGATAAACGCCTGCCTACTACTTGAGCAGTTCGGCTACGGCTTCGGCTTCACCGCATATATGCTCTACATGCTCCAGTTTGCCCAGGGCGAAAACAAGACGGCGCACTACGCCTTCTGCACGGGCTTCATGGCGCTCAGCATGATGATGCCGGGCTTGACGGCGGGCGAGGTGCAGACGCACACGGGCTACCTGAACTTCTTCATCCTCGTCATGGCGCTCGTCCCCCTTACCTTCCTGGCCGCTTGGCTTATCATCCGGCGCGGGGCGGGGGCGGCGCCGGCTACGGTGTCGGGGCGGCACCCGTTGTTGCAGGTTGTGCTCGTCCTTTTGTTCGTTAAAGTGTTTCTTACGCTTATCTCGCAGGCCATTCCGGGCGTTTTGGAACGTCCGGCCTGCGGTCTGTCGGTGCTTCTTTACTTGCTCGTTCAGCTCTACGTCGTTGTGCGGATGGTGCAAGGCCGTGCGCGCGCCTTTTGGGGCTATTTCGCGCTGTGCTTGCTCGGAGCCGGATTGCTGTGGATAGTCTTCGGAAGCAGCTGTCGGTCGCTTTTCTTGTCCGATGCGGTTTGTGTCGCCGTGCTTGCCGCCGTGCTGTGCGTGCGGAGCGGAGGCCGAACGGGCTGGCAGCGACTTATGGCCGCCTGAAAGCCTTTTGTTAGGCCGGCGAAATCGTTTGCGCGGACGGAGATGCCGCGTGTGCGTATATATTAATATGGTGTGGGGTGCGCGTCGCCTTTTACGCGCCGGGGGCTTGGAGGCGGCAGTAGAAGCCCGCCTTGTAGAGCTGGAAGAGTAGCAGCGAGGGATGGCGCCCAAGCAGGTTGCGGCGCAGCAGTGGGCGCAAGCCGCGGAAAGCTGCCCTTGCCGCCGGGGCAAGGTGGAGGCGTCGCAACGTCGTGTAGAGACGCGCCGCACCGGCTTGGCTCTGCATCGGCTCACCCAAGCGGGCGAGCGTGCGGAGTGCCGTCTCCGTTTTCCCGAGGAAGTCCGCGTTGCTGTCGATGCCGGTGTGGACGAGCGGGTTGTCGATGTGGCGAATGCTGAAGCCGCGTTCGCGGAGCATGAGCCCCATGAGGGCGTCCTCGTAGCCGTAGTCCACGCAGCGCTCGTCGAACCTGAGCGTTTGGAATACGCTGGCGCGGAACATTACGTTAAACGTAGCGAAGCAATCGTAGGGATGTGCGTTTCGGTAAGAAGCCGGACGGCGCCGCTCCGCCGCCTTTTCGTAGCGGTAGCGCAGTTCGTGACCCGTCTGTGGGGGCGGTGCGGGGTTGCGCAAGGCACCGCAGACGACGTCGGCCAAGTCTCGTGCCGCCCAGTAGCGACGGATGAAGTCGGGGGTGCATACCTCGGCGTCGCTATCAATGAATAGCAACCAAGCAAAGCGCGCTTCGTCAGCCAGGAGGTTGCGCCCGCGCGCCCGCCCTACGTTCTGCTCGGCACGAACGACGCGGCAGCCCGGCAAAGCTTCCACTTCCGCCTTCAGCTTTGGGGCAAAGGCGGGTGCGCTACCGTCGTCGAGCACGATGACCTCGTACCGGAACGCCGCGTCGGCCTCGGCCAGCTCCGCACATTGGCGTTGCAGGTCGCGGACAAGCCCGGAGCAGTCAAAATCCCGCGTGGGGATGAGAATAGAAATCATCTGTTTGTAAATGTGTGGCTTAGCGCAAATCTGACACGCCCGCTTTGCAAAAATAGGTAAAAAGGTTAAAACTTTATCCCGCAGGGGCGGAAAAGCGCCCGGAAGCGGCATTTTCCTGCAAAACGAGTGTGCGCAAAAAGTAGAAAGACAGTAATTTTGCAGTGACCAAAAAGGAAGCGCGCAGACGGCGCGCAGAATAGTAGTAACCACGTAACATTAAACCAAAGCATTATGTTTACAGAGAAGGCCGGCGAACTGGCTGGCAAGATTTGGGAAGCGCTCAACACGAACGGCGAACTGACCGGCAAAGACCTGAAGAAGGCCGCTAAGGTGCGCAGCGAGAAAGAACTCTACCTCGGGCTGGGCTGGCTGCTCCGCGAAGACAAAATCAACGTCACGGAGGCAGAGAAGGACATCACCGTTGTGCTGAAGTAACCGACCACAACGAACGCGGCTCACGGCCGCAGCGAAGCGAAGCCTTGGCAGATACAATCCCGCCAGGGCTTTTTCGTGCGCCAACGCGCAGTCGGCAGGGCGGACGGCGCACGCAAGGTTTTGAACGGCGCCTTTGCTTCATGGCACAGCGCCTCTTCCACGCGGCAGAGCGCCTTTGCTATCTGACAGAGCGCCCCTCTTATCTGACACCCCGCCCCTGCTATCTGACAGACCGCCCCTGCGGCAAGGCAAGGGCTTTCAGAAATTTTTTAGAAGCCACCTAAATCCTATTTAGGTAGTATCTGAATCGGATTCAGAAGCCACCTAAATGGTCTTCAGGTACTATCTGAATTCCTTTCAGAGGCCACCTGAAAAGCATTTAGGCCGTACCTAAATGGAAATAGCTCCTACGTAGCCGTAGCTACGACCTATTTAATTGTAGATACTACCTACATGGGATGTAGGTGCCGCCTACAAGATGTGTAGATACTACCTACATCGCATGTAGATACTACCTACATTGCGTGTAGATACTACCTACAAAAAAACTACAGGCATCTGCGGCGGGAAAGTCGGCACGCGCTTCGCTGCTTTTCACCCCTCCGAGCCGCAGGGTGGGGCAGGGGAAGGCGCATTTGGCCGGCCGGCGTTTGGCTGTGCCGCGCGTTTGGCTTAACTTCGCCGGCAAGGAAACCAAGCACGGCTCTGCGAGCTACCCTAACGATGATACATCCCCGCACCTGCCTCCTACTGCTGCTCTTCTTGTTCATGGCGCCACGCCTGTCTGCCCAAACGCCGCGTGAAGCGGAGGCGGCGGACACGCTGGGCGAGGTGGAGACCGTCGGGCGGCACTATGCCGACAGCCTGGACAGCCTGAAGGCGCGCTTTGCGCAGTGGCACTACGCGGGAGCCGACACGCTGGGCAACCCGTACTATGCGCCGCTCTTTGGCGCGCAGACGTATCAGGACATGCCCGTTCACGAGGCGCTGGGAAGCCTGCGATTTCGGCCGAGCAGGGTAGGGCGGACGCCGGAGAGCGCCTTCAGCCTGCGTAGCGAACTGATGGACAACGCCATCCTGGGCCTGTACGTCGAGAAGCCGTGGCTGGTAAGCCGCATGCCCGAGGATGCGCCACTCACCGCGCCACCGGCGGCCGACACGGAGGTGAGGCCGCACGTTAAGCTCTCGGCAAGCGTGCCGGAAGCCGACGGATTGGCGCTCAACCCGGACGTGGACATCGAGGTGAGGCGGCCAAACTTCTGGACATTTAAGACAAATTTCGCCTTCCAACTGATGCAATATTACGTGACGGACAACTGGTATCAGGGGGGCGAAAGTAATCACTCGTTTCTGGGGAACCTCGTCGTGCAGGCCAATTATAATAACAAGACGAAGGTTACCCTGAACAACAAACTGGAGATGAAGCTGGGCTTCCAAAGCAGCCACAGCGACCAGAAGCACGACTACAAAACGAATGCTGACCTCCTGCGCCTGACAAACGAGTTCGGCTTGAAAGCCTCTACGCACTGGTACTACTCAGCCATGCTGCAATCGTGGACACAATTCTACAAAGGCTACAAGAAGAACGACTCGAAGGTATATTCTGACTTCATGTCGCCGTTTGAGAGCCTGCTGTCGTTCGGTATGAAGTACACGCTGACGACGAAGAACAAGAAGTTCACGCTGAACGCGAACCTGTCGCCCTTTGCGTGCGACTTCAAATACGTCGGTCGGGAGGCGCTGGAGACGACGTTCGGCCTGAAGGAAGGCAGGCACACGAAGTTCGAATACGGCTCGAACATCACGCTGACGCACGCTTGGACGGTATGCAAGAACGTTACGTGGAGCGGCCGTTTCTACTACTACACCAATTATAAAGGGACGCGGATAGAGTGGGAGAACACGGTGAAACTGATTGTGAACAAGTTCCTCTCGACGACGCTTTTCCTATACCCGCGCTTCGACGACATGACGAAACGCAGCGACCCGGACGACAGCTACATGCAGTTTAAGGAATCGCTCAGCGTGGGACTCGACGTCACGTTCTGAGACTTGGGCGCACGTAGGTCGTTTTTAATTCCGAGGCGCGGCGGCTTATCCAAAAATATCCGTACCTTTGAAACCGAAAGAAAGCAACCTTTAACCGACAGAAGTAAAATGGACAAAACCACCTGCCTGCATGACAAGCACGTAGCCCGGGGCGGCCACATGGTCTCCTTCGGCGGCTTCGACATGCCCCTTTTCTATTCCGACATCATTACGGAACACCAAGCTGTGCGCCGGCACGTCGGCGTTTTCGACGTGAGCCACATGGGCGAAGTGCGCGCCACGGGACCGGAAGCCGAGAAGTTCGTGCAGCACATCTTTACGAACGACGTCAGCGGCGCAGACATAGGCAAGATATTCTACGGCATGATGCTCCACCCGAACGGTGGCACCGTGGACGACCTGCTTGTTTACAAAATGGGGGCAGAGGATTTCCTGCTCGTCGTGAACGCTGCCAACATAGCCAAAGACTACGCGCACATCACGGCGAACGCCGCGGGCTACGACGTGACCATCGTGAACCAAAGCGACGACTACGGCCAGCTGGCCGTACAAGGCCCGGAGGCGGAAGCCACCATGGAGAAGGTGCTCGGCATCCCGTGCAGCGAACTGGCCTTCTACACCTTCAAAACTATCGACGAAGGTGGCGAGGAAGTCATCGTCTCGCGCACAGGCTACACCGGCGAGGACGGCTTTGAGCTTTACGGCTCGGCAGCCTTCATCCGCGCGACGTGGGATAAGCTCATGGCGGCCGGCGTGACGCCTTGCGGCCTGGGCTGCCGCGACACGCTGCGCTTCGAGGTAGGCCTACCGCTCTACGGCGACGAGCTGACGGACGAGATAAGCCCCGTACAGTGCGGCCTCTCCATGTTCGTGAAGCTTGAGAAGCCGGAGTTCATCGGCAAGGAAGCTTGCGCCGACCAGAAAGCGAACAAAAGCTACCGGCGCCGCGTTGTAGGCATCGAGCTGCAAGAGAAAGGCATCCCTCGCCACGGCTACCCCGTAGCGGCAGGCGGCAAGGAAATCGGCTACGTTACGACAGGCTACAAGAGCATTTCTACGGGCAAGTTTGTCTGCATGGCGCTCATCGACAAGGAGCAGGCCAAGCTCGACACGCCCGTGGAAGTCATCATCCACGGCAAGCCGCGCAAGGGCATCGTCGTGAAAAAGCGTTTCTACCAAAAGAATTATCACAAATAACCCAAGACATAAGACACCATGGCAAAAGTAATTGAAGGGCTCTACTACACAGAGAGCCACGAGTACGTAAGAGTGGAAGGCGAATACGGCTTCATTGGCATTACGGACTACGCCCAGGAGCAGCTGGGCAACGTGACGTACGTTGAGACACCCGAAGTGGGCGACGAAGTGACGGCCGGCGAGGACTTCGGCTCCGTAGAGAGCGTCAAAGCCGCCAGCGACCTCACCGCGCCCGTCAGCGGCACCGTCGTAGAAGTGAACGAGGCGCTGGAGGACGAACCTGAGCTCATCAACCGGGACGCCTTCGGCAGCTGGATAATCAAAGTGAAACTCTCTGACCCTGCTGAGCTGGAACAGCTGAAAGACGCCAAGAGCTACGAAGCTATCTGCAAATAATACGTAAAACTTGCCCGCTCGTGGCTCCCCGTCGCTCCATCGCCGCCCTTTACGGAGAGACACGGGAGACCGCGAGGCGGGCTTTTTCTTTATGAAATACTTTCCCCATACCCAATCCGACATCCGGGAGATGCTCCGCGTGATTGGCGTAAGCTCCCTGGACGACCTCTATGCCGAGATACCCGAGGAGCTGAAGCTGAAAGGCGAGCTAAACATCCCCGCAGCACAGTCGGAAATAGAACTGCGGCGCACGCTGCAAGCGCTGGCCGACCGCAACAGCCAACCGGTTTGCTTTGCCGGCGCCGGCGCTTACGACCACTACCAACCGGCCGTGATTCCCTACCTTGCGGCGCGCTCCGAGTTCGCCACGTCCTACACGCCCTACCAGGCAGAGATTTCGCAAGGCACGCTGCAATACATCTTTGAGTATCAAACGATGATGGCCGACCTGACGGGGCTGGCCGTGAGCAACGCATCCATGTACGACGGCGCCACGGCGACGGCAGAGGCCATGATGATGTGCATACACAGCGCAAAGAAGCGCAACTGCGTGCTCATTTCGGACACGTTCCTCCCCGGCGTGCGGCGCGTAGTAGAGACTTACGCTAAGTTCCACGGCATTCAGCTCGAAGTAATCCCCGACCGCGACGGCCTGACGGACAAGGAAGCCATAGCCGAACGCCTGCAGAAGGGCGACGTGGCGGGCGTCATCGTGCCACAGCCCAACCGCTACGGCCTGATAGAGGACTTCAGCGGACTGGCCGAAAGTTGCCACGCGCAGAAAGCGCTGCTGGTCATCAACACCGTGGCCTCCGCGCTCGGCGTGCTGAAGTCGCCGGGAGAGTGGGGGGCTGACATCGCTTGCGGAGACGCCCAAAGCCTGGGCTTCCCGCTCGCGTTCGGCGGTCCCTACATCGGATACCTCTGCACGACAAAGGCGCTCGTACGTAAGATGCCGGGGCGCTTGGTCGGCGCTACGACGGATGCTGACGGCAAGCGTTGCTTCGTCCTCACACTGCAAGCACGCGAGCAACACATCCGCCGAGAGAAGGCCACGTCGAACATCTGCACGGCGCAAGGCGTCATGTGCCTCTACGTAGCGGCTTACCTCAGCCTGATGGGCAACAAGGGGCTGCGCGAAGTGAACGAACAGAGCTATGCCGCGGCGCACTACCTGCACGACGAACTCCTGAAGACGGGCAAGTTTGAGGAGGTTTATGATGCACCTTTCTTGAACGAGTTTACCTTGCGCTATAAAGGCGACGTCAACGCCCTCATCCTCGACAGCATACAGCAGCACGGCATTTTCCCGGGAGTAGCCGTTGAAGGCAAGGCCGACGAAATCCTCATCGCCGTGACGGAAAAGCGCAGCCGCGAGGAGCTGGAACGCTACATTAACTTGTTTAAATAAAAGAGGCGCCACCATGAACAATGTATATTACGGCAAATTGATATTCGAGCTTTCCCGGCCCGGACGTACGGGCTATTCGCTGCCCAAACCCCAGGTGGAAGGCTACTCGCTGGACGCGCTGCCCGCTACGTTGCGGCGTCAGACTGACTTGCACCTTCCCGAAGCCGACGAGCTTACCGTGGTGCGCCACTACACGAACTCCTCGAACAACAACTTCGGCGTGGACACCGGCTTCTACCCCCTGGGCAGTTGCACGATGAAGTATAACCCAAAGATAAACGAGGAAGTGGCCGCGCTGCCCGGCTTCACGCAGATACATCCCCTGCAACCCGCCGAGACCGTGCAAGGTGCGCTGAAGCTCTACGACGAGACGCAGAAAATACTCGCAGAGGTGACGGGACTCTACCGCTTTACGCTGAACCCCTTCGCCGGTGCGCACGGCGAGCTGACGGGCTTGATGACCATACGTACCTACCACCTGCGGCGGGGAGACACCAAGCGCACGAAGATTATCGTGCCCGATTCCGCACACGGCACTAACCCCGCCAGCGCCGCCGTTTGTGGCCTGGAAGTGGTAGAGGTGAAATCCACACCGCGCGGCACGGTGGACGTGGAAGCCCTCAAACCACTCTTAGGTGACGACGTGGCCGGCATGATGATGACCAACCCAAACACACTGGGCATCTTCGAGACGGAAATTCCCGAGATAGCCCGCCTTGTACACGAGTGCGGCGGCCTCATGTACTACGACGGAGCCAACCTTAACCCCATGCTTGGCGTTTGTCGCCCGGGCGACATGGGCTTTGACGTGATGCACCTCAACCTGCACAAGACGTTCTCCACGCCCCACGGCGGAGGTGGTCCCGGTTCAGGTCCCGTGGGCGTAAGGAAAGGCCTGGAGGACTATCTGCCCAACCCGCAAGTTCATAAGCAGGCAGATGGCACCTATACCGTGGTGATGAATCCCGATTCCCTGGGAAGCATAAGCACGTTCTTCGGCAACTTCGGCATCGCCGTGCGGGGCTACGCTTACCTCCTTAGCCTTGGCCACGAACACATCGCCATGGCCGGCAAGCTCTCCGTGCTCAACGCCAACTACATTAAGGAAAGGCTGAAAGACAAGTACGACCTGCCGATAGACGGGCTGTGCAAACACGAATTTGTCTTCAACGGTCTCCGACAGGAATACTGCGGAACGCACGACGAACCCGACCACGTCACGACGCTCGACGTTGCCAAACGCTTGCTTGACTACGGTTTCCACGCGCCAACCATCTACTTCCCGCTACTCTTCCACGAAGCGCTAATGATAGAGCCCACGGAAACCGAAAGTAAGGATACGCTCGACGCCTTCATTGACGCCATGCGCGCCATTGCTGACGAGGCAAAGGCTGACCGCCGGTTGCTTAAGACGGCACCGCAAAACACGCCCGTTCGACGCCTGGACGACGTAAAAGCGGTAAAGGCAGCAGAGTTCACCTTCTTCGACCTGACCGACTAAGCGGCACTATCATAAGCTTCTGTAAGCCAACGGAATTTCAAGGGCGAGAAACCATTTCGCAAACCTGTGAACAGTTTTACCTAAGCGGAATAGGCCGAACGAAGCCGATAACAACTCATTCACGGAAGGGGGGGCAAACGCCTCCCTTCCTTTTTTAACACATCCGTGCCGTAGCCGGTTCATTTTTCCGCTCAATAGTCCTTTAACGCTCCCGTCAGAAATCGCTAAAGACTTCGACGTTGCCCTCCTATGCTTAGGGTTACGCACACCCAACGCCTTAAACATCAAAGCAAAGACAAAACCCGATACTCGAAAGTTCCGAAGTTCCGAAGTTCCGGTACGCTGTGTCTGCTCTATCTATATATAAAACGTTCTCTCTCTATATATATATAATTAATGACTAATTCGAATCATATAGGTATATGTGGAAGCGGAGGGAGAGCGTAGTGGAAGTGTGGAACTTCGGAACTTCTACGCGTAGAGCTGACCTGTGGGCTGACAGCTCGGATCTGTGAGCTGATAGGTCGGACTTGTCGGCTGACATCCCGCCGCTATTAGAGCACACTTCGCCGTTATCAGAACCCACAAAGCCCGCTATCAGCACACATATCACCTCTATCAGCACACTTTCGTCATCCTAACGAGGCTTTCCTTGCCTTGTTCAACTGAAAAGTATGGAAAAGTAGCGTTGGATGGGCATCTTGGCAATGCAATTCCGACTTCCAGCCTGACAGCACCATAATGGCGATTATGTTTAATCTTCGCCTGGGGCTTACCTTTGATTTAAGGTGGAGATTGTGGTTTTTAAGATAAAGGTTGTGGCATTTAATATAGTGGTTGGAGTATTTGCGATGGAGGTTGAGGTGTTTGAGGCGAAGGTTGAAGTCGTGGCAGCTGAGGTTGATGTATTTAAGGTGGTGGCAGAAGTATTTGAGACGGTGGTTGTGTTGGGTGTTTGTTAGGAATAAAAAGAAGTTGAACGTCGGGTAACGTTTAGCTTCTTACGAAACCCGGCGGGTTTGGGATAATCGAAATTAACGTGTTAGCGGTGAACGGGCGTCAATGGTTGAGGGAGAACTTTCAATGGTTGAGGGAGAACTTGAAGCTGATACCGAAGTCTTGGGTAGTCGTAGGATATGAGGACGAGGTAAGCAACGGTTTGTTCATCTGTCGGTCGTAGTAAGCCGTCAGCGTGAGCAACTTGGAGAGTTGGTAATCGGCGGAGAAGCTGACTTGCACGGCTTTGTTGCCGCTGGTGGCTTCGGAGGTCTCGGTGAGGATGTTGCGGTTAATGGCGCTCTGGTTGCGCAGGGAGAAGTCGAGACGTAGGTTGAGCGTGTGCTGTGTAGTGTTTTTAGCGGTTGACGTGGTCTTCTTTTGGTTTTCCTCGTTGTTAGCGTTTTTCCGTGAACCTTTGGCACGGCGTGTACGCACGGCTTTCTTGGGCGAGGAGAACTTGAAGTCGGCTATCTTGTAGCCAAGGCCTATGACGAAGTCGTTGGAGCGTGTTTCGTTGATTTGCTGGTTCGTCATGGAAAGCGTGAGCACACGTGTGCGCCGCAGCTCGACCTTTGCGGAAAGGTTGTTGAGGAAGGTCATATCCACGCCGATGAGCGGTGAGAAGCTTTCGTTGATGCTGACTGTGGAAATATCGAACATGGACGAGGGCGTCGGCAGTCCGGTCGTAACGTCGGTTATCCAGCCGTAGTTTTGACCGCTTAGCTCGAGCCAGGAGGTAAACGTAGAGTAGCTGCCCACGGAGTAGATGCTCTTGTAGGCGTGGGTAAGGTTGAAGCTGCGGAATACGCGTTTCATGGCGTTTAGCTTGGCCAGTCCGGCGTAAGACAAAGTCCAGTTAGGCAGGAGTTTGGCTAACGTGGGGAAGATTTTAAGTCCACCGCCATTGAGCGTATAGGTATCCAGGAAGGCGGGAATCATTACGTCGGCGGAATACTTTGATACGGTGCCGTTTGCCGGGTCAAAAGCCTTTCCTGCCAAGGCTGAAGATGCGGGATATTGCGCGCCGCGGTAGTGTGCCTCTACGCGTTGCTGGTAGGCGTCGAGACTGCGGACGAAGCGTCGGAACGCTTTGGAGGGGTAGCCGCGGTCAGCCGACCCTGTCTTCTCGAAGGCCGTGGATAGGGAAATGGTCGTCTGGGTGAAGGAGCCTGTCTGCGTGGTGGGCATGCCTTCGTACATATATTGTATGGACTTGGCTTTGTTCGTGTTGCGCGTAGCACTCAGGTCTATTTTGAAGTCACGGAAGGGCTCCAACGTGGCGCGTATTTGGAGGTCTTCGGTAGCGGAAGTGGTAGCGGGCGTAATGATGCTGTCGGACATAAGGAGCCAGCCGCGGTTGGCCGCGCGGCTTACGAAGCTCTCCCCTACCGTACCGAAAGCGAAGCCCAGTCCCGGCGCGAGTGTGCCGCCGGCGCGCTGGCCGAAGATGTCGCCTATGTTGGGAAGGAAGCCGGGCACGGACATGTTGAACTTGTCGGAGTAGCTTATGCTGACGTTCCGGACCATCATGAGGAAGCGTGCGGCGTATTGAGCCACCTTGTACCAGCCCGTATCGGTTGCCTTCTTGCGGGGTGTGACGGTTACCTTCACGCGTGCTGAGTCGCGAGTCAGTATCTCGATGCGGTTGGAGTCAATTATCTTGTAGCGCAACTTCACGCGGCTACCGTCGGGACGCATCGCGCTGAGGGTAAACTTTTTTGTTTTCTGGTTATGTTGCACGACGGTGCTGGTGTCGGCTTGGAGCTGTATTTCCTTCTGGAAGCGCTTGTTCTTTGTCTCGTCTTCAGCGGTGTCTTTCTCCTTCTTTAAGTCGCTGTTGCTTTTTCGGCGGCTTGTCCCCGTCTTTCGAGCTGTGGAGCCCGAGAAGCGCTTGTTGACGTTCTTCAGGAAGGGTATGTGCCCATAGAGTGTCTCCAGGTTGAGCCGCGCATTCCCGGTGAGCGTGCGGCCGTTGGTAATGGTGTTTCCGAGCGAGGTGCCGTCGTCGAGGTCTGAACCTCTGGCCCACGTGTAGCTGGACTTGAAGGCTGCGTCGGCCGTGAGCCAGTCGAAGGCGGGCAGTTTGTTGAGGGGCAGCTTCCAGGACGCTTCGAAGCTCTGGGCGTAGTCGAGCGGCGTGCCGAGGTGGCGGATGCTTTGCCAGACGGAGTCCTTCCAAGCCTTGTAGCGGTCGGGGTATAGGTCTTTATTTACGGCGGTGTAGGGCTGCTCTATCTCTGCGTTTGTTCCGGAGTTGAAGCTGAAGTGCATATTCTTTGTCAAGTCCCAGCGCAGGGTGAACGTGCGGTTCCAAAGGAAATCCGAGCTCCAGGTAAGCGGTATGCTTTGGTTCTCAAGATTTTCCATGTCGCGCTCTTGCAGCTCGTAGTAAGAGCGGGTGATGTCCGAGGTGGCGGCAAGGCTTTGCGGGAGGTAGTTTACGCCAAGGTCAGTAAGTATTTTGTACCATTTGCTCTTGCTCTTTATCATCTTCTTGAAGGGGCTCCAAGCCTTGTAGTTAGGCGTGTAGCTATAGCCCAGGCTCCATTTCCAGTCCAAGTCTTTCTCCCACGCTGTTGTCTCGCCGGTGGTGTGACGCGAACTGTGGGCGTAAGAGAAGGTGAAATTGGCGGGGTCGTAGGGCATGGGATGGCGCGGCGTTTGGATGTTGAAGCGCACGCCGCTCAGGGAGAGGTTTTTGGTAATGACGACGGTGTTTGCTATGTTCTTCAGCGAGTCCTTCTCCTCCTGCGTAGCCAATCCGTCCAACGCCTCGTCCATAGGCATATCGGTGTCCAGCGGGTTGTACTGTGGCACAGTCTTCTCCTTGGCGTAGGAGTAATAGAGCGGCGCGTTGAGCTTCACCTTGTCGGGCAGGAGGCGTCCCAGCTGTACGTTTGTGGAGATATTATACTGGTAGAGGTTATCGTTGCGCCGTGAGGTGACGGATTGCTCTATGCCGCCGTATCCTTCCGTCTCCATGTGCCCCTGCAAGTCGAGCGTTGCCAGGTCGGAAAGTTTGAGGTTCAACGTGGCGCGTGCTGCCATGCCGCCCTTGTTCGTGAAGTTCTGAAGGCGTAGCTCGTTGGCCCATACTTCCACGCTTTGCACGCGGCGGGAGTTATTGCGCACGCCTATCATAATGGTACGTACGTCGCCCAGCGAGGGGTTGCCCATGACGCTGATTTTGTTGGCCGGCTTGTCAGGGTCGTACTCTTCGAAGATAGTGCCGTAAGATGCCGTGCCGAGGCTCTTTGCTCGGTTGCGGTTCTTCTTTACGTCGGTGAAGAGGCTTAGGTCTATGTCGAGCATATTAGCTTCCGGCCACACGGCGATGGCTCCGGCGTTGGAGTTGGCGTACCGCCCGTCGGGCGTAATGGTCAGCGGAATCTCGTACTCGTAGAAGTTTGATTTGTAGTCTGTCCCCAAGCGGATGAAGAGCGACACCTGTCCGTCTTCCACGGCGTCGTAGCCCACAAGGCTGTTGGCGTGGCCGAACATTTGAATGTGGCGGTAGTTGCGCAGGTCGAGGTTTGTGTTCTTATAGACTGCGCGCGCCTCGCCGCTTGCCAAGTCCTTTACGGTAAGAGCCAAGGCGTCCTCGTCGTTCTCGCGCAGCTCGTCGTTGCCGTAGTCTATGACGCGGCTGATACCCGGCGGCACGACATAGTTGACGGGCGTCTTCTCATTGTTCTCTTCGAAGCCCACACTGCTGGGTTCTATCGTCCCGCTAACGTCTGCCGCCTTGCCGCTATAGAGGCTCTGGTCGTAAACGCGCCACTCGCCGTGGACAAGGTTCAGCGTGCCGAAGCGAAGTACGACAGGCTGGTCGAAACCCGTCAGGAACATACGCATGAAGCGGATGGACGAGAAGTCGGCAATGCCGCCCACGTTCTTCTCATAGCTCTCCACGGGGATGCGGAAGAGGTACCACGTCACTTCCGGCTGGGAGCCGTCGCGGAGCTTCGGGTAAGCCGTGCGGCTGTCCACGATGTAGTTCTGCCCGACGGCCATTTGCGCGGGGTCGATAGCGACGTGATACTGGTAATACTTCTCATACTCGTTGAGCGTATAGTCCTGGTTTACGTCCTCGGCGTCGGGCGTTGTTTTATAGGCTGTGGAGTAGCTTTCGGGCGAGGAGTCCGTGTCCGCGCTGTTACCGTTGGGGTTGTTTATGTATTTGTAGCGGTCGAGGATGGAGCGCTGCTGTTCGTCGTAGTCCGTACCGCGGAAGTAGTGGTATTTGTCGCCTGAGGGGTTGGCCGCAATGCTGTCATAGACGGCGCTGCGCACTTTCGACTGTATGTTCTGCAAGAAGGTTTGGTAGGCGGGATAGCTGGCCTCCTGCGAAGACTGCAGGCCGTTGTATCCCACGTCTTGCAGGGCGCGGGAGCCGGACGACGTGTTGAAGGCGTACGTCACGCTGCTTTGTACAGGCACCCTACCCCACACCGTCTCGGCGTAGGAGCTTGACCCATCCACGGGCAGGCCGCTCTCGTAGAATTTCTTACCGTCTTTAAGGATGTCCTCAGAAATCTCGCCGAGGTTGAAGTAGAGGTCGCCGCTGAAGGTGCGCCCTTCCTGCCGCGCCTTGATAAAGGGGTCCATCATCCAGAACTCGATGTACTCAATGTTGGCCGTTTCGAAGTCGCTCGTCTCCAACTTGCGCATCATGCCGCCCCAGCGCTTCGAGGGCGTATTCAGGTGGCCGTTCTCGTCGAGGTCGGTGTCCAGGTTGTAAGGGCCGCGCTCGTTGGGGTAATACGCCAGGTTCAGCACGGAAAGCGTGCTGCTCTCCCGGTAGTTTATGGTCGTGTTCGGGAAAAGCTCCGTCTTGTAAACCTCCCGTACGTCGTGGTCAGAGAGTTGCGCCAAGTCGTTCTTTATATGCCCCGGCGTCAGGCTGCTGCTGCGGCGCGTGAAGAGCGGGTCTATGTAGTACCAAGCCAGCAGGGCGCGATTGTAGCCGTAGCGCACGTCGTTTGAGAGCGAAGCTTCGCTGAACATGGACGGCGTAGAGGAAATTGTCCATTCCTTCGGGTTGGAGATGTCTATGTCCGACGAGGCGCTTTCGAAGTCGTCTATGTAGGAGGCGTTACCCTGTGTGCCGCGATTCTTTCCTGCGATGAGCTGGGCGAACTCCGCGCTGAAGTTGATGCTCGAGGGCTCTGTGGCGTGCACAAGGGGCAGCTTGTCGAGCATATTCGTTAGCCATTGGCTCTCCTTCTTCCACGAGAGGTTTAGCCCCCACACCGTGTTGTTCAGCGCCTCCGAGCCCATCGACGTTTTCGTAGTCAGCGGCTTTTCTCCCAGGTGCATAAACGTTCCGCCGATAAGGAAGTCCTTCGTGAAGTCGTATTCCCAGTTCAGTCCGAAGAGCGTCTTTCGCTGCATCCCGTACTCGGTGTTGCTTTCCAGGCTTACGTTGATGGATGTCCCGGCGTCCAGGATGCTCTTGTTGAGTATCTTCACGATGCCGCTACTATAATCCACGGTGTAGTCCGAGCCTTCTGTCAGCGTAGTGCCGCCCGCCGTGACGACGACCGACCCGCGGGGCACATTTGTCGCACCCAGCGATATTTCGTCTTCGCGCGACGCTTTGTATTGCCCCGTGATGATATACTTGCCCTTCTCCGCTATTTGTTTGGCCACGGTCTTTGTGGAGTCGTAAAGCTCTTGGAATACGTACTTGTCGGCTATCGCGTCGTTGCCTATGACTTCGCGCATATACTCGCCGAAGGGTTCCACCGTGGTGAAATACACGCGCCCCTCGTCGGGGTCTATCGTGTAGCCCGATACGTAGTCGAAATAGGCGTTCGGGTTGCGCTTATTATTATTGTCCAGCCGGTCGAGACCCAAGAGCTGGATAAGCTTCTTGTCCTTAAGCCCGGCTTCGGGCAGGTAGGAGAGATAGACGCCGCTTGTGTCGGAGAGTATTTTTATGTCCAAGCGGAACTTGTCCTTCTGTACGCTCGTGGCGCCCAGGGAGTACACGTTTTTCATCATCAAGTCCCAGTTGCCTTGCGAGGGCGTATTGGCCGTATTCTTCAGCGCCTTGACGAAGAGCGTCTGGGAGTTGTCCGTGATGTCCGTGGAGAACTCGCCCACCTGGTACGTAGAGCCGCGGTACGTGTACTCGTAGGCGATGCCCAGCACTTGGTCGCTTTGCAGCGTGGACTTTAGGGAGATGTACCCCAGGCTGGTATTTACGGAGTACTCCGACGAAGAGAGCAGGCGCGCCGATTCCAGCTTCTCGTAGTCCGTACCTCCGACCAACCCAAGGCCGTCCAGCGTCGACGTGACGCTTGAAATGTCGCGCGCAGAGCCGAGGGATGTCAGCGTGGCATACTCCGTGTTCGAGGCGTTGGCCGGATTTTCCGTACCCGAGGGCGACCACAGCGAGTTGGTGTAGTGGCGGTATTCGCCCAGGTCGGTGAAGGCTACGATATTGCGCGTGTTCGTCGTCTGCCCCGTCTTGTTCGTCACCCACACCTCCACGCGGTTCACCGTTACGCCGGAGAGGATGTTCGGCAACTGCGACATATTATTATTGTAGTTGTCGCGAAAGAAATGTCCCAGGAAGAAGTGGCGGTTCTCGTCGTATTCGTCGGCGCTGAACTCGTAGCTGCTCAGCTGCACGCCGCCGCTGCTGCTCACGCTGCTACTGCTCGATTTCTTTTGTGCCAAGATGGTTTGCAGCTTCAGCTTTCCAAACTGCAAGTCGGTGCGTATGCCGAAGAGCGACGTGGCTCCCGTCACCAAGCTGTTGTTTGAAGGCATGGATACGTTGCCCGCTTCCACCAGCTTGATTATCTCATCCTCTTTTCCCTGGTATTGGAGCTTCAGCTTCTGCGTGTCGAAGGTGAACGTAGCGTCCGAGTTGTAGTTGAAGTCCATGCCCATCTTGTCGCCCACTTTGGCGTTGACGCTTAGGTTCACCTTCTCGTCGAAGTCAAAGGAGAAAACCTTCCGGTTGCGCTCCGAAAGCGACGGGTTGTCCACCTTGCGCATGTTTGCTCCCACTTTAAGCTCCGCCGAGCCTTGCGTCTTCACGCGCACGCCGCCCGGACCGAAAATCTTGTTCGCCGGACCGAGGTCGAACTTCATGTCAGTGAAGTCGAACTTGTCTTTACCCTTCGTTTGGTAAGCTTCCGCGTTCTTCTTCTGGTAGTAGTCGCGCATCGACTGCCTGATGCTCCAGGCTTGGAACTCATCCGTCGACATGTAGAACGGTGCCTCCAGGAAGTTGTCGCCCAGCTTCGTTCCGAAGCGGTAGGAAGCCGTCTTTTCGTCGTAGAAAGGTCCTGTCTGCAGGTTTTCGGGGTCGCGCAGGTCTATGCCGGTGCGCTGTCCGTCGTCCTCCGTTTGCGCCGTCGTCTTTTTTACGGGGAAGCGCAGGGAGTCGGGCGGCAAGGCGGGCGCTTCGGTCGTCGGTGCCTGCGTTGTGGGGGCAGCTATCTTTGGCGTAGGCTTGGCCGCTTCCGCTTTAGGCGTAGCTTCCCCGCTCCCCGCCACGTGGGTGGGCGCTACGAGCCCGCGTGCCGCCACGGTCGTGACGGCCAGCGAGATGATGCCGACGAATATGTCCTGGATTCGGGCCAATGCTTAACCTCTTGTGTTTGCCGGGTCTGGGAAACCGCTCCCCCACCCCTTCTTAGAGCATCTTCAGCGCCAGTTTGATAACCATCTCCGGTGAGGCGCCGGGTTTATCCTTCAATATGGCGGCCACCACCTTCTGCACCTGTGCCGGGGCGAAGCCTAAGGTGGTCAGTGCGCTGGTGGCTTCCTTGGCTACCTCGGCTTGCGCCGCCGCCATGCCCTTCGTGCTACCGGCCGAGCCTTGCAGCGCCGCCACTTTGTCCCGCAGCTCCACGATGATGCGTTGCGCAGCTTTCGGCCCGACGCCCTTCACGCTCTTCAGCATCCGGGCGTCTTCAGCTTGTATCGTTGCCGCCAGCTCTTCCGGCGAGAAGGCCGACAGCATCATGCGCGCCGTCTGCGGTCCCACGCCGCTGACGCTGATGAGCAGCACGAAAAGCTCCCGCTCCTGCCGCGTGGCGAAGCCGAAGAGCTGGTGAGCGTCTTCCCGGAGCGCTTCATAGACGAACAGCTTCGTCTCGCCCTTGCCCCGCACCGCTTCGTAGGTGAACAGGGAAATATACAGCTGGTAGCCCACCCCCGCAGCTTCCACTATGGCCTCCGTCGGGGTGAGCGTCTCCACGCTGCCACGTATATAGTCTATCATACCAATTAAGAAAACGCCGCGCGGCGCGTTTTATTGCTTTCCCTCACTTTTTATCCCGCTCCAAGACTTCCCTGATGCCCTGCTCGCGGTGCCAAAGCTCCACGCGAACGGGAAAAAGCGCGTGAAGCCGGTGCGCAAGGTGCTCGGCGCAATAGACGCTGCGGTGCTGTCCGCCCGTACAGCCGAAGCTCACCATCAAGCTCGTGAAGCCCCGCTCCAAATAGCGCTTCACGTGGAAATCTACCAGCCGGTAAACGCTCTCTAAGAAGGGCTGTATCTCCCCGTCGTCCTCCAAGAAGCGGATGACGGCCTCGTCGCGCCCCGTCAGGTGCCGGTAGCGCGCGTAGCGTCCCGGGTTGTGCGGCGCACGGCAGTCGAAGACGTAGCCGCCTCCGTTGCCCGTCGGGTCAGCGGGCAGGCCTTTCTTATAACTAAACGACGTGACGCGCACGGTAAGCCCCTCCGCTTCGCCTTGTTCCGCGCCGGGTGCCGCGCTCGCCCGCTCCGCTTCCTTCGCTGCGAGCTGCCGCAGGACTTTCTCCAACGCGGGATAAGGCGCAGCCGCCCCGGCGTCCAGCAGCTCGGAGACGGAAGCCAGCGCAGGCGGGATGGAGCGCAGAAAGTGCGCCTTGCGCTCAAAGCGTCCCCGCAGGCCGTAGGCGCCCAGCACTTGCAGCAGTCGGAAAAGCACCGTCAGGCGCAACTGGGCCCGAAACGCCGCCTCGTCCACGGCCACCAGGCGAGACAACTCCGCCAGGTAAGCCCCCAACAAGCGCTCCCGCAACGCGGGCGAGTACTTTGCCGAGGCTTGCCATAGGAAGCTGGCCACGTCGTACGTCAGCGGACCGAGCCGCGCGCCTTGGAAATCGATGAACCACGGCTCCGCGCCGCGCAGCATTACGTTTCGCGCTTGGAAGTCGCGATACAGGAAATACTCCCCGCCCGGTGCGCACAAGTCCTGCGCCAGCTGCTCGAAATCATCCTGCAAGGCGTCCTCGTCGAAGGCCACGTCCGACGTCCTAAGGAAGCAATATTTGAAATAGTTCAAGTCGTAGCCCACCGTGCGTGCCGTCCAGCGTCGCGGGGGTAGCAACTTTTCCGCGTCAAGTCCCTGCGCGCCGAGCACCTGAAAGCGCGGCAGCCGGCGCACCACCTTTTCCAGGAGCGCCTCCTCGTCCGCGCTGTAACGTCCTCCCGCCTCGCGCGCCTCGCGCAGCACGTCGAAGAGCGACGTCCCGCCCAAGTCTTCCTGCAAGTAGCGCGTGCCGTCGGCCGTCTGTGCCACGACGCGCGGCACGGGCAACCCCTTGCTCCGCAGGTGGCCGGAGAGATAGACGAACGCCGCGTTCTCGCTGACGTCCTTACCGCTGACGCCCACCAGCGTCGTTCCGTCCTCGCCCCAAAGGCGGTAATACGCGCGGTTGCTCCCCGCGCCGGGCAGCCGCTCCGCCCGCTCCGCCGGCCGACCCATAGCCTCGGCATATAGCTCCAAGATTCTTTCCATCGTATCGTTTTTACGTGTGCGGCCCACTCATCTCGGCACGCATCGGAGGCCAAAAATACGCCTTCAACGCCGAAAACGGAAGCCCCGTCCCCCTTTTCCCGCCGCTTCGTCCCCGCAGCGCGCCTCGCCAGGCCGCAAATTTCCCTCTGCCGCCCGCCTGCGTCTTTCCGCCACCCATTTACTTCCCCCGAAACGGCCTTCCCCGACCCAAGAGGCCGAAAAATCCGATTTTACGGGGGACGTAATTGAAAATAGTCGGCACGTATCGGGGAACAGTCGGCACCTATTGATTTATAAGTCCGACCTATGTTTTGTACACCCATGGCTGTAAAATTGTACACCCATGGCTGTAAAATTGTACACCCACGGGTGTAAAATTGTACACCCACGGCTGTACAAAAACTAAGTGCCGACTATTTTAAACTAAGTGCCGACTATTTTAAAATAGATGCCTACTATTTTCGGCAAAAATAAAGAGAGCAGCGCATAGCGGGAGGGCATGAAAGCGTAGCGGGATAGTAGGGAAGCGTAGCGGGATAGTAGGGAAACGTAGCGGGATAGTAGGGAAGCGTAGCGGAAGGGTATAGGCGCGTAGCGGAAAGGTATAGACCGTAAGGCGGGGCGGCATTTCGCGAGGGAGCTTTGCCGTATGGCGTGGAAGCGCTAACTTCGCCGGAAAATCAGAGGAAAAGATGACCGAACAGTACCCCTCCGTCCACCTGGCACGCGCCGTGGAGGAACTCTCCCGCCTGCCCGGCATCGGGTCGCACACGGCGCTGCGCCTCGCGCTGCACCTCTTGCGCCGGCCGCCGGAAGCGACGCGCAGCTTGTGCGGAGCGCTCGAGGCCTTGGTCAGCGAGACGCGCCGCTGCCGCGTGTGCCACAACATCTCGGACACGGACGTGTGCAGCATCTGCTCCGACGCGCACAGAGACCGGACGACGGTCTGCGTCGTAGAGACGGTGCGCGGCGTGATGAGCATAGAGCGCACGGGCGTGTACCGAGGCCTTTACCACGTGCTCGGGGGCGTCATTGCACCCATGGAGGGGACGGGACCTTCCGACCTGGAAATAGCCAGCCTCGTGGAGCGCGTCCGCGCCGGCGGCATACAGGAAGTTATCCTTGCCCTAAACCCCAATATGGAGGGCGACACGACGAATTACTATATCCAACGGCAGCTGGAAGGCTACCCCGTCAGGCTCACGACGTTGGCGCGCGGCGTCAGCGTGGGCGACGAACTGGAATATGCCGACGAAGTGACGCTCGGGCGCAGTCTGACGGGGCGCGTCCCCCTGGGCTGACGGCGCGAACCCCCTACCCTATGGAACTCTCCGTAATCATTGTGAGCTACAACGTGAAGCACTACCTGCGGCAGTGCCTTACGTCCGTCTGGCGCGCCCTTCGGGGCGTGGAGGGCGAAGTCTTCGTCGTGGACAACGCCTCGGCGGACGGCTCGGTGGCTTATCTGCGCGCGGCGTTCCCTGCGGCGGATTATCCCGCCTTGCATATCATCGCCGGCACGCGCAACGTGGGTTTCGGGCGGGCGAACAACCTGGCCTTGGCGCGCGCTACGGGCGACTACGTCCTCTTCCTGAACCCCGACACGCTACTGGGCGAAGAGACGCTGCGGGACGCGTTGGCCTTCGCTCGCAGCCACGAGGCGCTGGGTGCGCTCGGCGTGCGCATGCTGAACGACCGCGGTGCCTTTGCGCCCGAGTCGCGCCGCGGCAGGCCTACCCCGTGGGCCGCTTTCTGCAAGATGAGCGGCCTCGTGCGCCTCTTCCCGCGCAGCCGGACTATGGGAAGCTATTACATGGGCTGGCTCGACGTGGACCGGAGCGCCCCGATAGAGATTGTCAGCGGCGCCTTCATGTTTTGCAGCCACCGGGCGCTACGCACGACGGGCGGATTTGACGAGGCATTCTTCATGTACGGCGAAGACATTGACCTGAGCTATCGCCTCCTTTCCGCAGGCTACACTAATTACTACCTGCCGACGCCTATCCTGCACTACAAAGGCGAGTCGACGCACAAGAACTCGTACCGCTACGTCCACGTGTTCTACGAAGCCATGTACCTCTTCTTCCGCAAGCACTACCGCCACGCTTCGCCGTTCCTGGCCGTCCCCATCAAGATGGCCATCGCGCTCCGGGCGGCCGTGGCGCTCACGGGGCGGGCTACGCACGCCTTGAGTCGCTTCCTCTGGCCGCAGGGCGGGGCGAAGCAGCCCACCTTCTGCTACGCCGGAAGCCACGCCGACGCCTTCAGCCGCCTGGCCGAGGCTGCCGGACTGCGCCAAGTGCCCGCCGACCGCGCCCGGGAGGCTACCATCACCGCCTACGACGCCACGGACAACAGCTATGCCGACATCCTGAACCGCCTGATGCGCTCTGACCACAAGAGCCACGTAGGCATCTTCTATCCCCGCGAAGGTACGCTCGTCACCGGCGGAGATGTTTACACCTCAACCCCTTCCGAGCCATGACGCTGCGCCCCCTGGAACCCGAAGACCTGAGTTTGGTTTACGAAATTGAGAACGACCCCGCCATGTGGGAAGTCGGCACGCCCGCAGGTCCCTACTCGAAGTTTGCGCTCCGCCAATACTTAGCCCAAGAACCCCTTGACCTCTTTGCGCGCGGCGAGTTGCGCCTCGTGATAACGACGGAGGCGGGCGAAGCGGCGGGACTGCTCGACCTTCTGCGTTATTCGCCGACCGACCGGAGCGCGGAAGTGGGCATTGCCGTGCGGCGCGCCTGCCGCAGTCAGGGACTGGCGTTGCAGGCCTTGGAGCAATTGGCGCGCCACTGCCGAAACCTGCTGAACCTGCGGCAGCTCTACGCCCGCATAGCCGCCGAGAACACGGCCTCCAGGCATCTCTTTGCCGACGCGGGCTACGAAGACGTGGCTACACTCCCCGCTTGGCACTATGCCGGCGGGAAATACGTGGACCTCGTCGTCGTAAGGAAATTTCTCGCGCCTTGAGCCGGGCGCAACGGCGACCTACGAAGCCACGCAACCGTGAAAAATGAAAATATTCCGCCTACACCTCATCAGCGAAGGCCGCCCGGCGGCCGCACGTCCCCTTCACAATAAAATAAGTGCGTCGCCGTTTTTAGATAAAGGCGTCATCGCGCCCGACACGTGCCCGCCCTACGCGCTCCTGACGCTCCCGGACACGGCGCTGACCGACCGCGGCCGCCCTTTCTTCGTGCCGGACTTTGCCGCGCCGTGTCGCGTGGAGGCTTTCGCGGCCTTCCGCGTCGGTAGGTTGGGACGATTCGTTGCCCCGCGCTTTGCCCACCGCTACGTTGACGCGCTGACCGTCGTGGCAGCCTTTTCCGCCCCGGCCCTCGCCGAGCGGCTGCTCGCGGCGGGCTATGCGCCGGACATGGCCTACGCCTTCGACGGCGCCATCTGCCGCGGAACGTGGCAGGAGATAGACCCCGCAGACGGTGCGCCGCGACTCTGGGACAGCCCGAGCCTGACGCTGAACGGCAAGACGGTCTTCGCCGGCCCCGCGCCGCAACCCGACGACGTGGACAGGGCTTTGGCCTTCGTCAGCTCGGTCTGCAAGATTGCCGACGGCGACATCCTCCTCGTCCCCGGCGGCTTAAAGCCCATGCAGAAGCACGCTGTTGAGGCGCAACCCGAAGACCGCATCGAGGGCTTCCTAGGCAGCGAGCGCCTGCTGGCCTTTAACGTAAAATGATGCTACTTTAGCTTTCCCTATGAGCCTGAAACCTATCTTCACCTCCCTGCTCTGGCTTTTCACCGCCGCGGCGTGGGCGCAGGAAGAGTTCCTGCCCGTCCGCGCTTCCGACTACCCCATCACGGAAGGCGGCGTGCCCACCTGCACGTTGCAGAAGGAAGTGGGCACGTTAAGCGCAGACTCCGCCTACACCATCTCCGTAGAATATCCGGAGACGACGCCGCTGACCCGGCAGGAGCTGCGCCTACTGAAAGCGCAGGGATACGTCGCGGGGGAGCAGCCCGAGGTGGAGACGTACATGGCCGTCAGCCGCAAGCGGGGCTACGCCGTTTGCAGCTTCGTCCCCATCGTGCGCCGCGACGGCAAGCTGCGCCGCATCGTCTCGTGCAAAATCAGCGTCACGGCAACAGCGAAGGCTACGTCGCCCGCTCGGCGCAACAAGGCGCAGAAAGTCGGCACGGCAGGCACGGGATATGCCGCCCACAGCGTGCTGAGCGAGGGAAAGTGGGTGAAGATACGCGTGAAAGAAGAGGGCGTTTACGAGCTGACGGCTTCGAAATTGAAGGACATGGGCTTCAGCGACATCAGCCGCGTGAAGCTTTTCGGCTATGGCGGACGCATACTGCCCGGCGTGCTACCTCAAAGCGGCGAGGACGCACTTACGGACGACTTGGAGGAAGTGCCGCTCTACCGGAAGGCGAACAGCGTGCTCTTCTTCGCAGAAGGCACCGTGCGCTGGACGTTTGACACGGCCTCCCGGCGATGGAGGCATCAGCAGAATACGTACTCGGACTACAGCTACTACTTCGTGACGGAAGGCGACGCCCCCGCTACGCTGGAAAGCTACACCCCGGAAGTGCAGGCGGGTAGCGCGGTGACGTCGGTCGTAGGCCATGCGCTGCGGGACGAAGACGCCTACGGATGGTACGAAGGGGGAACGGAAATGTACGATAGCTACGATTTCGTAAACGGCAACTCGCACACGTTCCGTCTGACCGCCGAGGGTTGTACGTCGGACTCGGCGGCGGGCATCGTGGACATAGGTTTCGCCGCGGCCAACACGTTAAGCGCCACAACGGCTTCCGTCAGCTTAGGCGGGGAGACGCTGGGCACTATCTCCGTCTCTACCTACGGCGAGAACGAGAGCGCCCGCGAGAGCCGCGCCACGTTCGCCGCTACAAACGTCGCGCAGGACAACAGCTTCGCCTTCACCACGACGGAAGGCCACAACGCGCGCCTAAACTACATCCGCCTGAGCTATCCCCGCCGACTGGACGCCTCCGGCACGCCCTTCGCCTTCGTTCCCTACGGGGACGACGCGGCTGTGGAGCTTGACATCAGCAATGCGAGCCAAACAACGCAACTTTGGAAGCTGGGCTACGCGGGCCAGCCTACGCTGTCAGTAGGCGGAAGCCTGGACGGAAGCCTTTTCAAGGTCGTGGCCGACGAGCCAAGCCGACGATACGTCATTGTGGACGTGGGGCGAGACTATGACGCGCCCGAAGTGGTCGGCACCATAGACAACCAGGACCTCCACGCCGACAGCGCGGCGGACATGATTATCATAATCCCCGAAAGCGGGAAGCTGCTCGCCCAGGCTCAGCGCTTGGCTGATGCCCACACGGCCGAAGGGCTGCGCGTAAACATCGTGCGGGCGGACAAGATTTACAACGAGTTCTCCAGCGGCACGCCGGACGCCACGGCCTACCGCCGGTATCTGAAAATGCTCTATGACCGCGCCGCCACGGACGCAGATATGCCCCGCTACCTGCTACTCTTTGGCGACTGCGCCTGGGACAACCGCATGCACACCTCGGACTGGAAAAGCTACTCGCCGCGCGACTTCCTCTTGGCCTATGAGGTGAGCCCGTCGGACCGCACCACGAACATACCCATCGGCACGCTGAACAGCTACGTGACGGATGACTACTTCGGCTTCCTTGACGACGGCGAAGGCGGAAGCATCACGACGCGCGACAAGCCGGACATCGCCATCGGACGCCTGCCTTGCCACGACGAAAGTACGGCAAAGGTGCTCGTAGATAAGACGCTCGCCTACCTAAATAACGAGCAAGTCGGCGCCTGGAAGAACCGCCTCGTCATGATTGCCGACAACAACTGGCAATCAGAGAACAACATCCATATGCGAAGCTCGGAGGCGGTCTCAAGCGGCATCCGCGCCGTGACGGGAGACCTTTATACTATTAAAAAGGTGTACCCCGACGCCTACACCTACACCACGTCGGCCACGGGAAACACCTTCCCCGGCGTCACGCGGCAGCTGCAAGAGGAGATAAAGCGCGGCGCGCTGATGTTTAACTACATGGGGCACGGCAGCCCCGACCAAATCAGCCATTGCAAGCTACTCTTGACGTCTGACTTTGCTGTGTCGTCCGAGGGTCGCCTGCCCGTCTGGGTTTTCGCCAGCTGCGAAATTACCCCCTACGACATGCAGGAAGACGACATCGGACGTGCGGCGCTCTACAACGAAGACGGCGGCGCCGTGGCCGTCATGTGTGCCTCGCGCTCCGTATATGCGAACTACAACGAGGTCTTGAACCTGAACTTCTCCCGCAATGCGTTCACGGCGTCGGGCACTGACGGACGGCTGATGCCGCTGGGTGAAGCCCTGCGCCAAGCTAAGGTGGCGATGGTCAATGCCGGCTCGGACCGCACGATGAATAAGCTGAAGTATTGCCTACTTGGCGACCCGGCGCTCTCCTTTGCCGGTCCGTCGGGAAGTGTTACGCTGGACAGCATCAACGGCGTGGCCGTGGACGCGGTTGACAGCATACAGCTGAAGGCCGGTGCCAAGGTGCGCTTCGCCGGTTCGGTGAAGGACGCCGCAGGTGCGGTGGACAACAGCTTTACCGGCGTCGTCACCGGCACACTCTTCGACCGCTTGGAGACGATTACGTGTAAGAACAACGGAGGTGGCGCCAGCAGCCCCTTGACTTACCAGGACCGGCGCACGACGCTGTACGAAGGCTCCGACTCTGTGCGCGACGGGCGCTTTGCTCTGGTTGTCACCATCCCGCGCGACATCAGCTACAGCACGGACAACGGCCGCCTCGACCTCTATGCCGTCAGCCAAGACCGCAGCCGCGAGTGCCACGGCACGAACAGCCAGTTCTACTTTAACGGTACGGCCACGGAAGTGACGACTGACACCGTCGGGCCTCGTATCTACGTCTGGCTAAATGCCGCCGACTTCCCCGACGGGGGCTACGTGCAACCCGACGCCCTGCTCGGCGCCACGCTTGCCGACACCTCGGGCATTCACAGCGCGGGCGGAAGCGTCGGCCACGACATTGAGCTCGTGCTTGACGGGGAGACGTCGGCGCCCATCGTGCTGAACGACTATTTCACCTACGACTTCGGCTCCTCTACCTCCGGCACAATATCCTATCCCTTGGAAGGACTCGCCGAGGGTCGGCACACGCTGTCGCTCAGAGCTTGGGACTTGTGCGACAACTCCGCCACGGCCTACCTTACGTTCTTTGTGTCGGCCAATCTGCCGGACGCCTACGACGTCAACGCCACGCGAAACCCCGCTTACAGTTCTACAAGTTTCATTACGACGCTTGAAGCCGACGACGACAGCCGCGTCACGACGGAAGTTTACGACCTGCAAGGTCGCCTCGTCTGGCAAAAGAGCGGCACGGCGGCCGGCGCCACGTATTACTCCGTGACGTGGGACCTCACGACGCAGGGCGGCGTCCCCGTGGACGGCGGAATATACATCTTCCGCTCCGTGGTGCGCTCCGGCTCCGCCACGCACGAGACGAAGAGTAAAAAAATGATTGTCGTAAGGCAATAATGAAGCGCCGCAGTAGTTTTATAAATGGTTAGGCCTGCCGCGCTGCGTGCGGCCTCGGCCTCGAAACGCCCCACCTACCTGAAGAAAGTCTTTATGCGAAAAACATGCTTTATAATGTCGCTTGCCCTGTGGCTTCCCGCCGCGCTATGGGCTGACGGCGACGACGACGTGCGTGACGACTTTAACCCCGTCATGACTGCCGTTACAAGCCAAACGATTGTCCCCGACGCGCGAGCCGGCGGCATGGGCGACGTGGGCACTGCGACCGAGCCGGACGTGAACTCCCAGTCTTGGAACCCGGCCAAGTACCCCTTCACCATTTCCCGCGCCGGACTTTCGCTGAACTACACGCCTTGGTTGCGCCAGATAACCGACGGTATCGCGCTGCTGAATGCGGCCGGCTACATCCGGCTGGGCGACTATCAAGCCGTAAGTGCCTCGCTCCGCTACTTCACGCTGGGCGACGTCATGGTTTACGGCGACGAGAGCATGACGGTGAAGCCCTACGAACTCGGCGTGGACGTGGCCTACAGCCGCATGCTTTCCGAAAACTTCTCTGCAGCCGTCGCCTTGCGCTATATGTACTCCGACCTCTCCGGCCACTACGACGACAACGTGAAGGCCGGCTCCGCATTCGCCGCAGACATTGCTGCATACTGGAACAAATACGTCATGCTCGGCGGGCGCGAGTGCCTGCTCGCTTTCGGTCTGAACCTGCAAAACATTGGTTCCAAGATAAACTACGGCGGCGACTACTCCTACTTCATCCCCACGAAGTTGCAAATTGGCGGAAACCTCACGCTCCCCATCAACGAGTACAACAAGCTCTCCTTCTCTGCCGACGCCTTCAAATACCTCGTCCCGACGCGGCCTCTGCAAGGCGCGGACGAGACCAACGAGGACTACGAGGAGCGCATCCGGGAGGAATATTACGATATGTCGTCCATAAAAGGTATCGGGAAGAGCTTCAGCGGCGGCAAACAGCTTGAGCTAATCTATTACGGCTTCGGCCTGGAATATACCTACAACGACAAGTTCAGCCTCCGCGGCGGATACCACCACGAGAGCAAGAGCCAAGGCGGCAGGTGCTACTTCACGCTCGGCGCGGGCTTCCGCATGAACGTCATGAGCATAGATGCGGGCTACGTCATCGCCACTAATTCGCAGAATGCCCTTGACCAGACGCTGCGCGTCAGCTTGGGCTTCGACTTCGACGGCATTCGCGACCTCTTCGGCCGTCGCCGCTGACCCCGTGCTCCACTTAACCACACACACAAGCCAATAATCCTGATGATGAAGCTACGTATCGGCATGGGTTACGACGTTCACGCCCTCGTGGAGGGACGTCCGCTGTGGCTGGGCGGCATTCTCGTCCCCCACGACCGCGGTCTGGCGGGCTACAGCGACGCTGACGTCCTGATACATGCCATTTGCGACGCCCTGCTCGGCGCCGCTAATTTGCGAGATATAGGCTATCAATTCCCGGATACCGACCCGCGCTACGAAGGCATAGACAGCAAACGCCTGCTCCGCCTCACGACCGACCTGCTCCGCGAGAAAGGCTGGCGCGTGGGCAACGTGGACGCCACGGTCATTGCCGAGCAGCCCAAGCTCCAGCCCTTCGTACCCCGGATGCAGCAGGTGCTCGCGCCGCTCATGGACGTGGAGCCGGACGACGTATCCCTAAAAGCCACGACGACGGAGCACCTCGGCTTCACGGGACGGAAAGAAGGCATCGCCGCCTATGCCGTAGCGCTTATCCGATTACAAGACTGACGCAAACCCCACATGAACAAAACATACCTTACCATGCAAATCCGCAAACTCCTCCTCGCACTCCTTTTCCTGCCGCTATGCGCCCTTGGGCAGAAGACGGACATGAGCAAATACCTCGTCGGCGCCGTTCCGCAAAACGAGCAAGGCGTCGTCTTCTTCCAGCGCAGCTACGACTGCCCGGGGCAGAGCCGGGCGCAGACCTTCCAAAAGCTCAAGACCTTCCTGCAAGACAGCATCCTGCACGGAGCCAACGCCCTGCCGCAGAGCCGCCTCGTCGAGAGCGACTCCGTCAGCGGCCTCCTTGCCGCACGCGTAGAGGAGACGCTCTATTTCAAGCGTAAAGCATGGGTGACGCACAGCACCCGCTTCTTCTACGAGCTTATCTACAACGTCAGCGACGACGGCTTCAGCGTTGAGATGCGCCACCTGCGCTATCTCTACGACGAGTTCCAGAACGCCGGCCACGAGCCCCTGGCCATGCCCGCCGAAGAATGGATTACGGACAAAGAAGCCCTGAATAGTAAGGGAGGCCTCGTGAAGCGCACGCGCTACTTCCGCATCTGCACCATCGACCGCAAGGACGACATCTTCCGCCAAAGCGCCCGCGCCGCAGGAGCCAAACCTAAGACGCGCCTCATCGAAGTGGAGGAATAGCAGCCCCCGACCGGCCACCGCAACGCCCCATGCAGCCGCCGCAACGCCCCATGCCGCAGCAGCAACGCCCCATGCCGCAGCAGCGACGCCCGCGCTTGAAGAACCCTATTGCGGCTTACCCTTCCGCACCCCAAGCCCCGCCAATCCGCGGGGCTTGCTTTGTGCTTATCATCCTTATCCCCCGGTGTATAAACCCCAGGCGCCCTCGGTTAGGGCTATCCTTTCGCCGGCAAACGCCCCTGCCCTTTCCTTTTAGCCCCCTTTCCGCCGGCTAAACTGCCGTCTCCGCCCCCGCAAAGGCATTCTGAACTTTTTTAGCTGCCTTCTGAAAAGGATTTAGATACTACCTGAAAAGGATTTAGGTAGTACCTGAAAAGGATTTAGATGCCACCTAAAAATCAGAAGAAACGGTTTACGCGCAAACAAACGGCAGCCGGAGCTGCGCAAGTGCCGCCTTCGGGCTTGCAAATCCGTGTAGAAAAAATGTAGGTAGCACCTACACGCGATGTAGATAGTACCTACACGCAATGTAGGTAGCACCTATAATTCGGAAAAGGCGGGACGGGGCGGGGCAGACGGCGCGTGGGCGAAAGAAAAGGCGGGGAGCTTCCGTTTTCGCGCCCCATGTGCTACCTTTGGCTCTGGAAACAAATGAACGCAAGGCGGATATGGACGAACGGGAAGACTTTGTGAAGGCGCTGGCCGCCTACGTCCGAGCGGAGATAGCGCGCAGCGGCGAGGGGGCGGACTATTGCAACGAGGCCGTGCGCATTGTCGATGCACGCAACCACCTCTTCCGCCCGGCCGGGCGCCGCGCGACGGACGAGAGCGAGGACATCTATGCGTTGCGCGACCTCTGCCGCGTGGACGAGGACACGATGGAGTATCAGGTGGACACGGGACGCCTGCGCAGCGTGGCTCGCAACTACGGCCTCGGCCCGCGCTGAAGACAAGCCTTTCCCCCCGAAAAAGACGTCCCTACACCTACCCTACGCAAACCCAACCATGGAGCAAAAATCCGAGAAATACATCTTTCGCCACGCGATGCCCATACAGATACGCTTTAACGACGTGGACAGATACGGGCACGTGAACAACAACGCCTACTTCTCCTTCTACGACTTGGGGAAGATGGACTACATGAACACCGTGCTGGGCCTCTACAAGGAGGAGACGGACGTGGTGCCCGTCGTGGCGAACATCAACGCAGACTTCTTCCAGCCCGTGTTCTACGGAGACGACATCGTCGTAGAGACGTGCATCCCGCACTTGGGCGAAAAGAGTTTTACGTTGCACCAGCGCGCCGTGAACCGGGCGACGGCGGCCGTCGTCTGCCAGTGTACGACCGTCATGGTGTGCTTCTCGCTCAAGCAACAGCACAGCGTGGAGATTCCGCCCGCCTTCCGCGAGGCCATCACGCGCTTTGAGTCCGGCGAGCGCTGACCCATTTTCTCCTAAACCCAAGCCCCGAACGCATAAGCATGGAACAAGAAATCCTCACTACTCACCACGCGGCAGACGCCCTGAACCGCCTCTGCACGGCAGCCTACGACCGCGTCTTCCTCTTGGCCGACGAGACGTCGGAAGCGCTTTGCCGCCCCCTGCTGGCCGACTGGCAGCGCGGAAGTGCGGCGCAGGACATCGTAATCAAGCCGGGCGACGACAACAAGAGCCTGGAAGCCCTGACCGGCGTATGGGAAGCGCTGCAAAAAGGCGGCGCCTCGCGCCACAGCCTGCTCGTCTGCTTAGGCGGGGGCATGGTGACGGACCTGGGCGGCTTTGCGGCGGCCACCTTCAAGCGGGGCATGGATTTCGTAAACGTCCCGACGACGCTGCTCGCCATGGTGGACGCTGCCGTGGGCGGAAAGACGGGCATCAACTTCGGCGGATATAAGAACGAGATAGGCGCATTCCGCGAGGCGCGCGCCGTCGTCATCGACACGAGCTTCCTCCGGACGCTCGACGCGCCGAACCTGCGCTCCGGCTACGCAGAGATGCTGAAGCACAGTCTACTCTCTGACGAACGGATGTGGGCAGCGCACGTAGGCTTCAACCTTGCGGAGCCGGACTGGGCACAGCTCCGGCACCTGGTGGCCGAGAGCATCGACGTGAAACGCCGCGTCGTGGCCGCAGACCCCACGGAGCGCGGCCTGCGTAAGGCGCTCAACCTGGGACATACGTTCGGCCACGCCCTGGAAAGCCTGGCGCTGCTCCGGGGTCGCCCCCTGCTCCACGGCTACTTCGTGGCGTGGGGCCTCATCTGCGAGCTGTGGCTCAGCGCTACGCAACTGGGTTTCCCCACGGCGCAGATGCGTCAGACCGTACGCTTCATACGCGAGTATTACGGCCGCTTCCCCTTCACTTGCGACGACTACCCGCAGCTCCTCAGCCTGATGCGGCACGACAAGAAGAACACGGGCGGCGTCATCAGCGTTACGCTGCTCGGCGGCATCGGCGACATCCGCATAGACCGGCACCCCACGGACGCGGAAATACAAGACGCGCTCGACTTCCTGCGCGAAGGGGCGTAGCGGTAGGTGCGAGCAAAAGCGGCTGTAGGCGCTCCTCCGGTTTACAAGCCACATAGGGCATACAAAACCTGCCCGCCCGCGCCGGGGCGACGGTGGATATAGTTTACAAGCCACATAGGGCATAAAAAAAGGGCTGGCAACGAGTTTCGTTCCAGTCCTTTAACTTGTAGCTACGTTGGTGTTCTTTGGAAAAAAAGATTTCCGGATGAACACGGCGGCGGCAGGGAGAGCCTCTTGTCGGATTCGAACCAACGACCCCGAGATTACAAATCACGTGCTCTGGCCAACTGAGCTAAAGAGGCGGGTGGGTAAGCTCTCTGTATCGCGCCGCTCGACCTTCTGCCTTTGCTGCGGTCAAGCCCTGGAGGATTCAAAGGGAGCTGGCCGTACAGCACTTACCCGTTTGCGGTTGCAAAGGTATGAAACTCCCGTCTATTGCCCAAACTTGCGCCTGCTTTTTTCTCCCTTGATTTTCCGAAGCGCCCGGTGCTGAGGGGCTGTAAGCTGCTCGGCTTACTTCCCTTTCTCCTCCTTCACCGTCTCTTTCACCATCCGGGCGAAGTCGTCTATGGGCATGTTGCCTTGGTCGCCTTGGCCTTGGCGGCGTACGCTGACGGTGCCGTTCTCGGCTTCCTTTGCGCCCACTATGAGCAGGTAGGGCGTGTGGCTGAGCTCGGCGTCGCGTATCTTGCGGCCTATCTTCTCGGCGCGCAGGTCGATGCCGCAGCGCAGGCCGGCGTCGTTAAGCTCTTGCTGTACGTGCTCGGCGTAGGCGTTCACCTTGTCGGAGATGGGCAGGACGATGGCTTGCTCCGGCGCGAGCCAGAGGGGGAAGTGGCCTGCCGTGTGCTCTATGAGTACGGCGACGAAGCGCTCCATGCTGCCGAAGGGGGCGCGGTGTATCATGACGGGGCGGTGCTTCTGGTTATCCTCGCCCGTATATTCCAGTCCGAAGCGTTCCGGCAGGTTGTAGTCCACCTGTATCGTGCCCAGCTGCCAGCGGCGGCCCAGGGCGTCGCGCACCATGAAGTCGAGCTTAGGGCCGTAGAAGGCGGCTTCGCCCGCTACGCAGGTGGCCTCGAGGCCTTTCTCCTGGCAGGCTTCTATGATGGCGGCTTCGGCTTTGTCCCACACCTCGTCGCGCCCGATGTATTTCTCCGGGTGCTCCTTGTCGCGCAGGGAGATTTGTGCCTCGTAGCGCTCAAACTTCAGGGCGCGGAAGATGGTCATGATGATGTCCATGACGCGCAGGAACTCGCCTTTCACCTGGTCGGGACGGCAGAAGATGTGGGCGTCGTCCTGCGTGAAGCCGCGCACGCGCGTCAGGCCGTGCAGCTCGCCGCTCTGTTCGTAGCGATAGACGGTGCCAAACTCGGCCAGGCGCAGCGGGAGGTCGCGGTAGGAGCGCGGTTTCCAAGCGTAGATGGCGCAGTGGTGCGGGCAGTTCATGGGTTTGAGCATGTACTCCTCGCCTTCCTCCGGCGTGTGGATGGGTTGGAAGCTGTCTTTCCCGTATTTCGCGTAGTGGCCGCTCGTGACGTAGAGTTGCTTCGAGCCGATATGCGGCGTCATGACTTGCTGGTAGCCGTAGCGGCGCTGTATCTCTTTGAGGTAGTCCTCCAGCTGTAGGCGCAGCGTGGTGCCCTTCGGCAGCCACATGGGCAGGCCTTTCCCTACGAGGTCGGAGAACATGAAGAGCTCCATCTCGCGCCCTATCTTGCGGTGGTCGCGCTTCTTAGCTTCTTCCAGCAGTTGCAGGTACTCGTCCAGCAACGCCTTCTTGGGGAACGTGATGCCATAGACGCGCGTCAGCTGAGGGCGCTTCTCGTCGCCGCGCCAATAGGCAGCGCTGACGGCCGTCACCTTCACCGCCTTGATGGGCGCCGTGGAGGGCAGGTGCGGACCGCGACACAGGTCGGTGAAGGCGCCCTGCGTGTAGGTCGTTATCGTCCCGTCCTGAAGGTCGGCTATGAGTTCCAGCTTATATTCCTGCCCGGCTTTCTTGAAGAAGTCCAGCGCCTCCTGCTTCGATACGCTCCGCCGCACCAGCTTCTCGCCGCGACGCGCCAGCTCCGTCATCTTCTGCTCTATGCGGGGGAAGTCGGCCTCCGTTATGACGACGCCCTCGGGCGGCATCACGTCGTAATAGAAGCCGCGCTCTATGGCAGGCCCTATGCCGAACTGCGTGCCCGGCCAAAGCTCCTGCAACGCCTCCGCCAGCAGGTGTGCGCTCGTGTGCCAGAAGGCATGTTTGCCCTCGGCGTCGTCCCACGTATAGACGCGAAACTCCCCGTCTGCCTCGATAGGCCGTTCCAGGTCACGCGTCTCGCCGTTCAGCCCGCACGCCAGCGCACGCCGCGCCAGCCCCTGCGAGATGCTCTCGGCCACCTCCATGCCCGTCACGCCGTGCGGATATTCCCGCTCCGAGCCGTCGGGCAGCGTCAAACGTATCGTGTCCTTCTTCTCTTCCATAACCTTTTCTCTTTTCTCTTCCCGTAGGCGGGCGTACTGCCCGCTGCGGCTATATATATTTATTGTATCTGCAAAGATAGCGCCCTCGCAGCAAACCGCCAAGCCTGCCCGTTATTTTCTCTCCCTTCCTTCGCTGCGCTACCCATCCATAGCTACCCCTTAGACGCCCCGAAAAAGCGAAGATTTCACACACGGGACGCGTTCTTTTAGCCCCTCCCATTCAGCCGCAGAAGGAGGAAATCACGGCGATTACCGTCATAACGGCAATGATTATCCTGGCCGCACGAAAAAGAGAATGCTTCATAGCTCACGCCTCATTTTCAAAAGATTAGTTCTACATAGATAGGTTTTCTGCGAAAATCTGCGTCAATCCGCGCGACCTCATTCCGCGCTGACCTTATTTCCGCGCTGATTTCGTAGATAGGTTCTGCGAAAATCTGCGTCATCTGCGCGACATTATCCCGCGCGACATTAGTCCGAGTACTCCGAGTACTCCGAGTACTCCGAATGCTCCGCCTACGCCCCCGCCCGCTCGAACTTCACTACGCCGTTGCCGGGCGTCAGCTGCTTGCGCCAGTAGGTCGGCCGCGTCCAGCGCACCATGACGCGCTTGATGTTGTCCGAGGAGAAGGCATCTGCGGTAGCCGAGCCTGCGCTCTGCAAGGTGGTGTGGAACGAGCCGAGCTTGCCGAAGGATACGCTCTTGCCCTCCAGCAGGGCGTTGAGGATTTGGATGCGTGCCTCCTCGATAACGGCGTGCACATCGGCCGCCGTGACGGTCGTGGAGTGCGCCACGCGCTCGCAGAGGTCGTCGAAGGCCAGCTGCTTCGCGGGCAGCTGCTGTGCGTAATACTGAACCTCCTTCGTGATGGGGTTCTTCCGCGGCACTACGTTGTACTGTAACATGATTTTGTAAAGTTTTTAGTTAAACAATAAGTTCCGGTTCTCTTACCAATGCAAAGATACGAAATCCCCCGATACCCACCAAGCTTTCCCCCGTTTTTTTTACTATAAAAAATTACCCCTGCGCGCCGCAATTTGTCAAGGAAGGGGGAAGCAAAAGGGGAGAGAAAAGGGAGATGGAAAGCACGAAGTTCACCAAGTTCACCAAATTCACCAAGTTCACCAAATTCACCCCCGTCTCTTTTCTCTCTTTCACGCCCTACCCCTACCCCGAAAAAAAGTCATAGGGTACAATGATTCTATATAATCACCTTTTTCTTCTGCTATATATATAATAGGTGTAGGGAGAAGAGAGGGTTATAGTGGAAACACAAGTAACCCTCTACCCCTTGGCGATACAAGGACATCTGTAAAGAGGGGGTGTATGGTGAAAAGAGTAGGAGGTGAATTTGGTGAATTTGGTGAATTTGGTGATTTTGGTGATTTTCACTTTTTGCCCCCTTTTGACAGGTCGGCTCTGTGGGCTGACAGATGCGGGGTGCTGCGCGATAGGTGCCTTCTGCGGGCTGACAGGTCGGCTCTGCCGGTTCGCAGGGTGCTTCTGCGACGCGGCGTGAATGTGGTGGCGCACGCCGCAGGCGGTCCGGGTATGCACGTTCGCTGTACACAAGACGGGGCAATAAGTCGTATTGATACTTATTCCGACAAGGCAAAGCGTCACTTTGTTGCTTTTATTTGTAGTAGCATTATAACTATTATTGTTTATAACTTTCACCGCTCCTTCACGCTTCTGCTTTTTAAGGCATTGTTAAAACTAAAAACTAAGTACCGATGCTACTAATGTTAAAAACGCCTCCAAGCGCTGCAATTTAGGTAAAAACGACGAGATTCAGTTGT
This sequence comes from uncultured Prevotellamassilia sp., assembly GCA_964641085.1. Lineage (GTDB taxonomy): Bacteria > Bacteroidota > Bacteroidia > Bacteroidales > Bacteroidaceae > Alloprevotella. The sequence goes on along the minus strand of CAZXJS010000002.1, from coordinate 47,214 downwards.
CGTAGGATTAGGACCGCGAAGACGGTTCGACCGACCGCCTGAACCGGGCGAAACTTTTATGCGTTTTTTTCATGCGCAATCCTTGCATAATTTTATCCCATGTAGTATCTTTGCACTCGGTAACCCGGAACAGAACTCCGGAGCCAATAAAACCTTTAAAAATTAAATTGTAAATGAACAAATCAGTTCAGGAACTTGCCGGATGTGAGGGCGGGGGTCAAGCTCCCACCCCCACTTTAGTTTTTAACCCCGTAACGGCCGCCCCACGGCTTCCGCTGAAGGAGCTGATGGACGTCCCCGTAGCCTCAGCTTTTGACCGGCAGGAACGTGTAAAGGAATGGGAAGTTGAAGGTCATTTCATCCCGGCGCCGCTCCCCGTTCGTGTGAAGAACTGGGTCACTATCCTTGCCGTCTTCAGCCGCTTCGATGTTATCGATAAGGTTAAACGGGTGCGGGAACTGGAGGCACAGCTCGTTTCGCTCAACGCTGAAAAAGCCGAAGCAGAGGCGAGCGGCGAGCTCTCCGGCGAACGCGTGGCACAGCTGGAGCAAGAGTTTCACCAAGTAGACCAGGAGAAGAAAGAAGTAAAAGAGACCTTGCCCGCCTTTATCTTCGGCGGAACAATGGATGGCAAGAAGCGCGCGGACGCTAACACGCGGCAGAGCATGTTCCACACGGTGGACGTTGACCACTTGGACGTCGACCCGCGTGAGGTGTGGCGCAAGACAGCGCAGTACGCCAAGGCGGCGGGCATCGTCTTTGCCTACGTCTCGCCGAGCGGGCGGGGGTTGAAAATCGTCTTTTTGCGTAAATGGGACGACATCGCCTCCGACCAGCGCCGCGTGTACCGCGAGCTTCACCTGGAGGAGTATGCTCCCAAAAAGCTCGACAAAAAGTGTAAAGACCCGTCGCGCTGCTCGTTTGCGGCTACGGAGGCTGACATTCTCTATTTCGACCCTGTGCTTGCCGCCACCGCTCCTGCGCCGCTCGCGCCTACGCCCGCTACTGCGCTGTCTGAAGCGGGGGTTAGCGCATTCCCGGCGCTCTCCCCTACGACGTCTTCCGTTGGTGCTTCTGCGGCGGGGGATGAGGCGGCGCCGACGGAGGTGGAGGGCGTACCCCTGGCTGACGTCGCGCGGCAATTGGTAAAAAACATATGCGGAGCGGAAGTGCCGCCGAACGGGAACAGGAACAACACGCTCTACGAGACGGCCTGCGCCCTGCGCTACGCCCTCGACTTCCGCCCGGCGTGGATAGCCCCCTTGCTGCCCGAGTGCGGTCTCTCTTCCGGCGAAATCTCGGGTATCTCGGCCAGCGCCTGCCGCGCAGAGCGTAGCAAGGGGGATAAGGCCTCCCTACGCAAGGCCATAGATGCGCTGAAAACCGCCGCGCCTTCTGCTACCCCGGAACGCCCCGAGTGGGATATGGACGTGCCGCGTCCCGTCTTGCCGCCGGGTCTGCAGGAAATCATAGACAGCACGCCCCCACAGCTTCGGGATGTGGCTTTTCTGTCCATGTTGCCCTGCTTAGGCACGCTGGGCACGGGCATACGCGCCTACTCCGCGCGCTCCAAAAAGGGCGACGAAGGCGAGCTACAGTTGCCTATCACCTTCTTCATCGGTGAAGCTCCCATGGCGGGGAGCAAGCGGAAGCTGCAACGCATCTATACCCTCCTCACAGAGCCTCTCAAAAAGCAGGACAAGGAGAACTTGGCCAAAGAGCGAGAGTACAAAAAGGAAGTGGCGCGGAAGAAGAACGCGAAGGACATTCCGCCGCCTCCCGAGGTGGTGCGCCGCCTTATCCCCGTCACCATCAGCAAGACGGAACTCTATCGGCGACTGAGCGCGGCGGGGGGAAAAATACTCCTCAAGCACACCGAAGAAATGTCCGAAGTCACGGGCTTCCGGGGGCGCGGCGACTGGGCTGACCCCACGGCGGACGACAAGAAAGCCTTCGACAGCGCCGAGGGCGGGTCGGACTTCGCACAGCAGGACGCTCACAACGAGCCTGTCGATATAAGGTATAACATCTTTTACCTTACAACGCCCGGCGAGCGTCGAAAATATTTCAGAGGTAGAGAAGAGGACGGCACGGTATCGCGATATATCTTTGCCACGGTGCCTTACACCATCGGCGAACGAGAGACGCACTGCAAGGAGCTCTCGCCGGAAGCGGAGAGGAAACTTCACGAGTTGCAAGAGGAACTCATGGGCATAGGGGGCGACGAGGGGGCGAAGCTCTACGACCTGGGCTTCCTGGACAAGGAGCGCGAGAAGTGGGCGGCAAGGATGGGCGACCTCGCCAAAGCCACCGACGGCCGCCCTGCCGACCTCGCCCTCGACACCTTCCGCAAGCGCAGCGCCGTCATCGGCTTTCGTTGTGCTATGGTCATCGCCGTCTGCTGGAACGCCGAGGGGAAATGGACGAAGAAGATGATAAAGTACATCAAACAGACCTTCCGCTTCGTTGCCCAGCTGACGCTGCGCGGACAGATGGAGCGCTACGGGGACTCCGTGAGGGAAGAATGGAAGAAAAACACCCGGGGCGCGTTGTCCCCTCTGCCTTACGCCGGCGTGCTCAAAGTATTGCCGCAGGCGTTCTCCACGGCAGACCTCGCAGAGGCCGCAAAAAAAGCAGGCTACAACCTCTCCGCCGGGCTCTCCGCCGGGAAAATAGCCTACAAATGGGTAACCGCAGGAGCCGTCAAGCGAACGGGGCACGGCAAGTATGAGAAGGTTGCCTCACAGAACCCTAACGCAGCCTAAGAGATGAAACACGCTGAAGCCCCCACATTGCGCCCGCCACCATGCCGAACCGTCAACCCACGGAAGTTCACCAAATTCACCAAATTCACCCCCTACTGTTTTCGCGCCGCCCCTCGGGAAGCAACAGATTTCTCGCGCCGGGGGGGAGGAGATAAGGAGGGAGGTATTTGGAGCTTTAAACCTTATTTTCATACCTTTGCTGCGGGCAAAAAGAAAAAAGATATGCAGGTACTGACAGGCAGCGAGTTTAGAGCCAACGGCGAACTCGGCACGAGCGCGGACAAGCTGTCAGAAAGCCTGTACAGCGCCCTGCGCGAAGTAGAGGACGCTCGGCGCGGCAAGGGGAAATTGCTAAGCTGGGAAGATTTCCACCATGAGATGGGGACGCCATGAAACTATTTCTTCCCCCGCCGCGTTGGTAGTCTTGAGGAAAACCCTTATCTTTGCACCCGCCCGAGAGGGGCACAAACAGTATTAATGAGACCTAAACAACCGAAGAAGCGGCCGCAAAAGCCGCAATACCGCACGAACCGGCAGATACGCGTACCGGAAGTGCGCGTCGTGGGCGACGGCATAGAGAGCCGGGTAGTACCCATACGCCAGGCGCAGCAGATGGCCGACCAGGCCGGGCTGGACCTCGTAGAGATTTCGCCCAACGCCGAGCCCCCCGTCTGCCGCATCGTAGATTACTCCAAGTTCCTCTACCAGCAGAAGAAGCACCAGAAGGAGGTGAAAGCCAAGCAGGTAAAAGTGGAGCTGAAGGAGATACGCTTCGGCCCGCAGACGGACGACCACGACTACGACTTCAAGCTGCGCCACGCGCGGGAGTTCCTGCAAGAGGGCAACAAGGTGAAGGCCTACGTCTTCTTCCGCGGCCGCTCCATCCTCTTCAAGGAGCAGGGCGAGGTGCTTCTCCTGCGTTTCGCCAGCGACTTGGAGGAATACGGCAAGGTGGAGCAGATGCCGCTCTTGGAAGGTAAGCGCATGACCCTCTTCCTGGCGCCCAAGAAAGCCGCCAAAGCCCACGCCGAAGCGCATCCCGAGGAGGCCGAAACGCCCGCAGAGCGCCCGCAACGCCGCGCACCGCAGCAGCGAGCACCCAAGGAATATACGGGGCCGAAGGTGGAAGGCGAAGAGTTTTAAGCGTCGAGGGGGCAGCCCGGGCGGGTATCGCTAATCCCCCTATAACCGGGCAAAAAGCCGAAGCGCCCCCTACCCCCGCGGTTAGAAGGAAAGAAGAAAACGCAAAAAACAACCGGCGTGCGCGCTGTGTCCCTGGTATCACGCAGCCGCCGCTACTATAAAACCAACCCAAAACAACACACCAAGTTATGCCAAAAGTGAAAACCAACTCCGGCGCGAAGAAGCGCTTTGCGCTGACGGGCACGGGCAAGGTGAAGCGCCACCACGCCTACCACAGTCACATCCTGACGAAGAAGACGAAGAAGCAGAAGCGCAACCTGGACCACGTAGCCCTGGCCGACAGCTCCAACCTGAAGAGCGTTCGCTCGCTGCTGCGCCTGCGCTAAACCTCCCCGAACGACCGGAGAAAGAGAACCGTTTCCACACAAACAAAAAGAACCGGGCGGTCAGCCCAACGAGAAAGACCGACGCAAGCCGGCGCTGACGCCCACAACACCACAAAAGAATGCCAAGATCAGTAAACCACGTCGCCTCGCGCGCCAAGCGCAAGCGCATCCTGAAACTCACGCGCGGCTACTTCGGCGCCCGCAAGAACGTATGGACCGTAGCCAAGAACACTTGGGAGAAAGGCCTCACCTACGCCTACCGCGACCGCCGCGCCAAGAAGCGCAACTTCCGCGCCCTCTGGATACAGCGTATCAACGCCGCAGCAAGGCTCGAAGGGCTGTCCTACTCCCAGCTCATGGGCGCCATCCACAAGGCCGGCATCGAGATAAACCGCAAGGTGCTGGCCGACCTGGCCGTGAACAACCCGCAGGCCTTCAAAGCCATCGTAGAGAAGGTGAAGTAAAAAAAAGCCCTGCGCTAACACACACATACTAAGAATAAGCCTCCCCCGCGCAAGGGGAGGTTTTTTCGTTGTAGATACTTATCTATAAAATAAAGCCTTTGCGGGGGGGGGGTAACGAAATAGAACACCCTCCTGCCTGCGTGAGAGGTATCTACTAAAGACAGAACCTTCCCTTGGGCGACGGGAGGACTTGCATCCGTTAGCACATGCCCATGCCGGGCGAACAAACCCCCGTTAGTCCTGCCACAGCCGCCAGCTTTCCAGCGCTTGCAAGCGTAGCATCTCCAAGCCGTTCTTCACCGTGCATCCCCACTCGCGGCCGCGGCGCAGGAAGAGCGTCTCCCGAGGGTTATAGACCAGGTCGTAGAGCAAGTGGCGGGGCGTGAGCAGCGCGTAGGGGATGGTCGGCGCTTCGTCCACCCGGGGAAACATGCCGACGGGCGTACAGTTGACGACGACCCCGTGCGCGGCCATAACCTCGGGCGTAAGGTCGGCGTAGGTCAGGCGGGGAATGCCTTCCGCCTCACGCTGCGGCTCGGTTTGTGCGTCCGCGTCCGGTGCGTCCGGCCTTTGCGGCTGCGTCCCCCCCGGCGTGCGGCTAACGTAGGTAGGCAGGACGTTCAGCTCGCGCAAGGCGTGAACGACGGCCAGCGAGGCGCCCCCCGTGCCCAAGACGAGTGCTCGCCGATGCCAAGACTGCAAGAGGGGGCGCAGAGACTCGCGGAAGCCTACGACGTCGCTGTTGTAGCCCGTGAGGCGCACGCGCTCCCCTTTGCGCTCGATGCGGATGACGTTGACGGCGCCTATCTCCCGGGCTTCCGGCGCGAGGGCGTCGAGCAGGGGAATGACGGCGCGCTTGTGGGGAATGGTGACGTTCAGGCCGCGCAGTCGCTTTTCTCCCTGCACCAAGGCGGGCAGGGCGTCGACCGCCTCCAGCTCGAAGTTGCGATACTCCGCGCAGATGCCTTCGCGCTGAAACTTTTCTTGAAAGAACTGCCGCGAGAAGGAGTGTCCCAGCGGCCAGCCTATGAGGCCGTAAATATCCATGGCTTATCCGTTTACGTCTGTTTCCTTCGACCGTTGCTCTCGCTCTTCCTTTGCCTCGCGCATGGCTTCCTGAAGGTCGCCGTCTTCGTAGCGGGCAAAGGCCAGTACGGCCGTCTTGAAGGTGCGGAAGCCGCAGCGCTCCGTGTCGTGCGTGTTCAGCAGCTGTCCCGCTTCCAGCAGTCGGCGCAGCTCGCCGGCGCGATAGCGTGAGATGTATTCGTGCACGTCGTTGTAGCCCTGCGAGCGCAGGCTTTGCAGCACGAGGTGGCGGTTGAAGCCCGTGTGGCGGCACAGCGTGTCGCGCGTGAAAGAGGGGTCGGTGAAGGGGCGCTCCGTCTGCATGTAATACTCCATGCGCGCAAAGCGTTGGCGGTTGGCCTCGTTGAAGTCGTCCTCCGTGCTCCGCAGCAGCTCGGCGTCGGCCGGCGGCGTGGCCACACGTTTCATCTTGGGCAAAGCCATATCGTCGAGCACGGGGCGCAAGATGCGGAACGAGAGGAAGAGGTCTATCGCCGTAGAGAGCAAGACGTAGGCGACGAAGCCCGGGCGGTTGAAATCGATGGTAAGAAAGACGAAGAGCACGGCGATGAGGCCGAGCAGTGTGCCGTAGAACACCTGGTCGCGCGGCAGCTCCATGCGGCGCACGAGGCGGTGGGGCAGGATGAAGATGTTGGCTATATAATAAAAGGAGAGGATGAGCGCCAGGAAGCGCAGGATGACGTCGCCGCTCAGGAACTGCCGGGGGAGGTCGTCCGCCTGGTAAACGCGCGTCACGTTGCTACCCAGCAAGGCACCGGCTAAGTAGATGGCAATGATGGCAATGGCCGGCGCGGCATAGCGCCACATGCGCCCCCACTGCAAGTAGCCCGGCATGGCAATGCCCAGCGGGTAGATGCTCTGCAGGTAGCTGCACGTGAGCAGAAAGAGCAGCATGCCGGGGTGCAAGATGCCGGGGTTGATGACGACGCGCCCCATGACGCAGAAGAAGATGCCGCCATACATGACGCCCATGAGCAACATAATCCAGGCCTGCGAGAGATAGCGCACGCTGCGCCGCGCGAAGTAGAACAGCACGATGGCCATGACCACGTGCGCCACGGCGGCCATTTCCGTTGTGAAGAGGATGATGTCGTGAAGCATACCGTGGCAAAAGTAGCAAAAAGTTATCCCCCCGCTGCGGCGAGACTTATTTTTTCATTACTTTTGCGGAAGTAGAGGCGTTTTGCCGGGCGTTCTTTCCTTCGTCCTCCCGAGCACCTCACCCCCTGCCTGCCGGTCAGCGCCTCCGCAGGTTTTTAACTTTTTAAGTGTATAACTTTTTAAGCGTATGGGAAATCACGTCACCGGCTTCGACGTGGAGCAAGTCATTCGCGAGCGCGCAGGCAGCAAAGCGCGCTACGTCCCCCGTCCCCTCATCCGCTGGCTCAAGAAGATAGTGCACCAGGACGAGCTGAACGCCTTCATCCTCTCCGAGGGCGACAAACAGGGCGTCCCCTGGCTGTGGGACTGCGTCGGCTTCCTCGACATGCAGCTCGACGTACAAGGGCGCGACAACCTACCCTCCCCCACCGACGAACGGCGCTACACCTTCGTCTCGAACCACCCCTTAGGCGGCGAGGACGGCGTAGCCCTGGGCGCCATACTGGGCGGGCATTACGACGGGCAGGTGAAATACCTCGTCAACGACCTGCTCATGAACCTCTACGGCCTCGCCCCGCTCTGCATCCCAATCAACAAGACGGGAGCGCAGAGCCGCCGTTTTCCCGCCATGGTGGAGGCCGGCTTTCGGAGCGACAACCACATCATCATGTTCCCCGCCGGCCTATGCAGCCGCAAACGCGGCGGACAGGTGCGCGACCTGCCGTGGCAGAAAGCCTTCGTCACCAAGAGCGTAGAGACCCGCCGCGACGTCGTCCCCATCCACTTCTCCGGCCAAAACTCCGCGCGCTTCTATCGCCTGGCCAACCTCTGCAAGGCGCTCCACCTGAAGTTTAACGTAGCCATGGTATTCCTTGTAGACGAAATGTTTAAGAACCGCCACAAGACGTTCACCGTCACTATAGGTAAGCCCATCCCCTGGCAAACGTTCGACAAGAGCCGAAAGCCCCAGGAGTGGGCACAATACGTGCAAGACATTGTTTACTCCCTGCCCGGCAGCGCCCGATAACCGCCCCGCGCACACACCTATAAGATGGAAGAAATCATACCCCCCGTAAGCCGCGCCCGGCTGAAAGCCGAACTGACCCCCGAACGGCGGCTGCGCTCCACGAACAAGGGCGGCAACGAGATTTACGTCGTCACGTGGCAGCAAGCCCCCGGCGTCGTGCGCGAAGTGGGACGCCTGCGCGAGATAGCCTTCCGCACAGCAGGCGGCGGCACGGGCCTCTCCTGCGACCTCGACGCCTTCGACACCGCCCCGCACCCCTACTACCAGCTCATCGTCTGGGACCCGGAGAACGAGGTGATACTGGGCGGCTACCGCTTCCTGCCCGGCAGCGAATGGCAGTATGACGCGGCGGGACAGCCCCGCTTGGCCACCAGCCACATGTTCCGCTTCTCCGACGAGTTCATCCGCACCTACGCCCCGCGCACCACGGAGCTGGGACGCTCCTTCGTCACCCTGGAGTATCAGGCCAGCCGCACCATGACGAAAGGCCTCTTCGCCCTGGACAACCTCTGGGACGGCCTCGGCGCTCTGACCGTCATCATGCCCGAACTGAAATACTTCTTCGGAAAGATGACCATGTACCCCAGCTTCGACCGCCCCGCGCGAGACATGATACTCTACTTCCTGCGCAAGCACTTCGGCGATAAGGACGGCCTCGTCGTCCCGCGCCACCCCGTACAGCTCGAAACGCCCGAGGCAGAGCTCGCCGCACTCTTTGACCAAGACGACTTCAAAGCCGACTACCACACGCTGAACCTCAACGTGCGCCGCCGCGGCTACAACATACCGCCCCTCGTCAACGCCTACATGGGGCTCAGCCCCACGATGCGCTTCTTCGGCACGGCCGTCAACCACGAGTTCGGCGAGGTAGAAGAGACGGGCATACTCATCGCGGAAGACGAGATACGCGACGAGAAGCGTAAGCGCCACATTGACTCCTTTATAAAAGAACACCCCGACTGGCAGCGCGACCTGAGCCAAATCCTCATCCACCGAAGCCAGGCCGTCCCCGGTCTTTAACCCCCACACACCATGGTAAACCGCTTTATCCTTAACGAAGTCTCTTACTTCGGCCCCGGCGCGCGCCGGGAAATCCCGGGCGTCGTCCGTCGGCTCGGTTTCAAGAAAGCCCTCGTCGTCACCGATAAGGGACTGATGAAGTTCGGCGTAGCCCGCCTCGTGCTCGACGTGCTCGACGAAGCCGGCATCCCCTACGAAATCTACGACGACGTGAAGCCGAACCCCACCGTCAGCAACGTACAACACGGCGTAGCAGCCTGCCAAGCAGCCCGAGCCGACTTCATCGTAGCCATCGGCGGCGGCTCCGCCATGGACACGGCCAAAGGCATAGGCATCGTCGTGAACAACCCGGAGTTTGCCGACGTCGTATCCCTGGAAGGCGTAGCCGATACGAAGCAGAAGTCGCTCCCCGTCATCGCCCTGCCCACCACGGCCGGCACCGCCGCAGAGACCACGATAAACTACGTCATCATCGACGAGCAGCGGCAGGCCAAGATGGTCTGCGTTGACCCTAACGACATCCCCTGCTGCGCCATCGTGGACGCCGAGCTGATGTACTCCCTGCCCAAGAGCCTCACCGCCGCCACGGGCATGGACGCCATGACGCACGCCATTGAGGGCCTTATCACCAAGGCCGCCTGGGAGATGAGCGACATGTTCGAGCTGAAGGCCATAGAGATGATACACCGCTACCTGCCCATCGCCGTAGAACAGCCCCAAAACGCCGAGGCGCGTAACGGCATGGCCGTGGCACAGTACATCGCCGGCATGGCTTTCAGCAACGTAGGCCTCGGCGTGGACCACGGCATGGCTCACCCCATGAGCGCCCTTCACGACGTGCCGCACGGCGTAGCCTGCGCCATTCTGCTACCCACCGTCATGCGCTTCAACGCTCCCGTAGCCAAAGCCAAATACGTGGACATCGCCAAGGCCTGCGGCGTATGGCAAGACGGCATGAGCACCGACCAAGCCGCCGAAGCAGCCTGCCAAGCCATACAAGACCTCTCGCTCCGCGTAGGCATTCCGCAGCACCTCGCCGACCTCGGCATCTACGAGGCAGACATCCCCGCCTTGGCCGACCAAGCCATCAAGGACGTCTGCACACCCGGCAACCCCCGCGACGTCACGCGCGAGGACATCGTAGCCCTATACAAACAAATCCTCTGACAAACTCCCCACACCATGGCAACACCCCACAACAGCGCCAACCCCGGCGACATAGCCCCCACCGTAATCATGTCCGGCGACCCCCTGCGCGCTAAATTCATGGCCGAGCGCTTCCTCGACGAGCCCCGCCAGTTCAACGCCCTGCGCAACATGCTCGGCTTCACCGGCACCTACCGCGACAAGCCCGTCAGCGTCATGGGACACGGCATGGGCATCCCCTCCATAGCTATCTACACGCACGAGCTCTACCACTTCTACGGCGTGGAGCAAATCATCCGCGTCGGGACGGCCGGAGCTATACAAAAAGGCATGAGCATCGGCGACGTCGTCGTAGCCCAGGGCGCTTGCACGGACTCCAACTTCCTCGCGCAATATCGCCTGCCCGGCACCTACGCCCCCATCGCCACCTACGACCTCTTGGAGCGCGCCGTCAACAAGTGCCGCGAGCTGGGCATCACCTACCACGTGGGCAACATCCTGGCCTCCGACATCTTCTACGACGAGAACGAGCAGTGGCGCCAGTGGCAAAGGATGGGCGTACTGGCCATAGAGATGGAGAGCGCCGCCCTCTACGCCATCGCCGCCCACGCCGGCAAACGCGCCCTCTCCCTGCTCACCATCAGCGACAGCATCGTAGAGAACGTAGCCACCACGGGCGAAGAGCGCCAAACAGCCTTCACGAAGATGATGGACGTCGCCTTCAGCCTGGTGTAAGTACCGACTAAAACTCACAGACCCAACGGGATTGCTTGCGTAAGCATACTTACCCGGCCGTAAGTCCCGACTACAAATTCACAGACGGGAGCTATCGGCTGACAGCTCCGACGTCCGAAGCGACAGAACCGACCTGCTGCCCCTCTCCTCGGGAGGGGGTAGTAGGGATTGGATGAAATGATTCTGATTTGTTCCGCTACGCGTGCGGCCTCCACACGATACCGTCCCAGCAAGAGAACGTGTAGGGCGCAGCCCTTTTATTGTCCAAGCCTTTATAGATTAAAACAACGATATAACGCGACCTGATATGAGGATTTTTCTAAAAAACGACACCGAATAAGGAAGTTCTAAGCCGAAACCACTCCACTCTTACTTTTCTCGTTTTGACTTATGCGGCTGTTATGGCATCATGGAGCATAGCCACGAAGTTAGCCACATGTGCCGCTTTGTTGGGGAAATATTTCAAGAGCGGTTCTCGGAATAAGCGATTGTCGCGAAACACCCGCTTTCCCATGTCGCCGTTTTGGCATACATAGTTGAGGATATTGTTGATGAAGTCCTCTTGTTCGGCGGTAAGAGAATGAGCAGATATAAACTGGGTGAAAAGGTCTATGGCTTTCCGACGGTCGAGCCCTACTACTTTACGGATAAAGGCAGCCACGGGAACGTCGGCGGGCATTTGTTCGCGTCGCAGATAGCGCTCGTAGTCTTCCTTCGTACCGAGTTCCTGCCAAAGAATGCGTTCCAGTTCGTCTATATCCCGACTCGTGAGACGTTCCAGATTGTGGATTTTCTGCAACACGGGGTGGTCGCGTTTCCGCGTAAGAAAGTCAAGCAGCTTTTCGCGATAGCTCACGTCCGTGTTAATCTTACCTGCAACGCCTCCATCGGTAATGACATCCTCGACGGTTACGGTGAACGTTTTGCCGTCGTCGCCGATGAGGTATTGAAGCAAGTCGCGGATTTCCTTGCGCATGTGCTCAATAGAAGCGAGCGTCTTGTTATTCCAAAAAGCCGAGGTCATCATCTCGTTGAGTAGCGGCATCTTTACCTGAATATCGGGTATGGTAGAGCGTTTCCGCAATGCGTCGGCTATAGTCGTTATCTGCCCCTCGTGCTTGCTGCTGTCGAAGCTTTCATCGACCAAGCCGAGCTGAACGTAGAGCGAAAGCAGGTCGAACTTTTTGGCGAGTTCGTTCTCCAAAGATTTAGGAAGAAGCGGTGCGACCTCTTTCTTCAAATTGAGGACATCAACTTCGGAGATGTACTGCCACGCGGCGGAGTCACGATATTTGTTCACCGTAGCCCAGTGGTTACGTACGGCGATATGGGCGTCGTTGAGCTTACCTACCTCGGCTCGAAGGATAGCCTTCAATTCGTCGTGTAACCCTTTTGCAAAATCGTCAGCCTGATATTGCGGAGCTTGCAGTGCACAGGCTATGTCGGCACGAAGGCCGAAGAGCCGTTCTGTGAGCGAGAGGGGCGTCAGCGTCTTGGGCTCTTTGGGGTTTTCACCAAAGTATTTGAAGTTGCCACCCCAATCGAAGATATAGAACAGTTTCTTGTCCTCTCCCGCGCCGAAGATAGCGGGGCTGAGGCGCGTACCGCGACCTATCATCTGCATGAACTTGATGCGCGAGCGCACCCGCTTGAAGAACACGAGGTTGAGCACGTCGGGCACGTCAATTCCTGTATCAAGCATATCCACCGACACGGCAACCTGCGGCAGCGTGTCGCGAAGGCTAAAGCGGTCGATTATGTCTTGCGCGTAGTTGATAGAATAGTCTATCTGCTCACAGAAACCGTCGCCGCATTCGGGGTAAAGCCTATTGAACCGTTCTACAATGAGCTTCGCGGTTTTGGAGTTCATGGCGAAGACGATAGTCTTGCCAATCATTTCGCCACTATGCACTTTCAGTCCGTTCTCCATGAGGTCCTGAAGCATCCTGTCTATGGTGTCGGTATTATATATATAGTTGTATATCTCCTGTTCGCGTATGTCGCGTGGCTTCCAGCCTTCGTCAGGGTCTTTATTTACCTGTTCATACTCCCACACCGCTTCAAGCTGCCTCTTTTCTTCGTCGGAGAGGTCGTCATACTTTATCCCCTCATTTACCACTTTTGAGCCGCGTATTAGCCCCACATAATCTACGAGATAGCCATCCGCTACGGCTGTGCGGTACTCATAGTCGGCTGTCGGCTCGCCTTCTTCAAGGTTAAGAAGTTCGTAAGTCGACTTATCCACCTGCTCACGCGGTGTGGCCGTCAACCCCACGAGCAGACTGTCGAAGTAGCGGAATATGTCGCCGAATTTTCCAAACACGCTCCGGTGGGCTTCGTCAATGATTATCAAGTCAAATCGTCCTATGCTGTATGGCTTCACGTCGGCGTTGACGTAGTTAATCATCGTCTGATAGGTAGAAAAGGTGATACGGGCGTTCAAGTCAACGTCTGCCTTCTTATCGCTCAGCACCGTTACCGAGGTGTTGGGGAGCAACTTCGCGAAGTTGCGGGCAGCCTGGCTTACGAGCGACGTGCGGTCGGCCAGAAAGAGCGTGTTCTTCACCCAGTTGTTGCGTTGCAACACGTCGACAAGCGAGATAGCCGTGCGCGTCTTGCCCGTGCCGGTAGCCATGACGAGCAGGCCGCGGCGATGCTTGGCGTTGAACCACTCGCACATAGCCTTGATGGCGTGCTTCTGGTAGTTGCGGTCGGAGATTTCATCTTTAATAGAAAAATCCGTAATGTCTCGGCGCGATGTGCGGCGCGAGACTATCACCTCGAGGTCTTTGGCCGTATGGAAAGAAAAGAGGCGACGCGCCGGATAGCCCAGCCCGTCAATGCAGTAAATCTCGTAGCCGTTGGTGTAGTAAATAACCGGTCGCACACCGTAGCGTTTTTCCAAGCCGTCAGCGTACAGCTCGGCCTGATGCTTGCCGACGCCCGCCTCCTTGCTCGTGCGTTTGGCTTCTACCACGGCGAGCGGTTTACCGTCGTCGCCGAAGAGTACATAGTCGGCATACCCCTTCCCCACGTTGTTGGGCATCCCCTCCACCTCTACTTCTATGCAGGCTTTGCCGGCTTGGATGTCGCCCTTCGTCTCGAGCACGTCCCACCCCGCCTCGCGAAGCATGAGGTCTATAAAGCGACGGCGTGTCTCGGCTTCCGATATGTCGCCCCAGGAAAGGTTGCTCCTGACGGCGGGCGCCTCGGTCACTTGCTTCGGTGCAACCGTAGAGGCAAAAGCTTCGGGCGGTTGCTCGGTTCGTGCCGCAGGCAAGAAGTCCGTGCGCTGCTGCCGCTTCGGTAGCAGCGATGCATCGAACGGGGCGAGCGAGTCAATGACGCGCAGCTTGAGTAGCACCCCCCCTACGAAGTTATACAGATTGAGCGTAGAGAAGAAGGCATCGCGACGCGTCACCTGCCCGTCGTGAGCAGCCAGGTTGCCCACCCGCCTTATCCAGTGCACGGCCTTCATTAGTGCCTCGTCGGCCAGGAAGTCGACAAACGTGTCGGCCGAGGTCAGTTGCAGGAGCGAAGCGCGCTCGCCGGGCTCCACACCTTTCATCTTGTATATCGCCTTAACGAGCCACTCCAGCGCCTTACGTGCATTGATGGCCGCCGAGTCAGGCTCCGCATATTGTCGTTGCTCGCATCGGTCGCAAAGCTCATACAGCGTCGCGAGTTCGGGTATCTCTTTAAGGTAGTCGAAATTAAGCATAGCTAATCCTTTTTTAAAAATTGAGCGCTCTGAGTGCTCCGAGAACTCCGAGCGCTCTGAGAACTCTGAGAATTCTGAGAATTCTGAGAACTCTGAGCGCTTCGCGCTTCCCTTCTCGCTGCCGACATCTGCTCTCTGATGCCGCCTTGTCTGAGAAAGTCAGCTTTTTGCCGCTCGATAAGCTTATGCAACAACACATCAGCCTGGTGAATAAGAATAATACAGATGTTTGCTATTGTTTCATCGCTTCTTACTGCCATGGCTTTGCGATAAACGGAGCTTTCGTTGTGGGCAACACAGAACCTACGGGTCTGCATAGCCTTTTGGCTGTCCTTATCCCACTGTGTGAGTCCGCGAACTCTCAGATAATCCTCATAATCAATAAGGAGCTCCTGTAGGCTCGCTTTGGCCACATTGGTGAGTTTTATCTCGGTTTCTTTTGATGTAGAACCGGCGGCGCTTCCTTCGGCGATGTTTTGTTTGCCTGAGCGCGCCGCCTGAAGCATCTGGTCGCCCGTTCGGTCACCATGAGTTATAAAGCGCTTAATGAAGATATACGTCACATCGTATATAATCTCGGCCACCTGAAATGCGCGAAGCTTACGGTAGAAGCCTTTTTGTGGAATAAAGTTATCCATATGCTTAGGCTGCTGTTTCAGTTAAACCAATAGTCCATGCGGCTATTGAGCAGCGTTTGCAGCTCGGCGATAGTCTGCTCTATAGATTTCTTCTGCGCGTCGATTTGCTCAATGCGCGCGGCAAACTTCTCTTGGAGCGGGAGGGGTGGGACGGGAATTGACACCTCTTCAGTTACACGTTTTGATATTTCTTTGAATGTTGCTCCTGAACCTTTCGTATTCAGGATATCAGTAATTAAAGAAAGGTAGAAATACACATATTGATAATGAACTTGGTTTTTATTGCATATCAAGTTCTTAAAACCTTGGTTACAATACATCGGCGTCTTAACTATTGCTACTTTTCCGATAGGTGCGCGAGAAGTAAGAAGCACAGTATTAATGGGGAAAAGTTGTAACCCTGAAGTAGCACGTCCCAGCTCCGTAATATGACGTTCCGTATCATATATATATTTTTGCCCCCTCAATTCTGCCGGGGTTACCCAACATAAGTCTCCGTTCCAATATTCTTCTTTATCAGTTTTAGGCGTACTTCCTCCCAAGACTTTAGAAATTGCTCCCAAGTTTTTCATTTCCCACCCTTTCGGGTTAGCAATCGGGTCGCCGAAGAAGTTGTAGAAGAGGGATTGGGCGAGGGTGTCAAGGTTGCGTTGCAACGCGCGGCAATCTTCCATAACCTCATTTATCTTATCAAGCTCCGCAACTATCTGCCGCTGTACTTCCAGCGGGGGAACAGGTATAGCCTCGTTTATTATCATTGGAACTGTAAGCTGTGGAATTGCGACGCCCTTCCCTGAAAATTTTCTGTTAAGAATCCAATAATAAAAGTAATCAAGACAAACGCTTTCTCGTGGGATTGCAACAATCAACCTAACGATGGGAACAAAGGGTTCTCGTCTTATAAATGGAACTCCTATCGTTCCCCTTCCAGAAATTGTAACTGCTTGTTCTAAAACTGTTGGACTACTACAATAACCATATATGCCTTCATTCTCAATACCATTAGAATAAATGGGTATAGGCTTATCTGTAGTCTTAGTTTCTGATATCTCAAATGGTTTGTCTCCACCAACTTTGAGAAGGCAGACATCTCCCAACCGTTTATACTCCCAGTTATGCTTCATGGTCGTCGGCAATTAAAGATTGAAGCGAATGGATGCCGTCGGAAATCTTGGCGGCGAGGGCGGCAGCGCGACCGATAAGAACGTCGGGCGCTTCATATTCCACGACTTCGCGAAGGGTCTCTTTGTAGGTGTTGAAAGCGAGGTCGAAGTCGTGCTCGCGAATTTCTTCCACCGGCACGAGGAACGACCGGTCGGTGCGGGCGCGTTCGGCTTCCCCGTCGAGCGCATGGAAGCGAGCAAGGATATCGGGAATGTCGTTGTCGGCCACGGGGTTGCGCTTGTCGTCGAGCGAATAGCCGTCGGCTTTCATGTTGTAGAACCACACCTTGTCCGTACCGCCTGCCCCCGTTTTGGTGAAGATAAGGACTGCGGTCGACACTCCGGAGTAGGGTTTAAACACGCCCGAGGGCATGGAGATGACGGCTTCAAGGCGGTTGCCGTCGACGATGGCCTTTCGAATAGCCTTGTGGGCTTTGGATGTGCCGGTCAAGACGCCGTCAGGCACGATAGACGCGCAACGACCGCCAACGGTGAGCGAGCGCAGGAAAAGCGAGAGAAAGAGGAGTTCGGTTTTCTTGGTTTTGGCTACGGCAAGTAGGGATTTTGATACCGCTTCATAGTCGAGATTGCCGGCAAAGGGCGGATTGGCGAGGATAAGCGTATAGCGGTCAGTGTCGGTATTCTCCGTCGAGAGCGAGTCGCGAAACGCCACGTCGGGGTTGTTGATGTCATGGAGCATCAGGTTCATTGCGCCGATGCGAAGCATGGTCCGGTCGGTGTCGAAGCCGTGGAGCATCGTATGGCGAAAATGCGCGTCGTTTTGCGCGTTCATCAGCTCGGCCGAATAGTGGGTCTTGATATACTTGGCAGCCTCGACGATGAAGCCGGCACTACCCATTGCGGGGTCGCAAATGGTGTCATTGAGCGTAGGACGCATCAGCTCTACCATCATGCGGATGATGTGGCGCGGCGTGCGAAATTGGCCGTTCTTGCCGCTGGCCGCCATTTTGCCCAAGATATATTCATAGACGTCGCCCATCGTGTCGCGGTCGTTCATTTCGAGCGTGTCGATGCCATCAACAATCTTGACGAGGGCTCGGGGAGTGGCTATCAGGAAGTTGGCGTCACCCACGAAACGCGAGTAGGCCGAATCCTCGCCACGATTGAGCGTTTTGATATAGGGGAAAACATCGCGCTGAATCGTTCGATACATCTCCTCCGGCTCCAGGTGTTTGAAAACGTGCCAACGAAGATTTTCCATCGGAACGTCCTCCCCCGTTTCGGGATTGTGCCACGTGCCGTAGGCAAACGTGTCGTCTGAGGCATGGGGCATATCAAGTTGGGCATCCAACGCTTCACGTTGTATCTGTGCATCATCAAGCATTTTGATGAAGAACAGATAGGTCATCTGTTCCAGAACCGTCATCGGGTTTGTGATGCCTGCGCTTTCCCAAAACGTGTTCCAAATTTGGTCAATTTGATTTTTAATCTGTCCTGTTATCATGTCGTTGTGCGGTCTTTATCCTAAATTATAGAAAGGTAAAGCAAAGGTATATCCTGCCGATGGGCAAAGTTAAGCTTTTTTGTGTTTTCACAAATAGGAACCCGCAGGATATTCCGCTCTGACGTCGCTCAAGCTTCGCATCGTGCCGGCGGCCTTGGCCGTCGCTTTATATTTTGCGCCGAAACGCCTACCTTTGCCGGCAAAAGCAAGAGACGTGGAGCAAGAGACATACGAAGTTATGGCGCCGGTAGGTTCGCCGGAAAGCTTAGCGGCGGCACTACGGGCGGGAGCCGATTCCATCTATTTCGGCGTGGGCGCGCTGAACATGCGGGCGCATTCGGCCAGCCGCTTCACCCTGGACGACCTGCGCGGCATCGTGCGGATGTGCGCGGCGCGCGGCGTAAAGCCTTACCTTACGCTGAACACCATAATCTACGACGGCGACCTGCCGCAGATGCGCCGGATACTCGACGTGGCGCGCGAGGCGGGCGTGGCGGCCGTCATTGCCTCAGACGTGGCCTGCATGGACTATTGCCGACGCATCGGGCTGGAAGTGCATCTCTCTACGCAGCTTAACATCTCGAACATTGAAGCCTTGCGCTTCTACGCCCGCTTTGCAGACGTCGCCGTCTTGGCGCGCGAGCTGAACCTGGAGCAGGTCTCCGCCATTCATCGGCAGGTGGTGGCCGAGCAGCTGTGCGGTCCGGGCGGCAAGCCTATTCGCCTGGAGATGTTCTGCCATGGTGCCTTGTGCATGGCCGTAAGCGGGAAGTGCTACCTCTCCCTCGGCACGATGGGCAGCTCGGCCAACCGGGGCGAGTGCCTGCAAGTATGCCGCCGCGCCTACACCGTGCGCGACCGCGAAACGGGTGTGGAGCTGGACGTGGACAACGAGTACATCATGTCGCCGAAAGACCTGAAGACGATAGGCTTCATCGACCGCATGATGCAGGCCGGCGTACGCGTCTTCAAGATTGAGGGGAGGGCACGTCCGGCGGAGTACGTGATGACCGTGACGCAATGCTACAAAGAAGCCATCCGGGCCGTGCTCGACGGGACGTACACGCCGGAGCGCGTAGCCGAATGGGACAAGCGCCTTTCCACCGTCTTCAACCGCGGTTTCTGGGACGGCTATTACCTGGGCCAACGCCTCGGCGAATGGAGCAGCCACTACGGTACGCACGCCACGGAGCGCAAGACCTACGTGGGGCGCG
This sequence comes from uncultured Prevotellamassilia sp., assembly GCA_964641085.1. Taxonomy (GTDB): domain Bacteria; phylum Bacteroidota; class Bacteroidia; order Bacteroidales; family Bacteroidaceae; genus Alloprevotella. The sequence continues at coordinate 28,140 of CAZXJS010000002.1, read as the reverse complement.
TCGTAAAATACTTCTCCCGGCTCGGCGTGGCGGAGTTCAAGCTCGAGGCAGCCGACCTGCAAGCGGGCGACAAGCTCCTCGTCACGGGACCTACCACGGGTGCCGCCTACCTCAAAGCGGAGGGCATGCGCCTGGACGACCGGCCCGTAGAGCAAGCCACACGCGGCCACAACATCTCGCTCCGTGTGCCGGTGAAGGTGCGCCCGGCCGACCGCCTCTTCCGCATTGACCCGGCACCCCAACGTTCCTAAATTATATAAAAAAGTAACACGATGGCAGCATACGTGGCCACGATAGGCTTTTTCGATGGTGTCCACTTAGGCCACCAGCACCTCCTGCGGCAGGTCACAGCCGAGGCCGCGCGGCGCGGGGTGGACTCCATGGCCGTGACGTTCAAGCAACATCCGCGGCGCACGCTCCACGCCGACTGGCAACCCCGGCTGCTCTGCACGCTGCAAGAGAAGCAACGCATCATCCTCACCTGCGGCATCACGCGGTGCGCCGTGCTCGACTTCACCCCCGACATGGCGCGCCTGACATCTGCCGAGTTTCTGCGCACTTGGCTTGCGGGGCGTCTGGGCGTGCGTGTACTGCTCGTGGGCTACGACCACCACTTTGGCGCCGACGTGCAATCCGGCTTCAGCGACTACCGCCGCGCCGGAGCTGCCGTGGGCATCGACGTTTTGCAGGCAGAGCGTTTCTCGCTGCCCGGTCTCGCGGTCAGCTCTTCTGCCATTCGGCGCAGCCTTGATGCGGGCGACGTGGAGCAAGCCGCCGCATGCCTGGGACGCCCCTACTGCCTGCCCGGGCGCGTGGGCGAAGGCCTTCGCATAGGCCGCACCCTCGGCTTCCCCACCGCCAACCTCGTGCCTGAAGACGCCGCACTCCTCGTTCCCGCTCGCGGTGCCTACGCCGCCTACGCCGTCACAGCCGACGGACAGCACCACCCCGCCATGGTGGGCATAGGGCGCCGACCTACCTTCGGCCAAAGCAATGCGCTGACCATAGAAGCCCATCTGCTTGGCTTCAGCGGCGACCTCTACGGCCAAAGCCTCAGCCTCCACTTCGTCCGACGCCTGCGCGAGGAGCACACGTTTCCCAACCCCGCTGCGCTCGTCAGCCAACTGCGCCGCGACGCCCAAGCCGCACAGGAAGCCTTAGGCCTATAGCTTTAAGACATGAAAAAAAGTCACATCGCCCGCGCAGCGCTTATCTTAGCTCTTTTTCTGCTGTTCAACGCCATCATAGGCGCCGCCGTCGCCGTAGTTATAGCCCAAGCTGCAACGCCTGCGCCGTCCGGCAAGCCGTTCGTGGCCGCAGAACACCCCGCAGCCTGGGGTATCGGTGCCGGCGTGGCCGACGTGCTGTTTGGCCTCCTGCTTTTGGGCACGGGCCTCGTACGCCGCCGCCCCTTTGTCCGCGCTTCTTCTGACACGGCTCGGCTTTCGCTGTGCGCACTGGCCGCCTTCCTGCTCTGCGCGGTAGGCCTCAACCTCGTCCTTTCCCCCCTTCAACTCCCCGGCGGCGACACGCCCCGGCTCTTCCGCAGCATGGCGTCCGACCCCCTTTGCCTTCTCACGATGGTGCTGCTCGCCCCCTTGGCCGAGGAACTCTGTTTCCGCGAAGGCGTGCAGCGCGAACTCTCCCGGGCGTTCACCAAAGGGGGCGTATGGCTTCCCGTTTTGCTTAGTGCCCTATGCTTCGCCGCCGTCCACGGGAACTGGGCACAGGCCGTGCCGTCGCTCTACTTAGGCCTGCTCCTCGGCCTGCTCTACGCCCGAACCGGCAATATCCGCCTCTGCCTCACGGCGCACGTCCTGAACAACCTCCTCGCCGTCGTTAGCCTCCGCCAGCCCGGCCTCGACGCCGCCCTGAGCGGCACGGCGAGCCTTCCCGACCTCCTCACGGGCTTGCTCCTGCTCCTCGTCGGTGCAGCCCTGCTCACCCTGTGGTGGCAAAAGACGAGCGCCCGCCCCACCCCTTCTCACCCTTTGCCTAATAAGAAAGAAGCCCCCCTGCCCCATGAAGATAGGTAATCTCGACTTAGGCGCACGCCCCCTGATGCTGGCCCCCATGGAGGACGTGACGGACGCCGGCTTCCGCCTGCTCTGCCGCCGCATGGGTGCCGCCATGGTCTATTCCGAGTTCGTAGCCGCCGACGCCTTGGTGCGCAACGTACGTTCCTCGCTCGCCAAACTGGCCGTCGACGACGCGGAACGCCCCGTTGCCATCCAGATATACGGCAAAGACCCCGGCGCCATGGCCGAGGCCGCCCGCATCGTGCAAGACGTGGCTCACCCCGACGTTCTCGACCTCAACTTCGGCTGCCCCGTGAAGCGTGTCGCGGGGAAAGGCGCCGGTGCCGGCCTACTGCAAAACGTGCCCCTCATGCTGGAAATCGCCCGCCGCGTAGTGGACGCCGTCAGCCTTCCCGTCACCGCCAAGACACGCCTCGGGTGGGACAGCAACCACATCCTCATCGACGAACTCGCCGAGCAACTGCAAGACTGCGGCATACAAGCCCTCGCCATCCACGGACGCACACGCGCACAAATGTACAAGGGCGACGCCGACTGGGAACCCATAGCCCGCGTGAAGCGCAACCCCCGCATACACATCCCCATCATAGGCAACGGCGACGTCTCCACGGCCGAGCAAGCCCGCCACGCCTTCACCGCCTACGGCGTCGATGCCGTCATGGTTGGCCGCGCCACCTTCGGGCAGCCCTGGATATTCCGAGAAATGGCCGCAGCCGTACAGGAATTGCCCTCCGCCGTGCAGACCACCACTGTCAGCCCCCAACAGTCCGCACCTATGAGCCCGCAAGTCCCTTCTACCGGCTCACAAGTCGCACCTGTCAGCTCACAAGTCGCACCTATCAGCTCACAAGTCGCACCTATCAACGCGTTAAGCCTAAGCGACATACAAAAAGATATGACGCCCGACTGGAAACTCGACGTCCTGGAGGAGCAAGTGCGTCAAAGCATCCGGCGCATCGGCGAATATCGCGGCATCCTCCACATCCGCCGCCACCTGGCCGCCACCCCTCTGTTCAAAGGCATCCCCGACTTCCGCGCTCACCGCATCGCCATCCTCCGCGCCGCCACACAGGACGAGCTCTTCGCCCTCCTCGAAGCCGCACGTCCCCTCGTCAGGCAGTTTAACGCCTAATCGTTATACCTGTAGCTTTTCATATTATTTACGCTTCTGTTATTATTGAAGGGAGAAGGTAGCTACACTTTCATAACCGCCTCTCAAAAATCCCTGCAGGGGCACAATTTTTGCCGATAACGGCAAAAAATCGTATCTTTGAAGCGTTTTTCCATCACAAGTTTGCCGATAATATGGACTACATTTCTGTGTTACAGTTTGCGCGGGAGCATGGGATTAGTGAGCGAACCGTACGCAATTACTGCGCTACGGGGAAGCTACCCGGGGCTTTCCTCACGGGTAAGACGTGGAATATCCCTGTTGATGCAGCTTTGCCGCAAAAGGGCAATAAGAAGGTATCTCCACTACTGGAGCGACTGCGCCAAGAGAAAGAGAGCAAATTGAAGGGCGGTATCTACCATCGTACACAGATAGACCTTACGTATAATTCTAATCATATAGAGGGGAGTCGACTGACGGAAGAGCAGACGCGCTATATTTTTGAGACGAATACGCTCGGCGTTACGACCGAAGCTACGCGCGTTGACGATATACTGGAGACCGTCAACCATTTTCGCTGCATTGATTATATCATCGACCATGCTACCAGCCGCCCCTCCGAAGCAGATTTGAAGCGGCTGCATCTGATGCTCAAAACGGGTACGTCCGACAGCCGTAAACAATGGTTTGCCGTGGGGGACTACAAGCGGCTGGCTAACGAGGTGGAAGGGATAGAAACCACACGCCCCGAAGAGGTGCACAAGCGCGTTAAAGCGCTGCTTAAAGCGTACAACAGCAATGACAACGTAGCGCTGGCCGACGTACTGAATTTCCACGTACAATTTGAACGCATACATCCGTTTCAGGACGGCAACGGGCGCATTGGGCGATTGGTAATGTTTTGGCAATGTTTGCAGGCTCGTATCGTTCCGTTTATCATTACCGAGGAGCTGCGTTGGTTCTATTATCGCGGCATACAGCATTGGGGCAACACCAACGGTTTCCTAACCGACACGTGCCTCACGGCGCAAGACAAATACAAAGAGCTACTCGACTATTTCAATATAAAGTTTTAGGCAGTATCCCATAAAACCTGTTCGTTAATTCATCTTTACAAGCAAATGTAGCGGAAAGGAGCATTACTATTGGTGTCCAAATGTCTTAGGGCACACGTGGAAATTCCGCATTTCTTCCTACTTTTGCAAACGGAAAGGCACAGCAGATGCTCGAGAAAAAGCAGGCAGCGGAGGAGGGATGCCTCCTACGCACGGCCACGGCGGACGACGCGGCGGACATACAGCGCATTTACGCGCACTACGTGGAGCAGACGGCCATCTCCTTCGAGGTGGTGGCGCCTACGGTAGAGGAGATGCGGCGGCGCATTAGTCTGACGCTGCGCAAGTACCCCTATTTGGTAGCTATCGTGAACGGGCAGTTGGCCGGATATGCTTATGCCGGTCCGTTGGGAGAGCGCTTGGCTTACCGCTGGTCTGTGGAGACAACGGTGTACGTAGAAGCCTCACAGCGCCGCCGGGGCTTGGGGCGTACGCTCTACGCGGCGTTGGAGGAACAGCTCCGGCGCCAGGGTTTCCGGAACGCTTACGCCTGCATCGCCGTACCGGCCGGGGCGGAAGTGCCCGTTGCGAGCCCGGAAAGCACCCTTGCCAACTTAAAACGCGCCGGCGGCAAAGCGGACGCCCACTTGACCTTGGACAGCGTGCGCTTCCACGCGCGGATGGGTTACGCTACCGTGGCGCACTTCCACCGCTGCGGCTGGAAGTTCAGCTCGTGGTACGACGTCGTATGGATGGAAAAGATACTGCTACCCCACGACGACGCGACACCTGCCGAGCCCTCCGCTCCCAAAGTCTATTCACACACACTATGACGCCTGATATAATCTACAAATACTTCCCGCAGCTCACGGAAGAGCAGCGAACGCGCATTGAAGCGCTCGAAGGGCTCTATACGTACTGGAACGCGATGATTAACGTCATCTCGCGCAAGGACATTGGCAACCTGTACGCCCACCATGTGCTCCACTCCATGGGCATCGCGAAGGTCATTCGCTTCCGTCCGGGCACGTCGGTGCTCGACGTGGGTACGGGCGGCGGTTTCCCGGGTCTGCCGCTTGCCATTCTTTTCCCGGACGTGCGCTTCGTGCTGATAGACAGCGTGGGGAAGAAGGTGAAGGTGGCCTCGGCCGTAGCCGCGGCGCTGAAGCTGGGAAACGTGGAGGTGCTTCATCGTAACGTGGTGGAGGAGCGGCGACGCTTCGACTTCATCGTCAGTCGTGCCGTCATGGGCATCCCCGAGCTGGTGCGATTGGTGCAGAAAAACGTAGCGCGAGCGCAGCACAACGCCCTACCAAACGGCCTGCTCTGCCTGAAGGGGGGCGACCTGAGTGCCGAACTGCGCCCCTTCCCCCACACGTCCGAAGTCTGGGAACTCTCAGACTACTTCAAAGAAGAGTATTACGCGGGGAAGAAGCTGGCCTACGTGCAGCTGTGAAGCCCAAACGGCGAGTCCGAAACGCCCCGGCGGAGTTGCGTAGTGGCAAAGCGGGTGCGCTGGGCCATAAGTTTGGAGCACAGATTTTTAAAGCGGTTTGTTAAACGACAAGAAGCATGCTGGAAATCCAACGTTTCGTAGTAAACATGGTTGAGGAGAACTGCTACGTGCTGAGCGACGCCACACGGGAAGCTGTCGTCGTGGACTGCGGCGTGCTCTACCCGGAAGAGGCGGCTCAGGTGGGAGACTACGTGGCGAGCCACAAGTTGCGCGTGCGGCATCTGCTTCAGACGCATTGCCACTTCGACCACATCTTCGGCGCCGGCTTTGCTTACAAGCAGTGGGACGTGCTTCCCGAGATGCACCGCAACGAGGTGAAGCTATACCGCGCCCTCCCGAAACAGCTGGCCGCCCTGCTGCACAGGCAGATACCCGTCGTGCAGCCGCCCGTAGGCCGCATCTTCGAGTGGGGCGACGAGTTCCGCTTCGGGGAGCACAGTCTCGTGGCGCTGGCCTCACCCGGGCACACGCCGGGCGGCACGTGTTTCTACTGCGAGGCGGAAGGCCTGCTGCTAAGCGGCGACAGCCTGTTCCGCGGCGCCATCGGACGGACGGACTTCCCCGGCGGCAACGCGCAGCAGCTGGTACGCAGCCTGAAGAAGAATATCCTCACCCTGCCCGAAAGCACCGACGTGTTGCCAGGTCACGGCGAACAGACCACGATAGGCCGGGAACGCGCGCACAACCCCTATCTGCTCGGCGACACGGGCGACTGAGGCATCCAAAAAAGCCGCCGACCGCCTCGCACCTCCGCTTTTTTCCCTACCTTTGCGCATCCCGTGCGCCACAATACCCATAAGCCTAACCATGAGTCACAAGAAACACCCTACAGCACGCTACAAGCAGGCAGCACCCACCGCCACGCCGCAACAAGCCCGGAGAAAGCGACGCCTGACGCAGGAGACCTGGCTGAAAGCCGTCTTCCTGTTGCTACTTTATTTCTTTTGCACCGCCTTCTACGGCGCCCTCTTCCAGCGCGCACAGCAGGAGGCTTTTGTCTGCGGCAGCGCGGACGCCATGGCGCACATGCTGCGCCAGCCGCTGGGTCACTTAGCCTGGGCAGGGCGCTGGGTGCTTGCCGTGTATAAGTCGCTGTGGCTGGGCGGCCTCGTGTTGACCGCCCTGCTCGCCGCCATCGCGTGGGTAGTGAAGGACATCTTCCGCCCCGGGGCACGCTGGCGCGGGCTGTGCTGGCTGCCTTCCCTCGGTATCCTTTTCTACTACGTGTTTTGCGGTCTTAACCTCTTCTATAAGAGCGAGACCGGCCGGATAATGCTTCTCCCCGTTATCGTTCTCTTGCTTCTTCTCGTCGCAGACGTAGCCTTGCGCCTCGGCCTGCGTAAGCGTGGCAGTGCCCCAAAGTCCTCAGACGCAGGGAAGAAGCGCAGCCCGTGGTTGCAACCCGGCACGCTCATAGCCCTACTGCTCTCCCTAACGCTCTATATCTTTGCCGGAACGTACCAACGGAACGCCATCGCCGCAGCTCGGCAGCAACTGGCGTATCAAGCACAGGAATGGGACGCCCTTATGGAAGAAGCCATGGCCGTCAAGCGCCCTACGCGCGTCGTAGCGGCCTACAACGCCATTGGTGCCCTGCGCACAGACCAACTCCTCGACCAACTCTTTGCCATCACTTACGATTATCCCGACCCGCACCTCCGCGCCCGCGACGGCAACGAGGAATACGGCCTCCTGCAGGCCGACTGCGACCTGGAAGCGGGACTCGTGCAGGTAGCTTACCACTACTACTTAGAGTATATGGTCATGAACGGCCCATCCACCTACGGGCTGAAGAACCTTGCGCTCTGCGCCATCCTGCAAGGGCAACGCGCCTTGGCCGATAAGTACCTGACGCTCCTCTCTCGCGCGCCCTTCGAGGGAGCTTTCGTCTCCCGCTACCGCCCCATGCTGGACGACCCCACGCTCGTGGAGAAGGATGAGCACCTCGCCGCCATTCGCGAGTTGGCTCCGCGCGAGGACAAGTTCGAACAGCAATATCGCCAGCCGGCCTTCCTTGGCTATAACATGGGGTTGCAGTCCGGCCCGCTGAAGGCCATCGTCACCAGCGCGGCCGCCTGCCTCTACTCCAAAGACCTCAAGGTGTTGCCGCCCCGCCTGGCCGTCATGAAACAGCAAAACATGCAGCTGGGGAGCACCCTGCTCCAGGCCATCTGTTGTATGAGCATAAAAAATCCCGACATCCTGAAGCAATTCCCCGAGGCAAACGTCGAGATGAACGCACTTAGGGAGTTCCTCCTCGAGGCCGCGCCGTACCAGAAGGATAAAGACGCCCTGCGCAAGCACTTGAAGGAAGACTGGCTGGGTACGTACTTCTACTATTACTACACGGAGAACAACTCCCCCGAACAAACGGGGAAAACCACTACGGGGAACGGAGGCGTCAACTAAACAACTCCTTCCACACCATACTCACCCCTCATGAAGCGTTTCTTTACCACCCATATCCGGCAAATAGGCTTGGCAGCATGCCTGCCGCTCCTTGCGTTGCATCTCTCTTGCGCGTCGGACACCGCTGTGCCGCAAAATGCCACAGACATAACAGAACAAGCGCACATCTTCCCTGACTATCGCGACATTACCATCCCGCCAAACATTGCCCCGCTCAACGTACAGGTGAAGTCAGCCGGCACAGCCTTTGTCGCCGCTTTAAGCGGTGGCGGGAAAGAACTCACGGCGGGCGCGGGTGCAGACGGGAAGTTGCGCTTTGACGCTGCCGAATGGAAGGAGTTGCTTAGCGCCAGCAGAGGCAAGGACGTCACCGTGCAACTCTACGCTGAGCGAGACGGCGCGTGGGTTAAGTTTCCCGCCTATACGCTCACGGTGGCCGAGGAGCCCATAGACCGCTACCTCTCCTACCGCCTCATTGAGCCCTCCTACGAGCTCTACAGGCAGCTCGGCCTCTACCAGCGCGACCTGGAAGGCTTCACTCAAACACCCATATATCAAAACAACCCCACCTTTGACGAAGCGCAGAACCACTGCGTTAACTGCCACAACTACCAAGCCTACGACACGCAGCGCATGCTCTTCCACGTTCGCGCCAAACACGGCGGGACGATGCTCGTAGAGGACGGCCAGGCCAAGAAGCTTGACATGAAGACAGACTCTACCCTGGGCAGCGCCGTCTATCCCACGTGGCATCCGCGGCGAAACTGGATTGTCTTCTCCTCAAATAAGACGGGGCAGGCGTTCTACGTCACCGACCCCGACCGCATTGAAGTGGTGGACTACGGCTCTGACCTCCTTTTCTACGACGCTGACAACAACACCATAGCCAATATCCTGAAGACGGACGACGCCTTCGAAACGTTCCCCTGCTGGGCGCCGGACGGCAAGCGCCTCTACTACTGCTCCGTGGCGACGCCGGAGTTCGCCGGCGTACCCGACAGCACCGCAGCCGACCTTATCCTGCAAGAGAACCACCAAATACGCTACAACATCTACAGCATGTCCTTCGACGAACGGACACGCACCTTCGGGCCGCCCGAGCTGGAAGTGCGCTGCGACACGATGGACGGCGGCGGCCGCGCCAAGCCCTACGTACGCTTGGAGCGCGACGGCGACGACACGCGCGTCACCTACCTCAGCGCTTGGGAACCCGCACCACGGGACGGCAAGGTCTTTCGCAACCCGGACGATACGCTCGGCCTCTCGGCCAGTGTGCCGCGCGTAAGCCCCGACGGCCGCTACCTGCTCTTCACCTTGGCTCGCTACGGGCAGTTCCACATCTGGCATCGCACCAGCGACCTCTGGGTGAAGAACCTCCAGACGGGCAGTCTGTACCCCCTCAGCGAAGCCAACAGCCCCGACGTGGATTCTTACCACACCTGGTCGAGCAACGGGCGCTGGATAGTCTTCTCCAGCCGCCGCGACGACGGCGATTACACCCGTCCCTACATAGCCTACTTCGACCGAGACGGGCGCGCACGCAAAGCCTTCCTACTGCCGCAGGAAGACCCCGAGCAAAACCTGCTGCTCCTGAAAAGCTATAACGTCCCCGAGCTTACCAAAAACCCAGTCAAGACTACGCCCGGCAACCTGCACGACGCTATCTACGACGACGCGCACACGGTTAAAGTATCCTACAAACCCCTCCACTAATTGGCCGGCAGCCCGCACGCGTCTATCCGCAGCTCGGACCTACCGGCTGACAGCTCGGACTTGTCAGCTGATAGCTCGGACTTATCAGCTGATAGCTCGGACTTATCAGCTGACAGAAGGCACTTGTCAATTCATAGGTCGCACCTACGGGCTGACAAACCGTAACCACCGCCCAGTTAATAAGGCAATGAAAGCGATAAGCAAAGAAGCTTTTATCGGCTATCCGGCCGGTATCATCACAGGTATAACCTACGGACTTAACCCCCTGTTCGGCCTTCCGCTTATCAAGAACGGCGCGTCCGTAGAATCTATCCTCTTTTTCCGATACGGTATTGCCGTATTCATTCTTGGGGCCCTACTGCTTCTGGATAAGCAGCAATTCAAAGTCTCGTGGAAGCAGGCGGGCATACTGCTTGTCTTGGGGTTGCTCTACACGGCCAGTAGCATATTCCTTTTTGAGGCCTATCACTTTATCCCGTCGGGATTGGCGACAACGCTTGTCTTCCTCTATCCCGTACTGGTGGCTCTGATTATGGTCTTTTTGCGCGTCGTTCCCTCGTGGCCGGTGTGGCTCGCTATTGCCGCTACGTTTGTGGGCGTTATCATCATGACGCAGAGCGACTCGGAGCAAGAGATAAACCCGTTAGGCGTAGTGCTCTCGTTAGGTTCTGCGCTGGTTTATGCCTTCTTTATCGTCATCATCAACCGCAATAAAACCATCAGCACAATCTCCAACTCGCTGCTGACATTCTATGCGCTGTTGGTAGGCGCTACCATTTTCTTGGGCAGAGTAATTGTCTCGGGCGAGAAGCTTACCACGGGAATCGAGACAAAACTTGACTGGCTAAACTTGGTGGGACTTGCCATTTTGCCAACCATAGTCTCTACCGCCTCGCTCGCCATTGCCACCCGCAACATTGGTGCTACGAAAGCTTCGGTGCTGGGCGTTTTCGAGCCTATCACGGCCATTCTTGTCGGAACGCTGGTTTTTGGCGAAGCACTGACCGACAATATTATCATAGGCATACTGATAGCCCTGTTTGCCGTAACCTTTATGATTATCTCTACGAAGCGTTAACCTATCGCTGTCGTTCGCCGCGCCGTTTTTTTGCGAGGTGTGCAATTTTTCCCCCGTTATCATTGCGACTATCTAATTTAGTGACTATCTTTGCCTTTAAGTAAGAGTGAAACGGTAACATGCATGAAGAGAGATGAACAGCCGCTATCAGCGCCGGCTTCCCACTGTGAGTCAGCCGGCGGGCAGAGACTGCCCTCCCCCCTTCCGAAATTCCGCTGCAAAAGCAACCCGTAACTAACCCGTCCGGAGCACAGCCCCGGGCACAACCTTCAATAAACGATGAAGAGCTTAACGAAAATCGTAATTGCCGCCATCCTGCTCGGGATGCCGTGCGGCCTGTCAGCGCAACTCACCAAAGAACAGCTGAAGGAGCGCAAAGCCATGATGAAAGCCTCGAAGAGCGAGCTCAACGACAAGGCGTCGAAGGCGGCCCGCAAGGAGGCAAAATCGCTGAAGAAGGAAGGCTGGACAGCCGCACCCGGCGCCCTGCCCATAGACAAGCAGCTGGACAAGTCGTACACCATGCAGTACGAGTACGACGAGGAAGGCTTTCCGAAGTACATCGTCGGCGAAGCCATGAGCGTAGGCCAGAACTACGACGCAGCAAAGATGCAGGCGCTGGAGCTGGCCAAGCAGAACTTAGCCGGGCAGATACAGACGGAAGTGACGGCGCTCATTGAGAACACCGTGGCCAACAAGCAGCTGGAGCCCGAAGAAGCCGCCTCGGTAGTGAAAAGTATCAGCGCCGGCAAGAGCCTCATCTCGCAAAGCATAGGACGCGTGATACCCATCGTGGAAGTCTATCGCACCCTTCCCAACAAGAACAAGGAAGTACAGGTGCGCATAGGCTACAACGCAAAGATGGCTAAAGCGGCCGCGAAGAACGCTGTGCGGGACGACCTGGAGAAACGCGGCGACGAGCTACACGAGAAGCTCGACGAAATCTTGGGCTGGTAACCTTCAGCTTCCACTAACAAGCCACCTAAGTTTTACGAAACAAGTGAGCGCCCCCGCTGACCGCCAGGAGCATCGGCCGGGGGCGCCTTGATTTTTTTAGCGTCCTTATAGTTTCAGAATATATGCGGACGATAGTCTCTTTCCTCTTTCTCATCCTCACCTTGCAGCTGTGTGCGCAAGACCTAAAGCGCGTGAAGGGCGAATACATTTACCATGCGCCGGGAGACGTCACGCTGGAACAAGCCAAGCAAACTGCCCTGCAACGCGCCAAGGTGCAGGCTTTGGCTGACGCCTTCGGCACCGTGGTAACGCAAAGCAACGCCACGCGCGTGGAAAACGCCGGCGGGCGCTCAGAGACCAGCCTGATAGCCCTCGGCGGTAGCGAGGTGAAGGGCGAATGGATAGAAACCATAGGCGAGCCGACTTACAACATAAGCTACGAGCAGAACATGCTTGTGGTGAAATGCACCGTAGCGGGCAAGGCGCGCGAGATAACATCAGACAAGCCCATCTTTGAGGCGCACGTGCTGCGCAACGGGACGGAAGTGAAGTTCGAGAGCGACGTGTTCCGTTCCGGCGACGACCTGTACCTTCAGTTTCGCTCACCCGTGGACGGCTGGCTCAACGTCTATCTTGACGATGGACAAGGTAACGTCGCGGCCATGCTACCTTACCGCTCACAAGGCTTCGGCGCGACGGAGATAAAAGGGAACAAGGACTACCTTTTCTTCTCCAGGCAGGACGCCGCCACCGGCGACGCGGACGAATACACCATGACCTGCAACGGCACGATGGAGCTGAACCAACTCATCCTCGTATTCTCAGAGAACCCCTTCACTAAGGTATCCAGTAGCGACGGTATCACCGACACGCGCAGCTTCTTTGCCTGGCTTGCCAAGCTGAAAGCCCACGACAAGAAGGCTTGCAGCCAAACCATCAGCATACAGGTAAAGCCCTGAGCTGAGCCGCGCCGAGACAACAAGAAGGCGCTTTTCAATAAGCAACAGCAGACAAAACGGACATGAAGACAAGGAGCTTAATTTTAGCTTTGGGCGTGCTGGCAACCCCCGTCTTAGCACAAGAGATGAGCGAAGCAGAGCGCTTAACCGTAGTGGCTCGCATCGCCGACAACATGGTTCGGGTGGAGGGCGGCACTTTCACCATGGGTGCTACATCCGAACAGGGCAAAGAAGCCTTTGCCGGCGAAAAACCCAAGCACAGCGTTACGCTTTCCGGCTTCTACATCGGACGTTTCGAGGTGACCCGGCGCGAGTGGGAAGCCGTGATGGGAACGAATCCAAACGCAGGTGTCTTCGAGGGGGACAATCGTCCTGTGCAGAACATCAGCTGGGACGACTGCCAAGTCTTCATCGAAAAGCTCAACAAGTTGACGGGACGAACCTTCCGCCTGCCTACCGAGGCCGAATGGGAATACGCCGCGAGGGGCGGAAAGCTAAGTCAAGGCTACAAGTACGCAGGCTCTAACGTCGTGGGCGACGTAGCATGGTATCTTGACAACAGCAGCCTCTCTACCCATAATGTGGGGACAAAGCGCCCCAACGAGCTGGGGCTTTACGACATGAGCGGCAACGTCCAGGAGTGGTGCGCGGACTGGTATAACGATTATAAATCCGAAGCACAGACCGACCCCCGCGGCCCCTCGGCAGGAACAGATATCGGGCACGTAATCCGTGGCGGCTACTGGGGCCTTCAAGGTCGCTTCACGCGTGTCTCTTATCGCGACGGCCAGCCCCCTTCGAACCATAATAGCGGACTGGGCTTTCGCCTTGCCCTGTAATCTCCAACAAAACTGGCATAAAACTAAACCTATGAAAGCGGGAATTATAACTGCGGCAATGGCTCTGCTGACCGCCGTGGGCGCTTGGGGACAGAGCGGCAAATGTGGTCCGTCGGCCACATGGTCGCTGGCCGGGAACACGCTAACCATCTCGGGGAGCGGCAGTTTCGACCATTATGGCGCAGAGAGCTACGACCCCTACAGCTCAAGCATCGAGCACGTGGTGATACAGGACGGCATAACGGAGATAGGCGACTGCGCCTTCGACGGCTATGACCATTTGGAGAGTATCTCCATCCCTAATAGCGTGACCAGCATAGGATACAGCGCACTCTGCGGATGTAGCAGTCTGAAGGAGCTGACCATTCCCAACTCGGTGACGCAGATGAAGGCACTGGCCGTATGGAAGCTGGATAACCTCGTAAGCCTCACGGTGCCCGACGTGGCGCCCCAAAAGAGCAACGCCGCACCGGCGGACTGCTTCAGCTTGGCCGGCTCCAGCAAGCTGCAAACGGTCAAAGGCAACACGACGACACAGCCAACCTACCTCGCACAAGACCTGCCCCCGGCACTACGCAAGCAGATGGCAGACAAATCCTTCCGCTTATACGCCGAGGATAAAGTTAAATCACAACTGGAACAATGGGCGAAGAAGGGCGAGTTTGAGACTACGGAACAATGGAAGCAACGCGTGAACGCGAGCACAACGGAGGTACAAGCCAATAAGCTGCTGGCGCAGGCAAAAGAAGCCTTCCTCAAGGAGAAAGCTCCCAAAACCCTTTCGGGAACACTGGAGGCTTACGATGCAGACCAAGGCGCCTTCCCCGTGAAGCTGACTGACGGCACAACAATTTACGTGGGCGTGCCCCTTAACGAAGCATCCGCCTTCAAGGCCAAATGGGAGCAGGTAAAGATGCGCCCCCAATATGGCATCGTGAACGACGGAATAGCCATACTCTCATGCTCTTTTGATTTGGCCGGGAAGACCTATTCGCTCTTGGAAAACTACCAAGAGGATGCTTCGCAAGACATGGCGTTCGACTTCTCGTCATTAAACATAGATTGGGGGGAGACGTCACCCGGGCAAGACGGTCGGAGAAACCGCAAGCCTTCAGCCCCCACGCCAATTGACCGCTCCGTGGACACCAACATCCCGGCTACGACGGCCAAAGCAGAAAACACCTTCGCCGTCATCATAGGCAACGAGAACTACCAGCGCGTAGCTCAGGTACAGTATGCAGCCAACGACGCCGCCACGTTCGCCGCTTACTGCCAAAAGACACTCGGTATTCCACAAAAGAATATCCGTGGCTATAAAGATGCCACCTATGGCACTATGCTCGCCGCGCTGAAAGACCTGCAAGAAATAGCCAAGGCCTACAAGGGCAACATCGACGTCATATTCTACTACGCCGGGCACGGCATCCCAAGCGAAAGCGATCTAAGCGCCTATCTTCTGCCCGTAGACGCCGACGGTACGCAGGTTGAGGCTTGTCTTTCGACGAAAAAGCTCTACAACACGCTGAATGGTTTGGGCGCCAGACAGGTCGTCGTGCTGATGGACGCCTGCTTCTCCGGGGCACAGCGCGGCGAAGGCATGCTGGCATCTGCACGTGGTGTGGCGCTGAAGGTGAAGGACGACGTCCCGCAAGGCAACATGGTAGTATTCACGGCAGCCAACGGACAACAGACCGCCTACCCTTACCAAGAGAAAGGGCACGGCATGTTCACTTACTTCCTCCTAAAGAAACTACAAGACACCAAAGGCGACGTGACACTCGGCGACCTCGTGGATTACGTCAGTGAGCAGGTAGCCCGGCAGTCCGTCGTCGTCAACAAACACAGCCAGACGCCCACCGTCATACCCGCCACGGAATTGTCGGGCAGCTGGAGAAACTTGAAGCTACAATAATAATAAAAATGAAAGGGACAAAGAGTTTGATAGTGGCCTGCCTGGCCTGCCTGCTTCCCACAGCCGGCAGAGCTCAGGACAGCGCCATAGAGGCATACAACAAGTTCCGGCAACAAGCGCAAGACAAGTATGCGGACTTCCGGAAACAATGCAACGAGAAATATGCACAGTTCTTGGCCGAGGCTTGGAAGTCGTACAAAGCAGGCCCCGTCATCCCCAAGCCGAAAGACCAGACCGTGCCGCCCGTTGTCATGCCGGACGAGGATAAAGACAAGCCTGCACCCGTGCCTAAGCCCGTGCCCATAGACACGACAGTAGCCCCGCCCGTAGTAATAGAAGAACCACAACCCCAGCCTAAGCCTGTAGCCCCCATACATGAAGTGCCCGAGCCGGTCGAGCATTACGTCGAGTTCACCTTCTTCGGCATTGACGGCAAAGCCCGCACCCCGGAGACTATGCCCGCAGCCTTGGCAGCCGTCAACACGGACGTTTCGGGCGAAGCCATTTCCAATGCATGGAACGCCCTTTCAGACGGCGGCTACGACAACTTATTACGCGACTGTCTGGAAGCGCGCATCCGATACGACCTTTGCGACTGGGCTTATCTCCTCATGACCCGGACGCTGGCAGAGGCCTATTGCGGGGAAAGGAGCAACGCGGCCGTCCTCTTCGCCGCCTGGGTCTATTGCCAAAGCGGCTATCAGATGAAACTGGGCGAAACGGACGGGCGACTGTACATGATGATGGGAACCAATCATTTGGTTTATGACCTGGTGGGCTACCAGTTCGACGGCTACCATTACTACGTCATAGTGGACAAAGACGAAACGGCGCCCACCTCCATGCACATCTGCGAAGCCGATTTCCCGGGACAACAGCCCATGTCGCTTTACCTGCCCAAGGCACAGAAGTTCCCCGAAGACCTTTCCGACGTGCGAACCATCCAAACGAGCCAGTACCCCGAGGCCACCATAACGGTGCAAGTAAACAAGAACCTTATCGATTTCTACAACACCTATCCGACGTCCGTGTGCGGGGATAACATCTGCTCTCGCTGGGCCATGTACGCCAACACCCCCATGGCGTCGAATATTATGGCCGACACGTACCCCCAGCTAAGGAAAGCTATCGCCGGGAAGAGCCAGCTTCAGGCTGCCAACATCCTGCTTAACTGGATACAGTTGGGCATGGAATATGAGTATGACGATAAGGTATGGGGCGGCGACCGTGCCTTCTT
Organism: uncultured Prevotellamassilia sp.; assembly: GCA_964641085.1. Classification (GTDB taxonomy): domain Bacteria; phylum Bacteroidota; class Bacteroidia; order Bacteroidales; family Bacteroidaceae; genus Alloprevotella. Next base: position 11,315 of record CAZXJS010000002.1, on the reverse strand, counting down.
CCCGGAAGAAACCCTTTACTACCCCTATTGCGACTGCGAAGACCGAGCCATACTCTACACGCGCCTCATACGCGACCTTCTTGGGCTGAAATGCTTGTTAGTGTTCTATCCCGGCCACCTCGCCGCCGCAGTAAACTTCACAGACGAAGTCAATGGCGACTGGATTGCCATCGGCGGTAGCAAGTTCATCATTACAGACCCCACGTACATTGGTGCGCCGGTCGGACGTACTATGCCCGACATGGACAATAAGACTGCCCAAGTAATAGTGGTGGAATAGCACGCGCCAAGGCTTCCCGGCCTCCGCGTCCCCTTCTCCTCAGTCTGGCCTTTGGCGCACCTCGCCAAAGAAGCCGGACTTTTTTGTTTGTAGCTCGGACTTATCAGTTCATAGCTCGGACTTATCAGTTCGCAGGTCGGACTTATCAGTTCGTAGGTCGGACTTATCAGTTCGCAGGTCGGACTTAGAAATGGATAGGTCGGACTTGTGCAGAAACAGGTCGGATCTGTTGGAGCATATATCGCGCCGTTTCTACAATATAAACAAACAGATTAGGCCTAAGGTTTAGGGCGAAGTTACATAAGCCAAGTGCTTGCCCGTTTTTCCGTAATTTTTGTGTACTTTCGCACGGTCAAGGAAAGCTTGGCACAATGAGAAGATGGCACACAAAGTTAAGCACAACTGGCACATCGCGCACGGAGCACCGCTGACCGAGCTGGATAAGCGGGTGTTAAGTTACCAAAACAAAGGCTGCTTGGTGCCGCCCCGACGCTTAGTGCTGAACGAGGAACAGATTGCGGGCATACGGCGCTCCTCGGAGGTAAATACCGGCGTGCTGGACGCCGTAGCGGCGGAAATCCACGCTGGAATGACGACGGAGGAGATTGACAAAATAGTGTATGACTACACCACGAGCCACGGTGCTATCCCAGCTCCCCTAAACTACGAGGGCTTCCCAAAAAGTGTCTGCACGAGCGTGAACGAGGTGGTTTGCCACGGCATACCCAGCGACTGCGAAGTGCTGGAAGAAGGCGACATCGTGAACGTGGACGTCTCTACGATAAAAGACGGCTACTACAGCGACGCCTCGCGCATGTTCATCATTGGCAAGACAACACCGGAGAAGGAGAAACTGGTGCGCGTAACAAAAGAATGCTTGGACATTGGCGCCGAGGCGGCACGTCCTTGGGGCTTCGTGGGGGATATTGGTCGTGCCATAGAGCGTCACGCGCGGCGCAACGGTTTCAGCGTGGTGCGCGACTTGTGCGGCCACGGCGTTGGCTTGCAATTCCACGACGACCCGGAAGTAGACCATTACAATACACACCGGCGGGGCATGCTCCTCGTTCCAGGCATGGTCTTCACCATAGAACCCATGATAAACATGGGCGACTGGCACGTATTCATAGACGAGGAAGACGGCTGGACAGTAGTAACAGAAGACGAGTTGCCCTCTGCACAATGGGAGCACACTTTCTTGATGACGGAAACCGGACTGGAAGCCTTAACGTGGTAGGTAAAGAAGGAATGAACGAATCCCCCAAAGGCATCACTCTGCTGGCCATTGAGAGCAGCTGCGACGACACCTCGGCGGCCGTCATGCAAGACGGCCTTCTGCTGAGCAATGTGACGAACACACAGGCAGTGCACGAGGCTTATGGCGGCGTAGTGCCGGAACTGGCCTCCAGAGCCCACCAAGAGAGCATCGTGCCGGTGGTGGACCAAGCGCTACGCCAGGCAGGCGTCGAACGGGAAGCCTTAAGCGCCGTCTGCGTCACCCTGGGCCCAGGACTGATGGGTTCGTTGCTCGTCGGCGTTTCCTTCGCCAAGGGGCTGGCACTATCCTTGGGCATACCGCTCATTGAAGCCAACCACCTGCAAGGGCACGTCATGGCACACTTCATCCAAGAACGCGGCAAGCCCAAACGCCCCGTGCCACCCCTACCCTTCCTCTGTCTCCTCGTAAGCGGCGGCAATACGCAGATTATCCGCGTTGACAGCCCGGACAAAATGGAGATACTGGGCCACACCATTGACGACGCCGCAGGCGAGGCTATGGATAAATGCGCCAAGATAATGGGCTATGGTTATCCCGGCGGCCCCATCATCGACAAGCTGGCACGTCAAGGCAATCCAAAGGCTTACGGCTTCAGCAAGCCGGAAGTGGGCGGCTTAGACTACAGCTTCAGCGGCCTAAAAACGGCCTTTCTCTACTTCCTTCGTGACGCCGTAAAGAAAGACCCTGACTTCGTAGCTCGCCACAAAGAAGACTTGGCTGCCTCGTTGGAAAAGACCATAGTGGACATCCTTATGCGCAAGCTGAAGCTGGCCGTGAAGCAAACGGGCATCCGGCACGTCGCTTTAGCAGGTGGCGTCTCTGCCAATACCGCCCTGCGCGAAGCTTTCCGAAGGCAAGAGCAACACGGTCAGTGGCACACCTACATACCGCCCTTCAGCTACACCACAGACAACGCCGCCATGATAGCCATAACAGGTTACCACAAATATCTGGCCGGCGATTTCTGCCCCATGGACAAGCCTCCCTACGCCAGGGCCAAAATAGTATAAGAAACAAACATTTAAATAATATGGAATTTGACCTAAAACAAGCCAGCCGAGAGATAAACGAAATTATGTGGCGCACACACAAGACGCTCTCTACAGCTGAAAGTTGCACCGCCGGGCGCATCAGCAGCGTCATAACCGCCGTGCCAGGCAGCTCCAACTACTATGCCGGAGGTGTCACGTGCTACGCCGACCACACCAAAACCGACTTACTTGGCGTTGATGCCCACGTCATGGAAGAAAAGACGCCAGTCTGCGAGGAAGTCGTCCGCGCCATGCTCACGGGGTGCAACGCCCTTTTCCATACAGACTATTGCATTGCCATCAGTGGCTATGCCGGCCCCGGCGGTTCAGAAAGCGGCAGCGTGCTCGTGGGCACCATTTGGATAGCCGTGGGCACAAGCGACGACATCGTAACCTACAAGATAGAAGAAGACAACGGCCGCGACCAAAACTTAGCCTCCGCCACGAGCAAAGCCATTCACATGTTTTTGGACTATCTACGTCAGCACAGTTAACGCCCTACCCGCCACGCAACACATGCAAATAGACCTCTCCCAACTACAAAAGAAAAAAAAGAAGCAAAACTTTGTGGTCAGCAAAACTTTGCGTACTTTTGCACACCGTATTGGGAAATGCCCTAAAAACCACAAAAGAGAAAGAGAACAATGGCAAAGGTTTGTCAAATTACAGGTAAGAAGGCCAGCATAGGAAACAACGTTTCCAAGTCCAAGCGCCGTACAAAGCGCACCTTCGACGTCAACCTGTTCAACAAGAAATTCTACTACGTGGAGCAGGATTGCTGGATTTCGCTGCGCGTGAGCGCCGCCGGCCTGCGCACCATAAACAAGTTAGGCCTTGACGCCGCCTTAAAGAACGCTGTGGCTAAAGGCTACTGCGACTGGAACAACATCAAAGTGATAGGCTAACTAAAAGAAGAGAGCAATCATGGCTGGAAAGAAAGCAAAAGGAAACCGCGTCCAAGTTATCTTGGAGTGCACGGAAATGAAGGGAAGCGGCCTACCCGGGACTTCACGTTACGTGACCACCAAAAACCGCAAGAACACGACTGAACGCTTGGAACTGAAAAAGTATAACCCCATCCTTAAGCGGATGACCGTTCACAAGGAAATAAAATAACCTAAAAGAGACACACACACTACACCATGGCAAAGAAAGTTGTTGCAACGTTGCAGGAAGGCAATAAAGGTGGACGTTCCTACACGAAAGTAATCAAGATGGTGAAGAGCCCTGAAACAGGTGCCTACGTCTTTGACGAGCGGATGGTTCCGAACGAGGCGGTAAAGGACTTTTTCAAGGACTAAAGAACGGAGGGGCTTTTACCCCGTATGCTCTGAGCCAGAGTAACCATAATCCAAAAGAGGGGAGTGCCAAAACGTTGGTACTCCCCCTTTTTTGTACACCTAACTCAACTCTATAAGTTAGGAAGGTTCGCTGCCTTTAGATTCCGTGTTGGGAAAGTTGGACGTCCATCTGCTTCTGCAAATCTTGGGCGGCACGAGCGGCGGCATCGACAAAGTCGTCGCCCTGAGAAGCGTGAATGATACCGCGTGAGGAGTTAACAAGCAGGCCGCACTCGTCCGTCATACCATAGCGGCAGACCTCTGCCAGAGATCCGCCCTGCGCACCCACACCAGGCACGAGCAAGAAATGACGGGGAGCCAGGCGGCGCACATCAGCGAAGAGGCTTCCCTGCGTAGCCCCCACCACGTACATCATCTGCCCGTCGTTCGCCCAGGCTTGGCTCGTACGTATGACTTTTTCAAATAGCCGCTCGCCTGATGCGTCTGCCGTAAGCTGAAAATCGTGACTGCCCGTGTTGCTCGTAAGCGCGAGAAGCACTACCCACTTGCCGGCATATTTCAGGAAAGGCGTTACGCTGTCCGAACCCATATAGGGAGCCACCGTGAGCGCATCGAAGTCCATCTCGCCAAAGAGCGCTCGGGCGTACATGGCGCTCGTATTGCCGATGTCGCCGCGTTTGGCGTCGGCAATGAGGAAGTGGTTCGGATAGTTCGTCCGCAGATACTTCACCGTCTGTTCCAAAGCTCGCCAGCCCGCCAAGCCGCAAGCCTCGTAAAAGGCCAGATTGGGCTTATAAGCCACACAGTAGGGCGCGGTGGCGTCGATAACGGCGCGGTTAAACGTGTAGAGCGGATTGTCAGCACGGCGCACGCGCTCCGGCACCTTCCCCAAGTCAGGGTCAAGGCCGACGCAGAGGAAGCTCCGACGCTCACGGATTTGTGCAATTAATTCTTTCCTATTCATAACGCTTTAAGTCTTTCTGTTCCTTCTTATATCTCACCTTTACTTCCCAGTTGGCAAATTGCTAACCTTCCGGTAATTTACGGGAGTAAACTTCTTTGTCCTCATAGCTCAGCTGCCTTTAGTTTTTCGGCATTCTCTGCGACGGCGAGGCGGTCTATGCATTCTTGTATGTCGCCGTTGAGAAAGGCGGGAAGGTTGTACATCGTGTAGTTAATACGGTGGTCGGTGACGCGTCCTTGCGGAAAATTGTACGTGCGTATCTTAGCACTACGGTCACCCGTGGAGACGAGGCTTTTGCGGCGGCTGGCGATGTCGTCCACGTACTTCTGATGCTCGTGGTCGTAGATGTAGGTGCGCAATCGGGCAAGGGCACGCTCCTTGTTCTTAGGCTGGTCCCGCGTCTCGGTGCACTCGATGAGTATCTCCTGCGTCTCGCCCGTGTTGGGGTTTGTCCAGTTGTAGCGCAGGCGCACGCCGCTCTCCACCTTGTTCACGTTCTGTCCGCCGGCACCGCTGCTGCGGAAGGTGTCCCATTTAATTTCCCCTTCGTGTATCTCCACGTCGAAAGGCTCCGCTTCAGGCAGCACGGCGACGGTTGCCGCCGAGGTGTGCACGCGTCCCTGCGTTTCTGTTGCCGGGACGCGCTGCACGCGGTGTACGCCGCTCTCGTATTTCAGCGTACCATAGACGTCGCAGCCCGTAACGGAGACGACGACTTCCTTGAAACCGCCAACGGCGCCCTCGCTGGCGGAGCTTACCTCGAAGCCCCAGCCCTTTCCCTCGCAGTATTTTTGATACATGCGGAAGAGGTCGCCCGCGAAGAGCGCCGCCTCGTCGCCTCCCGTGCCGGCGCGGATTTCCAGTATGGCGTTCTTCGTGTCCTCCGGGTCTTTCGGCACGAGCATGAGCTTCACGCGCTCTTCCACTTGGGGCAGGCGCGCCTCGCAGTCCGCCAGTTCTTGCCGTGCCAGCTCCTTGAGCTCGGCGTCAGACTCCGTAGCGAGCAGTTCCTTCGCCTCTTGGCGCTGTGCCAAGAGCGTAGCGTATTCCCGGCGTACTTTCATCAGCTCGTCCAGCTCCTTATATTCCTTCGTCAGGCGGACGTAGCGCGGCTGGTCGGCTATGACGGCCGGGTCGGCCACGAGCGTTGAGACTTCCTCGAAGCGGCTACGCAGTCCGTCGAGCTTAGCAAGCAGGGTGTTGTCGGTTTCAGGCATGAGTTGCTATGTATAAAGGACGCCGGGCGTGGCAGCTGTTGCTACGTCCGACGCCTTTTGTCGTATCTATTCTTTAGGCGCTTGCCAGAAGTATGCAGGGTCGCAGGTCCGGCTTTCGGGCGAGCCGAAGTCGTTCCAGCCCCTGGGCGCCAGCGTTATGTAGATGTCGTCCTTGTCCCCGCCGTTCTCGGTATGGGCGCTGCTGACGGTGTGGGCGGAGAGAAGGTAGAGGTTCTTGGCCATGTAGTTTTCCAGGTAGTCTTCCTTCGTCTGCTTTTCTTCGTGGTTCCAGTTTGCATCGTCGTTCAGGATGAGCGACTCGCCGCTGATGAGGCGGGCGCGCACCTCGCCGGGGTGCAGGAGCAGGCCGTTCTCGTCTGTTACGTAGGCCGCATTAGTCGGGTCCATCCAGACCCACTTGCCGAGCTGTCTGCTCCACACCATCGTGATGACGTGGCAGTCATTGTCTTGTCTAAATAGGCGCGGCTGGCAGGTGAGGAAGCGCGCCGGCCAGCCCAAGGCGAGGTAGCACTGCGCAAGCATCTTCGCCAGCCCTCGGCAGTTCATTCCCCGGTTCTGAGCCTTGCATACCTCGTAGAGCGAGACGGCGTCTTGCGCTCCGTCAGGGTTTCCGTGCTGTCCGTCGTGGCGTATCCGGTCGTGAACCCAGTACATCACGTTCTTTATGCGGGAAATCTCGTCGCCGCTGCCCGCTATGCTGTCTAGGTTGAAATACGTGCGGATGCGGCGCAGTGTGGAGTCGCCTTCCGCGCCATACGTAACGTACCTGAACGCGGGGTGTGCCGTGCTGTCCGTCCCGTAGGGCGCACTCTGCCGGAGCACATAGACGTAGTTGTCTTCCTTCTCCAACTTGTCCAGCGCGCGCGCCGCCACGGGGTTGCGCAGGGCGCTCCGTTGCAAAAAGCGCAGCGTGGCGGTGTCGGCTTGCAGCCGCTTCCAGCCCCGGTAAATGCCCTTATCCACCTGTTGCTCGAAGGCGCTGACGGCTTCCTCCTCACGACCGGCGAGCGCGAGCATCTTGACGTAGCGCAGGCCTTCTTCCTCACGCACTTTGCCGCCATAGTTGAAGGGGTCTTGCCGTACCTGCTCCATTGCCTCCAGGGTCTTCACGTAGTGCTGCGGGTTAGCCTCTATTACGTCCGACGCAGTTTTATTCAGGTGCAAGGTAGTGTCCGAGGGGTCGAACGCGGAGTTGAACACCCAGTCGCGAACGTCGTAGCGCTTCAGGTTGGGACAGCCCGGAGCTTTTCCAAGATAGGTGTAGTACACCGCCTTGTGGAACACCACGGAGCTAAGCTTCGGGTTGTCGGCGAACAGCTCTGCGCCGCCCGTGCTAAGCACGTAGCCTCGGAAGTCAACGCGGCGCAGGTTCGGGCAGCGAACTATCGTGTTCCAGCCGTCGATGTGCCCGATGTTGCCAAACGAGATTTCCTCCACGTTCTCCAGGTCGATAAGCGTCTGAGCGCCTACGTAGCCCATATTGCCGAAGCGTAGCGCGCGGAGCCGTGGACATTTGATAAAGTTATGGCTTCCCACGGTGGGCGTATAGTCCGGGAAGGTGATGCTCGTCAAGTTTGGCATTTCGTTGAACACCCAGTCGCCTACGGTGCAGTTCTCCGGCACGCTGACGCTGCGCAGCGCGGAGTACTCCAGCGCGCCGGTGTCTAACTTATCGGCCTCTCGGGGCAGGACAATCTTCTCCACTCGGCACTTGCGCAGCAGAAACTTGGGTACGGTGCGCGGGCCTTCCGTCACGTACTGCGGCACGTCCTTTAGGATGTAGGCCTCGCCGCCTTTGGCAAAGGTGGCGAGGGAGAGGTCAACGGACACGAGGCGCCCCCGTGTGGGTTGCTGGTCATAGTCGCTCCCCATCATTTCGCGAAGGCAGCGCAGGTCGGTGCCGTTGAGCGCCCCCTCCACAGTAAGATGTTTCAGCGTGTACTTGTCCTCGCTCACAAGCGCGGGGAGCGTGCCCGGCGTCGTGACGACAATCTTCCGGGCACTTGCCGTCAGGCTTAGCAGCACGGCGGCAAGGAACAGAACGTACTTCTTCATCGTTACAATATATATAATGAGTAGCAAATGCCGTGTATTCCCCGTTAGTAGTTGAACTCGCCAAACTCGCTGCGGATGGTCAGCGAGCGCCTCCCTTCTTCGATGCGCCCCACTACGCGGGCGTCGATGTTAAAGGCTTGGCTGACGTCCACAACGGCCTGCGCGTCTTCCGGAGCTACGTACACCTCGAGGCGGTGCCCCATGTTGAACACCTTATACATCTCCTGCCAGTCCGTACCGCTCTCCTGCTGAATGAGGCGGAAGAGGGGCGGCAGCGGGAAGAGGTTGTCCTTCACGACGTGGCAGTCGCCGCCCACGAAGTGTAGCACCTTGGTCTGCGCACCTCCCGTGCAGTGCACCATGCCGTGGATGCGCGGCCGCATCAGGTCGAGCAGTTTCTTCACCACCGGCGCATAGGTGCGCGTAGGGCTTAGGACGAGGCGCCCGGCGTCCAGGGGCGTGCCCGCTACGGCGTCCGTGAGGCGGCGCGTACCGCTGTAAACCAGCTCTGCGGGCACGGCGTGGTCGAACGTCTCGGGATAATTCTCCGCCAAGTACTTAGCGAAGACGTCGTGCCGCGCACTTGTCAGTCCGTTGCTGCCCATTCCGCCGTTGTACTCCCGCTCATAGGTGGCCCGGCCAAAGGAGGCGAGCCCCACGATGACGTCGCCGGGGCGGATGCGGGCGTTGTCGATGACGTCAGCCCGCCGCATGCGGCAGGTGACCGTGCTGTCCACGATGATGGTGCGCACCAAGTCGCCCACGTCGGCCGTCTCGCCGCCCGTAGCATAGATGCCGATGCCCATATCGCGCAGCTCTCGCAGCAGGTCGTCCGTCCCCTCAATGATGGCGCGGATAACGTCGCCGGGAACAAGCAGCTTGTTGCGCCCGATGGTGCTGGAGACGAGGATATTGTCCGTCGCGCCGACACAAAGCAGGTCGTCCGTGTTCATCACCAGCGCGTCCTGCGCTATACCCCGCCACACGGAGAGGTCGCCCGTCTCCCGCCAGTAAGCGTAAGCTAAGGACGACTTCGTGCCTGCGCCGTCGGCGTGCATGATGTTGCAGTAGTCGGGGTCGCCGCCCAAGTAGTCCGGTATTATCTTGCAGAAGGCCTGCGGGAAGAGGCCTTTGTCTATGTGGCGTATGGCGTTGTGCACGTCTTCCTTCGCGGCCGAGACGCCGCGCGCCAAGTAGCGCTGTTCTTTATCCATGTTGTTTCTTCTTAGGTCTTTGCCCGGCAGTGCCGGGACGCCTGGCTGTTGCGTTTAGTCGAAGCTGACCGTCGGCGCGTGCTGTGCCGCCGCGTCGGCCTCGAAGGGCGTCTTCGTTTGGAAGCCGCAGAAGCCGGCCACGACGTTCGCGGGGAATTTCCTGACGCTCACGTTGTACGTCTGCACGGCGTCGTTATACTTGTTCCGCGCCTCGTTGATGCGGTTCTCCGTTCCCTCCAGCTGCGCCTGCAACTCCAGGAAGTTTTCGTTCGCTTTAAGCTCCGGGTAGTTCTCTCTGACGGCAAGCAGCTTGCCCAGCGCCTGCGTCAGGTCGCCCTGAGCGGCTTGGAAAGCCTTCAGCTTCTCCGGCGTCAGGTCGTCAGGGTTCACGGTCAGCTGCGTGGCGCGCGCTCGGGCGTCCGTAACCTCTTTCAGCGTGCTTTCCTCGTGCTTGGCGTAACCTTTCACGGTGCTTACCAGGTTCGGGATAAGATCTGCGCGCCGTTGATACGTCGACTGCACCTTCGCCCACGATTGCTTCACGTTTTCTTCCTGCGTCACGAGCTTGTTGCGCACGCTGACGCCCCACATAATGGCCACTACGACGACCACGCCGACGCCCAGCAGCGTCTTCATTCCGGTTGATAGTCCTTTAAGGTTCATATCCTCTTCTTTTGGTTAATATGCTTCTGTTTTGGCGGTACGCACCGCCGATTTATTCAGGCTAAAAGCGCCCGCCCGCGCCGCCACCGCCGAACGAGCCGCCCCCGAAGGAGCCCCCGCTAAACCCGCCGCCGCCCGACGAGCCGCCAAAGCCGCCGCCCGTCAGCCCGCCGCTTGTAAAGATGGGGCCCAAGCCGCGACGCCGCGTGCCGTAGCCCGTGTCGGGCGGCACGTCGTTGTCCCGCACCTCGCGGTGGCCGCATTGTTTGCAAACCCACACCGTGCGCAGCTTCGTCCGCCCCTTCACCGTCACCCGCGTCGACGACTGCCGCCGCAGCGTGCGCTTCCCGCCGCACTTGGGGCAGCGACGGCGCGAACCGGTACAAAACGCCGGCCGAAAGATGCAGAGCAAAACGATGGCAGTTATGATGAATTGCAGCAGAATGCCGTTCCCCTTTTTGCTCGGTCGTTTCCCGGCTCCCTCGCCGGCCGCCGCGGCCAGCGTATCGTCGCCCTCGGCGTAGGCGGCCAAGGCTTTCACCGTCTGAAGTACGGCCTCGTCCCACTTACCCGCCTTCAAGTAGGGCAGCATCACGCGCCGCTCCACGCGAGAGCAGATGGCGTCGGGCAGCGTAGCCTCCAAGCCCTCGCCCGTCAGTATCTGGTAGCTCCTATCCTCGGAGGCCAGGATGACGATAAGCCCCGTGTTCAGCCCCTTCTGCCCCACGCCGTAGCGTCGCCCCAGCTCCATGCCGAAGGTGTACGGGTCATCACCCTCAAGATGCTTCACAACGACCACCACGCTCTGCACGCCGACGCTGTCCTCCAACCGGCGCAGCACGGCGTCCACGGAATCAGCGTATGCCGGCGCGATGACGCCGTCCGGGTTGCAGACGTAGCGCGTTCGGTCCTGCAAATGCACCATGGGCAACGTCTCCGGCGTCCACCCCTCGCCCCAAACCGCGAGCGGGAGCAGGAGCGTAAACAATAGACTGACTGTGAGTAGGCGAAGTAGCTTCATACGAAATCGTCTCCGGGCTTTCAACGTAGCAAAGGTAAGCCCGCCCGCCTGAAACGCCAAGGCGCGCCCCCTTTTTCCGCCTCTCCGCCCCCGCAACGGTCAAAAATCCGATTTTACGTCCCGGATAGTTCACATTAAGTCCGACTTACTTGATAATAGTCGTCACCTATTATGAACTACGTCCGACCTATTCGTTCGTAAGTCCGACCTATTTATTGTACACCCACGGCTGTAAAATTGTACACCCACGGCTGTAAAATTGTACACCC
>CAZXJS010000001.1:144361-212810 GCA_964641085.1 uncultured Prevotellamassilia sp. | reverse complement strand
TTTTTCTACGTCCGAGTCGGTTTTTGTTAACCCGTGGGATTACAATTGTTAACCCATGGGGATACAATTGTTAACCCGTGGCTGTACAAAACGTACGTCGTACTTAGAAATAAATACCTCGGCTTCGCGGTCAATTGCTCCGCCCCTTCGTACAAATGAATCCGGTTTACGGCCAATTTATGCCGCCCTTGCGGCTCCGATTTTGCCGTTTTTGAGGGGAAGAGTTAAAAAAAGAGCGAAAAAATGATGCGTAGGCTTTGCTGATTAGGGTCTTCTTTGTAATTTTGCAGCCGCGAAAAGTAGGAAACGTAAGATAACTGCTTTATTCTAAAGGTCTTTATGGCCTACGTTGTGAAAGCAGCGGAGCGTCCCAGGACGAAAAGCTATTGTTTTGGGCTACGCCGGAGAGACATCGACGACAACATTAATCATCTAACAATAAAACTGAAATGCCAGGATTATTAGGTAAGAAAATCGGCATGACGTCCGTTTTCGGTGCTGACGGCAAAAGCATCCCGTGCACCGTCATCGAGGTTGGCCCTTGCGTGGTGACCCAGGTGAAGAGCGTGGAAAAGGACGGCTACGCTGCCGTACAGATAGGCTTTCAGGAGGCCAAGGAGAAGAATACCTCCGCGCCCCTGCTGGGGCACTTCAAGAAGGCCGGGACGACGCCGAAACGTCATTTGGCAGAGTTCTCGGGCTTTGGCAAGGAGCTCAACTTGGGCGACACGTTGACCGTGGCTGACGTCTTTGAGGGCGTCGAGTTTGTTGACGTAGCCGGCACGAGCAAAGGGCATGGCTTCCAGGGCGTCGTAAAGCGGCACGGCTTCGGCGGTGTCGGCGAGAGTACGCACGGCCAGGACGACCGTCAGCGCAAGCCGGGCTCCATCGGCGCCTGCTCCTATCCCGCCAAGGTGTTCAAAGGCATGCGTATGGGTGGCCAAATGGGCAACGTGCGCGTGACGAACCAAAATCTGAGAGTGTTGAAAGTAATCCCGGAACACAACCTGCTCCTCTTGAAGGGTAGCATCCCCGGGTGCAAAGGTTCAATCGTAACAATAGAGAAGTAAGATGGAAATCAGCGTTTTGAACATTAAAGGTGAGGATACAGGGCGCAAAGTCACCCTGGCTGACTCTGTGTTTGGCATTGAACCGAAAGATCACTCCATCTATATGGACGTGAAGAACTATATGGCCGCGCAGCGTCAAGGCACGGCGAAGGCTAAAGAGCGCAGCGAGCTGAGCGGTTCGACGCGCAAGCTGGGACGCCAGAAAGGCGGCGGCGGTGCACGTCGGGGTGACATCAACTCGCCCGTACTCGTAGGCGGCGCTCGCGTCTTCGGCCCGAAGCCCCGCGACTACTCCTTCAAGATGAACAAGAAGGAGAAAGCGCTGGCTCGTCGCAGCGCCCTCAGCTATAAGGCTCAGGAAAACGCCATCGTCGTCGTAGAGGACTTCACCTTCGAGGAGCCCAAGACGAAGCGCTACCTGGAGCTGCTCGCCAATCTGAAGGTGAGCGACAAGAAGAGCCTCGTTGTGCTGCCCGGAGCGGACAAGAACGTGTATCTCTCCAGTCGCAACATCCCCGGCACGAAGCTGGCCATAGCGAAAGACCTGAACACCTACACCATCCTGAACGCAGGCGTCATGGTCGTCACGGAAAACGCCCTGAAGGGCATAGAGGCTGTATTAACCAAGTAAAATCCCCATCTGCAACCATGGCATACATTATCAAGCCTATCGTCACCGAGAAGATGACGGGCATCACGGAGAAGGAGAATAAGTACGGCTTCATCGTGCGCCCCGAGGCAAACAAGATTGAAATACAGAAGGAAGTCGAAGCTACGTACAACGTAGAGGTTGTCAGCGTGAACACCATGAAATACGCCGGGAAGAACAAGTCGCGCTATACGCGCACCGGAATGCTTCGCGGTCGTACGCCGGCGTACAAGAAGGCAATCGTCACCCTAAAGAAGGGCGACCAGATAGATTTCTATAGCAATATCTAAAAATGGCAGTAAGAAAATTCAAGCCCACAACACCGGGGCAAAGGCACAAGATTATTGGTACGTTCGAGGAGATTACTGCATCCGTACCAGAGAAGTCGCTCGTTTACGGCAAGCGTTCGAGCGGAGGCCGCAACAATACCGGCAAGATGACGATGCGTTATCTGGGCGGCGGGCACAAGCGCAAGTTTCGCTTGATAGACTTCAAGCGTGAGAAAGACGGCATCCCCGCCACCGTGAAAACCATCGAGTACGATCCGAACCGATCGGCACGCATCGCGTTGCTCTTCTACGCGGACGGCGAGAAGCGCTACATCATAGCGCCGAACGGCCTGAAAGTGGGTGACAAACTGATGAGCGGCCCTGAGGCGGCACCGGAAGTGGGCAACACCCTTCCGCTGCAGAACATACCCGTCGGCACGGTGATTCACAACATAGAGCTGCGTCCCGGCCAGGGCGCCCTGCTCGTGCGCTCAGCCGGCAACTTCGCCCAGCTGACGAGCCGCGAAGGCAACTACTGCGTCATCAAGCTCCCCTCGGGCGAGACGCGCAAGATACTGAGCACCTGCAAAGCCACCATCGGCAGCGTAGGCAACAGCGACCACGCTCTGGAAAGCTCCGGCAAGGCCGGACGCAGCCGCTGGCAAGGTCGTAGGCCGCACAACCGCGGCGTCGTGATGAACCCGGTAGATCACCCGATGGGTGGTGGCGAAGGACGCGCCAGCGGTGGCCATCCTCGCTCCCGCACGGGCTTGTATGCGAAGGGTCTCAAGACGCGCTCACCGAAGAAGCCTTCAAGCAAGTACATAATTGAGAGACGTAAGAAGTAGAGCAAATAATACGTAAAGCATGAGTCGTTCACTTAAGAAAGGGCCGTTTATCGCCGTCAGCCTTGAGAAGAAGGTTCTCGCTATGAACGAGAGCGGCAAGAAGAGTGTCATCAAGACGTGGTCCAGGGCTTCGATGATCTCCCCCGACTTCGTGGGGCATACCATAGCAGTCCACAACGGAAATAAGTTCATCCCCGTATATATCACTGAGAACATGGTGGGCCACAAGCTCGGCGAGTTCGCCCCCACGCGCAAGTTCGGCGGCCACGCCGGCAACCGGAAGTGAGGCAGGGAGTTTGTCCAGGAAAATAAAAACACAAGGATAAATGGGAAAAAGAAAAAGAATGGCAGCAGAGGCGCGGAAACAAGCCCGTAGGATGGAGACTTCCGCCACGCTCCGGAACGTGCCCTCTTCTCCCCGAAAGATGCGTTATGTCGTTGACATGGTGCGTGATATGGAAGTGAACCGCGCCCTCGGCGTGCTCCGCTTCTCCAAGAAGGCCGCCTCGATAGACGTGGAGAAAGTGCTCCGTTCCGCCATAGCCAACTGGGAACAGAAAAACGAGCGTAAGGCAGAAGACGGCGAACTATACATCACCAGCATCACCGTAGGCGAAGGCTCCACGCTGAAGCGCATGCGCCCCGCCCCGCAAGGACGCGGATACCGGATACGGAAACGCTCAAATCACGTCGAAGTGTACGTGGGTACCAAGACTAACGACTAATCAAGAGGAAGTATGGGACAAAAAGTAAACCCGATAAGCAACCGCCTCGGCATCATCCGTGGCTGGGATTCCAACTGGTACGGAGGTTCTAACTTCGGCGACACGATTCTTGAAGACAGCAAGTTGCGCAAATACCTCAACGCCCGCCTCGCAAAGGCCAGCGTGAGCCGTATCATCATAGAGCGCACCCCCAAGCGCATCACCATCACCGTATGCACGGCTCGTCCGGGCGTCATCATAGGTAAGGGCGGTGCCGAGGTGGACAAGCTGAAAGAAGAGCTGAAGAAGATCACCGACAAGGACGTACAGATAAACATCTTCGAGGTGAAACGCCCCGATTTGGACGCCAACATCGTAGGTCAGAATATAGCTCGGCAGATAGAAGGCAAGATAGCCTATCGCCGCGCCATCAAGATGGCCATTGCTAACACGATGCGTATGGGCGCTGAAGGCATCAAGGTACAAGTGTCGGGCCGCTTGAACGGCGCCGAGATGTCGCGCAAGGAGATGTTTAAAGAAGGCCGTACGCCGCTCCACACGTTCCGCGCTGACATTGACTACTGCCAAACGGAAGCCTTGACGAAGGTAGGCCTTATCGGCATAAAGGTATGGATCTGCCGCGGCGAGGTGTATGGAAAGCGTGACCTCTCGCCCAACTTCATGTTTGAGAAGGAGACGAACCGTCGCGAATTCGGCGGAGAGCGCCGCGATCGTCGTGACCGCCGCGGACGTCGGGGCAACAACCGCTAAAAAAGAAATAGACCGCCATGTTACAACCGAAAAGAACAAAATACAGAAGGCCGCAGAAAGGCCGTTGCAAAGGCAACGCCCAGCGGGGCAACCAGCTGGCCTTTGGAAGCTTCGGCATCAAGAGCTTAGATACGCACTGGCTCACGAGCCAGCAGATAGAGGCGGCTCGTGTGGCCATGACACGCTACATGCAGCGCGAAGGGCAGAGCTGGATACGCATCTTCCCCGACAAACCCATCACGAAAAAGCCCGCCGATGTCCGAATGGGTAAAGGTAAGGGTGACCCCGTTGGCTACGTATTCCCCATCACACCGGGTCGCATCATCTTCGAAGTGGAAGGCGTGCCTTTCGAAGTGGCCAAGGAGGCGCTGCGCTTAGCCGCGCAGAAGCTGCCCGTCACGACGAAGTTCGTCGTACGTCACGATTACGATAAAAACGCTTGATTATGAAGATCACAGAGATAAGGAAAATCGCGGACAACGAACTTCAGGAGAAGCTCGACGCCGAGGTTGCAGCCTACAACCAAATGAAGCTGAATCACAGCATATCGCCCTTGGAGAACAACCAGCAGATGCGCGAGTCGCGCCGCACGATAGCCCGGCTTAAGACCGTGATCCGCGAAAAGGAACTCAACAATAAATAACCGGCCGTGATGGAAGCAAGAAACTTGAGAAAGACAAGGCAGGGTGTCGTGGTCAGCAACAAGATGGACAAGACCATCGTAGTTGCCAGCCAGTTTAAAGAGAAACACCCCATATATGGAAAATTTGTCTCCAAGACGAAGAAGTATTATGCTCATGACGAGAAGAACGACTGCAACGTGGGCGACACGGTGCTGATCATGGAAACGCGCCCGCTGAGCAAACTGAAGCGCTGGAGAGTAGTGAAAGTCGTAGAAAGAGCCAAGTAAAGCTATGATACAAGTTGAAACAAAACTGAACGTCGCTGACAACAGCGGAGCACGGCAGGCCAAATGCATCCGAGTGCTTGGCGGAACGCGTCGTCGGTATGCCAGCGTGGGTGACATCATTGTCGTAGCCGTCAACAATGTCATCCCCTCAAGTGAACTCAAGAAGGGCGCGGTATCCAAGGCTTTGATCGTGCGCACGAAGAAGGAAATCCGTCGCGCCGACGGCTCCTACATCCGCTTCGACGATAACGCCTGCGTGCTGCTGAACAACGCGGGCGAGCTTCGCGGCAGCCGCATCTTCGGCCCCGTGGCTCGCGAGCTGCGTGCTGTCAACATGAAGGTTGTCTCCTTGGCACCCGAAGTGCTTTAACCCCTTAGATTAAGAGAAAGCATACAGCAATGAGCAAGTTACATATAAAGAAAGGCGACACCGTCTATGTAAATAGTGGCGAGGACAAAGGCAAGACCGGAAAGGTAGTGCGTGTCTTGGTCAGCAAACAGCGTGCGGTGGTTGAAGGCGTGAACATGGTTTCGAAAAGCCAGAAGCCCAGCGCCAAGAACCCCCAGGGAGGCATAGTAAAGATGGAAGCCCCCATCCACATCTCGAACCTGAACGTCGTAGATCCGAAGACGGGCAAGCCGACACGTATCGGCCGCCGCAGGAACGAGGCAGGCAAACTGGTTCGTTACGCTAAAAAATCAGGAGAGGAGATAAAGTGATGGCAAATACCGCAAGTCTCAAGAAAGTTTACACAGAGCAGATAGCCCCTGCCCTGATGAAGCAGTTTAACTACTCTTCACCCATGCAGGTCCCCTGCCTGAAGAAGATAGTTATCAACGAAGGTCTTGGCGCCGCTACGGCTGACAAGAAGATTGTTGACGTGGCACAGCAAGAGCTGACCGCCATAACAGGGCAGAAGGCCGTGACGACATTGTCCAAGAAGGACGTAGCAAACTTCAAGCTCCGTAAGAAGATGCCCATAGGCGTGATGGTCACGCTGCGCCGCGAGCGGATGTACGAATTCCTGGAGAAGCTCATCCGCGTGGCTCTGCCGCGTATTCGCGACTTCAAAGGCATAGAGAGCAAGTTTGACGGCCGCGGAAACTACACGCTCGGCATCACGGAGCAAATCATCTTCCCGGAAATCAACATCGACGCCGTAGAGCGCATCACGGGAATGAACATCACGTTCGTGACCTCCGCCCCGACGGACGAAGAGGGGTACGCCCTGCTCAAAGGCTTTGGCCTCCCCTTCAAAAGTGCTAAAAACGATTAATCAGATATGGCAAAAGAATCCATGAAAGCTCGCGAGGTAAAGCGGGCAAAGTTAGTGGCCAAGTATGCCGCCAAACGGGCGGAGCTGAAGAAGATCGTGAATACCTCTGACGACCCCGTAGAGGCCTACGAGGCAGCACGCAAGCTCCAAAACATACCGCGCAACGCCAACCCCATCCGCCTGCATAATCGCTGCAAGGTGACAGGGCGTCCCAAAGGCTACATACGCCTCTTCGGCCTTAGCCGCATACAGTTCCGCGAGATGGCGTCCCAAGGCCTCATCCCCGGAGTAAGGAAGGCCAGCTGGTAAAAGGCACACAGACGAAGACCTAAGTTTTTAATATTGTCGGGGTAGTCCCGATCAATTAAACCTCAAATACATGACAGATCCAATAGCAGATTACCTGACACGGTTGCGCAACGCCATAAAGGCTAAGCACCGCGTCGTGGAAATCCCCGCCTCGAACCTGAAAAAGGATATCACCAAGATATTGTTCGAGAAAGGGTACATCCTGAACTTTAAGTTCGAAGAGGATGGGCCGCAAGGCACCATAAAAATAGCGTTGAAGTATGACCCGCGGACGAAGACAAACGCAATCAAGAGCCTGACGCGCGTTTCGCGCCCCGGCATGCGTAAATACACGGGTTACCGCGAGATGCCCCAAGTCATCAACGGACTGGGCATCGCCATTGTCTCCACCTCGAAAGGCGTCATGACCGACAAGGAAGCCGCCACGGAGAAGGTCGGAGGCGAAGTCCTTTGCTACATCTATTAAAAGAGGAGGTTCAAAAATGTCGAGAATAGGTAAATTGCCGATTAACATTCCTGCCGGCGTCACCGTAAACGTCAAGGATAATGTAGTGACCGTGAAAGGTCCGAAGGGTGAGCTCTCCCAGACAGTTGATCCTTCTATCAAAGTGTCAATAGAAGAAGGGAAAGTAACCTTCTCCATTGACGAGAAGAACGAAACGGCTCCCAAGCAGAAGCAGGCCTACCACGGCCTCTACCGCGCGCTGGTCAACAACATGGTTGTAGGCGTAAGCCAAGGCTATAAGAAAGAAATGGAGCTCGTGGGCGTGGGCTACCGCGTGTCCAACCAAGGCAACCTCATGGAGTTCTCCTTGGGCTATACGCACAACATTTTCATACAGCTACCCAAAGAGATAAAGGTAGAAACCAAGATGGAGCGTAACAAAAACCCCTACATCTGCTTGGAATCCTGCGACAAGCAGCTCCTCGGACTTGTATGTGCCAAGATACGTTCCTTCCGCATGCCGGAACCCTACAAAGGCAAGGGTATCCTGTTCCTCGGAGAGAAGATCCGTCGGAAGAGCGGCAAGGCAGCTGGTGCAAAATAATTTAATAGCTTAGGATTATGACAACAAGAAAAGAACAGCGCCGCACAAAGATAAAATACCGGGTACGCAACAAGATAACCGGAACAGCACAGCGCCCGCGCTTGAGCGTGTTCCGCAGCAACAAACAAATCTACGCCCAGGTAATCAACGACGAGACTTCAACGACACTGGCCAGCGCCAACTCCCTCAAACTGGACGCTATGCCGAAGAAAGAACAAGCCGCCAAAGTGGGTGAGGCCATCGCCGAGAAGGCGCTCGCCGCAGGCATCACAACAGTTGTCTTCGACCGTAACGGCTACCTATACCACGGTCGCGTGAAAGAAGTGGCCGACGGTGCACGTAGAGGAGGACTAAAATTCTAAAGATCATGGCAAACAGAGTAATTGCATCAAATAGCGAAGAGTTAAAAGATAGGCTGGTTGCCATCAATCGTACGACCAAGGTGACGAAGGGCGGTCGCACCTTCACGTTTGCAGCCATCGTCGTTGTAGGCGACGGGAAAGGCGTTATAGGCTACGGCCTGGGTAAAGCCGGAGAAGTCACCACAGCTATCACCAAAGGCATAGAAGCCGCTAAGAAGAACCTCGTGAAGGTTCACGTACTGAACGGCACCGTGCCCCATGAGATGTCAGCGCATTACGGCGGAGCCAACGTCATCCTGCTCCCCGCCAGCGAAGGTACCGGCGTCGTAGCCGGCGGTGCCATGCGTGCCGTGCTCGAGAGCGTGGGCGTGAAGGACGTCTTGGCCAAGTCAAAAGGTTCTTCCAACCCCCACAACCTCGTAAAAGCTACCATTAAGGCGCTCACCAATATGCGCGACGCACGTACCGTGGCTCAGGAGCGCGGCATATCAATCGAGAAAGTATTTAGAGGATAAAGAAGCAACATTATGGCTACCATAAAAATAAAGCAAACCAAGAGCCGCATCGGCGCTCCCAAAGACCAAAAGCGGACGCTCGACTCCTTAGGCTTAAGGAAAATGTCCCACACGGTAGAACTGGAGGACAACCCCGTAAACCGTGGAATGATACGCAAAGTACGTCACTTAGTAACGGTCGTAGAATAATACAAATTAGGGTTAAGCTATGAAACTACATACATTAAAGCCTGCAAGCGGCGCAACGCATCACGAACACAGGATAGGCCGCGGCCCCGGCTCCGGCAGGGGCGGTACCTCTACACGTGGCCACAAAGGTGCTAAGTCGCGTTCCGGTTACCACAAGAAGATAGGCTTCGAAGGCGGACAGATGCCGCTGCAACGCCGCTTGCCGAAATTCGGCTTCAAGAACATCAACCGCATAGAGTATAAGGCCATCAATATCGGCGTCCTTCAGGCTTTGGCCGAAAAGAAGAACCTTGAGAAGATTGGCCGTGAGGAGCTTATTGCCGCAGGCTTTATCTCCGCCCACCAGCTGGTAAAGATACTTGGAAACGGCGATCTCACAGCTAAGCTGAATGTTGAGGCCAACGCCTTTTCCAAGAGCGCAGAAGCCGCCATTACGGCCGTCGGTGGAACTGCAACGAAACTCTAATTATGAAAAAAATAATTGAGACAATAAAGAACATCTGGAGGATTGAAGACCTTCGCAAGCGCCTTCTCATCACGCTCTTTTTCGTCGCAGTTTACCGCTTTGGCTCCTTCATCGTGTTACCGGGCATCGACCCGACACGCTTGGACCAACTCTCTGAGCAGACGAGTGAGGGCTTGATGTCTCTGCTGAACATGTTCTCGGGTGGTGCCTTCTCCCACGCGTCAATCTTCGCGCTTGGCATCATGCCCTACATCTCAGCAAGCATCGTGGTGCAGTTGCTCGCAGTAGCCGTACCCTACTTCCAAAAGATGCAGCGAGAAGGTGAAAGCGGCCGGCGCAAGATAAACCAAATCACGCGCTACTTGACTGTTGCCATTCTTCTCTTCCAAGCACCGATGTACATGTATAACCTGCGGGCGCAGGTAGGAGGCTCAGGCGCCTTCACGGTCGATTTCGGCCTCGGCTACCTTATCACCTCTACCGTTATCCTCGCAGCTGGCAGTATGTTCATCCTCTGGCTTGGTGAGCGCATCACGGACAAGGGCGTAGGCAACGGCGTCTCACTGATTATTATGATCGGTATCATCGCCCGCTTCCCCAGTGCCGTCGTAGAAGAGTTCGCTACGGCCGTCTCCGGCGCAGAAGGCGGCGGACTGATAAAGTTCCTCTTTGAGATAATCGCACTGCTCTTCGTCATGATGCTGGCCATCCTGCTCGTAAAGGCAACCCGCAAGGTGCCTGTGCAGTATGCCAAGCGCATAGAGGGCGGTCGTCAGTTCGGCGGTGCGCGCCAATACATTCCCCTCAAGCTGTTTGCCGCCAACGTGATGCCTATCATCTTCGCACAGGCCATCATGTTTATCCCCGCCAGCATACTCTCTGCCACGTCTTCTGATGGCGGAGGTACAATGGCAAAGTTGCTCTCTGACCAGTTCAGCCTGCCCTACTGTATAGTATATGTAATCCTTATCATTGCCTTCACGTACTTCTACACCGCCATTACCATGAACCCCATGCAGATGGCAGAGGACATGAAGCGCAATAGTGGTTTCATCCCCGGCATAAAGCCGGGAAAGCCCACGGCCGATTTCATTGACCGCGTGATGACGAGGATCACATTCCCCGGCTCGCTCTTTATAGCGTTGATAGCTATCCTACCCGCGTTCGCCGTCTTTATCGGCGTAAAGCAAGGCTTCGCCCAGTTCTTCGGCGGAACGTCATTGCTCATCCTCGTGGGTGTAGTAATCGATACGCTCCAGCAGATAGAAAGCTACATGCTCGTGCGTCATTATGACGGCCTGCTGAATGCCGGCCATACG
Organism: uncultured Prevotellamassilia sp.; assembly: GCA_964641085.1. GTDB lineage: Bacteria > Bacteroidota > Bacteroidia > Bacteroidales > Bacteroidaceae > Alloprevotella. The sequence continues at coordinate 202,103 of CAZXJS010000001.1, read as the reverse complement.
CGCCATGCAAGCGCCAAAGCCTGAGTACAGGAAAAGAGACGAGACGGATGATCACGCTGAAGACGGACGACGAGATAGAGCTGCTGCGTAAGGCGAACCTCATAGTAGCCGGAACGTTGGCGGAAGTCGCCAAAGTCGTTAAGCCGGGAGTAACCACTCGGCAGCTCGACACCTTGGCCGATGAATACATCCGCGACAATGGTGCCATCCCGACCTTCAAGGGTTTTCCTAACCCCTATGGTGACCCATTTCCCGGTTCCATCTGCACTTCCGTTAACGACGTCATCGTTCATGGCATACCCAACGACGAACCGCTCCGCGAGGGCGACATCGTCAGCGTAGATTGCGGCGCGGTCATCGACGGCTACAACGGCGATTCCTGCTACACGTTCTGCGTAGGCGAGGTGAAGCCTGAAATACGGCAACTCTTACAAGTAACGAAAGAAGCCCTCTACAAAGGCATAGCCCAAGCCGTCGCCGGACATCGTCTTGGCGACATCGGCGCCGCCGTCCAACACCATGCCGAAGACAACGGTTGCGGCGTAGTTCGAGAGTTCGTCGGGCACGGCATCGGCCGCGAGATGCATGAAGACCCCATGGTTCCCAACTACGGGAAGCGAGGCAATGGTAAGCTAATAAAAAACGGTCTCTGCATCGCCATCGAGCCGATGATAACCGCCGGTAGCCCCAAACTCTACCTGATGGATGACCGTTGGGGAGCAAAGACGCAAGACGGATCATGGGCAGCCCACTACGAGCACACCATAGCCGTTCACCACGGGAAAGCTGATATCCTCTCCTCCTTTAAGGAAATAGAAGAAATAGAAAGGCAAAACAGTTAATATGTCAAAGCAGGCAGCTATTGAACAGGACGGGACAATCGTGGAGGCGCTGAGCAACGCCATGTTCCGTGTAGAATTGCAAAACGGCCACGAAGTAACCGCCCATATCTCCGGGAAGATGCGTATGCACTACATAAAGATACTCCCCGGCGACAAAGTGAAACTGGAAATGAGCCCTTACGACCTTACCAAAGGCCGCATTGTTTACCGATACAAATAAAAACAGCATAGTAGCATGAAGACAAGAGCATCTCTGAAGAAGCGCAACGACGACTGCAAAATAGTCCGCCGCAAAGGACGCTTGTTCGTGATTAACAAGAAGAACCCCAAGTTTAAAATGCGCCAGGGTTAGTATCACCGAATAAACACACAGCAAGAATATGGCAATAAGAATCGTTGGCGTTGACATTCCTCAAAACAAACGAGGAGAAATCGCCCTTACCTACATCTATGGATTAGGTCGAAGCAGCGCGGGCAAGATCCTGGACAAGGCCGGAATTGACCGTGACATCAAAGTGAAGGATTGGACGGACGACCAGGCAGCCAAAATCCGTGAAATCATCGGCGCCGAGTACAAAGTAGAGGGCGACCTCCGCGGCGAGATTCAGATGAATATCAAGCGCCTCATGGACATCGGTTGCTATCGTGGCATCCGTCACCGTAACGGCCTTCCCGTTCGTGGTCAAAGCACGAAGAACAATGCGCGTACACGCAAAGGCCGCAAGAAGACCGTCGCTAACAAGAAAAAGGCTACCAAATAATAGATAATCATGGCAAAGAAAACAGCCGCCGCAAAAAAGCGTAACGTGAAGGTGAACGCTACTGGTCAGCTCCACGTCCACAGCTCTTTCAATAACATCATCGTCTCTTTGTCCAATAACGAGGGACAAATCATCTCTTGGTCCAGTGCAGGGAAGATGGGCTTCCGCGGTTCCAAGAAGAACACGCCCTATGCCGCCCAAATGGCAGCCCAAGACTGCGCCAAGGTAGCCTACGACCTCGGGCTGCGTAAAGTAAAAGCCTACGTGAAAGGTCCCGGCAACGGGCGCGAGTCCGCCATACGTGCTATTCACGGCGCTGGCATCGAGGTGAGCGAAATCATAGACGTCACGCCGCTGCCCCACAACGGCTGTCGCCCCCCGAAGCGGAGGCGCGTCTGAACGCCGTGGCCGCTATTACCCGCGGCAGGTTACAAGCACAACGTTTAAATATCAGATAGATTATGGCAAGATATATAGGTCCCAAGTCCCGTATCGCCCGCAGGTTCGGCGAGGCAATCTTCGGTCCCGACAAAGTACTTTCCAAGCGCAACTACCCTCCCGGCCAGCACGGCAACAACCGTCGCCGCAAGACGTCAGAATACGGCGTCATGCTCGCCGAGAAGCAGAAGGCCAAGTACACCTACGGCGTCCTTGAACGTCAGTTCCGCAACATGTTCGAGAAGGCCGCTGCCACCAGCGGCATCACCGGCGAGATACTCCTCCAGAATTTGGAGTGCCGCCTCGACAACGTCGTTTACCGCCTTGGCATCGCCCCCACGCGTGCCGCAGCGCGTCAGCTCGTCAGCCACCGTCATATCACCGTTGACGGCCGCGTCACGAACATTGCCTCCTACAGCGTGAAGCCCGGACAAATTGTCGCCGTCCGCGAGAAGTCCAAGTCGCTCGAAGCCATCACCAACAGCCTTGCCGGATTCAACCATAGCAAGTATCCTTGGATAGAATGGGACGAGAACGTGAAGGGCGGCAAGCTCCTCCACAAGCCCGAGCGCGCCGACATCCCTGAAAACATCAAGGAACAGCTCATCGTCGAGCTCTACTCCAAGTAATCCTTCGGCTCGGAACACCCGGGGAAGCCGCATCCCCGCGCCCATCTGCGCCGTTGCCCTTCCCCAGCCGTCCCCGGCCAGCACCTTACCCATTAAAACAATCCCAAATTCATGGCGATATTAGCATTTCAAAAACCAGATAAAGTGATCATGCTGGAGAATGACGACAAGTACGGGAAGTTCGAGTTCCGTCCTTTGGAGCCAGGCTTCGGCACGACTGTCGGAAATGCCTTGCGTCGCATCCTCCTCTCCTCGCTCGAGGGATTCGCTATCAACACCATCAAGATTGGTGGCGTTGAGCACGAGTTTGCCACCGTGCCCGGCGTGAAGGAAGACGTGACAAACATCATTCTCAACCTCAAGCAAGTACGCTTCAAGCAAGTCGTGGAGGAGATAGAGACGGAGAAAGTCAGCCTGACCATCTCCAACGCCAAGGAATTCAAAGCAGGAGACATCAGCAAATACCTTACCGGATTTGAGGTGTTAAACCCCGAGTTAGTCATCTGTCATCTCGACGAGAAAGCATCCATGGACATCGAACTCTCCATCAACAAGGGGCGTGGCTACGTTCCCTCCGAGGAGAACCGCGACTTCTGCACAGACGTCAACACGATACCCATAGATTCCATCTATACGCCCATACGCAACGTAAAGTACACCGTCGAGCCCTTCCGCGTAGAGCAGAAGACCGACTACGACAAGCTTGTCCTCGAAGTAACCACAGACGGTTCCATTCTCCCTAAGGATGCGCTAAAGGAAGCCGCCAAAATCCTCATCTACCACTTCATGCTCTTCTCCGACGAGAAGATAACCATTGACGATTCTGCCAACATGGAGAACGAGGAGTTCGACGAGGAAGTGCTCCGCATGCGCCAGCTCCTGAAGACCAAGCTCGTCGATATGAACCTCTCCGTTCGTGCGCTCAACTGCCTCAAGGCAGCCGACGTAGAGACCCTTGGAGACCTCGTGCAGTACAACAAGAACGACCTGCTCAAGTTCCGCAACTTCGGCAAGAAGTCCCTCACCGAACTCGACGAGCTGCTCGCCGGTCTGAACCTCTCCTTTGGCACAGACATCAGCAAGTACAAACTGGATAAGGAATAAGCCGAAACGTCAGCCACGGCAGTCGGCCTAACCCCCTGCCGTCCCGACCCGCAACAACATCCCAAAGCAATGAGACACAACAAGAAATTCAACCACCTGAGCCGCACCTCCGCCCATAGGCACTCCATGCTCGCCAACATGGCCTGCTCCCTGATCCAGCACAAGCGGATAACTACAACCCTGCCTAAGGCAAAGGCGCTGCGCAAATACGTCGAGCCGCTCGTTAACAGGAGCAAGCAAGACACCACCCACTCCCGCCGAATTGTCTTCAGCTACCTCAAAGACAAATACGCCGTCACGGAGCTCTTCAAGAACATCTCCGAGAAGGTTGCCACGCGTCCCGGCGGCTACACGCGCATCATAAAGACCGGCTTCCGCCAAAGCGACGGCGCCGACATGTGCTTCATCGAACTCGTCGACTTCGACGAGAACATGGCCAAGACACCCAAGAAAGCCAAGCGCACACGTCGCTCCAAGAAGACAGCCGCTGAAGCCGCCCCCGCCGAAGCCCCTGTCGCAGAGGAAGCCGCTCCCGCCGAGGAACCCAAAGCAGAAGCACCCGCCGAGGAATCCGCTCCTGCCGAGGAAGCCAAAGACGAAGAGCCCAAGGCATAAGGCTTCAGCCTCGGACGTCGATGTTGGGGAAAACTCCCCCGCCACTCCATTTACTTTACAGCCCCGTACCCCATTTACCTGGTGGTGCGGGGCTGTTTGCGGTATCCCCTGTCCGTCAACCTCTGCCCACTCCGTCCGCCAAAGCCCTTCCGTCTTTTTCCTTACCCTCGTTCGTTCGCTTTTTCGTCATATGTCCCGCACCTTGCCGTAAAAACAAGGCGTGGGTGGGTGACGTTTCTAATGATTTGATTAACTTTGCTCCAACGGTTTCCATCTTAACGCCAGCCCGCTTTGGCCTCGCTATCTGCCAATAAAGACGTAGCCCGAGCGGCTATTATAAGCCTGGGGGGTAAAGAGTGAAAGGAGAGGGTAGGGAGGCTCGCCGCCCGAAAAGCAGGGACGCGCCGCAACAGCCTTACCTCCAGGTAGGAAGCAATATTTCAAACCCAAGCAAAGCTTAACACAACATACCTCCCAATGTCAAAACAGCAGGAACGCGCAGAGCTTCACCGCACGATATGGAAGATAGCCAACGACCTCCGAGGTAGCGTCGATGGCTGGGACTTCAAGAGCTACGTCCTCGGCATGCTCTTTTATCGTTTTATCTCTGAGGACATCACCCGCTACGCCAACAAGCTCATGGCCGCCGCCGGCGTCCAAAGTCCCGACTACGCGTCGATGCCCGACGCCGAGGCCGAGGTTGCCCGCACGCAGTTTCTCGAAGAGCGTGGCTACTTCATACTCCCCTCCGAACTCTTTGCCAACCTTCGCCACCGAGCGCCCCACGATCCCGACCTCAACGTCACCCTTTCCCACATCTTTCGCAACATAGAGCACTCCGCCGTCGGCACGCCCAGCGAGCCCGACATGAAAGGCCTCTTCTCCGACCTCGACGTCAACAGCGCCAAGCTCGGAGCCACCGTTGCCCAGCGCAACGACAAGCTCGTCAAGATACTCGACGCCATTGCCGGCTTGAGCCTCGGCGCCACCATAGACCAAACCGCCAACGACACCTTCGGCGATGCCTACGAGTACCTCATGAATATGTACGCCAGCAACGCCGGAAAGAGTGGCGGCGAGTTCTTCACGCCCCAGGAAGTCAGTCGTCTCCTCGCCCTCCTCGCCCTCGACGGTCGCCGCCACATAGGCCGTGCCTACGACCCCGCCTGCGGTTCCGGCTCCCTCCTCCTGCAGTTCAAGAAGCTTCTCGGCGACGACTGCCCCAATCTCTACGGGCAAGAGATAAACCTCACTACCTACAACCTCTGCCGCATTAACATGTTCCTCCACAACATGGAGTTCCAGGAGTTCGACATCCGGCAGGGCGACACCCTCCTCGACCCGCAGCACTGGGACTACGAGCCCTTCGACGCCATCGTCTCCAATCCCCCCTACAGCGTCCGCTGGCCCGGCAAGACCAACCCCCTGCTCATCAACGACCCTCGCTTCGCCCCCGCCGGCGTACTCGCCCCGCCCAGCAAGGCCGACCTCGCCTTCACCATGCACATCCTCTCCTGGCTCGCCACCGACGGCCTCGCCGCCATCGTAGAGTTCCCCGGCGTGCTCTATCGCGGCGGAGCCGAGCAGAAGATACGCCACTACCTCGTCAGCTCCAACGTCGTCGATGCCGTCATCCAGCTCCCAGACAACCTCTTCTTCGGCGTCTCCATCGCCACCTGCATCATCGTCCTGCGCAAGAGCAAGCCCGGCTCCGACATCCTCTTCGTCGACGCCTCGCAGGAGTTCGTACACGAAGGCAACAAGAACAAGCTCGCCGACGCCAACCAGCGCCGCATCTACGAGACCGTACGCACCCGCGCCGACGTGCCCCATTTCGCACGCCTCGTCAGCAACGACGACGTACTCCACAACGAGGCCAACCTCTCCGTCTCCTCCTACGTCGAGCCCGAGGATACCACCGAACCCGTCGACATCCGGCAGCTCAACGCCCGGATAGCCGACATCGTCAGCCGCGAGCAGCAGTTGCGCGCCGAGATAGACCAGATCGTCAAACAACTCCAGCCATGACTAAGCCGCAAGAACCCTCCGGCTATGTGCCGCCGTTCACCGTGAGCGCCGAAGCCATCAACCTCGTCGCCGGAATCTCCGCGCAGATTGAGCGCTACGCCATTCGCCTTGAGCAAGCAGACGGCTTGCGCCTACGCAAGGCCAACCGCATCAAGACCATTCACTCCTCTCTTGCCATAGAAGGCAACACGCTCACCGAGGACAACGTGCGCGACCTCATGGAGGGCAAAACTGTCGTCGCTCCCCTCAAACAAATCCAGGAAGTTCGCAACGCTATTCAGGCCTACGAACTCTACCCCACGCTCGACGCTTTCCGCGAGAAAGACCTGCTCCTCGCCCACGGCATCATGATGCAAGCCCTCGTAGATAATGCCGGACACTACCGTAGCGGCAACGTCGGCGTCTTCGGCCCCCGTGGCTTGGAGCACCTCGCGCCCCCCGCAGCCCGTGTCCCGCAGCTCATGTCCGACCTCTTCCGCTGGTTGAAGACGTCCAAAGACCATCTGCTCATACGCTCCTGCGTCTTCCATTACGAGTTTGAGTTCATCCACCCCTTCATGGACGGCAACGGGCGCATGGGACGGCTGTGGCAGTCGCTCATTCTCGGAAAGCTCAACCCCGTATTCGCTCACCTCCCCGTGGAGAACATGGTCTATGCCAACCAGCAGCAATATTACGATGCCATCCACGCCAGCACCGTTGCTGCCCAGTCCGGGCCGTTCATCGACTTCATGCTGCGCGAAATCTACCAAACGCTCAAAGCCCACCAAGGCGAGGAACTTCCCAATGTTGGAACAAACGTCGGAACAAACGTCGGAACAAATGTCGGAATAAGCGTCGGGACAAATGTCGGAACAAACGACGGTGAAAGCACGCAGCGCGTGCTGGCCATCCTGCGGGAAAAGCCCACGGCCACGGCGCGGCAGGTGGCCACCCTGCTCGGCCTCTCGCAACGACAGGCGGAGCGCCTCATCGCTACCTTGCGTCAGAAAGGTCTCGTTCGCCGCGTCGGGCCGAACAAAGGCGGGCACTGGGAAGTAAATCCTTAAGATAAGGCACACCATGGACAACTTACAACAACTCATTGACAGGCTCTGCCCCGACGGCGTGGAGTATATGAAGCTGGGGGAAATAGCTAAAATACATACAGGCAAGCAATTCAATCGGAGGGATATGAGTGCGACTGGCATTTATCCAGTCATGAACGGAGGAGTTAGCGCTTCAGGATTCGTGGAGGTTTGCAATGAAAAGGAGAATACGATTACTGTCTCTCAAGGTGGTGCTTCTGCTGGGTATGTAAACTGGGTAACTTCTCCATTTTGGCTTGGTGCGCATTGTTATGCCGTAAAGCCTTATGAAGAAGGAAGCAGTCGGTATCTGTACTTCGTGCTTAAGAAACTTGAAACAAAAATTATGGCTGGGAAACACGGGGCGGGAATTCCTGGACTGAACGGTAAAGTTCTTGCGGAACTTTCTATTCCCGTTCCGCCGTTAGAGGTGCAGCGGCGGATCGTGGAGATATTGGATAAGTTCACCGAGCTGGAGGCCGAGCTGGAGGCCGAGCTGGAGGCACGACGTAAACAATATGCTTACTATCGAGATAACTTGCTGGCATTCAAACATCTAAACGGGGGGGTGAAGCCCCGCGCAACCCGCTCCAATCCTTAATCTGCTCCTACTGCCCAGACGGCGTGGAGTACAAAACTCTTTCTGATGTTGCTAAATTAAGTAGGGGTAAGGTTATATCAAAAGATTATATGCGCGAAAACCCAGGAGCCTTTCCTGTGTATTCTTCACAGACAGCAAACGACGGTATACTTGGCCGTATTAATTCCTATGATTATGACGGAGATTATTTAACTTGGACAACAGATGGTGCATATGCAGGGACTATATTTCTTAGGAAAGGTAAGTTTAGTATTACAAATGTCTGTGGCTTGATAGAATTAACAACGGATAGCCTTTTATTGAGGTTTCTTTTTCATTGGCTTGCCGAAGAAGCGGTGAAGCATGTTTATAAGGGAATGGGAAACCCCAAGTTAATGAGTAATCAAATGGCTGCTATCGAAATCCCCGTTCCGCCGTTAGAGGTGCAGCACCGCATTGTCTCCATCCTCGACCGCTTCGAGGCGCTGACCAATGACCTCACGGCAGGGCTGCCCGCCGAGATAGCGGCGCGGCGCAGGCAGTACGCCTATTACCGAGACCGCCTGCTCACGTTCCCCCGCCGCGCATGACGGACGAGCCGCAAACAAGAAACCCATGGACGAGAACAAGATCATCACCGAGGGCGCAGAGAGCACCGTCGTCGCCCGCTACGAACCCCTGCCCCGCGAGGACGGAACCTATCAGACGGAGGCCGCGCTGGAGCAGGCCTTCATAGCGCAGCTCCGCCGCCAGGCCTACGAATACCTGCCCCTCCACACCGAGCGAGACCTCACCGAAAACCTGCGCACCCAGCTTGAGGCGCTCAACGGCCTGCGCTTCACTGATGCCGAGTGGCACCGCTTCTTCGCCACCGTCCTGGCGCATCCGGGCGAGGGCATCGTGGAGAAGACGGCGCGCCTGCAGGGCGACTGCCGCGAGCACTTCCGCTTCGACGACGGCCACGACGCCAACCTCACCCTCTTCGACAAGCAAAACGTCTATAACAACCGCCTGCAGGTCGTCAACCAATACGTCCCCGAGGGCGGCCTGCACGACAACCGCTACGACGTGACGCTCCTCGTCAACGGCCTGCCCCTCGTCCACGTGGAGCTGAAGCGCCGCGGCGTGCCCGTGCGCGAGGCCTTCAACCAGATACGCCGCTACCAGCGCGAGTCGTTCTGGAGCGGCTCGGGCCTCTTCGAATACGTGCAGCTCTTCGTCATCTCCAACGGCACGCAGACCAAGTATTACAGCAACACGACGCGCGCCGCCCACGTGCGCAGCGCGCAGAACGCTCACCCCCTGAAGGCCGCGGCGCACCGCACGAGCAACTCCTTCGAGTTCACCTCCTGGTGGGCCGACGAGCAGAACACGCCCATTACCGACCTGCGCGACTTCACCCGCACCTCCCTCTCCAAACACACGCTGCTCAACGTCCTTGCCAAGTACTGCGTCTTCACGTCCGAGAAGCTGCTCCTCGTCATGCGCCCCTACCAGATCTGCGCCGTGGAGAAAATCCTCAACCGCATTGCCATAGCCCACAATTACCACCTCGAGGGCACCACGCGCGGCGGTGGCTACATCTGGCACACGACGGGCTCCGGCAAGACGCTCACCTCCTTCAAGGCGGCGCGCTTAGCCTCCCGCCTCGACTATGTGGACAAGGTCGTCTTCGTCGTTGACCGCCAGGACCTGGACTACCAGACCATGGCGGAGTACGACCGCTTCGAGCGCGGCGCCGCCAACAGCAACACCAGCTCCCACATCCTGCGCCGCCAGCTTGCCGACACGCAGTCGCGCCTCGTCATCACCACCATTCAGAAGCTCGCCGCCATGCTGCGCCAAACGAAACACGCCGACGAGCTTCGCACCATCACGCAGAAACACATCGTCTTCATCTTCGACGAGTGCCACCGCTCGCAGTTCGGCGAGATGCATACGGCCATCACGCGTCGCTTCAAGCGCTACAACCTCTTCGGTTTCACCGGCACACCCATCTTCTCGCAAAACGCCGGCAGCGGCGGCTCGCCCCTGCTGAAGACCACCGAGCAGGCCTTCGGCGAGCGCCTACACACCTACACCATCGTCGACGCCATACGCGACCGCAACGTCTTGCCCTTCCGCGTGGAGTACGTCGCCACGCTGAAGGAGAAGAAGGACATCGAGAACGCCCCCGTCTGGAGCATCAACACGGAGAAAGCCCTCAAAGACCCGCGCCGCATAAGCCTCGTCACGCAGTACATCCTGAAACATTTCGACCAGAAGACGAAACGCACCGCGCAGGGCTTCGCCTTCCGCCGCACGCTCAACGTGGGCGAGCTGGCCTCCGCCGGAAAAGCCCGCCGCGCCGTAGCGCAAACGCAGACCGTACGTCTTATAGGTTTCAACGCCCTTTTCGCCGTCTCAAGCATCGAGTATGCCAAGCTCTATTACGACGAGTTTCGCCGGCAAGCGTCGAGCCTGAAGGTAGCTACCATCTTCAGCTACGGCGTCAACGCCGAGGAAGACCTCGCCGCCGGCTTGCCCGACGAAGACAGCGAGAGCACGGCCGCCCTCGCGCCCTCCGACCGCGACTTCCTGGACCGCGCCATAGCCGACTACAACCGGCTCTTCGACACAAACTACGACACGAGCGCCGAGAAGTTCCAAAACTACTACAAAGACGTCTCGCTGCGCCTGAAAAATCGCGAGCTGGACCTCCTCATCGTCGTGAACATGTTTCTCACGGGCTTCGACGCCACTACGCTCAACACGCTGTGGGTCGATAAGCCTCTGCGCATGCACGGCCTGCTGCAAGCCTACAGCCGCACCAACCGCATTCTCAACTCCGTCAAGACCTACGGCAACATCGTCTGCTTCCGCAACCTGGAGAAGGCCACCAACGAGGCGCTCTCGCTCTTCGGCAACCCCGAAGCGCACGGCATGGTGCTCCTCAAGACCTACCGAGAATACTACGACGGCTATACGGACGAGAAGGGCAACCCCATCATGGGCTATCGCGACCTCGTCGACGAACTGACCGCCTGCTACGAACCCGGGGCGCCCATCGCGAGCGAGCAGGAACGGCGCGCCTTCGTCCGCCTCGTCGGCGCCCTGCTCCGCGTGCAGAACATCCTGCAAGCCTTCGACCGCTTCGAGAACGAACAGCTACTCACGCCGCGGCAGATGCAGGACTACCTCGGCATGTACAACGATATCTACCAGGACATGCACCCCGGCGGCCACGAGCCGGACGACGTCAACGACGACCTCGTATTCGAGATGGAGCTGGTGAAGCAGGTGGAGATAGACATCGACTATATCTTGAGCCTCGTCAGGAAGTATAAAGACCAGAACGAGAAGGACCGCCGGGTAACGCTGAAAGACATCGAGCGCGCCGTCAGCTCCAGCCCGACGCTGCGCAACAAGCGCGACCTGGTTTTGGCCTTCGTGGCCTCCGTGACGCCCCGGAGCAACGTGGACGACGACTGGAACACCTTCGTGCGGCAGAAAATGGCGGAGGAGACGACGCAACTCATCGCCATCGAGGAACTGAACGACGCCGCGACGCGGAAATTCCTCCACACGTGCTTCGCACGGGGCTACGTCGAGACTTCCGGCACGTCTATCTCCAAGCTGCTGCCCCCGCTGAACCCCTTCAGCCGCGAGGCCGGCCGCGAGGCGCGCAAGGAATCGGTCGCCCGCCGCCTTCGCGCCTTCTTCGACCGCTTCTACTCCCTCGTCGGCCCGCCTGACACCCCCGCAGACAACTGACCGCCGCCCCAGCACATCCGCCCTCCTGCCGCTTGGCTGTCGCTGACGGCGACACGGAGCGAAGCGACTCGTTAACTGCGGGTTAGGTGGCGAAACGCAGTGAAGCCGCCTAACCTGCGGTAGTGTAGCACCACGACGTACGGACGCTGAAGGCGTCCCTCCTGCAGCGTGGGTAACCCGGGTCGAAAAGTATAGCTAACACGGGCGGGCAAGCGGCACGTGGAGAGAGGGACGCCTTCAGCGTCCGCACATAACTCGCTTCTTACCGAGGGTGAACCGCCTCCGCTTCGCTCCGTCAGTTTACCCTCGGTTAACAAGTCGCTTCACTCCGTGTCGCCTTCAGCGACATCCCTCTCCACCCGCCTTCCGCTCGTTCGCCCCTTCATCTATCTCTGTCCTCCTACCCCCCTCTTTGCCCGCCTGTCCGCCGCGCGGCTGTCGCTGAAGGCGACAGCCCTCTCCACCCTTCTTCCGCTCGCTACTGCCTCCCGCCTATCCGCGCGCACGTCCGAGATGATTTTTGTACAGCCGTGGGTTTACAATTGTAAAGCCGTGGGATTACAATTGTAAAGCCGTGGGATTACAATTGTAAACCCGTGGCTGTACAAAACACAGCTCCCGCCTGTTCGTCCGCAGGTCGTATCTATCGGCCGTTTTCTGCCGCCTTCGTAGCCCTCCGTGCGGCATATTCCGCGCTGCGCGGTGCGCGTTCGAAAACAAAATCGTAACTTTGTGGGAAATTACGCGGGCATGGGCCCGGGAAAGCATGGGATTTTTCAATCTGTTTCTGAAGAAAGAGACGAAGGCAGCGCTGGACGCCGGTCTGCAGAAGTCGCGCCGCAGCGTCTTCGACAAGCTGACGCGCGCCGTAGCCGGCCGTTCCAAGGTGGACGATGCCGTGCTCGACGACGTAGAGGAAGCGCTCATTGCCTCCGACGTAGGCGTAGATACCACCTTGGAGGTGATACGCCGCATAGAAGCTCGCGTGGCGCGCGACAAATATGTGGGCACGGCGGAGCTGAACCGCATCCTGAAAGAAGAGACGTGTGCGCTGCTCACTGAGAGCGGCAACGCTTCGGAAGGCGGTTTTCGGGTGCCCGAGGGCGTGAAGCCCTACGTCATCCTCGTCGTCGGCGTGAACGGCGTGGGGAAGACGACGACCATCGGTAAGCTGGCGTGGCAGTTTCGCGCACAGGGACTCTCGGTGTGCCTCGGCGCCGCCGACACGTTTCGCGCTGCTGCCGTCGAGCAGCTCTCGGCTTGGGGAGAACGCACCGGCGCGCGCGTCGTGAAGCAGCAAATGGGGAGCGACCCCGCCAGCGTGGCCTACGATACGCTGGCCTCGGCTAAGACGGACGCCACGGACGTCGTCCTTGTAGATACCGCCGGGCGTCTGCACAACAAAGTGGGACTTATGAACGAGCTGACGAAGATTAAGAGCGTCATGAAGAAGGTCGTCCCCGATGCGCCGCACGAGATACTCCTCGTGCTCGACGGCAGCACGGGGCAGAACGCCTTTGAGCAGGCGCGGCAGTTCATCAAAGCCACGGACGTGACGGCGCTGGCCGTGACGAAGCTCGACGGCACGGCGAAGGGCGGCGTCGTCTTGGGCATCTCCCATGAGCTGGGCGTCCCCGTGAAGTACGTCGGCGTCGGCGAGCGCCCCGAAGACCTGCAGCCCTTCGACAGCGAGGCCTTCGTAGAAAGTCTCTTCGGTTCAAAAGAATAAAGCTCCGCATGGCACGCTTGGCAATCTTCGTCTCCGGCGAAGGAACGAACTGCGAGAACCTCATACGCTACTTCCACGGCCACCCCGCAGTCAGCGTAGTGCTCGTCGTGGGCAGCCGCGCGGGTCTGCCCGCCTTGGCGCGCGCGCAACGGCTCGGCGTGGAGACCACCGTAGCCGGCCGGACGCAGCTCGAGGCGGGAGACGCATTGCTCGAGCTGCTGCGCGAGCGCGGCGTGACGCACCTGGTGCTGGCCGGCTTCCTGCTGAAAGTGCCCGAAAGCCTCCTACGCGCTTTTCCGGGGCGCATTGTCAACATCCACCCCGCCCTGTTGCCTAAATACGGCGGCCGGGGCATGTACGGACACCACGTGCACGAGGCCGTGAAAGCCGCCGGCGAGCACGAGACGGGCATCACCGTCCATTACGTCGACGCCGACTACGACACCGGCCGCATCATCGCGCAATATCGCGTCGCCCTGCAGCCCACCGACACCGTGGCGGACATAGAAAGCAAGGTGCACGCCCTGGAGCAGCGCTTCTTCCCCCGCGTCGTGGAAGCGGTGTGCACCCGGTCGGACAATTGATAGGAAAAGATGGAGGTGGACGTCATCACCATGGGGTGTTCAAAGAATTTGGTGGACTCCGAGCGCCTGCTCGGCCTCTTCGCCGCGCACGGCGTGCGGGCACACCATAACCCCGCGCGGACGCACGGCGGCGTGGCCGTCGTCAACACTTGCGGCTTCATTGCCGACGCCAAGGAAGAGAGCATACGCACCATCTTGGAACTCGTAGGGCAGAAAGAAGCCGGACTGCTGCAAAAGGTAGTCGTTATGGGCTGCCTCTCGGAGCGATATATGGACGAGCTGCGGCGGGAGATACCCGGCGTAGATGCCTTCTACGGGAAGTTTAACTGGCAGACGCTGCCCGACGCGCTCCACCTGCAAAGCGTCCCGGTGCGGGCAAAGAGCGGCCGCGTCGTCACTACGCCGCGCCACTATGCCTACCTGAAAATATCCGAGGGCTGCGATCGCCGCTGCGCCTACTGCGCCATTCCGCTCATCACCGGCCGCCACCGGAGCCGCCCCTTTGAGGAGATACTCGCCGAGGCGCGCCAGCTCGTGGCCGGAGGCGCGAAGGAGCTGCAAGTCATTGCCCAAGAACTGACGGCCTACGGCACCGACCGCTACGGACGCCGGCGTCTGCCCGAACTGGTTGAGGCCCTGGCCGACGTACCCGGCGTAGAGTGGATACGCCTGCACTATGCTTACCCGGCACACTTCCCCCTCTCGTTGCTCCCCGTGATGCGTGAGCACGCCAACGTCTGCCGCTACCTCGACCTCGCGCTGCAACACATCAGCGACAACGTCCTGCAGCGCATGCAGCGCCACGTCACAAAGGCGCAGACGATGCAGCTACTGGCCACGCTGCGGCGCGAAGTGCCGGGACTCTGCCTCCGCACGACGCTGATGGTGGGTTTCCCGGGCGAGACGGAGGACGACTTCCGGGAGCTGCTCGACTTCGTCCGCGAGGTGCGCTTCGAACGCATGGGTGCCTTCGCCTATAGCGAGGAGGAAGGAACCTACGCCGCCCGGCACTACGCCGACAACGTGCCGCAAGACGTGAAAGAAAACCGACTGGAACGCCTCATGGCCGTGCAGCAAGAAATCTCAGCCGAGCTGAACGCCGCCAAGGTGGGGAAAACGCTGCGCACCCTCATCGACCGGCGCGACGGCGACTACTTCGTAGGCCGCACGGAGTACGACTCGCCCGACGTGGACGGCGAAGTGCTCATTCCCGCCGACGAAGCGCTCAGCATAGGCCGGTTTTATGATGTGAAGATAACCGCTGCCGACGACTACGACCTTTACGGCACGACACAAACCAAACCCATTACTCGTGAACAACAAGGAATTCATCAATGAACTCTCCGCACGAGCCGACACCTCGGCGAAGGAGACGCAGAAAGCCGTTGCCGCCTTCGCCGGCGTGCTGGCCGACGCCCTTGAGGAGGGCGACAGCCTCGCCGTGCAAGGCTTCGGCAGCTTTGAGGTAAAGAAAAAGTTGGAACGCGTCGTCGTAAACCCGACTACCAAGCAGCGACAGCTCATTCCGCCCAAGCTGAGCATCAGCTTCAAGCCCGGAGCCGCCCTGAAAGAGAAGACAACATAACCCTGCTCACCCCTATACGCCATGGACAAGAAAGTATCCCTTCAGGACATCGTAGCGCTACTCGCTACCCGGGAGAAAATGACGAAGAAAAAGGCTGAAGCCTTGGTTCGCGGCTTCTTCGACGTCATTGCCGAGGGCTTGGCGCGCGACCAATACGTCCGAATAAAGGGTTTCGGCACTTTCAAAATAATTACGGTAAGCGAGCGGAGCAGCATAAACATCAAAACGGGCGAACGCTTCCAGATAGGCAGCCACGCCAAAGTGACGTTTACGCCCGATGCCGCATTGAAGGATTTGGTGAACCGACCTTTCGCGCAGTTCCATACGGTTATCCTGAACGAAGGCGTAGACGAGACGTTGCTCGCTGCGGTTGAGACCGCCCCGGCCGCAGTTCCGAAAGAAGAAGCCGCAGTTCCGAAAGAAGAAGCCGCAGTTCCGAAAGAAGAAGCCGCAATTCCGAAAGAAGAAGCCGCCGCTCCGAAAGAAGAAGCCGCTGTTCCGGATGAAGAACCGGCTGCTCCCGTTGAAGAAGTCGCCGCCCCGACTGAAGAAAAGGAAGCTGCGAAGCCAGAGACCCAAGGTGACGCGCCGCAGGAGGCGGAAGCCAAAACCGATGCCCCGGGCACAGCAGAAGAAGCGCCGGCAAATTCGGCAGAAAGCTCGGCTAATTCCGAAGAAGCTCCGACCCATTCGCCTGAAGCTCCGACTAATTCCACAGAAGCCCCCACTTCCCCCGCAGAAAAGTCGAAGCGCAAGCGGCGTCTTGGGGCTTGGATAGGCGTAGCGGCCTTGGTGGCCGTCGTAGTCCTCGGCCTCGTATTCTTACCCGGACACTCCGGGCAGACAGCTGCGGAGCAGCCACAAGTCGGCGCGGCGCAACCGGCCGAGACGACGCAGGCGCAGACGCAGAAGCCGGCCGCGCCGCAGGCTACGCCGCAACCCGCGCCCGGCAAGTTCACCATACTGCTCATGCAAGGCGTTCCGCAGGAAGCCGCCGCGAACCATGCCGCGCAGATGAAGGCCGCAGGCTTCCCCGACGCCGAGGTGACGACGTACAACGGCTACGTGGCCATCATCTACGGCCACTTCCCTACACGCGAAGCCGCTACGCAGCGATGGAGAGAGCTGAAAACGAACAGCTACTTCCGCCAGTCGCTGCCCGCCGAGCTGAAATAGAACCTTACATCCCAACGTTAAACCCGAAAACCAGTAGCATAAGAATATGTATAGGACAAAAACCTGCGGCGAGTTGCGCCTTGCCGACGCCGGTCAGCGCGTGACGCTTGCCGGATGGGTGCAGCGCAGCCGCAAGATGGGCGGCATGACGTTCATCGACCTGCGAGACCGCTACGGCCTCACCCAGCTCGTTTTCAACCAAGAGACAGACGCCGCCCTCTGCGAGCGCGCCAACCACTTGGGGCGGGAATACGTCGTCCAGGCCACGGGCATCGTAGCCGAGCGCTATGCTAAGAACCCAAAGATGCCTACGGGCGAGATAGAAATCCTCGTCAGCGAGCTGACCGTCCTGAACGAGGCGCTGACACCTCCCTTTACGATAGAGGACGAGACGGACGGCGGCGACGACCTCCGCATGAAATATCGCTACCTCGACCTGCGGCGCGACTGCGTGCGGCGCAATTTGGAGCTTCGCCACCGCATGACGCTTGAGGTGCGCCGCTTCCTCGACAGCCGCAGCTTCCTGGAGATAGAGACGCCCGCCCTGATAGGCAGCACACCCGAGGGAGCGCGCGACTTCATCGTCCCCTCGCGCATGAACCCCGGACAGTTCTACGCCCTGCCTCAGAGCCCGCAGACCCTGAAGCAGCTACTCATGGTTGCAGGCATGGACCGCTATTTCCAAATCGTCAAATGCTTTCGGGACGAGGACTTGCGCGCCGATCGCCAGCCGGAGTTCACGCAGATAGACTGCGAGATGAGCTTCGTAGAGCAGGAAGACATCCTCAGCACGTTCGAGGACATGACGAAATACCTCTTCCGCACCGTCCGAGGCGTCGACCTGGGCGAAGCACCCTTCCTGCGACTCTCCTGGTCGGACGCCATGCGCCGCTTCGGCTCCGACAAGCCCGATATGCGCTTCGGCATGGAGTTCGTAGAGCTTATGGACACGCTCAAAGGCACGGGAACGTTCGGCGTGTTCAACGAAGCGGCCTACGTGGGCGGCATCTGCGTCCCCGGCTGCGCCTCGTACACCCGCAAACAGCTCGACGAGCTCACCGCCTTCGTCCGCAGCCCGCAGATAGGCGCCAAAGGCCTTGCCTACGCCCGCGTGCAGCCCGACGGCTCCGTGAAGAGCAGTTTCGACAAGTTCTATAGCCCCGAGCAGCTCGCCGCCCTGAAGCAAGCCATGGGCGCTGCCCCCGGCGACCTGCTCCTCGTCCTCTCCGGCGACGACGCTATGAAGACGCGCAAGCAACTTGGCGAGCTGCGCCTGCTCATGGGGCAGCGCTTAGGTCTTAGGCGCAAAGATGAGTTCGCGCTGCTTTGGGTCGTGGACTTCCCCATGTTTGAATGGAGCGAGGAGGAGCAACGCCTCATGGCTATGCACCACCCCTTCACCAGCCCCAAACCGGCGGACATCCCCCTGCTCGACACCGACCCCGCCGCCGTACGCGCCGATGCCTACGACATGGTGTGCAACGGCGTGGAGGTAGGCGGCGGCAGCATCCGTATCCACGACGCCGGGCTTCAGGCGAAAATCTTCAACATCCTCGGCTTCACGCCCGAAGAGGCACAGGCGCGCTTCGGCTTCCTGATGAACGCCTTCAAATACGGCGCACCGCCCCACGGCGGCCTCGCCTACGGCCTCGACCGCTGGGTGAGCCTCTTCGCAGGCCTCGACAGCATCCGCGACTGCATCGCCTTCCCGAAGAACAACAGCGGGCGTGACGTTATGCTCGACGCGCCGGCGCCCGTAGCGCAACAGCAGCTCGACGAACTGCACATCGCCCTCAGCCCCGACCTCTCCGCCGCCACTGAAGCGTAGAAGCCCCCGCGCTGCGCAAAGACCGGTGCGGCGCGTAGCCTCTCATTACCCCACCAGCCCGACTTGCCCCGTGCAGGCCGGGCTTTGTCTTTGCCTAAGTCCCTCGCGCCGACGCGCGGGTCGGTGCTATTCATTTTTAAGTCGGACGTAGTTTTTGTACAGCCGTGGGTTTACAATTGTACAGCCGTGGGTTTACAATTGTATTCCCATGGGTTTACAATTGTATTCCCACGGTTAGACAATAATCAGGTCGGACTTACAAACAAACAGAGCGGACGTAGAAATACTTAGGTCGGACTTCGTCGGCGGCAGTTGCCGCGTTGAAGCCGCCTTTCCCGCCTTTTCGCTTTTATAAGCCTCTTTTCCGGTGCGTTGCGGGTTAAAAAAAGAAGGGCGTGCTTGGCTTGTAAGGAAATAAGCCCTAAATTTGCAGCCGCTAAAGAGTCCGACGGGGCTGGAAAAGCAAGGCAGGAAGGAATCCGACAGGCGCAGGGCGCACTACGGTGCGCGAAGCGCTCCACAGCAACCATCCGATGGCCTTCGCCTCCCGGAAAAATCCGTTTAAATACAAGTTATCAATGTACGCAATCGTAGAGATTAACGGTCAGCAGTTTAAAGCGGAAGAGGGGAAGCGCCTCTACGTGAACCACCTGCGCGAAGCGGAGGATGGGCAGACTGTTGAGTTTGACAAGGTGCTGCTGGTCGACGCCGACGGCACGGTGACCGTGGGCGCTCCCACCGTAGCGGGTGCCAAGGTCGTGGCCGAGGTGAAGAGCAAGCTCGTTAAGGGCGACAAGGTGCTCATCTTCCACAAGAAGCGCCGTAAGGGCTATCGCAAGCTGAACGGCTATCGCCACCAGTTCACCGAGTTAACTGTAAAACAAGTAATCGCTTAACCCCTAAAACGTTTCAAGAAATGGCACATAAGAAAGGCGTCGGCAGTTCTAAGAACGGACGCGAATCAGCTTCGAAGAGATTGGGCGTTAAGATTTGGGGCGGCCAGAAATGCATCGCCGGCAACGTCCTCGTTCGCCAGCGCGGCACGGTTCATTACCCCGGTCAAAACGTGGGAATGGGCAGTGACCACACCCTCTACGCCCTGGTGGACGGCACGGTGCAGTTCCACCGTGGCGGTAGCCGCAACCGCAGCACCGTTTCCGTCGTGCCGCAGGCCGAGGCCTGACGCGACGTTTACAGAAACCACAAAGGGAGGCTCGCTTCGATGCGAGTCTCCCTTTGTGTGCTGTTGCGCGAAGGTGGGTGCGAGGTGGCGGTTTGTACGCGCTTTCTCACGATTCACGCTCCGGCCTTCGGCTTACGAAACGGCTTGCGGAAGGTGCATCCCTCGCGCCAGCGAGAGCAGCCGTAGGCGGTGTGGCCTTTTATGACTTTACCTACGCCGCAAACGGGACATTTGCTGCCCACGCGGATACGGGTGGTGCGCGGCTTCTGCGGCGCCGGTGCGGCGGTGTCGGGTGCAGCTTTGGGCGCGGCGGCTTTGGCGGCAACGGGTTGGGCCGAGGGCACGCGGCGTGCCGAGTTGTCGCACAGCACGTCGTGGACAATAGCGGCCACCTGCTGTTTCAAGCCGTCTATGAAGGCTTTGGGCTCCACTTCGCGGCGCTCAATGCGTCGCAACATGCGCTCCCAGCGCCCCGTCAGTTCGGCACTTTTCAGCAAGTCTTCGCGAATGAGGCTTATCAGCTCCGTGCCCGTCGGGGTGGGGTAGAGCGCCTTGCGTTGTTTGCGGATATAACCGCGGCGGAAGAGCGTCTCGATGATGGCGGCGCGTGTGGAGGGCCGTCCTATGCCGTTCTCCTTCAGTGCGTCGCGCAACTCATCGTCGTCCACCGTCTTGCCCGCTGTTTCCATAGCGCGGAGCAGTGTGGCCTCCGTGTAGGGCTTGGGCGGTTGCGTCGTCTTGCGCGCCAAGCCCGGCTTGTGAGGCCCCTGCTCGCCGACGGTGAAGGCCGGCAAGGTGCGTTCCTCGTCGGATGGCGCTTCGTCGTCTTCCGTTTGCTTGTCGTGGGTGAATACGTCGCGCCAGCCGGGTTGCAGTATCGTCTTTCCCGTTGCGCGGAAGGGGACGTCGGCAGCCAATCCCTCAACACTCGTTGTGGCAAAGAGACAGTCGTCGTAGAAAATGGCGATGAAGCGCCGCGCGATGAGGTCGAAGACGTCGCGCTCCAGATCTGTCAGGCCGCGGGGGCGCAGTCCGGTCGGAATAATGGCGTGGTGGTCCGTGACGCGGGCGGAGTCGAACACCTTTTTCCGCTTCTTCAGCGGCCGACCCCGGAGAGGCTGGAGCAGGGGGGCGTAGCTGTCTTGTAACCCATTCAGCGTAGCGGCGCATTTGGGGTATATGTCGTCCGGCAGGTACGTCGTGTCGACGCGCGGATAAGTGGTGAGTTTCTTTTCGTAGAGGCTCTGCGCCACTTGCAGCGTGGTCTCGGCGGAGAGGGCGAACTTCTTGTTGCATTCCACCTGCAGGCTGGTCAGATCGAAGAGACGTGGCGGCGCCTCCGTGCCGTTTTTCTTTTCCACCTTGGTCACCCTGAAGGGCGTACCTTGGATGCGTGCCAGGGCTTCCCGTGCCTGTGTCTCGGAGGTGAAGCCGCGCGGCGCGCTGCGTTTTTTGTGCTTTCCCGAATCCGCTTCTTCCTCGTCGGCATCGGCCATGAGTGCGGTGAAGGTGGTGTCGCGGTAGCACGTAGTGAGCACCCAGTACGGTTCAGGTCGGAAGTGGTCAATCTCCGCTTGGCGTTTCACGATGAGGGCTAAGGTGGGCGTCTGCACGCGTCCGACGCTTAGCGGCGTCTTGCTACCGCGCTGGCCGTATTTCAGGGTGTAGAGGCGCGTAGCGTTCATGCCGAGCATCCAGTCGCCGATGGCGCGACAGAGGCCTGCGGCGTAGAGGCTGTCGTAGTCGGCCTGCGGCTTGAGGGTGGCGAAGCCTTCGCGGATGGCCTCGTCCGTCATGGAGGAAATCCAAAGGCGTTGCACGGGCTTATGCGCCCCCGTCAGCTGGAGTACCCAGCGCTGGATGAGTTCGCCCTCTTGTCCGGCATCACCACAGTTCACGATGGTGTCAGCCTGGAGAAAGAGCTGTTTTATCACGCCGAACTGGCGCGCCACCCCTTTGTCAGCTTTCAGCCGGATGCCGAAGCGTGGCGGTATCATGGGCAGCTGGCCCAGGCTCCACGGTTTCCAGCGCGGCGTGTAGTCTTCGGGATATTTCAGCTCGCAGAGGTGGCCGAAGGTCCACGTCACCTGGTAGCCGTTGCCCTCGTAATAACCGTCGTGGCGCGAGGTGGCGCCCAGGATGCGGGCGATGTCAGCTGCCACGCTGGGCTTTTCTGCGATGCAAACCGTCATAGGGAGTGAAGGATTGGGTAAGGCGGGGAGTAGCGTTTAGGAAAAGGCGTATAGCGGAAGGTTATGCCCAGCTGAAGGCCATTCGTGCCGCGTCGAAGTGCAGGCCGTCGCGACCGAAGCTGCGCTCCAAACTGCCGTCTTCGGCCAAGTTGCGCGGGGTACCGCAGTGCAAGCCGAGGGGAGAGAGTAGCCATAGCACATCGGCCACATGGAGCGTCAGCTCCAGGTCGTGCGTGGAGAGGAGCACGGTCTTTCCTTCCGTATGTGCCAAATGGACGAGCAGACGCAGGACGTCGGCCTTGCCGGGAAAGTCGAGGAAGGCGGTAGGTTCGTCGAGCAGGATAGCAGGCGTTTCCTGCGCCAGCGCTTTGGCTATCATCACGCGCTGCCGTTCGCCGTCAGAGAGCGCTACCAAGGGGCGGTGGGCGTAGGCGTCGGCTTCCGTCAGTTGCAGGGCGTGCTCCACGGCCTCCTTGTCGGCCGCGGCGAGGCGGGCTGTCCGCCCTGTGTAGGGATAGCGCCCGGCCTCCACAATCTCGCGGGCAGTGAGCCACGGCGTATCGGGGCGCTGCGTCAGCACGATGCTGACTTGACGCGCCAGCCGACGGGGGGTAAGGGTTGCGAGGTCGGCTCCCTGCCAGCGCACATGCCCGCTAAGGGGCGGCAAAAGGCCGGCCACGGTGCGCAGCAGCGTACTCTTTCCGCTTCCGTTCGTACCGACGAGCGCCGTGAGGCTGCCGCGCCGGAGCGTAGCCGTGAGGTCGCGGCTCACGGGATACTCGTGGCGCCCGCGACGGTAGCCGGTGGTCAGCGAAGAGATTTCAAGCGGAGCGACGTCCATGGTGCGGGAGCGTACGTATTATATAATAGGTGTAGGCGGGTCTTGAAGAAACGTTGCGGCGGCTTCGGCACAGCGCTCGCCGTCGATGGCTGCCGAGACGATGCCTCCGGCGTAGCCTGCGCCTTCGCCGCAGGGGAACAGACCGGGCACGGAGACGTGTTGCAGCGTGGTGGCGTCGCGCGGGATGCGGACAGGCGACGAGGTGCGCGTCTCCACACCGATGACGGCGGCTTCGTTCGTCAGGAAACCGCGCCGGGCGGCATCGAAAGCGCGGAAGCCCTCTTGCAACCGGCGGGCGACAAAGCGCGGCAGCCACGTATGCAGCGGCGAAGGCACGAGACCGGGCGCGTAGGACGACTTGGGCAGATCCTGCGAAGGACGGGCGGCTACGAAGTCGGCCATGCGCTGCGCGGGCGCTGTCTGCTGTCGTTGTCCGTGCTCCCAACATACTCTTTCCAAGGCTTCTTGGAAGAGCATCAGGCGGAGGGGGTTGGCCGGGTCGGCAAAGTCGGAATCCGGTGCGGCTTCAGCCATGAAGGGGCGCAACTCGCCGTCGAGGTCTTCGGGACGCGTCTCTACCACCATGCCCGCGTTGCTCCATGCCGTGCTGCGCGAGCTGGGGCTCATACCGTTTACCACGATTTGCTCCGAGCCGGTAGCGGCGGGGACGACGATGCCGCCCGGACACATGCAGAAGGAGAATACGCCGCGCCTGCCACATTGCCGCACGAAGGCGTACTCCGCCGCGGGGAGGTATTTGCCGCGCCCTTCGGGGGAATGATACTGCACCTTGTCCACGAGGTGGGCGGGGTGCTCCAAGCGGACGCCGACGGCGATGCCTTTGGCCTCGAGCCGGAAGCCCGCAGCGTGCAGGTAACGGTAAACGTCGCGCGCGGAGTGCCCCGTAGCAAGTATTACAGGGCCTTCGTACTCGGCGCCCCCGGCAGTGCGAACGCCCACGACGCTCCCCCGCCGCAGCAAGAGCGCCTCTACGCGTGTTTGGAAGTGCACCTTGCCGCCGGCTTGCCGGATTTGCTCGCGCATACGTTCCACTACGCGCGGCAACTTGTCCGTCCCGATGTGCGGGTGTGCATCTACCAGAATGTCGGCGGGCGCGCCGTGCTGGCAGAATACGCGCAATACTTTTTCAACGGAACCCCGCTTCTTGCTGCGGGTGAAGAGCTTGCCGTCGCTGTAGGCTCCCGCGCCGCCCTCGCCGAAGCAGTAGTTACTCTCCGGGTCGACGCACTGCCGACGGGCTATTTGCGCCACGTCAAACTTGCGCTGCCGTACGTCTTTTCCACGTTCCAGCACGATGGGGCGCAGGCCGAGCTCCACAAGGCGTAGGGCGGCAAAGAGACCGCCCGGGCCTGCACCTACCACGACGACCTGTGGCCGCCCGGTCACGTCAGGGTATGGGATGGGGGCGATGTCGGCCTTCGGAGCCGGTTCGTCCACGTAAGCCTCTACGGTGAGATTGACGAAGACGTGGCGTTGCCGGGCATCAATGGAGCGACGGCGGACGCGGAGGTCAACCAAACGATCCGCAGCTACGGAAAGCAGGTGCGCCACGTACTCACGCAGCGCGGCAGGTTGGAAGGCCACGTCGGGCGCTACGCGGAGTTGGAGCTGTTTCAAGGTTTATGAAGTTGAAGAGGGGAGTTAGAAAGGCGCGTGGGTTTAGCCAAAGAGCTCACGTAGGGCTTCCGTGACGCTGCGTACGGGCACGAGCTCGATGTGCGCGTCTCCCGGGTTGAAGCCTTTGAGGCTTGACTGGGGAAGCAAGAAACGGCGGAAACCCAGTTTGGCGGCCTCGGCAACGCGTTGGGCGATGCGGGTGACGGGGCGTATCTCTCCGCTGAGACCTACCTCGCCCGCCATGGCCACGTCGCGCCCAATGGCGGTATCGACGTTGCTGCTTAGCACGGCGGCGATGACGCTAAGGTCTATGGCAGGGTCGGTGACGCGCAACCCGCCGGCAATGTTCAGGTAAACGTCTTTTGCCGCGAGCTTGAATCCGACGCGTTTCTCCAAAACGGCGAGTAGCATGTTCAGACGGCGGAAGTCGAAACCTGTGGCCGAGCGTTGCGGCGTGCCATAGGCGGCAGAGCTGACGAGCGCTTGTACCTCGATGAGGAAAGGCCGGATGCCCTCCACGGCGGCTGCGATGGACACGCCGCTAAGCTCCTCGTCGCCTTCGCTAAGCAGGAGCTCCGACGGGTTTTCTACGCCCCGCAACCCGTCGGAACGCATCTCGTAGATGCCCAGTTCGGAGGTAGAGCCGAAGCGGTTCTTTATGCAGCGCAAGATGCGGTAGAGGTAGTGGCGGTCGCCCTCAAACTGCAACACGGCGTCCACGATATGCTCCAGCACTTTGGGTCCGGCTATGGCGCCATCTTTCGTGATGTGCCCTACGAGGATGATGGGCGTTGCGCTCTCCTTGGCATATTTCAGCAGCGCCGTGGCACACTCGCGAATCTGCGTGATGCTGCCCGGCGGGGCCTCTTGTGTCTCCGTTGAGAGCGTTTGTATGGAGTCAATGATGAGGAGGCCCGACTGCGTAGCCTTCACTTCGTCGAGGATACGTTCGAGGCTACCTTCGCAGAGCAGGAGGCAGTCAGCCGAAGGTAGGCTGAGGCGGTCGGCGCGCAGCTTTATTTGCTGTTCGCTCTCCTCGCCGCTGACGTAGAGCACGCGCCTGTCCTGCGCTTTCATGGCGGCCTGAAGCAGCAGCGTGGACTTGCCAATGCCGGGTTCGCCGCCCAGCAGGATAAGGCTGCCGGGTACGAGCCCGCCGCCGAGGACGCGGTTCAGCTCGGCGTCGTGCATGTCAATGCGCGGAAGGCTTGTGGCGTCGACCTGTGCGAGTGGCACGGGGTGAGGCTGCCGTGAAGTCAGACCCGAGCGTGCTGCAGGCCCGGAGGGGCGCACCGTCAGCTCCTTCATCGTATTCCATTGTCCGCAGGAGGGACAACGGCCTACCCACTTCGGAGATTCGTAGCCGCAGTCGCCGCAGACGTAAACCGTCTTACTCTTTGCCATTACTGAAGTTCCCCTAATTCTTTTCTTATGCTGACCAGCTCCGCCCGTATGCCGCGCAGCCGGTCCAGCACGTCGGATGTCTTCGCTACGCCTTCTTGGTTCTTACGAATCAGCGCGGCGGCGGCGTCGAGCTTCATGCCCCGAACCTTTACCAGATTATATACAACGCGGATTTTCTCTATCTCGCTCATCGTGTACTGCCGCACGTTGCGCCCCGTCTTCTTGGGGACGATTTGTGGGAAGTGCTTCTCCCAGTAGCGGAGCAGGGTAGGCGCGACGTTGAACATCTCGGCCACTTCGGCTATGGAGTAGTACTTTTTCAGGTCTTTGTTCGTGTTGAGTGACATGGTCTTATGGTTGTGGGCGTGGGTCGTAGGCTTGGCTACTCAGAAGTTGGCGCAGCGCATGATGTCGGCAAAGACGCCTGCCGCCGTGACGTCGGCCCCTGCGCCGTAGCCCTGAATCAGCATCGGGTACTTGCGATACCGGCTGGTGGTTAGTGAGATGATATTGTTCGAACCTTCGAGGTTGTAGAACGGATGTCGCCTGTCCACTTCTTCGAGTCCTACCTTTCCATGTCCGTCGGCCCAGGTGGCCACGAAGCGCAGGCGCTTGCCTTCGGCCTCCAAGCGGCGGCGACGCTCCTCGAAGGGAGCGTCCAAGCTCGGCAGTTGAGCCCAGAAGTCCGCTTCGCTACCTTGGAAGAGGGCGTCGGGCACGAAGAGGTGGGCTTCGATGTCGCTCATGTTCACCTTGTAGCCGCTTTCGCGAGCCAGGATGGTCAGTTTCCGTATCACGTCCTTTCCTGAAAGGTCTATGCGCGGATCCGGCTCGGAGTAGCCCTGCTCTTGGGCCATGCGGACGGCCTGCGAGAGCGGCATGTCGGCCGACAGCGTGCTGAAAATGAAGTTCAAAGTGCCACTTACGACGGCTTCGATGCGGAGTATCTCGTCGCCAGAGCCGCGCAGGTCGTTGATGGTGTTGATGATGGGAAGCCCTGCGCCCACGTTAGTTTCGAATAGGTACTTAACGCCGCGTTCACGCGCCGTATTTTTTAGTAGGGCATAGTGTTCGTAGGGCGATGAGGCGGCAGCTTTGTTGGCGGCAACTACGCTCACGTTGTGGCGGAGTAGTGTCTCGTAGTATGCGGCTACATCGTCCGACGCGGTGCAGTCCACGAAGACGGAATTATATAGGTTCATCTCCGTGATACGTTCCACCATCTGCGCGATGCCGCCGTTTGTTACCGTTTCATCTGCCGCGCTGTGGGTGGCGCCAGCCGCCTCGCCGCTTGTGTGCCCGAAGGGGTCGGCCACAGTTTCGGGCGGCAGGCCTGCTGCATCGTAGCGTGCCCGCGTACGTCCGCATATTCCCACGACGTTGATACGTAGCCGCCGCTCGCGCATGAGCAGTTCGCGCTGGGCGGCTATTTGCCTGAGCAGGGAGCCGCCCACGTTACCCGTACCGCAGACGTAGAGGTTGATGTCTTGGTATTCAGAGAGGAAGAAACTCGTGTGCAACACGTTCAGCGCCTTGCGCAACAGCTTGTGCGGCACGACGAACGAGATATTCATTTCCGGTGCTCCCTGACCTATGGCGGATACGCTGATGCCGTTGCGTCCCAGCACGCTGAAGAGCTTTCCGGCGATGCCGGGTGCGCGCTTCATGTCTTCGCCTACGACGGCCACGGTGGCGAGTCCCTCCTCCAGGCGTGCGGGGTTCATGGCGCCGTCGTTTATCTCGGCGGCAAACTCTGCGTCGAGGGCGCGGCAGGCCTTCATCCCGTCTTCGGGCGTCACGCAAAGCGAGGTGTTCGTCTCCGAAGACGTTTGAACCACCATGAAGACGCTGACGCCGTTGCGTGCCAAGCAGGCAAAGATGCGCCGGTTCACGCCGATGACGCCTACCATCGTCGGACCGCTCACCGTCACGATGCTGGTGTGGTTTACCGATGATATGCCGCGGATCACGGCCTCGGCGTCTGTCCGAGCGTTCGTCTCGTCAGCTTGTGGCGAGTCGGTAATGACGCTCCCCGCCCTTTCGGGGTGGAACGTGTTCTTCACGTAGATGGGGATATGCTTTGTGCAAACGGGGTAGATGGTTGGGGGATAAACCACTTTCGCCCCGAAATTGCAAAGCTCCATGGCCTCGTTGTAGGAGAGGCGGGGAATGGTGTAGGCTGTCGGGATGACGCGCGGGTCGGCCGTCATGAAACCGTCCACGTCTGTCCAAATTTCCAGCGCCTCGGCGTCGAGTGCAGCCGCCACGATGGCAGCGGTATAGTCCGAGCCGCCGCGCCCCAAGTTCGTCGTGACGCCGGTCGCGAGGTCGGCGGCAATGAAGCCGCCCATTACGCTGATGCCTTCTGCTTGGGAGAAGGCTTCCCGTACCCGGGTGTTTGTCGCCTCGAAGTCCACGAGGTGTTTCCCCCCTTGCTTTGTGGTTTTTATCAGGTCGCGGCTCTCCACGTGCCGTGCGCCGGGAAGCAGCGCGGCCAGTATGACGGACGAGAGGCGCTCGCCGTAGCTGACGATGGCATCCGCCGTTTTCGGCGTCAGGTCTTGGATGAGGCGCACGCCGTGCAGGATGCTGCGCAGCTCGTCAGAGAGCGCGTCGAGCTGCCTGCGCGTTGCGGCACGTTGCTCGGTGGGTAGCACGTCCGCCGCCAGTGTGCGGTGGCGCGCAATGAGGGCGTCCAGCTCCACAGCATAGGCGGCGTCGCCCGTAGCGGCCTGCCGCGAGAGGGCAATGAGGGCGTCGGTCACGCCGCCTAAGGCTGACACGACCACCACCACGGGGCGCGGTGCGGAAACGACGATGTCGCGCACCTTCAGTATGCTCGTGGCGGTGCCTACTGACGAACCGCCAAATTTTAGCACTTTCATCTTTTGCTCTTTTACAGCTTTATCTTCTTAGCCTTCTTCTTCCCCTCATTCTGAATGCGGTTTAGGGGGGTCACGACGTAGGTGTATTTCGTCTTACCGTTGGCGTAGGGCAGTTTCAGCGCCGTGTTTTTCGTTATGGTGACGAGCTTTGCGGGGTTATCCGTGTCCTGCCGTTCGCCCGGATTGAAGCGATAGACGGCATACTGCGTGGCCTGCGTCGGCCAATCCTTCCCCTTAGGCGCCGCCCAGAAGAGGTACAGGCCGTCGGGCATCCAGCGCACCTTCAAACCCCGCACCTTGCCCGGCGCGTCTGTCGTGATGAATGGCATCTCGGGTTGTAGGGCAGGATAGGGCTGATATGTCTTTTCCAAGGCCGTGGCGTAGTTCCCCGTGTTGGCCACCACGGCAGCGGAGTACCACAGGCACGAGCCCACAATGCCGGGCAGCGTGCGTTGCAGGCGGAACTTCGCCGGCATCTGGTTCTTCTGTGCGTCGTTTAGGTCGGCCGCCTTCACCGTACGCTCCACGTCCTGGCCGATGACCAGTGGGCGCTGCGCACCGTAGCGACTCCACCAGCGGATGAGTGTGTCGTAGTCCGCCGCTTTGTGCCCTATCTCCCAGTACAGCTGCGGCACGATGTAGTCCACCCACCCCTTGTCTTCCCACAGCAGCACGTCGGCGTAGAGGTCGTCGTAGTTTTGCAGGCCGCGCGTGGCAGATCCGGGGATGTTGTCCTGCCCTGCGTTGTGATAGATGCCGAAGGGAGCGACGCCGAACTTTACCCACGGCTTCGTGTCGTGCACCGTCTTGTGCAGGGCTTCTACGAGCAGGTCCACGTTGTAGCGCCGCCAGTCGGCCTTGTCCGTGTAGCCATTGTTATATTGGGCAAAGGTGTCGTCGTCCGGTATCTTTTTGCCTGCCACGGGGTAGGGGTAGAAATAGTCGTCTATGTGGAAGCCGTCTATGTCGTAGCGGCTTACGATGTCCTTGGCTATGGCGCAGATATAGTCGCGGTTTGCGGGTATGCCGGGGTCAAAGAGGTAGAGGCCGTCATACTCAAAGAAATTCTCTGGTTTGTCGAAGAAGGGGTGGGAGGCGGCCAGTTCCGTCGTGCCTTTTGTCTTTGCGCGGTAGGGGTTTATCCAGGCGTGCAGCTCCATGCCCCGCCGGTGGCATTGTCCGACCATCCACTCCAGGGGGTCCCAGGCGGGGCTGGGCGCCTGTCCTTGTCGGCCTGTCAGGAAGCGGCTCCAAGGCTCGTAGGGGCTTTTGTAGAGAGCGTCGGCTTCTACGCGCACTTGGAAGATGACGACGTTCGTGCCGCAGCGCTTCAGGGCGTCGAGCTGCCGCGTCAGGTTGGCCTGCATCTCGTCACGGCTCATGCCTTGAAACTGGCCGTTGACGGCTTGTATCCATGCGCCGCGAAATTCGCGCTTGGGCAGGCGCTGCGTCTGGGCGGCAGCGGTCAGTGCGAGGGCGACGAGTGCGAGGGCGAGTAGCTTCTTCATTTGCTTTGTCTTTGCGAGTTACGTTTTTTGCGCTGTGCGGCGTTGTTCCTGCTGCATGGCGCCTTTTGGCAAGGAAGGAGCGGAGCGCGGACGCCGTGTCCGTGCTTCCGCTCCTTCCTTGATAGCGGGGTCAACCTATGGTGACGAGCACGGTGCCTTCCAGGACGCTGTCGCCGGGCTTCACGCAGATGCCCGTCACGCTGCCGTCGTTCTCTGCCGCGATGTTGTTCTCCATCTTCATGGCTTCCAGCACGAGCACGGTCTGTCCCTTCTTCACGGCTTGCCCCATTTCTACCAGCAGCTTGGTGACAACGCCGGGCAGCGGTGCCTTGACGGGCGTTCCCTTGCCTGCGGCGCCCGCTTGCGGGGCGGGGGCTGCGTCGCTCTGCGTCGTGGGGGCGGCGGCCTCTTGGGGCGCGGGAGCTGAGGCGGCGGCGGGCGCTGCGTCAGGCAGGTTGTCTTCCACGAGCTGCGTGCCTTCCATCTCCACCTCGAAGGGGATGCCGTTTACCTCTACGCTGGCTTTCTGGCCGGCTATGCGGTTTATGGTGACGTCGTACTGCGCGCCGTTCACCTTGTACTTGTATTGCTTCATGTGGGTCGTGTTTTCGTGTGTCGTGTCTTTAGCACACCTCGCCTTGGGGCAGGCTGCTGTCGTTTTGGGACGTGGCGGGTGTGGCGGGCTGTTGCAGTCCGGCGGGGCGTCCCCACGGGGTGCGGTGCGGCTTGAGCGTGATGACGCCCGGCTCTTCGTCGTGCACCACTTCTACGTCGTGCTCCAGCAGTGCCAAGGCTATGGCGGCAGCGTAGGCCGGCATGTCCTCAGCGGGAACTTGGGGCGGTGCACCATCTACGAGCAGCTCCGCCACCGTTTCGCGCTGCCCGTCGATCTTCAGGCGCAGCTCGTGGCCGCCGATGTGGTAGGTGAAATGTTTCATCTGTGCTTCCTTCGTTTTACGCTGCGTTTCTCAGAGGGGTATGTTCCCGTGCTTCTTTGCGGGGCGCGTCTCTTGCTTGTTCTGCAGCTGCGCCAGGGCTCGGATGATGCGGAAGCGGGTGTTGCGCGGCTCGATGACGTCGTCTATGTAGCCATACTCCGCTGCCTTGTAGGGGTTGGTGAAAAGGTCGTTGTATTCCTTCTCCTTCTCCGCCAGGAAGGCCTTCGGGTCTTCTTTTGTCTTGGCTTCTTTCCCGTCGAGAATGGCTACGGCGCCGCTGGCGCCCATGACGGCTATCTCGGCGCTGGGCCAGGCGTAGTTCAGGTCGGCCTTGAGCTGTTTGCAACCCATGACGATGTGTGAGCCGCCGTAGCTCTTGCGCAGCGTGACGGTCACCTTCGGCACGGTGGCCTCGCCGTAGGCGAAGAGCAACTTGGCGCCGTGGTCGATGACGGCGTTGTACTCCTGACCTGTTCCGGGCAGGAAGCCGGGGACGTCAACCAAGCTGACGATGGGTATGTTAAAGCAGTCGCAGAAGCGGACGAACCTGGCCGCTTTTCGCGACGCGTTGGCGTCCAGCACGCCGGCATATACGCTCGGCTGGTTCGCCACGATGCCTACGCTTTGCCCGTTCATTCGCGCGAAGCCTATGATGATGTTGCGCGCAAACCGGCTGTGCACTTCCAGAAAGTCGCCGTTGTCCACGACGGCGCTGATGACCTTATACATGTCGTAGGCCTGGTTCGGGTTGTCGGGGATTATCTCGTTCAGGCTGTCCTCCTTGCGGTCTATGGGGTCTTCGCACGCCGTGCGGGGTGCGTGCTCCATGTTGTTCTGCGGCAGGTAGGAAAGCAGGCGGCGGATGAGGGCGGCAAACTCCTCCTCCGTCTTAGCCGTGAAGTGCGCCACGCCGCTCACGGAGCTGTGAACGCGCGCTCCGCCCAGGTCTTCCTGCGTCACGTCTTCGCCGGTGACGGTCTTCACCACCTTCGGCCCCGTCAGGAACATGTAGCTGACGCCCTCCAGCATGACGACGAAGTCCGTCAGCGCGGGGCTGTACACCGCGCCGCCCGCGCAGGGACCGCAGATGCCTGAAATCTGGGGGATGACACCGCTTGCCTCAATGTTGCGCTGGAAGATGTCGCCAAATCCGGCCAAGGCGTTGATGCCTTCCTGAATACGCGCACCGCCCGAGTCGTTCAGTCCGATGCACGGCGCGCCCATCTTCATGGCTTGGTCCATTACCTTGCATATCTTCTCCGCCATGGTGATGGAGAGCGAGCCTCCGTTCACCGTGAAATCCTGCGCAAAGACGTACACCAGGCGGCCGTTGATCGTGCCGCTGCCGGCTACGACGCCGTCGCCCAGGTATTTCTTCTTCTCCATGCCGAAGTCGTGGCAGCGGTGTAGCTTGAACATATCCATTTCTTCGAAGGAGCCTTCGTCAAGTAGCAGGGCGATGCGCTCACGTGCCGTGGCCTTGCCCTTGGCGTGCTGCTTTTCTATGGCTTTCTCGCCGCCGCCGAGGCGTGCCCGGGCGCGCAGCTCTACCAGCTGCTTCACCTTTTTCAGTTGTTCGCTCATATTGCTTCGTGTCTTTAGCTTCCGGCCCAACGGGGGCGGAAAGCAACGCAAAGGTACGCCAATCCCCGCGAAGGGCAAAGCGCCCGCCTCTTTTTGTGACGGTTACCGGCTTCGCACGGCCGACTTATCCGTCCGCACGCCCGACTTATCCGTCCGCACGTCTGACCTGTTTGTTCGTACGTCCGACCTAATTATTGTACAGCCGTGGGATTACAATTGTAAACCCGTGGCTTTACAATTGTAAACCCGTGGGTGTACAATTGTAAACCCGTGGGTGTACAAAAACTGCGTCCGACTTATAAATAAATAGGTCGGACGTGTGAACAGATAGGTCGGACTTAACAAACGGAAAAGCCCTACTTGCCGATGGGCAAATAGGGCGTTGATAAGGTTGGGGCGCTTCCTGCAGAGGGTGGACGGCGCGGAAGCTGCGGCGGTGGGGCTTAGAAAACGATGGCTTTGGACTTGGCAGCGGCGGGCGAGCTACCGTCAGGGTTTTCCGTGCGGGGCTTGTAGAAGCGCAGGAGCCTGTGGCTTGCGCCGCTCTTGGTGCGTGCGCGCAGCTCGTAGGTGCCGGGCTGCAGGGCGGGCAGGACGAGGGTGTCGGCAGGCTCAAGCCGGCGCACGACGCGACCTTGGGCGTCCCGTAGCTCGTAGTGCCGCGCGTCGATGGGCAGACTGTGGGGCAGGGCGAGGGTGTCGGCCGGGGCGGCAGGACGGTGTGCTCGGAGTGGAGACGTGTGTTGGTAGGCGAGGGCTTCGCCCAAGCGGGGCAGGGGGTTGTCGCGGTAGGCATCGGCGAGCCAGGTGCGCAGCCCCTTCACGTCATCTGTGAGGAAACGGCTGCGGAAGAGGGCAAAGCCGCTGAAACCGGCCGCGCGCAGGAAGTTGAGCTGGCGCTTAAATCTAAGGAGTTCCCAGTCCTTCTCGCGCGGGGAGAGGAAGTAGATGCCCAGTCCCGGGATGACTTTTCCGCGCCGGGCGCGCTCCTTCCAGTCGAGGGCGAAGGGGTAAAACTGCTCGTTGTCGAAGTACATCATGGGGTAGAGCTCGTCCATGAGTCCGCTGTTGAGCCATAGGACGGCGTCCTGGCTCACGGCGTCGCGAGCGTTCCACCCGCGCGAGCTTTGGCGGGGCAGGTCGGCGTATTTGCCTACGGGTGAGCAGCTCAGCGTGAGGCCCGGACGCACGCCGTCGAGGGCTGCGCGGATGGCGCGTACGACGCGCGTCACGTTGTCGCGCCGCCATTCGGCTTTGTTGCGCCCCCGCCCGTAGCGCCGGTAGGTTGACGCGTCGTTGAAGCCGAGGGCGGCCTCGGGATAGCGGATGTAGTCGAGGTGGATGCCGTCTACGGGGTAGCGGCGGGCTATCTCGGCGCAGAGGGTGGCGAGGTAGGTGGCGGTGGCCGGCTCTCCGGGGTCCATGATGTACTGGTCCCCGGCACGGCGGCAAAGCTCGGGGTGGGCGCGGGGCAGGGCGCGGCGGCCGAGTGCCCGCACGGAGGCCGTATTGTTCACGGGGAAGGCCACGACCCAGGCTTGCAGCTTCATGCCGCGGCGGTGGGCCTCGCGCAGGGCGAAGCTTAGCGGGTCGTAGCCGGGCGAGCGACCCGGCGTGCCCGTGAAGGCGGCGTCGAAGGGTTCAATGCGGGAGGGGTAGGCCGTCGTGCCGCGCAGGCGGGCTTGGAAAAGGATGGTGTTGATGCCCGCGCGCTGTAGCGTGTCGAACATAGCGGTGAGTTCCTGCTGCTGGCGCAGCGTGTCGGCAGGTGTGCGAACGCGCGTGTGGGGCCAGTCGAGCCCCATAAGCGTGGTGAACCACACGGCGCGCGTGGTGTCGGGCTGGGCGGGTGCGACGGCGGGTAGTACGAGCAGGACGAGTAGCAACAGGCGGGAGAGGCGGTGGCGCTTCATGGGGCGGGAGACGGGGAAACGGGGTGTGACGGGAGGGGCGGGGGCGCGATGACGTGGCTTAGCGGTATTCCTTCAGTGCGGCGCCGGGTAGGCCGAGGGCTACGGCGGCCTCGGCGTCTCTGCGGGCTTCCGCCTTATGCCCTAAACGCTTCTGCACGGCGGCGCGGCGCAGCAGGAGGTCGGCTTGTCGGGGGTTGGCGGCGACGAGCGTGTCGAGGTCGGCGAGGGCTGCGGCGTAGTCGGCCGTTTCGACGCAGAGGTCGGCGTGCAGGCTGCGAGCGTCAGCGTCTGCGGGGTGGGTGGCGAGGTGCAGGTCGAGGCGCTGTCGGGCTTCGCGGGGGCGACCGTCGGCTCGGAGCGCCATGGCCAAGAGGAGGGGCGCATTTGCGTTGTCGGGGTCGCGGCGTAGGGCTTCCTCAAAGTCGCGCCGTGCGTCGGGGTATAGGCGCAAATGCATCTCGGCCGCACCGCGCAGGCAGAGCAGTGGCACGTGGAGGCTGTCCGGTGGCGGGAGGCGGAGCAGCACGTCGGCATCTTCAATGGCTTGGCGCGCGTTGCCGAGTTCGAGGTACGTAGCGGCTCGCCCATAGCGCGCCTCTACGTCGGCGGGGCGTGCCTTCAGCGCTTGGGAGAAGGCACGTAGGGCGTCGGCATGTCGCCCCTGCGCGAGGGCAATGCGCCCCAGGGTGCGCACTACGACGTAGTTGCCGGGCGCTTCGGGGCGCAGGCGCAGCGCTTGCCGGAAGTGGCGGCGCGCCTCGTCAAGGGAATCAATGCTGAGCGCCGTGAAGGCGCGGCGCAGGAGCGACGTGTATTCCAAGGAGTCGGCCCGCTGCTGGCGCGCGTCCTTATGCTGCACGTCGAAGTCCCGGAGCTCTTTGGAACGCACGGTAGCACCGCCCTTCTGAAGGTCGACGACGAGCTGAGCCGACGCTCCGGCGGAGAGCAGCAGCAGACTTAAGAAAACGCAGCGAAGGTGCATCATGCGGCAAAAGTAGTACTAAAATTGGTTATGCCCGTGTTGCATGGCGGCTCCTTGGGTTTTAAAAACTTTTTTTCAGGCAAAAAAACGGTTTGGCCGTAACTGTTTCGGCGGGGAAACCTTACTTTTGCCCGGAAATCAAGCTAAAGCGTCGCGCCCTACGTCAAAAGGAGACGCAGGGTGCAGCCCCGAGAGACAATGGACGACTATCACGCGGAAAACAACGACTAACACGGCAGGGAGCCCGCGTGGCAGCTTTGCTCCCCGTCGCGTGTAAACGTAGGAGCCAAGCTGATGAAGACTTTCTGGAACATAAACCATGGGCTGCGCACCCTGGAGAAATGGGAACCCAACTGCTGGGTGCAGGTGACGTGCCCGACGCCCGACGACGAGGCGTTCCTTTTTGACGAACTCGAGATACCCTCTTACTTCTTAGACGACATCCGCGATAAGGACGAGCGCTCGCGCTACGAGTACGATGACGGATGGACGCTCATCATCCTACGCATTCCCTACGTAAAGGAAGTGCGCTCGCGCACGCCGCATACGACTATCCCGCTCGGCATCATCCTCTCGAAGGGTGTCTGCGTCACCGTATGCAACTACGAGACGAATATGATGATAGACTTCGTCAGCTACCAGCAAAAGCGCAACTTGGGCTTCACGGACAGCGTGGATTTGGTGTTCCGACTCTTCCTCTCCTCAGCCGTATGGTACCTGAAGCGCCTGAAGCAAATCAACGTGTTGATAGAAGAAGCGAAGCGCAACCTCGATCATAGCATTGACAACGAAGACCTTATCGGTCTCTCACGTCTGCAGGACAGCCTGACATACTTCATTACTTCAATCCGTGGGAACGAGACGCTGCTCTCCAAGCTGAAGTTCAAACTGCCTGTGGACGAGTTGGACGCTGACCTCATAGAGGACGTGAACATTGAGATGAACCAGGCGCGCGAGACGACGAACATATACACGAACATCTTGGACTCCACGATGGACACGTATGCCTCAATCATCAACAACAACATGTCGGGCGTCATGAAACAAATGACGAGCGTCTCCATCATCCTGATGTTCCCCACGTTGGTAGCGAGCATCTTCGGCATGAACCTGATAAACGGCATGGAGGCGTCTTGGTGGGGCTTCCCCTTAGTCGTGGTCAGCTCGCTGGGGCTGACGGGACTCATCTACTGGCTCTTCCGGCGCCGCACGTGGATATGACGCCGGCCGCCGCGGCCGCCGGGGAAAAAGAAAGCGCCCCGCCGCTTCCCGAAGGGGGGAAGGGGCGGGGCGCTAAGCGTCTCGGCGCGCCGCAGGGGCGCGGCAGGAGGGTCAAAACATCTTGTCGGGATAGACGCCGTCGGCGTGGAGCTTGGCAAGTTTGGCCACTACCTCGGGACGGTCGGCGGCGTAGGTGACGCCGAACCAACGGCTCGTCGTGTCGAGCACTTCGCACGTGGCGCCGTCCTCGTGGATGAGCTTATCGACCATGAGGGGGATGAAGAACTCGCTCTTTAGGTTGGTTTGGTTCTTCGGGTCGTCGAGGAACGTCTTGAAGTATTCTTCAGAATAGCTGAAGTACTCCGGTGTGAAGCCCCAGAAATTCATGGATACGGGCGTCGTGTCAGGGATGGCGACCCACTGACCGTCGTCGTCGAGGTATTTCACGACGCCGTCCTGCCGCTCTATCTTGGTGCGCTCTACGACGCTGGTGAGGTGGTGGTTGGCGTCGTTCTCGCAGATGCCGCGTGCCACGGCGCCGCGCTCGGAGAGTGTGTTGCCGACGCGGAAGCCTACCATGGCGTACTTCTTCTGGCTTCCCTCGGGCAGAGCGGAGAGGAACTGCCCCATGACGCGGAAGGCATCGGGACCGTAGAAATCGTCGCAGTTGATAACGGCGAAGGGCTCGTGGATTACGTCTTTGCCCATCATAACTGCGTGGTTGGTGCCCCAAGGCTTCTCGCGGCCTTCAGGCACGTGGTAGCCGGCAGGGAGCTTGTCCAAGCTCTGGAAGACGACTTCGCAGGGGATGTGAGCCTCGTACTTGGAGAGGACTTTCTTGCGGAAGTCGTCTTCAAAGTCTTTACGGATGACGAAGACGAGCTTGCCGAAGCCGGCGGCGATGGCGTCGTGGATGCTGTAGTCCATAATGGTCTCTCCGTGGGGGCCAAGGCCGTCGAGCTGCTTGAGGCCGCCGTAGCGGCTGCCCATGCCGGCGGCCAAGAGGAACAACGTAGGTTTCATTGTGTAGGTATTTGGTTAGAGTTTAGATTTTTCCTCGGACAAGCAAAAGTAGTGTTTTTTCCTTTTGCTTATAGTTCACAATATTTAAAAAATATAAAAGCCCCGATGCCGGCGTCAAAAGCGGGCATCGGGGCTTTGCCGGAACAGGGGGCGGAAGTGGCGCTACTGGAGGTAGTCAAGAACTTGCGTGAGGTTCTTAGCGTCGCGCCATGACCAGAAGCGGTCGGCCATGAGGGCTTTCCAGGCTTTTTTCCGGTCGGAGCGGACGTATTTCTTCACTTGGCTCTCGTTTGCAAGGACTTCCTGCCCGTTTATGAGAAAGTAGAAGGTGTCTTTCAACGGGTAGCCGTAGTCTTCCTCTCGCTCTTGGCCGCTCAAGTCCATGAAGACGTTTTGCGAACCGGGGAGCTCGATGTCGAAGAAGCCGGCCTGCACGGAGCCGTAGGTCTCCTCCGTCAGCTTGTCCATATCTACGGTGGTCACGCAAAGGAGCATGTTGTTGCCTTTCTGGGCTATGACGCGCCCCATCTGCGTTCCGACTTTGCGGTAGCGTACGCTGTCCACCTGGAAGCCGAGTATGGGGTCGACAAATGCCTTGAGGATTTTCCCATCTTGCAGAAAGCAGAGCGATGCGTCCTTGAGGAAAATGTTTACGGAGTCGGTAACGTGCCGTCCAAAGGTCTGATCCACCCGCGCGGCTTGGAAGTGGGGGAAGGCAAAGACGGTCTTGGAGCGACGAAGCGCAGTTACCTGCTGCGCGGCAAGGCTTATGCTGAGGGACAGGGCGACAAAGAGTAGAAGTAACCGTTTCATAAGAGTACAGGTTAGAGCCTGCGATGTAGGGTTGCAAAGTAAGAAAATCTTTGCCGAACGTGCAACGTGGCCGGGTGGACGAGGAGGTGGCTTAACGTTTTATAAAGTTTTTTGGGAAGCGTCGGGCAGCCAGGAGACGGGACGTCAGAGGTGATACACGTTACGCACGATCCACCAAATGAAATATAGCGCGATGTAACCGTAGATTAAGACGTTGCTATGCGTCACGCGCTGCCAGCGGCGCCGTGCCGCGCCGTGCAGAAGGCAGTCGCTCACGACTACGGCAAGGAACCACGGCACGGCGATGAGGAGGAACAGATTGTAGCGCGCGGCTTGCACGATGTCTCCGTGGAGAAAGGCGTGGACGGCGCGCTGCAATCCGCAGCCGGGGCAGGAGTAGCCCGTCAACGTCTTGACCAAGCACTTCGGGGCAGCCGGCGACTGTGCCGGGTCGACGACGTAGAGCACGGCAGCTAAGGCTATCACGGCGAGGAGTGCGAGGTAGAGACTGAGGCGGCGTACGCGTGGAGTGATTGTCGGCATGTAGCGGTTTATGGACGGGCGGTAGTCGCGGGACGGGGCGACGTGGCGGAGAAAAAGCAAGGAGCGACCCGCGCGGGGTCGCTCCTGTGCGTGGGTAAAGGGGGTTATTTGTCGGGCACTTCGAGCAAAGTTTGCTTCAGCAGCTTCCAAAACGGCTCTACCGTGGCGATCTCGCAACGCTCTTGCGTTGTATGGGGCGAGCGAAGCGTCGGGCCGAGCGACACGACGTCGAGGTTGGGGTATTTACCCAAGATGACGGAGCACTCAAGGCCGGCGTGATCCACTTGCACGATACCTTCCGCCCCGTTCTGCTCTTTATAGATTTTCAGGAGCAGCTTTAGAATTTCACTGTCCGTATTTGGATCCCAGCCACCATAGTCTCCTGAAAACTCAACGCGCATCCCTGCCATGTTGAAGCAGCTTTCCAGCATGTTGCATACGTAGTCCTTCATGGCTTCCGAGGAGCTGCGAGCCAGCACCTGGATGGTGGCTTTGCCTGCCTCAATGTCAATGATGGCCAGGTTGGAACTGGTCTCCACTACGCTGGGGATGTGGGGTATCATGCGCACCACGCCGTCGTGGCAGGCGTAGATGGCGTCTATCAGGTTGTCCTGAATCTCTTGCGGCACTTGGGTCTTGGGCGCGGGGACGTCTTCAGCGAAGAATTCCACGCCCGTCTCAATGCCGTCGTACTCTTTAATGAATTCTGCCTTCCACTCCTCGACGCGCTGCTTCAGGGCGGGGATGTTTTCCTTGGGCGCCGTCAGCACTACCTCGGCCTTGAAGGGGATGGCGTTCCGCATGTTGCCGCCGTGCCACGTAGATAGGCGCGCTTCGTACTCGCTTACGGCTTCCTCCACGAAACGTACCATCAGCTTGTTGGCGTTTGCGCGTCCCTCGTGGATTTCCAGCCCGCTGTGGCCGCCGCGTAGCCCTTTCAGCGTGACGCGTAGCGCCGCGTCGGTCGGATCTGTCTCCGCTTCTTTATAGGTTAGGCTGGCCGTAACGTCGATGCCTCCGGCACTACCTATGACAAATTTGCCCCACGTCTCGGAGTCAAGGTTCAGCAGGATGTCGGCATGCAGCTCGTCGGCGGGGAGGTCGTTTGCTCCGTACATACCTGTCTCTTCGTCGGCCGTTATCAAGGCTTCAAGCGGCCCGTGTGCGATGTCATCGGCCGCCAGCAGTCCCATGATGGTCGCCACGCCGAGGCCGTCGTCCGAACCCAGCGTGGTGTCCTTGGCATGTACCCAGCCGTCCTCGATATATGTCTCGATGGGGTCGGTCTCGAAGTTGTGCCGGCTCTCGGGTGTCTTTTGGGGGACCATATCCATGTGCGCCTGGAGCAGAACGGTCTTTTTGTGCTCCAGACCTTTCGTGGCAGGCTTGCGCATCACGATGTTCTGCCCGGCGTCTTTGAACGCCTCAATGCCGTGTTCCGCCGCCCAGTTCAGCAGGAATTGTTGGATCTTCTCGAGGTGTCCGCTGGGGCGCGGCACTTGCGTCAGCAGGTAGAAGTTCTGCCACACGGCTTGTGGCTGCAAATTCTTTATTTCACTCATTTGTTTAGGGTTATTGGTTTTGTGTCTGCGTATGTTTGGCGCTTGAGTCTTCGTCCGCGCCGGTTGATGTCTGCCCAACCGTAGGCGCCGAGCAGCACGACGAGCATCGTCTGCACTGTGTGCACCACGAGGGCGAACATCACGGCGTCGGCAGCTGCTACGCCGTAGATGGTCACGAGCATCGTCTTCACAGCAAAATGCCAAGGCCCGGCGCCGTTCGGCGTAGGCACGATGACGGCGAACGTCCCCACGCAGAAGATGAGAAAAGCCGCTTGGGGCGATATTCCGGCCGTGAAATCGAAGCAGAAGAAGGCAATGTAGAAGTGTAGGTAGTAGAAAATCCAAATCATCAGGCTCCAGAAGAAGTACAACGGCAGATTCTGCACGTCCTTCAGCGAACTTATTCCCGCCTTGAGGTCGCGCAGGATGTCGCTTCCCTTCGTGAAGAAATGGTGGCAAAGGAATACGAGCGCGGCCACCGCCGCTACGATGCAGATAAGCGTGACGAGATAGCCCGTAGTCGTGAAGCGGTGCACCACGGAGTGGATGTCCGTTCCCGTCTCGGCGAGGAAGGTGCGGAAAGCCGGGATCTGCGTTAGGAAGGCCACGGCTGTAAGCACGGCTATCATGGCACTATCCACGATGCGCTCGGTAACTACGGTACCCAAAGACTTGGTAAACGACACGCCGTCCGTACGTCGCAACGTGCCACAACGCGTCACTTCGCCGATACGTGGGACGAGGAGGCTCGCTGCGTAGGAGATGAAGATGGCGTCCTCTGCCGTACGACGCCGCGGGTGCTCTCCCAAGGGTGCCAGCGCCATTTGCCAGCGCCAAGCTCGCGCCTGCTGCGCCAGCACGCCGAACACGAGCGAGAGCAACATCCACCCCCACTTCATCTTCCCCGTGACGGTAGCGAAGAAGTCCCGCCAGTCCGTTCCCCGGTACATCCACCACAGGATGCCCAAGCCCAGCACGAACGGCAGCGCCAGCTGCAATATCTTCTTGAGCGTTTTCATCATTTTTCAGCAGGGAATGGGTATTTTCGCACCGTCTTTTGCGCAAAGTTAGCGCAATTTCGTCCACGGACAAAGGTTTTGCCGTGCCTTTCTACCCGTCACGACGGCTTTTTGTCCAACCTCTTTCCCTTCGCAGCTACACATTATATATATGTATCCCCCCGCCCGCCGCGTGCGGCCGAAGAAAAAGCTCGGCCAGCACTTCCTTACCGACCTTTCCGTCGCCCGCCGCATTGCAGACACCGTAGATGCCTGCCCAAATCTTCCCATCCTTGAAGTGGGACCCGGGATGGGCGTGCTGACCCAGTACCTCTTAGAGAAGGGCAGACCGCTGAAAGCGGTTGAGATTGACCGCGAAAGTGTCGACTATCTCTTAGCGCAGTGGCCCCGGCTCGCTCCTGACATCCTGCGTGCCGACTTTCTGCGTATGGACCTCGGACGTGTGTTCGACGGGCGGCCTTTTGTGCTTACGGGAAACTATCCTTATGACATCTCAAGTCAGATTTTCTTCCACATGCTGGCCTTTAAGGATTTCGTTCCGTGCTGCACGGGTATGGTTCAGAAGGAGATGGCGGAGCGCCTCGCCGCCCGGCCGGGTACTAAGGCCTACGGGATACTCAGTGTCCTGCTTGGGCGCTGGTATAATGTGGACTACCTCTTCACCGTAGAGCCGGGAGTCTTCAATCCGCCGCCCAAGGTGCGCAG
This sequence comes from uncultured Prevotellamassilia sp., assembly GCA_964641085.1. Taxonomy (GTDB): domain Bacteria; phylum Bacteroidota; class Bacteroidia; order Bacteroidales; family Bacteroidaceae; genus Alloprevotella. The sequence goes on along the minus strand of CAZXJS010000001.1, from coordinate 159,430 downwards.
CGCCGTGGTACGCCTCACGCGCAACGGCGTGACGGACTGCGGTTGCGACGAAGCCCTGTTGCGTCGCCTCGTGAAGGCTGTCTTCGGTCAGCGGCGTAAGATGTTGCGTGTCAGTCTTAGGCCGTTCCTTGCCCAACTTGCGCCGCGCGGCGACGTGGCTGCCTTTTTGCAGCGCCCGGACCTCACGCGGCGACCCGAGGAACTCGATGTGGAGGCCTTTGTCAGCCTTACTCGCGACGTCTCAGCGCTGTTATAAGTTAACCCCGCAAATCTTTACTGACTTGCGGGGCTTTTTTGTGCCCATGCCGCGCTTAGTTCTCACCGTGTTATGACGAAGCTGCCCTGCAGTCTGCGATCCTGCGACGAGCTGCCCACGAAATAGGTGAAGCGCCCCGGCTCCAAAGTGCGCCGCATCGACGCGTCCCAGAGGCTCAAGTCGTCGCGCGTCAGGTATAGATCCACGCGCTTCGAAGCTCCTGCCTCCAACTCTATGCGCCGGAAGTCGCGAAGTTGCAGGGGTGGGACGGTGACCGAGGCCTGCTCGTCAGTCACGTAGAGTTGCACGACCTCCGCCCCCCTTCGCCCACCCGTGTTCGTCAGGCGGAAGCTGATGTGCCGCAGCGTGTCGCTGTTTTCTGCGGTTTCATCGGAAATATCGGCATACTCGAACGTCGTGTAGCTTAGTCCGTAGCCGAAGGGGTAGAGCGGTGCGGCCGAGCCGTCCATGTAGTCCGACGTGTTGCCTTGTGAATAGTAAACGGGCAGTTGCCCCACGCTGCGGGGCACGCTCACCGGCAGTTTGCCCGAGGGGCAGGCGTCGCCGAAAAGCAGTTCCGCGAGCGCTTCGCCGCCTCGTTCGCCGGGATACCAGGCGCAGAGCAGCGCGTTTGCCTTTTGCGCTGCAGCGGTCATGTCCAGCGGCCGGCCTTCTACGTACACCACGATGAGCGGGCGTCCTAAATTCGCGATTTCATCGAGCAATTCGGCTTGTCGTCCCAGCAATGAGAGCGTGCTGCGGTCATAGCCTTCGCCGCAGTCCATGTCTGGCAGGCGCGATGCCGACGCTGCCTCGGCAGCTGCCGCGCCTGTCGCGGCGTAGCTGGTCCGGAAATCCCTGGCGCTACTCCCGCCGAGCGTCAGTACGATGACGTCGGCACTGCGTGCCAACTCTACCGCCGCGGCTATGCTGTCCGTTGCGCCGGTCGTGTCGCGCACGGCGCAACCTTTGGCGTAGGCCACCGTAGTCCTCGCTCCCGCTTTTCGTCGTATCCCTTCAAGCAGGGTTTCCACCTTGCCCTCCGGTTGTGGCGCTGTGTAGTCGCCCAGCTGGTTGTAGGGGGCGTCTGCGTTGGGGCCTATAACGGCTATTTTCCTGACGTCGCGGCGCAAGGGGAGCAGCCCGTCGTTTTTCAGTAGCACGATGCCCTCGCGCGCCGTTTGGGTAAGGAGAAATTGCAGGCTATCAGCCCGTAGCGGGGATGCCTTGCCCGAAGCATAAGGGCGCTCGAAAAGTCCCGCCTCGAACTTCAGGCGCAGCACGCGAGCCACGGCAGTGTCTATGTCCGTCTCGGTAATCATCCCCTCTGCTACGGCTTGCCGTAGGGGGGCGCCATAGCATTGTCCGCCTAAGTCCACGTCCACTCCGGCGCGGAGCGCCAGCGCTGCCGCCTCTTTGCGGTTGGCGGCCGGCTTTCCCGTGCCGCACAGGCCGTCGATGGCGAAGAGGTCGGAGAGGACTATGCCGCCGAACCCCCACGTGCCGCGCAGGTTGTCTGAGAGCAACCATCGGTTGGCGGTGCACGGGATGCCGTCGATGCCGTTGTAGCTCGTCATGACGGCTTTTGCCCCCGCCCGCACGGCAGCTTCGAAGGGGGGCAGCAGATCTGCACGCAGCTGGCGCGGCCCTACGGCGGCTTCAGCGCCGTTGTGTCCGCCGCGCGGTACGCCGTAGGCCGCGAGGTGTTTCGGGCAGGCGGGCACGCTCGCCTGCATCCCGCGCAGCAAAGCGCTCCCTAAGCGGGCTGAGAGGCAGGGGTCTTCGCCCAGTCCCTCTTCCATACGGCTCCAGCGCGGGTCGCGTGCCACGTCGAGCACGGGGCCGAAGAGCATCCCGGCACCCTGCGCCGCTCCGTCGCGCCCAATGGCCTGCCCGGTACGCTCAAGAAGCGCTTCGTCCCACGTAGAGGCCAGTGCCAGCCCCGTGGGAAACGTTGCCGCGCCGATGGCCATGAGCCCGTGCGCACCCTCCTCCGCAAAGAGCAGGGGTATGCCCAGCCGGGTGTGCTCCACGGCGTAGCGTTGCAGGCTGTCCAGCGCTGCGGACGCCAGTTGTGGATTAAGCCCGTTGGCTAACGACTTGTGAGTCCAGGGGTCTGCGCGCAGCGTTGCCCAGAGTGCGCCGGGAGGGTAGTCGCTTGCCATGGCCTCTGCGAACTGTGGTGCGAAATTTACGGTTCCATCGGCATTTTTGACGTACATATCCCACCCCATAAGGCACCTGAGCTGTCCTATCTTCTCTTCCGGCGTCATGCGGCCGAGGAGGTCGGCCACGCGCGTCTCTACGGGTGCCGTAGCGTCCTTATAAAGCGGGCGTTGAGCCGCAGAAGCCACGGCGCAGACAGCTACGATGAGGCAAGCAAGCGGACGTTGGAAGGTCATGGCTAAGGACGATTAGGTTTTAATCCGGTGATAGTTGCAGACGCCTCGCGGGGATGAAATTTCAGGGCGAGCGGCTCGGCGCGTAGGTCGCGCGGCAGGGTGATCGTCACGCTGTCGCCGCGCACTGTGGCAGGGATGCGCCTGCCCGTGTTGAGGAGTGTGACGCGGGCGCCGGGCAGGTTGCCGTGCCACGTCAACTTCGCGGGCAGTTCCTCGCCGTCGGGCAGGGCGTAGAGCGCATAGCGCGTTCGGCCGTCTTTGCTTGCGGTGAACCAGAAGCGGCCGTCGTGGTAGCAGGGCGTCGGCACGGTGGCGTAGATGGCTTCTCCGTTGCGCTTGAGCCAATCGCCCACGGCGGTAAGTCGGACGCGTGCGCTGTCATCTATGGTGCCGTCGGCCGTGGGGCCTACGCCGAGGAGCAACGAACCGCCTTTGGCAACGATTTCCATGAGTTTGCTGACGACGGTGCGGGCTGACTTGTAGTGCGCTCGGGGCGTCCAGCCCCAGTCGTCAGTCAGGGGCAGACAGGCCTCCCAAGGCACGCCGAGTGGCTCGGCGGGAATGCCGCGTTCGGGCGTCAGGTAGTTCTCGTTGCGCCCGCCAACGGTACGGTCGACGCAGAGAAGACCCGGTTGCGACCCGCTGCGCGCTCGCGAGAGTACGCTGTCAAGCCCTATCTCCTCGCCGCTGACCCATCCCCCGTCGAGCCAGAGCAGATCCAAGCGCCCATAGCGCGACAGAAGCTCCGTGAGTTGCCCGGAAGTGAACGCCACGTATTGTTGCCACAGGTCCGGGTGGCGCTCGCGGCGGTAGTTCTCGCGGCGGTTGGGCGTGGCAAACCGGGGCGACCAGTAGAAGGGGCAGTGCCAGTCGGGCTTGGAGAAATAGGCGCCGACCATGAAACCGCGCTCGCGGAAGGCTTGGAACACAAAGCGTGCGGCGTCGCCCTTCGGGTTGCTGCGGAAGGGGCCGCGAGCGATGCTGAAATCCGTCAGTCGCGAGTCGTAGAGGCAGAAGCCGTCGTGGTGTTTCGTTGTGAAGACAACGTAGCGCATACCGGTCTCGCGGAATAGGGCTGCCCATTCACGCGGCTCGAAATGGCGGGGGCACAGGCTGTCAGCCAGGCTATAGTACCAGCGTTTGTAGGCTTCGTAGCTCATATCCGGGCGGCGCCTTATCCAGTCGACGTCTTCCGAGCAGATGCTCCAGCTCTCCACGATGCCGGGCACGGAGTAGAGCCCCCAGTGGAGCAGGACGCCAAACTTAAGGTTCTGCCACTGCTGCAACTTCTCCAGGACGGCGGTGTCCGTCGGCCATACGTAGTGTTGCGCCTCGGACGTGGGGTGCGAAAAACCTTGCGCTTCTTGTGCCGAAATGCCCGATGAAACCGCAAATAATAGCAGCGTCAGGCAGCGCCCGGCGCGGGGGAGGGAAAGAAGCATAGGTAGCGTTTCTCGCAAAGATAGGAAAAAACGCCACACGGCGCAAATGGAGCGAAAGATGCTTGGCTTGCCTCGGACGCCGGGATGAGAGGTGGAGTGCGTAGGATGTATATGGGGCTTGTCTTCAAGCTCCGAGCCGTATGTGCCGCTTGCCGGCTGGCAGGTCGGACTTATCAGCTGGCAGGTCGGACTTATCGGCTGACAGGTCGGACTTATCGGCTGGCAGGTCGGACTTGTCAGCTGGCAGGTCGGACTTATCACGCGGCAACGGTAAGGCGTTGATTAGCAAGCCATAGTGGGGGCTTAGTGCGCCTTATTTGGTTTCGCTCAAAAGCAAAGGGATAGTTCTTGCGTCGGTTGTTGAACAAAATGAAAGAGGAAAAGCTGTTTCGCTGACGGTTTTTGGCGTCTGCTTTTTTACGCTTAAAAAACTTTTTTCGGCTTCAGCACTTCACGACGAGGCCGTCGTCGAAACGCGCCTTGCCTTCGTCGACGAGCCATTGCAGGGCGGCGGCAACCACGTCCGTGGGGACGCCGTGGGGGCGGAAGTCGCTGACGGGGTGGGGACGCCCATCGGCGAGCAGGGCAAGGAAGGTTTTCGCCACGTCGCGCGGGTCGGTGCGTCGTGCGCGCCGGGCAATGCAGACATCGCAATGACCACAATCGGCGGCTGACGTCTCGCCGAAATAGTTCAGCAGCATGCGCGAGCGGCACTGCGTTGTCTCCTCGGCGTAGGCCAGCATAGCGTTGATACGTGCCTCGTAGTCGGCGCGGCGCACCTCATAAACCTCCTTAGGTATGATTACGTCGCGACCATCTTCGCGGCGCTGCGTGAAGGTAATTTGCGGCGTGCTTTTTCGGGGTACATAATGAAGAATTCGCTGCCGGGTAAGGTCTTTCAAGGTCTCGTAAACGGCTTCGCCGGTCAGACCTGCTTCGAGTCCAAGGCGCTGCTCTTCGATGCTAACATAGTCGGAGAAAATGCCACCATAGAGGCGCAGCACGGCACGCAACACGCTGTCGGCGCGGGCGTCGAGATAGTTGAGCTTATAAAGCTCCTCGCGCGTCGTGAGGAACATGAGGCGGGCGTGGTTTTCGCCCTCTTCGCGGTAGTCTATGTAGCCCGCGCGGGTGAGGAGCTTCAGCGCACTGGTGACGGGGACGGGAAAATAGTGGTAAGCGCGGCAAAACTCAGTCAGGTCGAAGTCGTAAGTCCGCAGGTAGCCGTCGCCAACGGCTACTTCGAAGAAATAGGCCAGGTGGTCATAGACGTCGCGGATGTAGTCCTTTTCCGGAAACGTGTCGGGCACGCGGCGTCGGAGCTTTACGCGATCTCGCCGGTTGTAGAGCAGCACGGCATAGGCGCTTAGTCCGTCGCGGCCGGCGCGTCCTGCCTCCTGGAAATAGGCTTCGAGGGAGTCCGGCAGGTCAAGGTGGATCACGAGGCGGACGTCGGGCTTGTCAATACCCATACCGAAGGCGTTCGTGGCCACCATGACGCGCGTCTCTCCCTCTTGCCAGGCACGCTGGCGGACGTCTTTGTCCACGTCGGTCAGCCCGGCGTGGTAATAGAAGGCGGAAATGCCTTCGGCTTCGAGCATCCGCGCCGTGTCGCGTGCCCCTAAGCGGCTGCGGGTGTATACAATGGCGCTGCCGGTCACGCTGCGCAGGATGTGGAGCAGTTCGGCGGCCTTGTCCTCTGTCTGCCGTACGATGTAGGACAAGTTGCAGCGCTCGAAGCTCATGCGGAACACTTGTGCGCCGGGGCGGAAACGCAGCTGCCGGCAGATATCGTCCACTACGCGGGGCGTCGCGGAGGCCGTCAGCGCGAGGACGGGAACGTCGGGGACAATATCGCGGATGCGCGCTATCTCAAGGTAGGATGGGCGGAAATCGTAGCCCCACTGCGAAATGCAATGCGCCTCGTCCACAGCAATGAAGGCGAGGCGCATCTGGCGGAGCTTAACCTGGAAGGCCTCGGTGGCGAGACGTTCCGGCGAGATATAGAGGAATTTGTTGCCACCATAGACGGTGTTGTTGAGGTGGCGCTGGATGTCGGCGCGCGAAAGGCCGCTGTAGATGGCTGCGGCGCGTATGCCGCGTTGCAGGAGGTGGCTGACCTGGTCCTTCATAAGGGCAATGAGCGGCGTGACGACGAGGCACACGCCGTCCAAGGCAAGTGCGGGCACTTGGAACGTGAGGCTCTTGCCGCCTCCCGTAGGCATCAGCCCGAGCGTGTCATGCCCCGCGGCAATGCTCCGGATTATGTCGAGCTGGATACCGCGGAAGCTGTCGTATCCCCAGTTTTCGTGGAGGATATGTAGGAAGTCCGCGTCGGTGGGTGGGAGGACGGAAGAGGTGGGGGGCATCTGTGACGGATTGGGAAAGGGATGCGCCGCGGCAACGGCGGCGGAGAACGGCTACTCGCAGGGGCGGATGTCCACAATTTGGAGTTGCACCTCGCCACGCTTGTGGGTATTTTCCTCTACGGTGTAGCAGATGTCAAACGCGCGCTTTGTCTTGATGTATCGCGCCTGGGAACTCTGCCCGAAGGCTATGCCGTTCATGATGTTGTTGCTTTTGTTGTCCACCAGCTCAAGCTTGATGTGCTCTTGTCCGCGCCCAACGACCTTGCTCGTGCCGTAGTCATAAACTCGGCGGGTGCAAAAGACGGGCTTCTCGTTGTCAGGTCCGAATGGGGCAAAGCGGTGGAGCTCTTTGTAGAACTGAAACGTGACGTCGCGGAAGTCTAAGACGCTGTCAATCTCAAGTGTGGCCTGCGTCTGCTCTTCCAAGATGTGATCCTCCACGTATTTTTCAAAACGCTCGGCGAAGGCTGCAATATTCTCCACTTTTAAAGACAAGCCTGCGGCGTAGGTGTGGCCGCCAAAGTTCTCCAGCAGGTCGGCGCAGCTTTGTACGGCCTTATAAACATCGAATCCCGAGACGCTACGTGCCGACCCCGTCGCCATGCCTTCGTTCTCGGTGAGCACGACGGCGGGGCGGTAATATTGTTCCGTCAGGCGCGAAGCCACAATGCCGATGACACCCTTGTGCCATTCCTTGTTGTAGATGACGATGGCGCGGTGTGCGTCGAGGTCGGGCATGCTCTTGACCTGTTCCATGGCCTGCTCCGTCATCTGTTTGTCCAAGTCCTTGCGGGCCTCGTTGTATAGGTTGATACGTGCGGCCATCTCGAGCGCCGTAGTATAGTCTTGTTCCACAAGTAGCATGACGGCCTCTTTACCGTTTTGCATACGGCCGGAAGCGTTGATTCGGGGACCGATTTTGAAGATTACGTCGTTCAGTGTCAGTTCGCGCTCGGCCAGCCCGCACACCTCAATGATGGCTTGCAGGCCGGTAGTGGGGTTTGAGTTGAGCCTGCGCAGGCCGTGCCAAGCCAAAATGCGGTTTTCGCCCATGATGGGCACGATGTCCGAGGCGATAGACACGGCGCAAAGGTCTAAAAGCTCTACCAGCTTGTTGAACTCAATGCCGTTGCTTATGGCAAAGGCCTGCATGAACTTGAAGCCGACGCCGCAGCCGCTCAGGTGCTCGTAGGGGTAAAGGTTGTCACGGCGCTTCGGGTTCAGAATGGCCACTGCGGCGGGCAGGGTGTCGTCCGGGACGTGGTGGTCGCAGATTATGAAGTCGATGTCCAGTTCTTTGGCGTAGGCTATTTCGTCTATGGCTTTGATGCCGCAGTCCAGCACGATGATAAGCTTCACTCCCGTCTGGTAAGCATAGTCCACGCCTTTCTTGGAGATGCCGTAGCCTTCCTCGTAACGGTCCGGGATGTAGGTGTCAATGTTTGCGTAGTATTGCTGGATGAATTTGTAAACGAGTGCTACGGCGGTGCAACCGTCTACGTCGTAGTCGCCGTACACTAAGATGCGTTCCTTGCGGGTTAAGGCTTGGTTTAAGCGGTCTACGGCTACCTGCATGTCGTTCATCAGGAAGGGGTCGTGCAGGTCTGAGAGCTGGGGGCGGAAGAAGCGGCGCGCCTCGGCCTGTGTCTTGATGCCACGTTGGCGAAGCAGCTTGCCTAAGGCGGGGTGTATGCCCACCTCACGGGCCAGGCGCGTCGCGGCGGCTTTCTCTCCGGGCGAAGGCTCGGAGTAGTTCCATTTGTATTGCATTATGTGTCATTTTTTATTGTCTTATGGGGTGACAGACGCGGTCTGCGGGTGGCCGTCGCGTCTTTAGAAGAAGCTAAGGTAGCAAGAAAAGGCGACAACGGGAGCACCCTGCGATGTAAATATCATTAAATAGTCGGAAAATACCCCGAAATGTGCGGTGAAACCGCGAATTTTCGCTGCGTGGTGTATCTGCGGCAGCGGGTGCTGGCTTGGGCACAGCCTATCTTGCCTTTACGCGCAAAAAGCCCGGCGCGGGTTGTTCCGGCCGGGCTTTTTCGGAGGCGTAGTCCTTAGTCGCGGTTTCCTCCGAGGTAGATGAGCACGTAATAGACCAGTGTGGCGAGCGAGCCGAGGGCGGCTACGACGTAGGTGTAGGCAGCCGAGCGCAGGGCAGAGACGGCCATGGCGTGATTCTCCGGCGTTGTGATGCTCGCGTCGCGCAGCCAGTTGACGGCACGTCGGGAGGCGTCGATCTCTACGGGCAGCGTAACGAAGCTAAAGAGCGTGGTCAGGGCGAAGAGTCCGATGCCCACGAGTAACACCCAGCTCCAGTGGGGCGAGATGCTGATCAAGATGATACCGGCCAGTAGGAGCCACTGCACCCAGCGGCTGGCGAAGCTGACGGCCGGCACGAGCGCCGTGCGAAGGGAGAGCGGTGCGTAGGCACGGGCGTGTTGCACGGCGTGGCCGCACTCGTGGGCGGCTACGGCGGCCGCCGCGACGGAGCATGTGTCGTACACGCCCTCGCTCAGGTTCACTGTCTTGTCCACCGGGTTGTAGAAGTCGGTCAGTCGTCCCGGTATCGACGTCACTTGCACGTCGTAGATGCCGTTTTCCCGCAGCATGCGGCGTGCTACGTCTGCCCCCGTCATGCCGCCGGCGGCGGGCACCTTGGAGTATTCCTTAAATTTGCGTTGCAGGCTCTGTTGCACCATGTAGCTGAGGATAGCTATGGCGCCGAAGATAATCCATATTAACATGGTCGTTGGGCTTTGGGGTTTATGCTTGGGTTACGTTTCGTTAGGCGATAGGCAAAAGGCTCGCCAAACGTGGGTAGTGGCGAGCCTTTATTGATTTTTAACGCCTTGTGGCGCCGGTGTCTGCCGCGCTCTGCTTCAGACGATGGGGATGAGTAGCAACAATACGAGCTGCGCTACAAGTATGCGCATGAACATGCTTAGCGGATAGACGGTGCTGTAGCCTATGGCCGGGGCGTCGTTGTTTGCCGTCTGGTTGGCGAAGGCCAGCGCGGGTGGGTCGGTATATGTACCGCCGATGAGGCCCATCAGCGTGAAGTAGTTCAGCTTCATGCGCAGACGTCCGTAGAGTCCGCCGAGCAGGATGGGGATGGTCGTGATAAGGAAGCCCGTCCAGACGTAGGTGAGGCCGCCGTTTTTCACCGTTTCCCAGAACGTTGCGCCCGCCTGTATGCCCACGCCGGCCAGGAAGAGGCACAGCCCCACCTCGCGCAGCATCAGGTTGGCGCTGGTCGTCGTGTAGGCCGTAATCTTAAACTTGTAACCAAAGGCGCCTATGATAATGGCGACGATGAGCGGGCCGCCGGCGAGGCCAAGCTTCACGGGGATGTCAACGCCCGGCAGGGGGATAGGCACTTGTCCGAGCAGGACGCCGAGCAGTATGCCCAAGAAAAGCATCCCGACGTTGGGGTGGTCCAGGTGCTTCACGGCGTCGCCCACCACCTCGCGGACGCGCTCTATGTTCTCCTCCGTGCCCGTCATGAGCAGGCGGTCGCCCATCTGCAGGCGGAAGCCGCGGCGGGCGAAGAGCGTCAGTCCGGCGCGTGTCACGCGCGTGACGTTCACGTTGTAGAGTGTGGAGAAGTGTAGGTCGTCGAACGTCTTGCCGTTCACGGCTGGGTTCGTCACGATGAGTTTTCGGCTGACGTATTTCGTCATCTCGTTGATTTCCTTGCGCCAGCTCTCCTGCAGCGGTTCGCCGATGACGCTCGTCACGGCCTCTTGGTCGGCTTCCGCGCAGACCATCATGAGTTTCATCCCCTTTTCCAGCTTCGTCTGCCCGTTCGGCACGATCATCTGTTCGTCTATCTTGGCGCGGGAGCATACGAAGTCGCACTTCAGGAAGCTGTGTAGCTCCTGCAACGTCTTGCCGAAGACACCCTTGTTCGTCACCAGCAGGTAGAAGTGGTGGGGTATGCTGTGGGGGTCGGCCTCTTGCTCCCGCTCAATCTCTTCCGTCTCGTCCTTCAGGCGTATGCGGCAGAGGTAGCGCAGGGCTATCGTACCGCCGATGATGCCCAGCACGCCCAGGGGGTAGGCGCAGGCGTAGCCATTGCCGATGTTGAAGTCGAAACCGTCGGGGAAGAGGCTCGGCAGCACACTCGTCGCCGCGCCCAAGCCCGGTGTGTTCGTCACGGCGCCGTACATGACGCCCGTCATCATGGCCAGATGCTCCTTGTTCTGCGGGTCACCCGCGCGGTGGAATACTAAGAAGTAAAGCCCCAGCATGACGGCCACGTTCAGCAGGATGATGCACACCGAAAGCATGTTCATCCCGACGCCTCCCTTCTTGAACGTGGCGAAGAAGCTTGGCCCCACCTGCAGGCCGATGCAGTAAACGAAGAGTATCAGCCCGAACTCCTTCACGAAGTTTATCACGACGCCCTGGTTTGCCATCTTGGCCATGAAGGCCGCGTCGGCCTCGTGCGGCGTCACGACGTAAACTTGGTAAAGATGCCCCGCCAGGATGCCCACGAAGAGCACGAACGTCACGCCGAGCGAGATGCCGCCCAGCGAGAGCTTGCCCAGCTTCACGCCGAGCCATATCACCAAAGCGAAGATTATAGCCAGGAACGCCGGCCCGGTAGGGTTGAGCAGAATAGAAGCAAACCACTCCATGAAGGCAAAGTTTTTGATGTTGATTCTACCCGCAAAGGTAGCACAAGCCCGCTGAACGGCCAAGCACGCGCTGCATATTCGCTGCCAAACCGCCTGCGGCGTCGCGCAAGTCCGACCTATCGGCGGATAAGTCGGACGTACGTATTTATAAGTCGGACGTAGTTTTTGTACAGCCGTGGCTTTACAATTGTAATCCCGTGGCTTTACAATTGTAATCCCACGGCTTTACAATTGTCTTCCCATGGCTTTACAATTGTAAACCCACGGCTGTACAATAATCAGGTCTGACTTGGCGAAAAAAAGGCGGCATATATCGTCGCGCAACCGGTGTTTTCTCCACCGAAAAACCGTCGTCGTCGCGACGTCAAGCCGCCGGGCGCTTAGTGTGTCGCCGTAAAAAACTTATTCTACTCTAATAGACGATTATAGATTAAAGCACAGTTTCCCCTTCGCTCATTCCTCGCCGTACTGCGTAAACAGGTTGTCGAGCTCAGCGTTGGTGTTGATAGCAGTCACCTTTTCACGCAGCGCACTATGGGCTGCAAAGTCGAGACGACGAAGCGCCTCGCCGGTGGAGGTCTTTACGACCCTGATGAGCTGCGCGCGCCCGATGCAGGTATTCTCTGTGGCATATTGCGCTAAGGCTTTAGCCTTGCTGACGTTGTCGTCGCGCGTGCCTTCGTGGGGTTCCAGGATGTCGAGGACGTAGTTGGCGCCTTCTTTCCTGACAATCAGGAAGTCGGGATAGAACGCCTTGGGCGAGCCTTTGTAGTAGTGGCAGAGTGTCAGCGCGTCCTTACCGCGCGAGGGGTTGCGATACCAGCAGCGGAAATCCGCCCGCTTGCGCTCTTCCTCTACGACGCGCCGCTCCCAACTGTTCAGCCGGATGCGTACTTTACCGTCTTCACCGACAAAGAGATGGTCGTCGTATGTTTCGCCATCTTCATTGCTGCGAAACAGGATGTTCTCACCTAAAAAGAAAGGCTCTTGCGACACTTCCGCACTATCGCGCACGATGTCGCTGTACTTCTTTTTCAGCTCGTCTGGTAGGTGGACGGTTTTCTTCCGATAGGTGTCGTTGAGCCGGTAGTATTCCTGCTTGGCCGCCTCGTGCAATAGCCGCATCTGCTCGTCGTCGCCCGTGAACAGGATGGCGTCAATCAAAAAATCGTTGGGCGCTTCTGCGAGCTGGTACTGCTTCCCGTAAGCCTGCACGACGCCCTCGCTCCCGAGTTTCTTCTCGGCTATGCGCGCCTGCCGGTCTATCTCCTCGTTGATTTCGGAGAAGAGGTTCTTCATCGGGGTGGTATTAATCGCCTCGCCGAAGGCATTATAGACTTTGACCAGCATCTCGAAGTTCTCCACCTTCGCCTTGGCAGCGGCATATTTGCCGGTAGCCTTCAGCGACAACACGTAGTTGTGGATGCGCTCCACGATGCGGTTGACGACAGTCTCCTTCGCGTTCACGTCCAAGCCGGAGGTGAGCAAAAAGCGGCAAAGGGCAAGCAGCGAGACCAGATAGTCGTTCATCTGGAACGAGCGCACGTGATAACTCGGCAGCGCCAGTTCGTTGATGAAACGGATGATGGCCGGGCGGTCAATTTCGCCGAAGTCTATTTCAGGCTCCGGTTGAGTAGGCTCTAAAATGGGCGGCTTTTGAATAGGTTTGGTGGGTAGGTGCGGTTGCTGTTGGGGTTGCTGTTGGGGTTGGGGCTCTGCACCGCCAGCTCCCTCAGTGGTTTGTGGTGGGTCTGTCGGATCCATGCCGGGCAAATAAGGACCCGGATCTGTCATTGTCTTCTTCGGCGCTTTGGCTGTCAGCACCACGTAAGCACCACGCTCGAGTTCGTCGCCCTCGACATCGACGGGCAGGGCGCCGCCTTCCTCATTCTGCAACTCATCGACCACCCGCTTCACGTTGTCCGCATCGAAATGGGGCAGAAATAGTTGCACGTTGTTCAGCGTGTCATCGGCCAAGATGTGTTGTTGCAGCGGCGTGCGCACCATGCGGCCCAGCAGCTGGGCGATGGCCGTGGCATCGACGTAGCGGCGGAACGACATCATCGTCTCGGCGCGGGGGCAGTCCCAGCCCGTGGAAAGCGTCTCCTTGAAGAACACCACCTGCGCTACCGGGTCGTCCTGAATCTTCGACGGCTCGATGTAAGTCACGTCGAGTCCGCCGATGTTGATTTTGCCTTTCGTGTCGCCGAAGGCATGCACCACCTCGCCCTTTCCGAATGTTCGTTTCGCGCGTTGCGCTATGGTGCGGAGGCATTCGTCAAGAGGTGTGTCGGAGAGGTTGTTACCCGTGCCATTGAGCACCTGAACCACGAAGAGCGGCCTCACCATGGCTTGCCCTTGTCCTTTGCAAAACAGCTCCCAGTGGCGGCATTTTTCCATCCATTCGTCCGTGGCGGCTTGCAGCACGGCCATGTCCTTATCGGCCTCGGCCGAGGGTGGATAGTAGATGATGACGCGGTCTTTCAGCAGGCCGGAGTCCTGCACGTCCTTTGCCGAGACCCGCACGGGGCGGTTGGTGGCCGACGAGTTCTTCACCAGCTGGTTGAAGCGCTCAATGGTGGCCGACATGCCGATGACGACGGGCGCAGGCGGCAGGTTGTCCTTCGGGCTGCCGAGGATGAACTTCTGCATGATGGTGGTGGCGCGCCCGGCTTCCTTGTCTTTCATGCCACGGTGGGCTTCGTCGATGATCAGATAGAGCCGGTCGGCTTTTGTGGCGATGGTGTTGGCGAGCGTTTCCCATATCGTGTATTGGCGCAGTTCCCCGGGGTGGGTCAGGTTGCTCGTGCGGCTCAGCTTCTGCGTGTTTAGAAAGTAGATGTGGCCGGCCTCGAGCGTCTCGCGGTCGAAGCTGTCGTCGTTGATGACGACGCACCGGGTGCGGCTGATTTTGTCGGCCATCCTGTCGATTTTCGCCTTCGACTGAAGGTTGAGCTCGGGCGAGTCGGAGAGCCACACGAAGATGGCGTCGGGCTGCTCCACGTAGGTCGCCGTGCCGCAGAGGATGTCTTCGATGAGCGAAGCCATGATGATGGTCTTGCCCGCACCCGTCGGAGCCGTGAACGACACCACTTGGTTCTGCCCGGTTTGGCGGTATTCGCGGTGGGCGGCGGCGCAATGTTTGCGGAGCTTCTCAAGAGCCTGCCGCTGGAAAGTCAATAGGTTTATAATCATGGTTCGAAGGTGTCGGGTTGGTTGATGCGGAAGTTGTCAAGATAGTCGCGGTAGAGCTGCACGGTCTGCCGGCCGGGGAAGTTGCGCGCCATGTCGCGATACGTGGCGTCGCCGTCGGTCACGAGATACACCATGCGTACGTCGGCTTGTCGGCTCACCTCGGCGACAAACGTGCCGAAGCGCTTCTCGTCGGTCAGCACGGCAAAGCCGTTCTCCGGCAGCACGAGCGTGGGCGGCACGTCGTCGCTTTCCAACAGGGGGCAACGCCCCACGGCGCCGGCCTTCATCCAAAGCAAGGGTAGCAGCTCGCGGAACTGCCGGCCGAGCGCCACCTGCGTCTTGTCCAAGAAGTCCAGTTTGAAGAAGGCGGCATTGGCGTCGAACCCGTCGGCCATCGGGCGGTGCGTCTCGCCGAGGTATTCGCCCTTCAGGGGTTGGCCGCCCACGTCGTGCCCTTCGATAGAGCATACTGTGCGCGGCCAACACACATAGCGGGCAATGCCCAAGCGCTCCCATTCGGGGTCGCCCGGTTTGAAGCCCTGCTTCGTGAGCGCCTTCGCCTCGGCATCGGACACCTCGTTGTTCGTCACCATGATGCAGCGCCGCCGGCCACCATCCTCCGCATTCAGCAGGTTCACCGCGTGAAGCGTTGTGCCGCTACCCGCAAAGAAGTCCACAATCAAAGCATCCGGCTTGTCCGCCACAAAGAAACGTATTGCATCATGGACGGCGTAGAGGGATTTGGGGAAAGAAAAGCGC
>CAZXJS010000001.1:137385-144261 GCA_964641085.1 uncultured Prevotellamassilia sp. | reverse complement strand
ACCATCTGCATCCTTGCCTCCGGAAAAAGCTCTTCGAGGAGGCATCCGAGGTGAAGGTATTCTTTCTCGTCGATGGTGACGATGAGCACGGAATCGTCGGGGCGCAGCAGGCGCTTGGCAAGGAGGAGGCGCCGCTTCATCATGGAGAGCCATTTGGAGTGGCGATACTGGTCGGCCTGGTCAACGTAGTCGTTGTTGTATTTCCAGTCGCGCGCGCCGGTGTTGTAGGGCGGGTCGATGTAGATGCAATCCACCCGGCCGGGGCAGATGTAGGCCAAGAGTTGCAGGGCATAGTAGTTGTCGGCCTCGATGAGGGTGTGCCAGGGGCGGTCGGCCGTGGCATGGCTCACCGCGTCGATGGGTTCGAGGTAGGGATAGACGGGGCCTTGGTTGAAGCCCTCGGGCAGGTGATCCTCAAAGACGAGGCCAAATTTCTTCTGCTTTGTCAGCCGACGAACCTCGGCCTCGATTTGCCGTCGGAGGCCTTCGTCCTCTATTTGTGCGATGAGCTCATTGATTGCAGCCATGTTCGGGTTTTTGTCGGTTCGGTGTGCAGTCTTTTTCGCGGTCGGAAAGAAGCCTTTCGTTGCACATCTTAAGCAAAGTTACGCTTTTTTGCTTGATTTCTAACCCATGTGTCGCCTACTTCCTTCCTTTCTCCAAAAAAATGCCCATCACGGACGCGACTTTGTCGGTCTGTTTGCGCCGCAACACAGCGTTTAATGCGTTGCATTCATTAGCTCAAGCTTAAAACGTGGTTTGCTCTTGGTCGGTATAAAGCCACAAGGCAGTTTGGCGTTTTCACGCCTTTGGCGTAATTTTGCGCGGCACGCAGGGGGACGCTATCCGCGTCGTCGGCAGGCGCTCCTGCGGCGCCTGCTGACGGCCACAGCTCCACCGGCCATCAAAACGCAACGCACAGCTATGACAGCAAACGAAATTCGCGAATCCTTCAAGGCTTTCTTCGCCTCGAAAGGGCATACCATAGTGCCCTCGGCTCCCATGGTGATAAAGGACGACCCTACGCTCATGTTCACCAATGCGGGCATGAACCAGTGGAAAGACGTCATCCTCGGCACGCGCGACCCCGAACCGCGCCGCCGTGCCGACTCACAGAAATGCCTCCGCGTCAGCGGGAAGCACAACGACCTGGAAGAAGTGGGGCACGACACGTACCACCACACCATGTTCGAGATGCTGGGCAACTGGTCCTTTGGCGACTATTTCAAGGAAGGCGCAATAGACTACGCCTGGGAGTACCTGGTCGACGTGCTCCATTTGAACCCCGCCGACCTCTACGTGACCGTCTTCGAAGGCTCGCCGGAAGAGGGCTTGGCGCGTGACGACGAGGCCGCCTCCTACTGGGCGAAGCACGTCCCGGCCAACCACATTATCAACGGCAACAAGCACGATAACTTTTGGGAAATGGGCGATACGGGGCCCTGCGGTCCCTGCTCTGAGATCCACCTTGACAGTCGCCCCGAGGCCGACAGGAAGGGCGTACCCGGCGAGCAGCTCGTGAACCAAGGCGACCCTCAGGTCATAGAAATATGGAACATCGTCTTCATGCAGTACGAGCGGAAGGCCGACGGCCACTTGGAACCACTCGGTATGAACGTGATAGATACCGGCATGGGTTTCGAGCGCCTCGTCCGCGCCCTGCAAGGCAAACACTCCAACTACGACACGGACATCTTCCAGCCCATCATACGCAAGATTGAGGAGCTTTGCGGGTTGCACTACGGCGAGCGCGAAGAGACGGACGTAGCCATGCGCGTCGTGGCCGACCACCTGCGCGCCATCAGCTTCTCCATAGCCGACGGGCAACTGCCCTCCAACGCCAAGGCCGGCTACGTCATCCGTCGCATCCTGCGGCGTGCCGTGCGCTATGCCTACACCTTCTTAGGGCGGAAAGAGGCCTTCATGTACCGGCTCGTGCCCGTCCTGGTGGAGGAGATGGGCGCTGCCTACCCCGAGCTGCGCGCCCAGCAGCAACTCATCACGCGCGTCATGAAGGAGGAAGAGGACAACTTCCTGCGTACGCTCTCCACCGGCATAGCCCTGCTCGAGGAACTCACCGCACCCCTGCAAGGCTCGGCGGCGCCCGTCTTGCCGGGCGACAAAGCCTTCATGCTCTTCGATACGTACGGCTTCCCGCTCGACCTGACGCAGCTTATCTGCCAAGAGAAAGGCATCCGCGTGGACGAGGTCGGCTTCAACCGGGAGATGCAGAAGCAGAAGGAGCGCGCCCGTGCCGCCGCCAAGGTGGAAGCCGGCGACTGGGTCGACATTAAGGACGGAGAAACGCGCTTCGTGGGTTGGGACGCGACGGAGGCCGACTGCCACATACTGCGCTATCGGCGCGTAGAGCAGAAGAAGCAAGCCTTTTATGAGCTCGTGCTCGACGTGACGCCCTTCTATGCCGAGATGGGTGGGCAGGTAGGCGACAAGGGCTGGTTGCAAAACGCCAACGAAACCGTAGAAATCTTTGATACCAAGCACGAGAATAACCTCGCCATCCACCTGACGAAACAGTTGCCCGAACACATCGACGCCCCCTTCCACGCCGTGGTGAACTCCGAACTGCGTAGCGGCAGCGAGGCCAACCACACGGCGACGCACCTCCTGGATCAAGCCCTGCGCGAAGTGCTGGGCGCCCACGTAGAGCAGAAGGGTTCACTCGTGACGCCCGGGTATCTGCGCTTTGACTTCAGCCATTATCAGAAAGTGAGTAGCGAGGAACTGCGGAAGGTGGAGCAAATTGTCAACCGCCGCATCCGCGAAGACATACCCCTGCAGGACCATCGCGACGTGCCCATAGCGGAAGCCAAGGAAATGGGCGCCATAGCCCTCTTCGGCGAGAAATACGGCGACAAGGTGCGCGTGGTGCAGTTTGGCAAGAGTGTAGAATTCTGCGGCGGTTGCCACGCCCGATCCACGGGGCGCCTGGGTCTCTTCCGCATCGTAAGTGAGGGGAGCGTAGCCGCCGGCGTCCGCCGCATAGAAGCCCTCACCGGAAAAGCAGCCGAGGACAGCGTCTATGCACAGCAGGACATCCTGACGTCCGTCGGGGAGTTCTTCCACAACGCAAAGGATCTGCGCAGCGCCATAGCCGCTCTCGTTGAAGAGAACGCCGGATTCAAGCGGCAAGTGGACGACTTCATGAAGCAACAAGTCGCGACGATACGTCAGCAGCTACTTGCCAAGGCTCGGGAAGAAGGCGATGTGCGTGTCGTGAGCGGCGTCATACCGCAGGACATCGACGCGGCACACGTGAAAGACCTGGCCTTCCAGATAGCAGGTCAGATGCCCGAACGCATGCTGTGCGTCATAGGAAGCCACGATGGCGGCAAGCCACTCCTCACCGTCATGCTGAGCCGCGACCTCGTGGAGACGCGCGGTCTCAACGCCGGACAGCTCGTGCGCGAAGCTGCCAAGTGCATCAAGGGTGGCGGTGGCGGTGCACCCCACTTCGCCACGGCAGGCGGCAAGGACGTCAGCGGACTCGACGCGGCCGTCAAGAAAGTATTAGAAAGCGCAAGCCTGTGAAGGGTGGGGCACGTACCCCGCCCCGAAATTAGTTCCCCCCCGCCGCGCCTTCCGCGTGGCGGGGTTTTTTGGCGTGCTGCGCGGGAGCAAATGAAGTCCCAATAGAAATAACTACCCACAATGACGCACAAGTCAGGAAGAAGTGACGAGCTTTGCCCCGCTACCCTTGACGGATGGCGAGAAATGACGTATCTTTGCGTACCTATATAATAATGTGTCCTATGAAACGGATCTTGCTTCCGCTCCTTTTGCTTCTCGCCACGTTCGGGCAGGCTCAGACGCCCGAGGAAGTGCAGCGTGCCTACGAGGCGCGCTTTGCCGCTTCCCCCTGTCCCAAACCTGCCGAGGCGCTACGCCTCGCTGCAACCGACGAGGAGCGCGACGCCCTGCGCTTTCTCTATGCCTACATGGACTGGGCCGACGTCACCGACTACACCCCGGCTTTCTATGTCGCCCAAGTCCGCGCCGCCCTCGAGACGCGCCGCGACTTCTACTGGGGCGTCAACGTTCCCGAGCGGGAGTTCAGACACTTCGTCCTGCCTATCCGCGTGAACAACGAACACTTAGACACCTTTCGTACGGCCTATTACTCTGAGCTCCGCCACCGCGTGGTCGGGATGTCGATGCGCGAGGCCGTACTTGAGATAAACCATTGGTGCCATGAGCACGTAACGTACCGCCCTTCCGACGCGCGGACGTCCAACCCGCTCGCTACCCTCCGCACGGCTACGGGGCGCTGCGGCGAAGAGAGCACGCTGACCGTGGCCGCCCTGCGGACGGTGGGCATCCCCGCCCGACAAGTCTATACCCCCCGCTGGGCGCACACTGATGACAACCATGCGTGGGTAGAAGCCTGGGTTGACGGCGCGTGGCACTTCCTTGGCGCCTGCGAACCTGCACCTGAACTGGACATAGCTTGGTTTAATGAACCCGTCACAAGGGGAATGCTGATGACCACGACCGTGACGGGACCATACAAGGGCGAAGAGCAGGTGCTCAAGCAGTATCCGCTGCAAACTACGATCAACGTGACGGCAAACTACGCCCCGACGTCGCGCGTCACCGTGCAGGTGGTGGACGGCACAACGGGAAAACCCGTCAGCGGTGCCCGGGTGCGCTTCGGCCTCTACAACTATGCCGAGCTATATCCGCTCTACACGGCGCTCACTGACGCACGCGGTCGCGCCTCGCTGGAGAGTGGCCGCGGCGACGTCGTAGTCTGGGCTGCGAAGGACGGCCGCTACGGCTTCCGGCAGTATCATGCCGGACGAGAGAAGGGGGTAGTGAAGGTGCGGCTCGAACATAACGCGGGAGAAACGAACACCGTCAATCTCGACCTCACATCCCCCGCCCCGGGAACGGCAGCACCCGTCGTGCCCGACGTACTTGCCCGCGCCAACGACCGACGCCTGGCGCGCGAAGACTCCATCCGTGCCGCCTACGTGCGTAGCTGGCCGGACTCAAGCAAGATTTGCGAGGTGGCAGAAGTGCTGGGGCTCGACGCAGCCCGCCTGCACCCGCTCTTCCGTAAGGCCGAGGGAAACTACATGGGCGTTTACGACGTCTTGGCCGCATGGGATTCGGACAGCATTGCCGTGGTGGGCGGAGAGGCGAAGCCCCTGAGCGAATTTGCCTTCGACCTGCTCGCCACGCTGACGGACAAAGACCTGCGCGACATGGACGCAACCGTTGTCAACGACCATTTGGCAGCCATCTTTGCCGCCAATAGCGGAGGAAAAGTGCGAGACGTGGCGCCGCAGGCCTGGACGGATTTTAAACAATACGTTCTCTGCCCGCGCATAGCTACCGAGGAGCTCACACCGTGGCGCACGCAGCTGCAACCCTTCCTCGCCGACAAGGACGTGGAGGCGTGGCGCCGACAGCCAAGCCGCATCGCAGACTATATAAAAAAGGAGGTGCGGATCGACACGACGGAGACGGCACGCGTCATCCTTCAGTCTCCCGCCGGCACGTTAGCCTACGGCGTGGCCGATGCCCGCTCGCAAGGCCTTTGCTTCGTCGCGCTATGCCGTACGCTGGGTATTCCCGCCCGCTACGACGAGGTGACGGGCGCTTACCAGTATCAGGACGGCGGCACCTGGGTCGTGGCCGACTTCAGCGCCGCACCTACGCCGCAGCGGGAGGACAGCGCTACATTGCGGCTCACCTATACGCCGCGGCCCTTCCACGATAATCCCTCGTACTATAGCCACTTCACGCTGTCACGCCTGGTCGGCGGCCTGCCACAGCTACAGGAATACCCCGAGACGGCGACGTGGCGCGACACGTTCCGCGACGGCACGCCCGTAGCTGCGGGCGACTATCTGCTTATGTCCGGTACGCGCCTGGCTTCGGGCGGCGTGCTGGCTCGCATGAGCGTCTTCCCCGTGCGCAAAGACGCTGAGGAAGCGTTGCAACTGCGGGAAGACGACGGGCAAGTCAGCGTTATCGGCTCCTTCAACGCGGAGAACACGTACTACGACGTAGCTACCCAATGCCGGAAGAGCATCCTCTCCACCACAGGCCGCGGCTACTACGCCGTAAGTCTGCTCCGTGCGGGCGACGAACCGTCCACGCACGTGCTTCACGACTTGGAAGCCCAGCGCGCCGCCATCGAAGCGTGGGGCAGGCCGCTCCTGCTGGTATTTGCCTCCGAGGCCGACTTCGCCGCCTTCGAGGCGCGGCGTGCGGAGTTCCCCAACTTGCCCGCTACCGTGCACTTTGGCATCGACACCACCGGAGCACTTGCCGCCAACTTGCTTCCCGGCCTCACCACCTCTGCCCAGCGACCCGCTACGCTTATTGCCGACACGTTCAACCGCGTCGTATTCTTCTCCCAAGGCTATACCATAGGCCTCGGCACGCAGTTGGTGAAGGTCATCTCCAAATTGTGAGGTCGTGCAAGGCGCTCAGTGAACCATCGAAAGGAAAATAATTTTGGAAAAGCTTTGCCAATAACGAGGAAATAACTTTTTTTGCACGACAAAGCAAACCACGCGCGACAGGGGAACGACCTGTGGCGTGCGTTCTAACGTTTGTATATACCCTCCTTAATGCTACCCAATGCTGACGCTAAGTCCTCGGCGCTTGGTACGCATTAAGTCAGCTTCATCACCATTTCGTTATGGAAGAGAAACAACCTATTGAGAGCGAAGAAGTACAGGGCAAAGCGCCCGTGGTAGAAAACACCCCTGAAAAACCTGTTGCTGAGCCGGAAGCCCCCGCCGCGCCTGCGGAGGAAGCTCCTGCCGAAGCGCCCGCCGCAGAAGCCGCGCCGGAGACGCCCGCTGCGCCTGCGGAGGAAGCTCCTGCCGAAGCTCCTGCCGC
>CAZXJS010000001.1:0-137127 GCA_964641085.1 uncultured Prevotellamassilia sp. | reverse complement strand
AGCCGAGCCGGAGACGCCCGCTGCACCTGCGGAGGAAGCTCCTGCCGAAGCGCCCGCCGCAGAAGCCGAGCCGGAGACGCCCGCTGCACCTGCGGAGGAAGCTCCTGCCGAAGCGCCCTCCGCAGAAGCCGCTGCGGAAGCCCCCGAAACCCCTGCAGAGGAGCCGGAACCCGAGCAACCCGTGCCCACCACGAAGGAAGAAGTCATAGAACGCCTCAAAGAAATAGCACAAAAAGGCTTACAGATCAAACGTGCCGACTTGGAGATGCTGAAGCAGACGTATTACCACCTACATAATACGGAAGCACAAGCCGCGCGCGACGCCTTCGTAGCGGCCGGCGGCGCAGCAGAAGACTTTAAGCCCGCGCCAGACCCCACCGAGGAGGAGTTTAAGGCCGAACTGGAACGCGTCAAGGAGCTTCGTGCCAAAGAAGCTGCCGACCAAGAGGCACAGAAACAGGAGAACCTGAAGCGCAAGCAGGAGATAATAGAGCAAATCAAGGAGATGTCAGCCTCGCCCGAGGAGGCCGACAAGCACTACGACGACGTAAAGAAGCTGCAAGCCGAGTGGAAAGAGATTAAGCTCGTGCCGGCGGAGAGCGCCACCGAGCTGTGGAAGAATTACCAGCTCTACGTGGAGCATTTCTACGACCAGCTGCACCTGAACCACGAGGCGCGGATGTACGACTTCCGGAAAAACCTGGAGCGTAAGGAGCAGCTTTGCGAGGCCGCAGAGAAACTGGCCGACGAGCCCGACCCCGTTTCCGCCTTCCACCGGCTGCAAACCCTCCACCAAGAGTTCCGCGAGACGGGACCCGTGGAGCGCAGCAAGCGCGAGGAGATATGGAATCGCTTCAAGGCTGCCTCCACGCTTGTGAACAAGCGGCACCAAGAGCACTTCGAGAAACTGAAAGCCCAAGAGGAGGAAAACTTGGCCAAAAAGGCTGCGCTCTGCGAGAAGATAGAGGCGCTGGACTTAGACCACGTCTCCTCGCAAGGCGGATGGGACAAGTTGACGAAGCTCGTGCTTGAAGTGCAGGCGGAGTGGCGCACCATCGGCTTTACGTCCCGGAAGATGAACGCCAAAATCTTTGAGCGCTATCGTGCAGCCTGCGACCACTTCTTCAGCCGCAAGTCAGAATATTTCAAGTCCCTGCGCGAACAGCAGCACGCCAACCTGGAAGCCAAGAAAAAGCTCCTGGCAGAAGCCGAAGCCCTGAAAGACAGCACGGAGTGGACTTCCACGGCCAACAAGCTCATTGCGCTGCAGAAGGAATGGAAGGCAATAGGTCCCGTGCCGCGCAAAGTGTCGCAGGAGATTTGGCTACGCTTCAACGGAGCCTGCAACTATTTCTTTGAGCAAAAAGCAGCGGCTACCGGAGACCAGCGCAAGGAGGAAGAAGCCAACCTGGAAAAGAAAAACAGCATCATAGCGCGTCTGGAAGCCCTGCTGACGGAAGGCGCCGACGACGCACGCGAAGCCGTCCGGCAGTTGCAGGACGAGTGGAGCACCGTAGGCCACGTTCCCTACCGGAAAAAGGAGGAGGTGTACCAGGCGTATCGCGACGTCTTAGACCGCATACAAAAGGAACTCCACATAAGCGCGCGCCGTCGCGACGTGGCGCAATTCCGTGCCCGTGTAGCCGAGAAGGCAGGCGACGAGCTGACCCGCGAACGGCAACGCCTGAAAGCGGCCTACGACGCCAAGCTTGAGGAGATAAAGACGTACGAGACCAACCTAAGCTTCTTCTCCAGCAAGTCGAAGAACGGCAACAGCCTGCTGGACGGAATAACGAAGAAGATAGACCGGCTGAAAGAAGACTTGGAGGCAATAGCCGATAAGCTCAAGGCAGCCCGCCAGCAAGAGAAGGCGCAAGCCGCAGAAGCCGCCGCGCCCGCCGCTGAAGCTGCTGAAGCGCCCGCTGCTCCGACACCCGAAGCCGCTGAAGCCGCCGCACCCGCAGCCGAGGCAGAGGCGGAGACGCCCAAAGCCGAGTGAAGCCGACGCCGGGCGGGAGATTCACCGCGCACTCCCCCGCCCAAAGGCGTGGCGTAGCAGGTAAGCCCCGCAAACCAAGGTGCTGATAGCCGCAATGCCGAGAAGCTCCACCGTCTGAACCGTGCGATTGTCAGCAACAAAGCGCGGCGTGACGACAAAGAGGAGTAAGATGCCGAGCAGTCCCAGGCAGAAAAGGATCACGTCGCAGTCGGCACCGCGTTGTAGCCGCTTGTCTTTTTCTTTCATAGTCTTAAGTCCTTTTAGGTCTAAGGCAAAGGTCGATAAGCCTCGTTAAATCGGCGTGACGCCTGCGTTAAGAATAAGTTAAACCCCAACGCACCCATATAGGGCGCAGAAATCCCGACCCCTCCCCTCGCTACGAGCGGAGGGGTTAACTATATCCGGAGATGGTTGCCGGCAGCGCGCGGCTCAGGCAGGTTTTTCGGTTGTCAAGCCGAGTTTGGCTTCTCCGCAAACGGAACTTTGTTTCTGCTATTTCTAATTAGCGGTTTTTGGGTCGGACTAAGTTGTTTCTAAGTCCGACTTATTTTGTAGCAGGTCGGACTTAGTTTTTGTACAGCCGTGGGTTTACAATTGTCCAGCCGTGGGTGTACAATTGTCCAGCCGTGGGTGTACAATTGTCCAGCCGTGGCTGGACAAAAAATAGGTCGGACTTGCGCACGGATAGGTCCGACCTGGAACGATTTAAGCCCGACTTACAAGCTGTAAAGTCGGCACGGCGAAAAGCTAAACCGAAGATGCGGCGGACGAGCGGCGCTACGGGAGCGGGCATCGAGGGGGCAGCGACACTTCCGGCACGTGCGCCGCACGTTTTGTCGCCGCGCCGATAATTTTGGCGTTCAGGACTTTCCTTTACCGCAAAGAAAAAATTATATTTGCCGGGTAATATTAACCCCTAACCCGATATGAGAAAATTCTTAACCCTTCTGACGCTTGTTCTCGGCCTCGGCCTCGCGGCTCAAGCGCAGAACATCACGCCCCAGCCTCGGCAGATGACGACGAGCAGCGGCACGTACACGCTGCCCACCGCCTTCAAAGTCAGCGTGGCCGGTCTGGCCGACAGCCTCGTGGCCGAAGCGACCCGTTTCGTGGAGGAAGTCAACCAAGCCGGCGTAGGCGCCTCCACCACGACCGACGCTGACGAGGCGCAGGTCAAGCTGTCCGTCTATTCCGGCAGCATGGGCAGCGAGGGCTACCGGCTGAGCATCACGACCGACGGCGTATCCATCCAGAGCCAGACGACGGCGGGCTTCTTCTATGCCTTTCGCAGTCTGAAGCGCCTCTTGCCCGACGAGGTGCGCGCCGGAAAAGCCACCACGGCGGAGAGCTTCAGCCTCCCCCTGCTGACTATCAACGACAACCCGCGCTTTGCCTACCGCGGCTTCATGCTTGACGTGAGCCGCCACTTCTTCTCCGTCGACGAAGTGAAACGTATGATCGACCTGATGGCGGAGTATAAAATGAACAAGTTCCACTGGCACCTGACAGATGACCAGGGCTGGCGCATAGAAATCAAGAAGTACCCGAAGCTGACCACCGTCGGCGCCACGGCTCCCAACAGCCGCTTTACCAGCCTGGAGGAGGCTAAAGCCTATTGGATTAATAAGGAGTACGGCCCCTACTTCTACACGCAGGAAGAGCTGGCGGACGTCGTGGCCTACGCCGCAGCGCGCCACGTGGACGTCATACCCGAGATCGACATGCCCGGCCACTTCGCCGCCGCCATGGCAGCCTATCCCGAGTTTAGCTGCTCGCCGGATGGTAGCCACTCCGTTTGGGACAACGGCGGCATCTCCACCGACGTGCTCAACGTGGCCAACCCCAAAGCCATGCAGTTCATTAAGGACGTGCTCGACGAGCTCGTTGAAATCTTCCCGTCGCACTACATCCACATCGGAGGCGACGAGTGTCCCACGAGCGCCTGGGAGAGCAACGCCGAGTGCCAGGCCTTCTACGCCGCGCAAGGCTACACGAGCTATCGCCAGTTGCAGAGCTGGTTCATAGGCCAGATTTCCGACTACCTCGGCGCGAAAGGTCGCCAGCTGTCGCTCTGGAACGAAGCCATCACGGCCGACGGTGCCGACACCGAGCTGGTGAAGTCCACCGGAGCACCCATCTACTGCTGGTATCCTGCCGACAACTCCGTGACGAAGGCCTCCGGCCTCGGTCTGCCCTCCATCTACACCCCCTGGGGACCTTACTACATCAACCGCAAGCAGGGAAGCAGCGCCACTGATCCCCCCGGAGCCGGCGACGGCACGGACAACGTCCAAGCTACCTACAACCGGAGCATACCTTCCGGCACGAGCTACGGCGTTCAGGGCACGTTCTGGTGCGAGTGGGTCAGCGACAGTACCTACATGGAATGGCTGGCTCTGCCCCGCCTGATGGCCGTAGCCGAGGCCGGATGGACACCCCAGACGAACCGCAGCTTCGATAACTTTATTGCCCGCGTGGCCGCCGACACGACCGTGCTGAAACTGAAGAATTACAGGTATTGCAACTACCTGATGCCGGGCGCGTCCTCTTCGACGGACGACAACAAGGTGATGCCCCATGCTAACACGGATAGCAAGAAATACTATTACCGCTTGATCTCCGGCGGAACGGACGCCACGCGCGCCGACCGGTGCATAGAGTTGCTCCACAGCGGCTCCTCGCTGCTTACGACCTACTCCTCATACGGCGCCGCGGAGAACCGCCTATGGACCTCCCCGCAAGCCAGTGAGGGAGACGACAACTACGAGTATCAGTGGTGGAGCATAGAGGAAGACCCCGAGAACGCCGGTCACTACGCCCTCGTGTGCAAGGCGCTGCCCAACGGCTCGGTTAACCCCTCGCCAACCGTCACCAGCAACTCCGGTCGCTGGACGTATGACACGGACACGAAGAACTACACCTTTCGGCTGGGCACCGCCGCCTACGGTACGAAGAACAGCAACTACTACTACAGCATCGCCAGCGACAAGGTATCCGGCTGGTACATGAACTCCTCCATGAGCGGGCAAGGCCTCGCCGTGAACCTCTGGACGTCAGCCACCGACGGCGGCGGCGGGCAGTGGGAGTTCGCCCCCCTGGAGGACTACGACGAGGGCGGATCGTCCACCGTCGTAGAGGTGCCCTTCGACACGCTCATTGTAGGCAAGCTTTACACCCTTACAAACGCCGTTGAGGGCTTTGAAGGCATAACCATTGCGGACGACAACAGCGGCACGACGCTGAAACACAGCGCCGACCCCTTCGCCTCAAACGCCTGGGAAGTAACGGCCGCCACTACCAACGACGACGGCACGCAGACCGTGAAGCTGAAAAACACGGCCACGGGACGAAGCATCGGCACCATAGGCACCTTCGCCAGCAAACTGGGCTACCCCGTCGGCATCGGCACGACAGCCTCGGAGCTGACGCTTTCCTACGTTAAGGACTACGCCGACCTGCGCGTCCTCACGGGCGGAAAGAGCCTCTTCGCCCTCCCCTCCGGCCTCGTTTACGCCGGAAGCAACGTGGAGGCCGACTCCTACGACGCTGCCCGCGACCAAGGTGCCGAATGGACGGTTCAGGAAGTCCGCGTCGTAACCTTCGCCTGTGCTGACGACCAGGGGAACGACCTCGGCACATACCGGCGCAGCATCCCCGTCGGCACGACTGACATTACCGCCGACCTGTGCCCCGCCTTCAAGAACAACACGGTGCAGGGCATCGAGGAAACGGCCACTGATACCTACGCCGTCACCTACAAGCGCTCCGCCTATGCCGTCACCGTGCTTGCCACCGACGAGCGAGGCGCCATAATCAGCGAGGAAGAAGACGCATCGCCCGTTGGCGAAAGTTACACCGTCGCTGTGCCCACGCCGAAATATTACACCTTCGTCTCCTCCACCGTTGCGGACGGCACGAGCTTCGTTCCGACGCAGGACAGCGTCATTACCGTGGTTTACACGACCGATGCCCTTACCGGAGTGAAGAAGGACGGCGAGCCGGTGACGACGCTGCAAGCCGGGAAGAGCTATCTCTTTTACGACGCGACGACGGCCTCCGGCCGCTCAGGCTACCGCCTCGTCCGGGCTTCAGACAATCAGGTGAACCGCAGCACGACGGCCGAGGGACTGCTCCCCAACGCCGTTTGGACGCTGGAACGCAGCGGCGCAGGCTACAAGGTGCTTAATGAATACACCGGCCTCTACGTCCCGCAGCTCGTGCAGTCCACCGCAACCACCGCTTCTAAGACCGGAGCCACGTTTACCTTCGCCCTGAACAGCGACGGCACGACGTGGAACATCAAGGGCTCGAACGGACAGTATTGGGACGGCGTTGAAACCGGCGCCCTCGTGGGCTGGCCAAACGGCAACGGCCACCCGATACGCATCTCCACGTTCTACGCCCAGCCTATGTACAGCGTAACCATCAACTGCGTGGACGAAAGCGGCGCCCAGCTGCAGAGTGCGACCGAACTGGTCAACGCCGGCGACCCCTACACCTTGGTTTATCCCGAGATAAGCGGCTATGTGCGCCAGTCCGTCTCCGGAGCCGAGACCTTTGCCGGAACCGTTGAGGGCTACCTCACCGTCACCGTCACCTACGCCCAAGACCTCACCGGCCTGTCCGGCGTTACTACCGGTCAAGACCGTCGCGACGCCCGCGTCTTCGACCTTCAAGGTCGCCACGTCAGCAATCCCGGACACGGCATCTACATCGTGGGCGGAAAGAAGAAGCTTATGAAATGACGTAGCCGGAAGGCTAAAACCCAACCTAAAGAAGGCGCCGCGCATCTACAGCGTGGCGCCTTTTTGCTGTCCGCCATCGTGCGGCAGCTCCTTTTTAGCCATGCAAAAAAACCTTTTAAACCCTGTGAAACCCGCTTTTTTTCGCCTGTAGAACGTTAATAAAAAAGAAAACATTACTTTTGTACATCATTACCTCTCACAGATACACCTATTAATATACCCTATCCATGAACCAGTACTTCTATTTGGACAGCGCCCGGCAGCAGCAGGGTCCCGTTGACGGTGCACAGCTCCCCTCGTACGGCGTAAACGCCGAAACCCTCGTCTGGTGCAACGGCATGGCAGACTGGACGCCCGCCGGACAAGTGCCGGAACTGGCCGCCATCCTTACGCCGAACCCTACCTATACCGCGCCCAACCCCGGCTACGCCGCGCCCAACCCCGGCTACGGCCAGCCCAATCCCGGCTACAATGCGTCGCCCGGATACCAGCAGCCGGCTACGCCCAACCCTGCCCCGGGCGCCTATGGGCAAGGTGCGCCACAGCCTAACCCTTACGGAGCCGCAGGTCAACCCACTTGTCCGGATAACAACCTCGTTTGGGCCATCCTTACCACCCTTTTCTGCTGCCTGCCCTTCGGCATAGTGGCCATTGTCTATTCTTCTAAGGTCAATTCCCTCTATGCTACCGGTCAGTACGCCATGGCTGTCGACGCGTCGGAGAAGGCTAAGAAATGGAGCATCTGGTCTGCCGTCTCAGCCATTGCCATTTGGGTGATTTACGCGTTAGTCTTGTTAATTATCGCCGCAGCAAGCTAAGCATACATCCGAGTTATCCGCCGGTTAAGGCCGACAATGTCGGTTTGGTGGGGAGGCGTGTCAGCCTCCGGCCGAACGGCTTGGCTATGCTGTGCTTTTTATAGAAAACGATGCCTACGTATTACTACCTCGATGCCGACTATCGGCAGCAAGGTCCCGTGGACGCCGAGACGTTGCGCAGCAGCGTGCTGACGCCCGGCCTTCTTGTGTGGACGGAAGGGCTGGAGCAGTGGACGCCCGCCCGCGACGTGGAGGCGCTCCGCCCCTATCTCCTGCCCCCTACGCCCCCGGCTTCAGCGCCTGCCGCTTCTCTGCCCCCGGCGCCGACCCCTGATGCGCCACCTCCCCCCTGCGAGCCGCCCGCACCGCCCGCGTCAGCCGAGGAGTCGCCCGCGCCGGTTGCTGAACCGCAGCCCGCCGAGGGGATGCCCACGGTAGCGCCCCCTGAACCCCCGATGGCGCCGGAGGACACGGCGGCTGACGAGGAGGAACGCCCGCGGACAAACCTTGCCTTGGCCATAGTGGCCACTGTCCTGTGCTTCCCGCTTGGCATTCCCGCCTTGCTTGCCGCTTTGCGCGTTGAGGAGCACTTTGTGGCGGGACGATACGTCGAGGCGCGTACCCAGTCCGTTAACGCCCGCCGCTGGGCGGTCGTTGCCATCGTTGCAGGCGTCGTTTGTGCGGTGCTGTATGTCGCCTTCTCTCTCCTCTTCTCCGACGTCAGCGTGCAGCGCAGCAGCATCTACTATTACTATTAATCTACGTCCGCATCCGTAGGCATTCCTGCGGGTGCGGACTTTGCTATGTTCCCCATGGCCGACAGCGTCGCGGGGATGTTCTCTGCTTATGACGCAGTATTTCTATCTCGATGAGACCGACGCCCAGCAAGGTCCCGTCCCTGCAAGCGAATTGCCGCAACACGGCGTGACGCCCGACACCTACGTCTGGACAAAGGGCATGCCGGACTGGTTACCTGCCGCTCAGGTGCCCGAAGTGGCCGACCTGCTGCGAGCCGTCCCGCAAGCGCCCACTGCCAACGTGTCGCAAGGCCTCGCCCTCAGTGACCCGCTCCACAGTTTGCCCCCGACTTACTGCACGGCCGCCGTGCTGCTCACCTTTTTCCTGAACCCGCTGTTCGGCATCGTAGCACTGATCTTTTCGCTCCAGGTGCGGCCGCTCTATGCCTGCGGCCAGCACGCCCGGGCTTGGCGCTTCTCCATCCGTAGCCGCGCTTGGTGCATAGGCGGATTTGTGCTGTCGCTTGCGGGAATCGTCGTGCTGCTGGCCGCCTACGAGGTGTGCTACTGGTGCTTCAATCTGTTCTGACGTTCCCGGGGCGCGTTGCGGCTTCGTGGCCTCCGGCGCTGTGGCCGTCCTTTTTTGCGGTTTCATCGGGCGCAGGCGCCTTTTTCCTACTCCCTTTTCCCCTTTTATAGCTGTTCTTTTTCTTCAGATTCCATGGGTTCCTCCGGCCTGTTCATGCTCCTGACGCTCGCTGCCTACTTCTGCGTCTTGCTCATCGTGTCGCGGCGGGCTCGCGGGACGGCGGACAACGACGCCTTCTTCCGTGCGGGGCGGCAGGCACCGTGGATGATGGTGGCTTTCGGCATGATAGGCGCCAGCGTCAGCGGCGTGTCGTTCATCAGCGTGCCGGGGTGGGTCGCTACGACGCACATGACGTATCTGCAGATGTGTGCCGGCTTTTTCTTTGGGTATGTTGCCGTTGCCTTCATCCTACTTCCCCTTTACTATCGCCTACGTCTCACCAGCATCTACGCCTTTCTCGGCCTGCGCTTCGGACGTCGCACCCACCAGGTCGGAGCTGTCTTCTTCCTGCTTAGTAAACTCACGGGCGCCTCTGCCCGCCTCTATCTCGTAGTACTCGTCCTCCAACAGTTCATTGCCGCCCCGCTCGGCATACCCTTTCCCCTGACGGCGGCTATGACGCTGCTGCTCATCTGGCTCTATACGCGGCGCGCCGGCATCCGCGCCATCGTGCGCACCGACGCCCTACAAACGCTCTGCATGCTCCTTGCGCTTGTCGGCGTGATTTGGGCGGCGGCCGCGCGCCTCGGCCTCAGCTTTTCGGGCATCGCCGCTACGGTGCGGGAGAGCCCTCTCTCGCAGGTCTTCGAGTGGGATGCCGCCAGCCCGCAGGCCTTCTGGCGCCAGTTCCTTAGCGGTATCTTCATCGTCATCGTCATGACGGGTTTAGACCAGGACATGATGCAGAAAAACCTTACTTGCCGCACACTTCGCGCCGCACAGAAGGATATGTGCGCCTACGGCATCTGCTTCCTGCCCGTCAACCTGCTCTTTCTCTCCCTTGGCGTGCTGCTCTACACGCTTTGTGCTCGCGAGGGCATCACGCCGCCGCGCGGCGACGAGCTACTTCCTACGCTCGTCAGCCGGGGTGCGCTGGGCCAGCTCGTCATCGTCCCCTTCACCATCGGCATCGTGGCCGCGGCCTTCTCTTCGGCCGATTCAGCCCTCACTTCGCTCACGACGAGCGTCTGCCTCGACCTGCTCGGCGTGGAGCGCCGCGGCTTTCCTGCCGCACGTGCCGAGCGCTGGCGCAAGCGTGTCCACGTAGGGCTGGCGTGTGCTTTCTTCCTCTGCATACTTGCCTTTCGCTCGCTGCGCTCTACGAACGTGATAGACGCCATCTACGTCATGGCGGGCTACACCTACGGCCCGCTCCTCGGCCTCTATGCCTTCGGCCTCTTCTCTCGCCGCGCCGTGCGCGACCGCTACGTCCCCCTTGTCTGCCTTGCCGCGCCCGTAGCCTGCGCCTTGCTGGACGACCTTGCCCCCCGCCTCTGGGGCTATACCTTCGGCTACGAGCTCCTCCTGCTCAACGGCCTGCTGACCTACCTCGGCCTCTGCGCACTGAGCATGCCGCGGAACGGAGTAGCGAACCAACGTTTGCCCCATCACACTGGCAGACTTATGCATGTCTAAACACAACTACCGGCTTTTTCCTATTGGAAAATATGTGCTTTCCCGGATTTTACATACCTTTGCCGTATATAACTACATAAGGACAAGACAACCATGGAAACCACCCGCTTCAATGCCGCCCAGATTTATCTGCTCCGAATGTTCAAGTACATGAAAACTCCGGAGGAACTGGAGGAAATGAAAAACGTCCTCTTCCAGTATTATGCCAAGAAGGCTCGGGAAGAAATG
The DNA here is from genome assembly GCA_964641085.1 of uncultured Prevotellamassilia sp. Classification (GTDB taxonomy): domain Bacteria; phylum Bacteroidota; class Bacteroidia; order Bacteroidales; family Bacteroidaceae; genus Alloprevotella. Next base: position 126,376 of record CAZXJS010000001.1, on the reverse strand, counting down.
GACAAACTTTGGGAATCCGGGCAACTCGACGAAAAGAGATTGGAAGAAATAAATCGCACAGACCTTCACGCTGCTTTCAAAAAGAATGTGGAAAATCGTTCTTGACACTAACTGCCTACTACAAGTGCTGTCACGGTACAGCCCGTACGAGGTAGTTTGGGATTACTTTATGAAAGGGGAAATTACCTTGTGCATATCCAACGAAATCCTTTGCGAATACATTGAGATCCTTCAGAGGCTTGCAAATCCGAGGGCTGTGAAGTTCGTGACAAAGGCGTTGACCTCCGGTCCGCATACCCTATACGTTGACCCTTACTATCACTTCGGCCTTATCACGGCTGATCCCGACGACAACAAGTTCGTGGACTGCGCCATCGCCGACTCTGCCCGTTGCATAGTCTCCAACGACCGCCATTTCGACGTACTTCGCCACATCGCCTTCCCACACGTGGAAGTGCAAACGCTGAAAGCTTTTTGTGAAGAGCTTGAAGCAAAGCGGTGAAGTAGTCGTCTGTCGCACTCTTTTTGATTTATAAGTTCATACACCCCATTTATTGTTTGACAAGTCCGACTTACCAGCTCGTAGGTCGGACTTGTCAGCTGATAGGTCGGACTTGTCAGCTCGTAGGTCGGACTTGTCAGCTCGTAGGTCGGACTTATCAGCTGATAGGTCGGACTTGTCAGCTCGTAGGTTTAGTCGCTTATTTGCTAAGGGTTTAAAGCATCGTCATACGTGCCGAAAAGGCCGGGCTTCCAAGCGGGAAGTCCGGCCTTTTGCGGAGGTGGGAGAGGCGGCGAGCCTACTTGTGGAATTTGAAGGAGGCCTGTCCGCCGTCGGTGTACTTCACCAGAATGATATAGTTGCCCGGCGTGAAGTCGCTCGTGCTGTATTGGCTGACGGCGGGCGTGCTGTCGAGCAAAGCTCCGGCGAAGGAATAGACGTAGAGGCGCGCCGGCCGCGGGAGTTGGAGCGTGCCGTTTTCCCAACGCGTCTTAGGCTGCGTGAGTGTCTGTTTGATAGCCGTCGGTTCGTCCTCCACGATGGCGAGGGGGAAGTCCATGGCGAAGCCTTTCTGCAAGTCGCCGCAGGCATAGGGCAGGTCGCTCCATGCGTCGGCGTAGGTGAGGCGCAGGCGCGTCGTGCCGAGGGCTGCGGTCGTGGGAACGGTGAGCGAGAACGTCTGTTCGAGCAGGGTGGTGGAGTTGTCAGCTTTGGCATTACCGGCGCGCGCTATGGTCTCCGTGGTAGTGTCGAATATGCTGTCGGCGTTCCAGTCGGCAAAGAGTGCGTCGCGGCACCATTGCAGGCCGTCGTCGTAGGTGGCGGGCTTCACGGTGAGCGTGAACGTCGTGCCGCGCGTGGCCTTTATGGTGTCGTTGCATACGATGTATCCGGTAGCCGTCGGGACGGTGCTGGCGTAGTCCAAGTCCTGAAGTGCGCCGCTGGTAGAGGCGGCTGCGAGCCAGCGCTGGGCGAGTGCCGTGGCGCGGTTGTTATTATTCGTCGGCCCAACCTCGCAGTAGCTTTCTGCAGGTTCGAGCCCCGGCGTCGGCGAGCCGTTGAGCACGCTCTCAAGGTAGTTGACGAGGTAGGCCGAAGTGCTTGTAGCGCTGACGGTGCCGCTCTTGAAGTTCTCCACGGCGGTGTTGAGCGTGGCGAGTGACGTCTCGTCGCCCGCTGCAGCGTATTCCTCGCGCAGCAGGCGTATCTTCTCGGCTTGCTGCACGCCCTCGGTGAAGCGCTCCCAGCGGATGCTGCTGCGCCCGCCGGGATAGACAATGTACGTGTCGCCGGGGGTGAAGAATTTGAAGCGCGTGTCGCGCAGCGGGTCGTCCGTCCAGTTCATCCAAGCCCAACGCAGGAAACCGTTGAAGCCGTTTGCCGTGCAATAGACGGGGAGGAAAGCGCCGTCGGCCGGGTTGTTGTTTGAGCAAACGTTAGGCTCGCCGTCGGGGCAGGCGGTGTAGGTCGTGCTGACCCAGCCCTTTGCCTCGCGGTTGGCCAGCTCCGTCTCGCTGAAGGTCTGCCCGTAAGCCACGCAGTACTCGTAGAGCTTGTCAACGAGGCTGGAGTGGTAGTTGCCGGCCAGCGCCATTTTGATGCCCGGCACGGCGGCTTGCGCAATCTCGTAGGCGTTCAGCATATCGCTCTCGCCCCGCTCGTCCATGGCCAGCACCGTCTTGTCAAGCCAGCCTTTCTCCGTCAGGTGTGCGGCGAAGTCGGTGAGCAGTGCCGTCCACAGCTCCTTGTAGGCGTCGTCCGTCGTCCCGGCGTTGACGTAGGCGTAGCTGCCTGTGGAGGCGTCGGTGTATCGGAAGCTCATATCCCAGGGCAACATGGAGAAGCAGTTTATCTGCTGGTCTATGCCGCACGACATCTGAAACTCAATCCATTCGTCAAAGACGGTATAATCGAAGCTCCAGGAGCCGTCCGTCTCTTTCGTCGTTTCAACCATGGGCAGGAACTTGTCGTTGCTCTGCTCTCCCCAAGGCTCGTAGAACAGCACCGCAAAGGCGGCTTTCTGCCCGGCACGTGCCAACATCTGCATATAGGGGCGCAACGCGTCAAAGTGGGCTTGGCTCCAGTTATCTACCTGGTAGTAGCGGCTGGCTGCGTAGGGCTGCATCCAGAAGTTGAGCTGGAAGGCGTAATCGTGCGGTTCGGGAAGCTGCCGCTCGGAGACGACGACGTCCAAACCCAGCGTATGGCTCTCTGCTCCGGTTTCCGTGACCGTCAGGGTCAGGTGGTACGTGCCTGCGTCCAAGTCGCGCGGCACTTCCACGTTCACCCAGACGGGGCGCGTCGTCATAGCGGGCAGCGCCTTCTGCGTCTCGATGTCTATCACGTCCGGAGTGAGGTACGTCGTGTAGTTAGCCTGGTTGTAGTTCTTTGTGCAGCCGCGGAAGTCGTTCGTAATAACGTAATTGACGAACCTTGCCTCGCTGCCCTCGGCCAGTGCGGCGTTGTCGCCCGTAAGAGCGAGGGAGACAGTTCCCGTCTGCGCTTTGCTAAATAGTACGGCCTGCATGTTAACGCGCTCGCCGCGCCACGCATATACGGTGGTGTCGGTGCGCATCTTTACGCTGGGCACTTCGCGCAGGGCGTAGCGAGCGTCGCGTGACGCCCAGCTGGCTTGCAGGCCGTCGCTGATGGCGCTCCACTGCGTGGCGTCGGCCGTTGAGCCGTCGTCGGGCTCCGTGTAGTCGCTGCCAATGCCGTCTTGTGCCGCCAGGCTCATCGACAGGGCGAAGGCGGCGAGGAGGAAGTACGATTTCTTCATGGGTAAGCTTTGGGTGTTATATTATATAATGTGTCTGCGCTGTCGTGCCGCCGCCTTGTGTGCCGCTGGGGGCGACTTGGCGGGGCGTAGGGTGGGGGCGTGGCGTTCCGTGTGCGGCGAGCCATTTGCCTGTGCCCTGCAAACTTACGAAAAATCTACGGTAGTTTGTTTTCTTCGCACAATAATAATCTCTACGTCCGCGCTTTGTCCGTCCGGGGAGGGCGTGCCCTTCGTTGCTCCGCAGATTGCCGGGCGCTGTCGCGTTGTGGTTTTTAGCCGGTCTGCCCTTTGCCCTTTCGCCGCGCCGCCTTACCTTTGCAGCGCCGCACGGGAGCGTGCGGCATGCGAGAATTAATTTTAGGGGTGCCCGATGCTTGTCGATTGGCTGAGAACATACCCTTACAAACTGATCCGGACAATTCCGGCGTAGCGAAAAATTAAACCTACAATGAGACTATCGCTTCTCACGTGCGGCGGCTTGCTGGCTGTCGCCACCTTATCCGCCGCTGAACCCCAGCGGACGGATTCCACAAAGCAAGTAAATCTTCAGGAGGCCGTCGTGCAGGCCGTTCGTGCGCCCCGCGACGCGCCTTTTGCCGTCTCGCGCGTCAGCGCCCGGGAGCTATCGGACTTTTCCACGTCGGGGCGCGAGCTTCCCTTCCTTTTTGCCCATACTCCCGGCGTCGTAGCGTGGGGCGAGAACGGCTTAGGCACGGGCACGACTTATCTGCGCATCCGTGGCGCCTCCGGAAGCCGCGTCAACGTCACCTTGGACGGCGTCGCGCTCAACTCGCCGGAGGATCAGACCGTCTTTTGGGCTAATATGAACTCCTTCGCGGCCTTCCTCGGCTCGGCGCAAATCCAGCGGGGCGTCGGGACGTCAACCAATGGCGACGGCGCGTTTGGCGGAACCATCTCGCTGGCCACTAAGGCGCCTTCGCTCACGCCCCGTGCCGAGCTGTCGGCCAGTTACGGCTCTTTCAATACCTACAACGTCGGCGGAAGCTTCTCCACAGGCCTGCTGTGGAAACGCCTTTCCTTAGACGCCGCCTACCACCACACGGGTACGGACGGCTACCTCCATGGTACGAGCGGAAACTCCGGCTCTTTCTTCGGCGCACTGACCTGGCACGGCGACAACTTCCGCCTGCGCTACACCAACGTGGCCAACTATGAGCACACGGGGCAGGCCTGGAACGGCGTGACGGCGGGCAACGACGACGCAACCCTCATGGGCGGCGACATACGTACCTACAAAGACCTCTACAAGCGCGGCCTCGGCCGTTACAACTCCCTCTACGAAAGCCTTACGTTCGACGAAAACTCCTGGAGCTTCCCTACGGACGCCAACGGGAAGTACCAAACCACGCGTTACCGCCTCGACGACGGCAGCCTCTGGGACAAAACGACGGACAACTTCGTGCAGGACCACAACATCTTCTCCGCCTCGTGGCAGCCCTCCGCCCGGTGGACGCACACCGCCGCCCTGCACTACACCTACGGCCACGGATACTACCGTGAGTTCCGCCCGCAGAACAAGTTCTCCAAGTTCGGCCTCCTGGCCTACGACGCCGACGGCAACACCCTGAAGCGAGCCGATTTCATCCGCCGCAAAGGCCTCACTCAGCATACCTACGGCCTCGTTTACTCCCTGAACTACAAGGATACGTCCTGGGACGTCCTCGGCGGCCTCAACCTGCAGCAGTTTCGCGGCAACCACTACGGCTACCTGGACTATGTGTCGGGCCTTTCCTCCCTCGTGCTCACCCCGCCGGCCTCTTGGGCCGGCGATTGGAAGTACTACGACTCCGACGCCCGGAAGTTTGACTATTCCGCCTACGTCAAAGCCACGCTCCACGCCGCCGCATGGTGGGACATCTTTGCCGACGTGCAGTATCGTCGCGTTCACTACAAGACTTCGGGCGTGAACGACAAATTCACCCAGCAGGCGGACGGCACTTACCTTAACCAGCGGCTCGACATCCATAAGGACTACAATTTCTTCAACCCCAAAGGCGGCTTCAACTTCCACTTCGGACGTCACCGCTTCTACCTATCCGCGGCTTACGCCGGACGGGAGCCGGAGCGAAACAACTTCACGGACAACGGCGCCTACCCCGCGCCCAAGGCCGAGCACCTGATAGACTGCGAAGGGGGCTACCAATACAGCGGCTCCAACTGGCACGCCGGCATCAACCTCTACCGCATGGACTACCACAACCAGTTCGTGCAGACAGGCCAGCAAAGCGACATTGGCGAGAACCTGACGACAAACATCCGCCGCAGCTACCGCGAAGGCATAGAGCTGACAGCTGACTGGACGCCCCTATCCTGGCTCACCTTGGCCGGAAACGCCGCCTTCTCCCGCAACCGCCTCAAGGACTTTACCGAATACGCCGAAGACTGGTACGCCGCCGACGGCTACCGCACGCTGCACTACTCCAGCTCGCCCCTGGCCTTCTCTCCCTCCACCCTGCTCAACGGCTTCCTCACCCTGCGCTATCGTGGCCTGAACTTCGTGTGGCATACAAACTTCGTCAGCCGTCAGTACCTGGACAACACGGGCTGCAAAGACCGCTCCCTGCCCGGCTACTCCCAGACGGACCTCGACCTCTCCTACGCACTCCGCCCCAAGCGTGCCCTGCGCGAGGTCGTCTTCGGCTTGCGCCTCAACAACCTCTTCGACCGCCACTACGCTGCCTCCGGATGGGTATATTCCGCCTATGACCGCGAGAATATGGCCGACGACGAGGCACGCTACTACCAGATAGGCTTCATTCCCATGGCCGGAACGACGCTCATGGGTAGCGTGACGCTCCGCTTCTAAGCTCCATCCGGCCGCGCCCCTACGTCCCGCTCGCGCCTTCGCGACCCGGCGGGGGGCGCGCGCCACGTCTTTCCACACAACCCTATGCAAGTTTTCCTCGCAGCCCACTGGCTCGACATCCTCACGACGCTGCTCGGCCTGGCCTACATCCTGCTGGAATATCGCGCCAGCCTATGGCTCTGGGCCGTAGGCTTCGTCATGCAGGCCTTGGACATCGTGCTCTATTTCCGGAAAGGGCTCTACGCTGACTGCGGCATGGAGTTCTACTACCTCGCCATGACCGTCTATGGCTTCGCCACGTGGACGGCTCACCGCCGCACGCACCAACCTGCCGCCCGCGCGCTCCCCGTCACCCACTTCCGCCGAGCCTACATCCTGCCCTGGACGCTCGCCACCCTCGCCATCTGGGGCGCCATCTGGCTTTTCCTCACCCGTTGCACCGACTCCACCGTCCCCGTGGCCGACGCCTTCACCACCGCCCTAAGCTTCGTCGGCATCTGGGCCTTGGCCAGGAAATACTTGGAGCAATGGCTCATCTGGATTGTCGTAGATGTCGTCACCTGCGTCCTTTATTTCTACAAAGACCTCCCCTTCAAGAGCGGCCTCTACGCACTCTACGTCGTCATAGCCCTACTTGGCTACCGCAACTGGCGGCGCATGATGCGCCAAGCCCCTGCCGCCGCGCCGCCCGACCCCGCCAACTGACGCCGTCGCCCGCCGCGAGGCTCGCCCGCCCGTGCTACTCCGCCCGGCAACCCCTTTTCGCCCCCGTACGTCGGACTAAAACCGTTTTTAAGTCCGACGTATTTTTTATTATCCGGGAGCTATTGGTTAATTGTCGGCACCTATGTTTTGTCCAGCCGTGGCTGTAAAATTGTACACCCGTGGCTGTAAAATTGTACACCCGTGGCTGTAAAATTGTACACCCACGGCTGTACAAAAACCAAGTCCGACTTACGAATGAATAGGTCGGACTTACGAACAAATAGCTCGGACTTATTCTTAAACAGGAGCCTGCTATTTCAAACTAAGTGCCGACTAAATTCAGTATTTTCCCTATAACTTACCGGAGAAAGCCTTTTCCCTTTTTGCAGCTTCCCTTTTCGCCCCGCTTGCGCTACTTTTGGCGAAGAAAAACACCGCCTCATGTCCACTATCTTATATCCCTCGCCCATCTTCGGCCCCGTACACAGCCGTCGCTTAGGCTTATCGCTCGGCCTCAACCTGATGCCCGCCGACGGCAAACTGTGTGATTTCGATTGCATCTACTGCGAGTGCGGCTTCAACGCCGGGCAGCGGCCGCACAGCCCGCGCCCCACGCGCCGGGAGGTGCGCGACGCCCTGGAAGCCCAACTCCTCAAGATGCAGGCCGAAGGCCGCCTGCCCGACGTGCTCACCTTTGCCGGAAACGGCGAACCTACGCTTCACCCGGACTTTCCCCTGATTGTGGACGACGTGCTCCGCCTGCGCGACACCTATTGTCCTGCGGCGAAAGTCAGCGTCCTGAGCAACGCCACGCGGTGCTTCCTGCCCCGGGTGCGCGATGCGCTCTTGCGCGTGGACAATAACATCCTGAAGCTCGACACCGCAGACGCGCAGTACATAGCCCGGGTGGACCGACCCGCCGGGCATTACGACGTAGAACAGATCATCCGCGGCATGGAGGCCTTCCACGGACACATCATCGTGCAGTCCATGTTCCTAAAAGGCCTCAGCGAAGGCTTGGACGTGGACAACACGGGCGACGCCTACGTCCTGCCCTGGCTTGAAGCCGTGCGGCGCATCGCTCCGCAGCAGGTGCAGGTCTATACCATAGACCGCGAGACGCCGGACCATGACCTGCGCAAAGCCACGCCCGCCGAGCTGGACCGCATTGCCGAGCGCGTGCGCGCCATGGGCATCCCCTGCACCGCTTCTTACTGACCCCCCTTCCCCAAGCCGCACCCCATTGTTTATAAGCCCATGACCATGCAGCCCACGTCACTTCCCGCCCGCGTCAGCGCTTACATACGGCGCCACGACTTGCTGGCCGACACTGACGCCGTGCTCGTGGCGCTCAGCGGGGGCGCAGATTCCGTGGCCTTGCTGCTATGTATGCAGGCTTTGGGCTACGATGTCCGCGCGGCGCACGTCAATTTTCATCTGCGCGGCGCGGCAAGCGATGCCGACGAACGCTTTGTCCGCGAATTGTGCCGCCGCCGCGGCGTGCAACTCTTCACCCGCCACTTCGACACCGCAGCCGAAGCGCGGCGCACGGGCGAAAGCATCGAGATGGCCGCACGCCGCCTGCGCTACGACTGGTTTGCGGAGCTTCTGAAGGCCGGCACGGCGCGGCGCGTCGCCGTGGCTCACCACCGGGAGGACAATACGGAGACCTTCTTCCTGAACTTGCTGCGCGGAGCCGGCCTCCACGGACTCACAGCTATGGCGCCGCGACGCGGAGACGTCATCCGCCCGCTCCTCGCCACGTCTCGCGCCGAGATAGAACAATACCTCAACGAAGAAGGGCAGGACTACGTGACGGACCAAACGAACTACGACGTAGCCTATCGGCGCAACAACCTGCGCCATGCCGTCCTGCCCCGGCTGCGCGCCATCAATCCGTCTTTCGATGCTACCTTGGCACAAACCCTCGCGGCCTTGCGCGAAGCAGATACCGTTTTGCACGATGAAACCGCGAATTATCTCGCCTTACACCGCCTTTGGCGCGGCGTCGTAGCGACCTGGAGCGCCACGGCCCTGCTCGGTTTCGCCGCCCCCCGCACCCTGCTCCACGCGCTCCTCGCTCCCTACGGATTTACCTCGGCGCAGCAACGCGACATCCGGGAGGCGCTCCATCACACCTCGGGACAACTCTTCCGCAGCCCGACACATAGCGTTTGCCTGTACCGAGATACGTTGCAGCTATGTCCGACCCCCCGACGCGTGGAAACCTTGCGTATAAAAATAGGTGCGAACCTATTGCCCGGCGGAAGGCTGCTGAGTGCTGAAATATCCGATGAAACCGCCATTTCCCGCGACCCGGACAGCGCTACGCTCGACGCCCGGCGCATCGTGGGCGACCTCTTCGTCCGCAGCGTCGGACGTGGCGACCGCTTCGCCCCCTTTGGCCTGCGCGGCACGAAGCTTATCAGCGACTACCTCACCGACCGCCATCGCTCACGCCTGGAACGCGAGGCGGCACTCCTGCTCTGCGACGACGCAGGGCCGCTCTGGCTACTCGGAGAACGCCCCGACCGGCGCGCAGCCGTTAACGCCGACACCACACGTACACTACGTCTCAAACTACAGCGTACGTAGCAACAAATAGTAACCGATTAGCCCGAATTAATGGCGGAGAGCAAGCGCAAAGCGACCTTAAAGTGTTAAATTGTTGCGTTTTGCTCGCTCGCAGTTGGCTTGTCAACTTTGATGTCGTACATTTGCGGAGTAGCGTGTGCCGACCGTATCGAGCCACGACGCCTTCTAATCGCCATAAAACAGAAACACCCGATAATATGAAGAAACTCTTTACGCTGATTACCCTCTTGGTCGTCGGTCTCGGCACAGCGTCGGCCCAAAGGCAGACCGTGACGCTCACCGAAGCCGGAACGCTCGCCCAGCAGTTCGACTCCGCAACGGCCTACTCCATGACAAGCCTCACCATCTCCGGCCCGCTGAACGGCACAGACGTGAAATTCCTGCGCGACCTCATGGCAACCGCCACCTCAGACGACGTGGCCAAAGGCAAGCTCACCACGCTGAACCTCAAAAACGCCCGATTTGTCGACGGCGGCGACGTGTACTTCGAAACGCAGCGTGATAACGGCAGCTACATGGCCTATAAGTCCCGCAAAGATTCCATCCCGCCAAGCATGTTCTACGGTTGTCGGCAGCTAAGTGCCATCACCCTGCCCGACAGTCTCGTTTACATCGACTCACTCGCCTTCTGCTTCTGCGCTTTAAAGGAGATAACGATTCCTCCCTCCGTGAAAGGTCTCGGCTTGGGCGTATTTGAACTGAACGAAAACCTGGCTAAGATTACGCTGAATGAGGGTTTGGAATCCGTAGGTAAGCTCTGTTTCTACTCTTGTGACGCTTTAACCTCAATTACCTTCCCCAACAGCGTGAAGGAAATAGGCGTTGGCTGCTTCTACTGGGCACAAGGGCTTTCTTATGTCAAACTTCCGGACAGCTTGGAGGTAATTCCGCGCAGCTGCTTCGAATATAGCCACACGATAAAGACGCTCAGCATACCGAAAACCGTGAAGCGCATTGAAGAAGGTGCCTTCGTCCACTGCATAGCCCTGACCAGCCTCGTGCTACCCGAGGGCTTGGAATACATAGGTGAGGAGGCATTCGCTTACTGCACGCGGCTGCAAGAGTGCACGTTGCCTTCAACGCTGAACGAAGTGGGCGGCGTCATCTTTGCGGGCGACTACCAGCTCACGGCAGGCGGCATACCGCTTAACGAGGCGAACCCGTATTTTTGCACCATAGGCGGCTCGCTCTTTTCAAAGGACAGTACGATTATGTACGAGTATTATAACTCGGGCGACACGGCATATAGCGTGCCGCCGACGGTTGAGGAGATTGCCTACAAGGGGCTTGGCTACGCCTACGACTTACATGAAATCACGCTGCCCGCCGGCTTGATGATGATAGACTACCATGGTATCTACTTCGTCTATGGTGTGACGCGGCTGATTAGTCTTGCCGAGACGCCGCCCGACTGTGTGGGCCAGGCGCTCGACACTTACCTTTACAGCACGGCGACTCTTTACGTGCCGGAGGGAACTAAGGACGACTACGCCGCCGCTCCGGTGTGGAAGGACTTCAATATCGAGGAGCTGCCCGCCGCTGCCATTGTGGAGGTGAAGGATAACGCGCTGCAAGACCTTGGCCCCGTCTATTACGACACGGCCGGCCGCCGCTATCGCACTCCCCAGCCGGGCTTGAATGTCGTTAAATATCCTGACGGCAGTTCCAAGAAGATATACTTCCAATAAACGGCGCGCCATGTGCGGCCTGTTGCGCCGCGCTACGCAGCAACCCCCGCATTCCTCGGAGAAGGGATGCGGGGGTTGCCTTTTTTCGCGCCGCAGCGGCGTGTTGTCTTTTTATAAAAGCGTTGTGGAAATAAATAGCTGCCGGTTGTGGCGCCGCAGCGGCGTGTTGTCTTTTTATAAAAGCGTTGTGGAAATAAATAGCTGCCGGTTGTGGCGCCGCAGCGGCGGCTTGTATATAAATAATGTGGCGGTATGGGTTGGTAAGTCCGCCGCGCCCGCTTAATGTCGGGCGTTAAGGATTTTCCGGGTGCGCGTAGAGCCGTCGGCGTACGTTGTGCGTTGCAGCACGACGCCCTTGGCCGTCGCAGCGAGGCGTCTGCCGTCTAAGGCGTAGTATTCCGTGCGTAGCGGCTGCGGCGTATCGTCCGCCGCGGCGGTGATGCCGGTGGCTTCGGCGGCTTCAAGGGGGCGCACCTGCACGGCGTTGACAATTTCGCCCGTTGTCTTGTTCAGCAGCAGGGAGACGAGGCTCACTTGCTTGTAGTTGCGCATCGTGGGGTTGGAGATGGTGTAGTTGAAGTCGTAGTCCGTGGCGGCTACGGTGCCGTTGGCAATGGTTTGCCCGTAGTAGTTGGGGAATATGCCGCGCGCCACGTCGTTCAGGGTCACCTTGACGTAGCTTCCAAGGTTTTCGAAGCCGCCCATCGTGCCGAGGGCGCCGCCTGCGTAGTAATTGCTCTGCGTAAAGCCGGTCAGGCTGTCTTCCACGACGACTATGGCCACGCCCCAGTCGTCCGTGCTGCCGGCTCCGAAGCGCGAAGTCGTTTTTACGTATATCTTGCTGTGCGTCTCGTCCCATGCGGCCGTTGCCGTGATGCCTGCGGGGCAGGATGCGGCCTTTTCCCGGGCGTAGTACTCCTCGAAATCTTCCGTGCTGACGTCTGTATTCGTTATTATCCGGTCGACGTTGCAGGATGGGTAGCCCGAGAAGCCGCAGTAGTTAACGTAAGCCGATTGTGCCACGTCGTCGCGAGCGTGTACGGCAATGCCGATGAAGTCCGGGTACTTTGCTTTCATTTCTTTCATGGCAACGATGCCGCGTACGCAGTATCCGCACCATGTCCCCGTGCCTTCTTCGATGACCACGTTTCGGTTGAAGGTCTCGGTGAGGTAGTCAAAGGTGGTAGCGCCCGTGTTGTTGTCGGCGTTCTGGTCCGCGCTGCCGTTGAAGTCCGTCACGCTGACTGTCAGGTTTAAGCCGATGGTGGGTTGCAGACCTTCGGGCGGCGCTATGGCCAAGGTGGCGGTGGCCGTCTTGTGCGTGCCGACGCGTTGCACCATCTTGGCGTGTACGGGGGAGAAGGTGCCCACTTGCACGTCGATGCCGACGGAGTCTGCGGGCAGTACGCCGGCGTTGTAGTAGGTGACGCTGAAGCGTATGCTGTCGCCGTATTTCACGGTGGCCGACGTCATCGTGACTGCGGCAATGCTGATGTCGCGCAGGGCGGAGGCCGCGGATGCCGCGGCGGCAAGTGAGAAGAGGGCGGCCAAGGTAGCCGTCCGTAGGTTTGCGTAGTTTTTTCGCTTCATTTTTTTGTGCTTTTAGGCTTCCTCGTTGCTCATCGCGTCCTGCGTCGCGGGCTTTCTGAAGAAGGAGAAGTTCACGCTTCCGTAGGCGCGGTGCGCGAAGCAGTCGGGGTTGTCGGCGAAGGAGTGCGTCTTGCCGTGTTCCAGGACGAAGATGCCGCCCGCTCGTAGCGTCTCGCTGCGCAATAGGCGGGCGGGCAGCTCCGGCAGCTCGGGCAGGGCGTAGGGCGGGTCGGCAAATACCAGGTCGTAGCCCTCGCGGCAACGGTCGATGTAGCGCAGTGCGTCGCCCTGAATGGGACGTGCGGCCGCGTCGCCCAGTCGTTGCAGGGTCGTAGCTATGAAATGGAAATGCGCACGGTCGCTTTCGACGCTCGTGACTAAGGGGCAGCCGCGCGAGAGTAGTTCCAAGGTGATGCTGCCCGTGCCGGCAAAGAGGTCCAGGGCGCGCGTCTCGCTGAAGTCCACGTAGGCGCGCAGCACGTTGAAGAGGTTTTCCTTGGCGAAGTCCGTCGTGGGGCGTGCTTTGAACGTTCCGGGCACGTCGAAGCGGCGTCCCTTGTATTTTCCCGTAATGATGCGCATGGGTGTGTCGTTGTGGTGGCTATCGGGCTGCGGCGGCCAGCAGGTCGAAGGGCACTTCCGTCTCCGTCTCGGCCGGGTGGACGTCGACAAGCTCCGTCGGTTTCAGCGCACGTACGTGCTGTGCGTAGCGGCGGAAGGCTTGCGCCGCGGGTTCTCGCTGGAAGGCGGGACCAATGACGAAGAAGAGGTCACTCTCCGGCTTCAGCTGTAGCTTGTCGGCCACGTTGAAGGCGTAGTAAACGACGTCCTCGGTGGCCGTCACCTCGTAGGTGTTGACGAGTAGCAGGCGCGTGCCGTCGAAGGCCGCCACGTCTGCGCCGTGTCCGTGGAGATAGGCGAAGAGGCGCCGCTCTCCGCCCGGGCGGTGGGCGTAGGCCGTGAGGCGTCGCAGCGTGTGCATCTGGCTCGAGGTGTAGTGGACGGCAGGTAGCACCTCCTCGAAAGCGCGGCAGGCTTCCTCCGTCAGGGCGTAGAGCAACACGGCGTTGGCGGCGGGCAACGTGTCGTAGAATACGCGGTGAGGCCGGTCGTCGCGCACGCAGAAGTCGAAGATACGCCCGCAGTCGGCCTCATCAAAGTCCGCCAGCGGCACAAGTGCCGTCCGTGTGGGCAGGATGACCTCCGTGCGCTGCGCCTGCTGCGCCATGGGCAGGGCTTGCAACGCCTCGTGCAGGTTTGCGGCCAGGCTGGCTCGCCGTCGGATAGGCCAAGGCCGGTACGTGAAGCGTCCGCCGCCCGCCGCCTCGTAGCGGCCGAAGGCGAGGCTCTCCGTAGAGAAGCGTATGTAGAGCGTTTGCGCCATAGGGTAGGGGGTGCGGCCCGCTGTGCCGCAGGGTTAATCTTGGTAAATAGGCCGAAGGACGAAGTGTCCCAAGGCGGCGGCCGCCACGACGCCCAGCGCGTCGCACAGGAAGTCCAACCACTCGCCGCCGCGGTAGCTGGTGAGCGTCAGCTGCCCTATCTCCACGGCGCCGCCCAAGAGGGTGGGCCATACGAGTGCGCCCCAGGGCAGCCAGCGCCCGTCCTCGCGCCCCGTAGCCTTCAGACGCTCCCACCACAGCGTGGCCGCCGTGCCGAAGTACATGCCGAAATGCACCAGCTTGTCGATGCCCGTCAGCCGCGACATGCCGGAGGAGGGCACCTGCCCGAAGCTGAGCCACAGGATAAGCACCAGGCAGACCAGGGTGAAGGGATAGCGGCGCATGTCAGCAGAAACGGTTGGCCGAGGCGGAATAGGCGAAGCCCGCCGCCGCGAGGCGCCGCGTCAGCTCGGCTTGGTCCATATCCCACCGGCTGCACAGCTCGGAGAGGGTGATGCCCTCGTCGCGCAGCTTCATGTTGACGATGCTCAGGAGCATGGCGGGGTCTTGTGGTAGGTTCATGGGGCTAAAGGGTTGGCGGTTGGCGTGGCTTCCGGGCGGGCTATGCCGCGCGAAACCACGTGCAAAGGTAGGAAAGTTTGGCCAAACGGCGTATGCACCCCTTGTAAGAAATCGCGGCGGCGCACAGGGGGCGCGGCGTTGGCGAAAAGCTGAAAATAGTCGGCACGTGTTTTGAAATAGTCGGCACTTGTCTGTTGGCAAGTCCGACTTATTGATTTATACGTCCGACCTATCGATTTACAAGTCGGACTTGTTTTTTGTACACCCGTGGGTGTGCAATTTTACAGCCACGGGTGTGCAATTTTACAGCCACGGGTGTACAAATGTACATCCACGGGTGTACAAAAACTAAGTGCCGACTGTTTTCGAATAGGTGCCAACTGTTTTTAACTAAGTGCCGACTATTTTGGGTTTTCAGCCCACATTGTTCAAAAGAAGCCGCCCCAAGCCTCTGTGTGCGGGCTTTGTTGCTGCGGGCGCACGTCGCAAGAGCGGTTCGTGGGTAGTTGCGGTCGGCTGCCCGGGCTGTGGCGGTTGGCGGTTCGGCGGTCATGTAGTATCTTTGCGGCGTGAAAGAAACTAAGGTAGCCGCGGCGTCGGACGCGCAGCGGCAGGAGTTTAACATGTTGGGCGAGCGCCCGGTAGGCAAGCTGCTGTTTCAGTATGCTGTGCCGGCCATTGTGGCCATGGCGGCCTCGTCAGTCTATAATATTATTGACGGTATTTTCATCGGGCAGGGCGTAGGTCCGGAGGCCATTATGGGTCTGGCACTGGTGAACCCTGTTATGTCGCTGACGGCGGCCTTTGGCGCGATGGTCGGCGTTGGCGGCTCGACGCTCATGTCTGTTCGCTTAGGGCAGCGGGACTACAAGACGGCGCAGGACATCCTGGACAACGTACTCTTCATGAACGTGGTGATGGGCTTGGCGCTTGGCGCGTTGCTTCAGGCCTTCTTGGCGCCCATCCTGCGCTATTTCGGCGCGAGCGACGCCACGCTGGGGCCGGCGTACGACTTCATGACGATAATCCTGGCGGGCAACGTCGTGACGCACCTCTATCTGGGTCTGAACGCGCTGCTTCGCTCTACGAACCGGCCGCAGAAGGCCATGACGGCCACTATCGGGACGGTAGTCTTCAACTGCATCTTGGCGCCGCTCTTTATCTTCGTGTTCCACTGGGGCATACGCGGTGCTGCCTTGGCGACGGTCTTGAGCCAGTTCTTCATGCTGTGCTGGCAGTTCCGGCTGTTCTCGGACAAGACGAAGATGATTCATCTGCACCGCGGCCGGCCGAACGTGCAGTGGCGGATTATCCGCCAGTCGCTGGTCGTTGGGCTTCCGCAGTTTCTGATTAATCTGTGCGCCTGTCTCGTTGCCATCGTGATGACTCGGTCTTTGACGCACTTCGGTCAGATGGAGGAAATGGGAGGTGACGTGGCCGTCGGCGGATACGGCATTGCCAACCGCGTAGTGCTCTTCGTTGTCATGATTGTAGTAGGCCTAAACCAGGGCATGCAGCCCATAGCGGGCTACAACTACGGCGCGCAGAAGTACGACCGCCTCTTGCAGGTGCTCAAGCAAAGCATCATCTTCGCCACCATCATAACTACGACGGGCTTCGTGGCGGGCTTCATCTTCGCCACGCCGCTTACGTCGCTCTTTGCGAAGGATAGTCCGGAGCTTATCGCGCAGGGCGCCCACTCGATGCGCATCATGGTAAGCACGTTCCCGCTGGTGGGCGTGCAGGTGATGTCGACGGCCTTCTTCCAAAGCATCGGCTACGCCGGAAAGTCCATCTTCCTGTCGCTGACACGGCAGCTGCTGTTTCTCATCCCCATGATGTTGCTGCTTCCTGCCGTGGTGCCGAACAAGGTGGACGGCGTGTTGCTCAGCATGCCTGCCGCCGACGTGCTGGCCTTCCTCCTGGCCGTGGGTATGCAGGCCGTGCAGGTGCGTAAGTTCAAGAAAATGATTAAGGCGCAGAAGTCCTAAGCCCCCCGACGGGGCGCACGGCGTGCTGCAAGCTTGTAAACATAAGCTACATGGAACACTTCATCATCAACATAGGGCGCCAGCTGGGCGCCGGGGGACGCGACGTGGGGCACAAGTTGGCCACGGACTACGGCATAGCCTATTACGACAAGGAAATACTGGCCATGGCGGCGCAGGAGAGCGGCTACAGCGAGAAAATCTTTGAGCGGAACGACGAGAAGAAGGGCTTCTTCGCGCAGGTGGTGCGCGGCGGCTTGCCCCTGCTGGGCGGCGGCAACTACTACCAGAATGCCATTTCAGACGATGCCCTCTTCCGCCTGCAGAGCGAGGCCATCCGCAAGGCAGCTGCCGACCACAGCTGCGTATTCATAGGCCGTCTGGCGGACTACGTGCTGCGCGACATGGCGCGATGCGTCAACGTGTTCCTTACAGCCGACCCGCAGGACCGCATCCGCGCGATAGGCCGGCGCGAGGGCGTGGACGAACACGCTGCGCGGCGCATCATGGAGAAGGGCGACCGGCGGCGAGCCGACTTCTACAACTTCTACAGCGATAAACGCTGGGGCGCGGCGGCGAGCTACGACCTGTGTCTGAACACGTCCGTCCTGGGCATCGACGGCTCGGTCTCCTTCATCGAGGAGTTTGTAGCGCGAAAGCTTGGCGTGCGACCGGGAGCGTGAGGCGGCGACGCACTACACCATATTATATATATAGGAAAGGGAAGCGTAGGATGAAGAAGATAGGTCTCCTGAGCGATACGCACTCCTACTGGGACGCGCGCTACGAGAAGTATTTTGCCGATGTGGACGAGGTATGGCACGCGGGCGACATCGGCTCTATGGAGCTGGCCGAGCGCTTTCAGGCGCTGAAACCCTTCCGCGCCGTCTGCGGCAACTGCGACGGCGGCGACCTGCGCCTGCTTTTCCCCGAACTGCTGCGCTTCCGCTGCGAGGAGGTGGAAGTCATGATGAAACACATCGGCGGCTATCCCGGCCACTACGACCGCAGCGTAGTGCAACTGCTACGCACCTCGCCGCCCGACCTCTTCATCAGCGGGCACAGCCACATCCTGAAGGTGCAGTACGACGCCGCGCTCCACTGCCTGCACATCAACCCCGGCGCGGCGGGACTCCAGGGCTGGCAGCGGGAACGTACCCTCGTGCGCTTCGTCGTTGACAGGCGGGAGATACGCGACCTTGAGGTGATAGAACTGGGCAGCCACTGACGCCTTCCGACGCGCGGCACCGCAGTAGGCTTAAAAAAAGCTATAAAGGGAATTTACCCGCCGCAAAAAGGCCGCGAAACAAAAATATTCTCTACTTTTGCAAGCAATATGCCCGTTTTTCGTGGCATAATGAACCGTGTGCCACCCGAAGCCTGCCATTTGGGAAAAGCCAACCCCAAGAAGCGGTCGGCGTAAAACCCGGCAAGGGCACACACGATAAGGAAACAAAACATTACGTTAGATAATCATGAAGAAAAGTCTTTTCCATGCTTTCGCGCTGGCCGCCCTCTGCCTCGTGGGCGTAACGAAGGCCGGCGCACAAGCCACGAAGGGGTACACCGTAACGGCCATGGATCCCCAAGTGGAGCAGATGTGCAACCAGGTCATCGACCTGCAGCTTGACGACCCCGACCAAGGCAACAAGATCTTCCAGAAAGTGCTCAACAAGGTGAAGAAAAATAAGGAGCAGCTCGTCAACGTCGGCGACTTCTTCCTGAATAAGAATATCTACCAAGTAGCTAAGATGTGCGCACAGCAGGTCTATAAGCTCGACCCGACGTACATACCCGGCCTTATGTTTGGCGGAATCGTCAGCAAGGCGCAGGGCTTCGCTACGAACAACGAGACGTATTTCGGCCTGGCCGGGCAGAAGTTTGAGGAAGTGCTTGCGCTCGACTCTACGTACGTACCTGCCATTCGGCAGAACGTCACTATCTACAAGCGCATCAACCCTGCCGCCGCAAAAGTGTACTTGGACAAAATAGCCGTCCTTGACCCCGACGACTACACCGTGGAGGCAGACCTTGGCGACATAGCCTACGACGGCTCTGACTACGCGCAAGCCATTGAGCACTACGGCAAATACTTTGCTAAAGCGCCCGAAGACAGCATCACCGACCCGAAAGCCGCCGAGAACTACTGTTACAGCCTCTTCTCCACCATGGACTTCACGAACCTCAAGGCACAGGCCGACAAGTGGAAGGCAAAGTTCCCCGACGACATCGTATTCCAGCGCATGGACTTCTTTGCTGACGTCTTTAATAATGAGAACGAGCTGGCCGCACAAAGCATCTCCTACCTCAGCAATCCGAAGTGGCCGGAGGCGCTCCATACCTACTACGACTACAACGTCGCTGCAACGTATTTTATGAACGTGAACGACTATGCCAGCGCCGAGAAATACGTCCTCCAAGCCATGAAAGCGGATTCGTCCCGCGGAGATGAGTGGTACCGCCTGGCTACCTGCTATTCGCAGGAGAGCAAGTACGAAGAGGCAATTGGGGCTTACAACAAATACTTCTCCACGCTGCCGGAGGGTCCCTCGGCCGACATGCTCTTCAGCTTGGGCATGACCTATCTCTTCGCCAACAACGAAGAGGGCGTCACGCCGGAGCAGAAGACGGCAAACATTGCAGACGGCGCCGAGGCCTTCCGCAAGGCTTACGAGAAGGACAACACGATGTATAAAGCCCTGTTCCGCCGTGCACAGATGCTCATAACGGATTCCTCAACAGCTGAGGAAGCGCCCAAAGACGCTTTCGTAGAGCTTCTCAACGCTACGAAGGATGTTACGGACGACGACGCCGTAGATGCCTGGCGCGCCACGGCTTACCAGTACGTAGTCTTCTACTACTACTCCAAGCTGGACTATGCTACGGCCAAGACTTACGCCAACGAGTGGCTGGAGAAAGACCCCGACAACGAGACGGCGAAGCAGTTCAAGCAGGTGCTCGACTCCCTGCAGTAAGCGCCGGCCACTATCCCCTAATCAGCCCGAGAGCCCTGCGGCTCCGGGCTTTTTTGCACCCCTGCGCCGCGTCGTTAAAGCGCTTTGCGCTTCGACGGGAGGGAACCAAGGGAAGGCAAAACGTCAGGGTAACGCACTTTGCGGTAACTGTTTGCTTAAAATGAAGGTTGGGATGTTGACGAAACGCTTTCCTGCCCTTATGCGGGGCGCGTGGGAAAGCAAGGGAATGACTTAATACATAAAAAGTTGGACGAACCCACTGATACGTCTGACCTGCCAGCTGACAAGTCTGACCTGTCAGCTGATACGTCCGAGCTGTCAGCTGATAAGTCCGACCTGTCAAATGACACGTCCGACCTGTCGGGCGACAGATCGGACGTGTTGCGCGGAAGGTTGTACCTGCCGCTAAATACCTTAAAGGTGCTATTTTATTTTGCGAAGCGGCGGCTCTGCTCGGCAATGAGGGCGTTGTCCTGAAAGTAGTCAAGGCGCATGGCGTGGCGCACCTCGTCCATGGTTCGGGCGGCCACCTCGCGCGCCTGCTCCGTGCCGCGCCGCAGCATGTCATAAACGCCCGGAATGTCCTGCTCATACGTTGCGCGTCGCTGCCTGATGGGTTCCAGCTCGGCTTGCAGAATGCTGTTCAGGAACTTCTTCACCTTCATGTCGCCCAGGCCGCCTCGCCGATAGTGCTCCTTCACCTCGTCCAAGCTCTTGTACTCCGGCCAGAACGCTTCGAAGTGCTCGGGGCGGCAGAAGGCGTCCAGGTAGGTGAAGACCGTGTTTCCCTCCGTGTGACCCGGATCTTCCACGTGGATATGTGTCGGGTCGGTGTACATAGACATCACTTTTTGCTTCAGCTCCTTGGGGTCTTCGGAGAGGTATATGCAGTTGCCCAAGCTTTTTGACATTTTGGCTTTGCCGTCCGTGCCGGGCAGGCGCAGGCAGGCCGCGTTCCCGGGCAGCACAATGTTCGGCTCGACGAGGGTGGAGCCGTAGATAGCGTTGAAGTGGCGTACGATTTCCGTGGTCTGTTCCAGCATGGGCTTCTGGTCCTCGCCCACGGGGACGTGGGTCGCTTTGAAGGCCGTGATGTCGGCGGCCTGCGAAATGGGGTAAGTGAAGAAGCCTACGGGGATGCTGCTCCCGAAGCCGCGCATGGCCAGCTCCGTCTTCACCGTAGGGTTGCGCTGTAGGCGGCTGACGGTGACGAGGTTCATGTAGTAGAACGTCAGCTCCGTCAGCTCCGGTATTTGGCTTTGGATGAAGATGGTCACCTTCTCCGGGTCGAGCCCTACGGAGAGGTAGTCCAACGCTACCTCTACCACGTTCTGCCGTACCTTCTCCGGCGTGTCGAAGTTGTCCGTCAAGGCCTGCGCGTCGGCAATGAAGATGAAGAATTGGTCGTAGTCGCCCTTTTCCTGAATCTCTACCCGGGCGCGTAGGGAGCCCACGTAGTGTCCTATGTGGAGGCGGCCGGTGGGACGGTCGCCCGTGAGGTAAACTTTCTTTGGCATAACTTGCTATTTGTTTGTGGCACAAAAGTACGAGAAAACTGTGGCACGGCAAAGCCCACGCGCCCTGTCACGTAATTAGGCTTACGATTGTGCAGCAGACGGCTCAAGCGCTGCCGGGCAGAAAAAATATATTGCCGCGTTTGGGTTTTATGTTTTTATTTGTACCTTTGCAACCCGTAGCGCAAAAGCGACAAAACAAAAACCACATACAATGAAACGCACTTTTCAGCCGCACAACCGTAAGCGGCACAATAAGCACGGTTTCCGCAAGCGGATGCAGACCGCCAATGGTCGGCGCGTCTTGGCCAGCCGCCGCCGCCACGGCCGCAAGAAGCTGACCGTCAGCGACGAGTACAACGGACGCAAGAAGTAAGCGTCCGCGCTCCTCACGCACGTGGGAGCATCGCGGGGCAGGCAGTACACCGAAGACGGGTGTTGCCTGCCCCGCGTCATGTTACGCCCCAAGCGCCACCGAGCAGCCCTACGGCAGCGCGCAGAAACGGGAAAAAGCGCTTTTTACTTGGCGCTTCACGCCTCTTGCGCTATTTTTGCACATATTAAAAACTACCCGGCAAGCATCTTCCGGCAAAGATTAGGCTCACACCCATCATACGAAAGGAAAAGCATGACACTCAAAGTCTTCTTCCGTAAGATATTCAGCCCCTACCTCTTGGGAAACTGCCTCGGCATGATCTTGCTGGGCGCAGCGCTCCTCTTCGGCGCCGAAAGGTTCATAAACTGGTACACCCATCACGGAGAAACCACCAAGGTGCCGAATTTCGTGGGCAAGAACGTCTATGTGGGCATTGACCAAGGCGAAGCTATCGGCCTGGAGCTGCAAGTGACCGACACGGGCTACATACGCACCCTGCCGCCCGACATCATCCTGCAACAAAGCACACCGGCAGGCGACGTCGTAAAGCCGGGGCGCATCATCTACGTCACCGTAAACGCCGCCCATGCCATAGCCGTCGCCTTGCCCGACGTGGCCGACAACAGCTCCTACCGCGAAGCCGTCGTGCAACTGGAAAGCCTTGGCTTCAAATGCACTGCGCCGAAATACACCGCAGGCGACCGCGACTGGGTCTATGGCATAGAAGCCGGAGGCAAGAGCTGCAAAGCCGGCGACCGCGTCTCCGTGGACACACCCCTGACCCTAATCATCGGAGACGGGAAGGTGTACGAGGAATATAACGGAAACGACAGCATAGACTATGCCCGGAACGGTGACATGAACGACCTGGACGAGTCTGACTATGAGGAAAACGCGCAGTGAGCACCCGCGCGGCACCGCAAGGCCGCAGGACAGGGACATACCGAACCGGCATCCCCACGCCCTGCGGCCTTGCGGTGCAAAGAACGGCCGGCCGCGCACGCTGTCCCCGGAGTAACAAATCATAGCCCCATGCCCCCAACCACGCCTACGTCGCTGCCCACAGAGGAAGCCCGATCCGCGACGCCCGCATGGGCGGACGAGGAGGAAGAGGGCGCCCTCTACGAGCACTATCGCGTTGTGGCCGACCGCGGGCAGCAACTGCTCCGCGTGGACAAGTTTCTGATGGCCCACCTGCCCGACACGTCGCGCAACCGCGTGCAGCTGGCGGCCAAGGCAGGCTTCGTCCACGTGAACGGAGCGCCCGTGAAGAGCAACTACCGCGTAAAACCGCGCGACGTCGTCACCCTGCTGCTCGATCGTCCCCGCTCGGAGACGACCATCCAGCCGGAGCCTATTCCCCTGGACGTGGTCTATGAAGACACCGACCTGCTCGTCATCAACAAGCCCGCAGGCCTCGTTGTCCACCCCGGCGTTGGCAACTGGTCGGGGACACTCGTCAACGCCTTGGCCTGGCACCTGCGCGACTGCGTCGGTTTTGACGCCAACGACCCCGCCGTAGGCCTCGTGCATCGCATAGATAAAGACACCAGCGGCCTGCTCGTCGTAGCCAAAACTGCCGAGGCCAAGACGAGACTCGGCTTGCAGTTTTTCAATAAGACTACGCGGCGGCGCTACGAAGCCGTCGTATGGGGGCGCTTCGCCGAGCCACAGGGCACCATCATAGGGAATATAGCGCGCGATCCGCACGACCGCCTGCAAATGGCCGTCTTTCCGCCTGACAGCGGCGTGGGAAAACACGCCGTGACTCACTATCGGGTGCTGGAAAGCTTGGCTTACGTCACACGGGTAGAATGTATCCTGGAGACAGGTCGGACGCACCAAATCAGGGCGCACATGCGCCACGTGGGGCATCCGCTCTTCAACGACGCACGTTACGGCGGCGACAAGATACTGCGCGGCATGCCCAGCGGCACCTACGCCGCATTCGTGCGCAACTGCTTCGCCCTCTGCCCCAGGCAAGCCCTGCACGCCCGCACCTTGGGTTTTCGACACCCCCGGACGGGTGAGGAAATGGATTTCTCCGCTCCCCTGCCGCCTGACATGGAAGCCCTGCTCGACAAATGGCGCGCCTACACCCGGGCGGCAGACGCCTCAAACCAAGGACTAACGTAAAACAATAATAAATGGGAGGTAATCGGGATCAAAGCCGCTTACGACCCCGGTAGCGCCGAGTAGTCGTTTTGTCGTTCCCATCCACCTCCCCAGCGCCTTATGAAAAAGGTAATTGCAATCGTTGCCGGCGGCTATAGCTCCGAGCACGACGTCAGCCTCCGCAGTGCGGACGGCCTTCTCTCCTTCATGGATAGCGACAAGTACGAAAGCATCGTCGTCGACGTGGAACGTACGGGATGGACCGCCTTATATGGCGAGGAGCGCTGCCCCGTTGACAAGAACGACTTCTCGTTCACCGCCTCCGACGGGCGGCATACGTTCGACTTTGCCTATATCACCATCCACGGCACGCCTGGCGAGGACGGCACACTCCAAGGCTATTTCGATCTCATCGGTATGCCCTACTCCACAAGCGGCGTCCTCGTTGAGGCACTTACGTTCAACAAATTTGCGCTTAATAACTTCCTACGCACTTCTTCCGGGTTACACCTGGCCGACAGCATCCTGCTACGTAAGGGGCAGGAGTTGCCGCCGGAGAGCGACGTCGTAGCGCGCCTTGGCCTGCCTTGCTTCGTCAAGCCAAACGCCGGAGGCAGTAGCTTCGGCGTGACAAAAGTGAAGAGCCCCGACGCGCTGCGTCCTGCCATAGAAAAAGCCATGAACGAGAGTGACGAAGTTATGGTAGAAGCCCTGCTGACAGGCACTGAAATTACTTGCGGCGCCTACAAGAAAGGCGCTGAGGTCGTCACGTTCCCCATAACCGAGGTCGTGACGAACCAAGAGTTTTTTGACTACGACGCAAAATACAACGGCAAGGTAGATGAAATCACGCCCGCCCGCATTGCACCCGAGACGGCCGCACGTGTCAGCGCACAGACCCGACGCATATACGAGCTGCTCGGTTGCTACGGCATCATACGAGTGGACTACATCCTGACCGGTGCGCAAGGAGCGGAGCAGATAAACCTCTTAGAAATCAATACCACGCCCGGAATGACGGCTACGAGCTTCATCCCGCAGCAAGTACGTGCCGCAGGACTTCGCATCGCCGACGTGCTGTCTGACATCATCGAGGGAAAATCCTGAACGGCGCATTTCCGCGCCGCCCCCTCGGCTTCGTCCCCGCATAACTCCATCACCCCGCTTCACAAAACCGCACTCACCATGGATACCCCCGCCGAATATGACGACATCCGGGCTTATGAAGCCAAAGACTTGCCCGCTGTCTATGACCTGCTCCTATCTGACCCCCAGTTTCAGGCCGTCATTGCCCGGCTCTTCCCCGGCGTTCCTTTAGAAGAGCTGAAGAAGAAGCTCTATGCCTGCTCTACGCCCCTGCAGTTCCAAAAGACATTTCTCTACTCCTTTGTCTTCGACCTCATGAGTCGCCTCACCACGGGCATGGAACTGGACTCCTCAACCATTGATGGCGATGTTTGGCCCTGCACGTTCGTCTCAAACCACCGCGACATCGTACTTGACCCCTCGCTGCTGGCTGCCTTGCTCGTGAAGAACGGCTTTACCGACACGCCACAGATAGCTATCGGCGACAACCTCTTGGCTTTCCCGTGGATAAAGCACCTTGTACGGCTCAACAAGGCCTTCATCGTCCAGCGCGCCTTAGGCCTGCGCGAATCGCTCCTGGCCAGCCGCAAGATGAGCCGATACATGCATTTCGTCATCCGAGATAAGAAGGAATCCATCTGGATTGCCCAGCGCGAAGGCCGCGCCAAGGATAGCAACGACCGCACCCAGGACGCCGTACTCAAGATGATTGCCATGGGGGGTACGGGCTCTCCACTCGAAAGTCTTAGGGAGATGAACATCGTGCCTGTTGCGCTGTCTTACGAGTACGACCCGTGCGATTACCTCAAGGCGAAAGAGTTTCAGCAGAAGCGAGATAACCCCGAATGGAAGAAGAGTAAGGACGACGACCTTAGGAATATGCAGACGGGCATCTTTGGCTTCAAGGGACACATTCACTTTCAGACCGCTTTACCGGTGAACAGCTGGCTCGCAGATTACGCCGAGGCGGGGCGGGAACTCTTTGAGCGCGTGGCACGCCGTATGGACAAGGAGATTTATGCCGCCTACCGCCTCTACCCCGGTAACTACGCCGCCGCAGACCTGCTCCGCCAGTCCACAGCGCACCAAGCCTTTTATAATAAGGAGGAGCTGGAGCGGTTCGAGGCGTACATAGCCGGCCAGATAAAGAAGGTGGACTTGCCTAACCCGGACGTGCCCTATCTGCGAGAACGCTTGCTGACGATGTACGCCAACCCTGTGTTCAATCATGAAGCGTCTTGAGCTGATTCTCGCGGTGTTGTGCTTAGTCTTAGCGGCTTGTTCCGACGATGACGACTACGCAGAGCCTTACCGCTACGACTTAGCCGACCTCACGACGGCAGCAGATGGCCAGGCCATACTCTTGGCTTTCGACGACGGCACGACGCTCGCTCCCACCTCCCCTTTCCCGACGGCCTATCTCGACACTACGGTGCGCGTCCTCGCCCTTTTCGTCCCACAAGCGGGCGGTGCTGATCTGCGGCGCGTCACCGGCGTATTGACAGCTGCGCCACAGGTGATGGACGCGGGCGACGTACGAACGGACGCCCTAAAGGTGCTCTCCGTCTGGCGCGGCGGGCGGTACGTCAACTTCCATCTGGGCTTGCCCACGGGCGGAGCTACGCCCCACTACCTGGGCTTCATTGACCGCGGCATCACGCTTAACGAAGCGGGAAACCGTATGCTCCATTTGCAGCTGTACCACAATCAGAACGCAGATGCTACCTATTATACCCGTGAGACGTATGTATCGTGTCTCCTCGACGCCTACGCCGGGCGTCTTGCCGCAGGTGACAGCATAGAGGTGACCTGTCCTACCGCCGACGGCGCTTTTGTCACCACCTTGCCCTATTAAGCAAGGTTGTTGTCCCGTTACACCTTATTATATATAGAAGCTACTCTTCCCTACCACTTACCTATGAAACGTGTCTTCCTGCTTATCCTCGTCCAGCTGGCCTGTGTCTTCGGTGCACGTGCCCAAGGCGCTGTGGCGCTAAAGCCGCGTCCGCTGGCACGTTGGCAGGTTGGGACGGCAAACTTTAGCGGCATCGCGCCGCTCGGCGCGGGGCGTTTCGCAGTCGTCAGCGACAAGGAGCCTCAGGACGGCTTCTTCGTCTTTCGTATAGACCAAGACCCCCAGACGGGGCAGGTGGACAGCGTTAGCGTGGAGGGGTTCTATGGCAACCCGCAAGCTGAAGTAGACGCGAGGGGACTCTCCGTGCGCGACTGCGAGGGAGTGGCCTACCATCCCGGGCGCGGCACGGTCTTCATAGCCGGTGAGGGCGATCAGCAGGTGCTTGAGTACGATTTGAACGGCGTTCCCACGGGTCGTGGGCTGGCTGTTCCCGCACAGTTCGGGCTGGACAAAATACAGCCCAACGGTGGCTTCGAAGGACTTGCCTACAATCCGCAGACGCATCGCTTATGGGCGGCCACGGAGAACGCCTTGCGCGCCGACGCCTCGCCGTTGTCGGGGCGTGCCGCCATGCAGTACGGCCGCCTGCGCCTCCTCTGTTTCGATGACAACTTGCAGCCCGTGGGGCAGTACGCTTACCGGGTGGATAGTGCCGAACTGTCAGCGCAGGGTGCCTACTACGCCTACGGCATTTCCGCCTTGTGCGCCTTGCCGGACGGACGCCTCGTCGTGTTGGAACGGGAGCTCAGCGTGCCCTCCGGCTATCTGGGAGCGCGGTGCGTCTGTAAGCTCTACGCCGTTCGTCCTGCCGAGGGGCAGACGGTCTCTGCCGACGCCGACCTCCGCCTGCTGCCGCCGGAGCGCTTCCTTGCCAAACAACATCTCCTCACGCTCAGCTCGCGCATCGCTTTGCTTCACATCGACTTTGCCAACTACGAGGCCGTATGTCCCGGCCTTGTGCTGGCCGACGGTCGGCAGACCCTCCTGCTTCTGAACGACAGCCAGGCCTCTGCCGGGAAAGGCCCTTTCCGCCTGAAGGATTACGCCCGGGTCGTTATCCTCTGAAATGCCAAGCCCCCGTCCGCGTTCCCAAGTTCGTCTTGGGCGCGGGCGGGGGCGTCTTGTCTTGCCGTAGGGCTAAATCTCCGCTATGCCGTGCGTCACGGCGTAAATGGTCAGGCCGCTGACGCTTTTTATTCCCAGTTTTGCCGTCAGGTTCTTGCGGTGCGAGATGACGGTGGTCAGCCCCACGTGCAGCTGCTCGGCAATCTCCTTGTTGAGCAACCCCTGCACGACGAGGCGCAGCACCTCCTGCTCGCGAGGCGTCAGGGGTGTCACCTTCTCGTGCAGGCTTTCTATTCGGCGCACCGCTTCTGCCGTGGGTTTCCCCGGGTGGTGGTGGCCTGCGTGCGCCATGTGCAGGATGTCGCGCACCAGCTGTCCTTCCGGCTGGCAGACGTTCAGCGTGTGGAAACCCTGCAGCGGCAGGTGTTCTGCCCCGTGAACCAGCACAATCACCTTGTGGCGTTGCGCGAGGAAGAACTCCGCCTTTGCAAGGAGCGCCTCCGCCGCCGTGAAGTAATGGAAGAAACCCGCTGTGTCCGCTTCAGCCTCCGCTGCCGTACTCATGCGCACCACTTGTGCCATAGGCACCATTCGCCCCAGTAAATCTTCCAAGGCAAGGCCTTCGAGCGTGTTCGGCGTGATGACAGCTATGCGAAACTTTTCCATGCTTGCCGTAGTTTGCACGGCGAAGTTACGCTTTTGCAGCCACAACGCGCACCCGTAGCCGCCTTTTGTGTGCCGGCCGACGGGGCAGAAAGTCTGCCCAAGCCGGGCTACGCGGCGCGCGGAACGCTTTATTAACACGTTTTAACGCCCTACGCCGATTAAAATGCATACTTTCGCCTATCGTATTAAAGAAACAAAAAGACATGGAGCTTTTAGAAAAACTCATCGCCCGTGCGCGTGCTGACAAACAGCGCATTGTGTTGCCTGAGGCCGAGGAGGAACGAACTATCAAAGCCGCAGACCGCGCCATAGCCGACGGGCTGGCCGACATCGTGCTCATAGGCAATCCCGCAAACATTGCCGCGGAGGCTGAACGGTTCGGGCTGGAGCACATCTCCCAAGCCACCATCATCGACCCCTTGAACAACCCCAAGGCCGAGGAATATGCGCAGCTGTTGGCCGAACTTCGTAAGAAGAAAGGCATGACTATCGAGCAGGCGCGCGAACTTGTGAAGAACCCCCTCTACCTTGGCTGCCTCATCATCAAGAGCGGTCACGCCGACGGTCAGATCAGCGGTGCGCTATCTACGACCGGCGAGACGCTACGTCCCGCCTTGCAGATTATTAAGTGCGAGCCGGGTATCACCTGCGTCAGTGGAGCCATGCTGCTCATTACGCAGGCTAAGGAGTATGGCGAAGATGGCATCGTCGTTCTCAGCGACGTCGCCGTGACGCCCGTACCTACGGCCGACCAGCTCTGCCAGTTCGCCCACTGCACGGCCGAGACCGCCATCGACGTGGCCGGCATCAGCGAGCCCCGCATAGCTATGCTCGCCTTCTCTACGAAGGGCAGCGCGAGCCACGAAGTCGTGGACAAGGTGGTAGAAGCTACGCGCTTAGCCCACGAGCGTTACCCCGAATTGCAAGTGGATGGCGAGTTGCAGGCCGACGCCGCCCTCGTTCCCGCCGTAGCTGAGAAGAAGGCCAAGGGAAGCCCCATCGCGGGTCACGCCAACGTGCTCATCGTGCCCAATCTTGAGGTGGGCAACATCGCCTATAAGCTCGTGCAGCGCCTTGGTGGCGCCATAGCCATCGGGCCTATCCTTCAGGGCATCGCCCGTCCCGTGAACGACCTTAGCCGCGGCTGCTCCGTGGACGATATTTACTACATGATAGCCATTACCGCCTGCCAGGCGCATGCCGCCAAGGGATAGGCCGCTCTGTCCGGCAGAAGAACACACGAGGCGCGACACCCGTTGAGGTGCCGCGCCTCGCGCGTTTGTGGGGAAGCCGGCGGCTTTAGCGGCGCTGGGGGACCGGGCGCGTCAGGCTGCGAGGCCAGGGGGGCATGGCGCCACGTTGCGTACAGACGTAAGCGGCCACGCGCACGGCTCGGGCATGCGCCTCGGCGATGGTATGCCCCGTGAGGAGGGCAGCGCAGAAGGCCGCCGTGAAGCTGTCGCCGGCGCCCACCGTGTCGGCCACGTCCACGTGCGGCGTGGGAAGCTCCGACGTGCCGCCCTCATGAACCACAATACTTTTCACCGCCCCGCAGGTGCAGATGACGAGGCGCAGGCCGAACCGCTGTTGCAGCGCCTCGCAACGCTCCGTGGCGCGGGCAGACGTCAGGCCGTAGTAGTAGGCCAGCAGGGGCAGCTCCTCGTCGTTCACCTTCAGCACGTTGGCGGCTTGCAGCGACGCCTCCACCACTTCGCGGCTGTAGAAGTGCTGGCGCAGGTTTATGTCGAAGACCTTCAGCGTTTCGGGCGTTTCGGGCATGGCGGCAAGGAAGGCGCGGATGCTGCGGCGGCTCGTCTCCGCGCGTTGCGCCAAGCTGCCGAAGCATACGGCACGCGTGTGCTGCGCTATGCGCTCCATCTCCGCCGTGAAGGGCAGGTTGTCCCACGCCACGCCTTCCAGAATGTCATACTGCGGCAGGCCTTCGTCGTCGAGAGTCACTTCCACGGTGCCCGTGGGGTAGGGGACGCGTTCCAAGTAGGCCGGCAGGCCTTTGGCGCGTAGTGCGCGCAGCGTCTCGTCGGCCAATGCGTCGTGGCCTATGGCGCTCACGGCAAGGCTGCGCAGACCGGCTTGTCCGGCGTGGTACGCGAAGTTGGCGGGAGCACCGCCCAAGCGCCGACCGGACGGCAACACGTCCCACAATATCTCGCCCAAACCGACAACGTAGGCTTCTTCTTCCATGCTGTAATCACTTTTGCGCCCACGTGGGGCAACGTATGAGGCAAATATACGTCTTTTCGCAAAACGATGCTATGCTCTGCTCCGTTTTTCAACTTTTAGGTTCATCTTCATACGCCGTGGAGAGAGCTACTGCCGGAGATGAAGTCAAGGAATATGCTTTAGAACCAAACAGAGGCTTCGGAAAGCGCGCTGCAAAGTGTTAGCGAAAACGTACCCGGGCTGACGTTTTGCGCAGAAATGGTTCGTTTCAGTAACAATCGGCCGGAGGAGCCGGAGAGAACGCTTTGAAAACTGAGGGGAAGGGCTTGTGAACTAACGTGTTGCGCTTGCTGTCTGACAGCTCGGACGTGCCGGCTGACACGTCGGACTTATCAGCTGATAGGTCGGACTTATCAGCTGATAGGTCGGACGTATAGTTCAACAAAGGCGTTTTATTATTTTAATTGTAAAGAATACAGAAATCCGTAAGGCCATGACGACCCTACACATCGGCGCTCTCGCCATACCGAAACCTGAAGCGGCTACATGCAGGCGCGTTACAAAAAAAAGGGCGCCCCCTTTGCCCTTCTTTTGCCTTTCCCTAACTTTGCAACCCCAACCCCCTAACCTTTAGCACATGTCTGACAAACGACCCATACGCACCGCGCTGATTTCCGTTTATCATAAGGACGGACTGGAACCCATCCTCAAGGCGCTGCACGACGGCGGCGTGAAGCTGCTCTCTACGGGCGGCACGCAGAAGTTTATCGAGAGCCTGGGCTACCCCTGCCAAAAAGTGGAGGAAGTGACCTCCTACCCCTCTATCCTGGGCGGCCGCGTGAAAACGTTGCATCCCAAAATTTTCGGCGGCATCTTAGGGCGCAGAGGCCTGGATCAGGACGCGGCAGAAATGATCAAGTACGGCATACCGCAAATAGATCTCGTCATTGTGGACCTCTACCCCTTCGAGGAAACCGTCGCTTCGGGCGCTGACGAGGCGGAAGTGATAGAGAAGATAGACATAGGCGGCATCAGCCTTATCCGCGCCGGCGGCAAGAACTACCGCGACGTCGTCATCATCCCCTCGCGCCACGAGTATGACGAGCTGCTCGGCATCCTGTCCGACGGAATATCGACCACCTTGGAGCAGCGCCGCGCTTTGGCCGCCAAAGCCTTCGCCGTCAGCGCACACTACGACGCCGCCATAGAGGCGTGGTTCAATAAGTAAGCAAAACCTCGTGCGCCCTTACCGGCGCAAAACGATAAACCGATGAAATTTCTTAATAAGCTGTTCTCCTTCACCCAGGAGCTGGCCATAGACCTCGGCACGGCCAACACCATCATTCTTAGCGACGACCAAATCGTCGTGAACGAGCCTTCTGTCGTGGCGCTGGACCAACATTCCGAGAAGATGATCGCCGTTGGCGGACGGGCGAAGCTGATGTATGAAAAGACAAATAGCAAGATTCGTGTCATTCGCCCCCTGCGCGAAGGCGTCATAGCGGACTTCAACGCCTGCGAGCAAATGATACGCGGCCTCATCCGTATGGTGCACAAAGGCAAGCGTATCTTCTCGCCTTCTCTGCGTATGGTAATCGGCGTGCCGAGCGGCTCTACGGAAGTGCAGCTGCGTGCCGTGCGCGACTCGGCCGAACATGCCGGCGGCCGCGACGTGTACCTCGTTTACGAACCCATGGCCGCCGCCATAGGCATAGGCATCGATGTGAACGCACCCGAGGGCAATATGATCGTAGATATAGGCGGTGGAACGACAGAAATAGCCGTAATCTCGCTGGGAGGCATCGTATCGAACAACAGCATAAAGATGGCGGGCGACGACTTTACCGCAGACATCCAGGAGTACATGAGCCGCCAGCACAACGTGCGCGTCAGCGAGCGTATGGCCGAACGTATCAAGATAAACGTCGGCGCAGCACTCACCGACCTCGGCGACGACACGCCGGAGGACTACATCGTGCATGGCCCCAACAAGATTACGGCCATGCCCATGGAAGTTCCCGTCTGCTACCAAGAGATAGCTCACTGCTTGGAGAAGAGTATCGCAAAAATAGAGCAAGCCGTCATCAGCGCCCTCGAAGATACGCCGCCCGAGCTGTACGCCGACATCGTGAAAAACGGCATCTACCTGACCGGCGGTGGCGCCCTGCTGCGCGGCCTTGACCGGCGGCTGACGGAGAAGATAAACATACCGTTCCACGTGGCCGAGGAGCCGCTGCTCTGCGTGGCCAAAGGCACGGGCATCGCCCTGCAACACGTGGACGACTTCACCTTCCTGATGCGCTGACGCCTACCGCCAAGCGGCACGTCCCGCCCGGCACCGGACAAGTGAACACCTTTCTCGATTTTCTCCGAAAGTACAACTACTGGCTCGTGTTCCTCCTGCTGGAGAGCGCGAGCCTCGTGTTGCTGTTCAGCTTCAATAGCTACCAAGGCAGCGTCTGGTTCACGTCGGCCAACGCTGTCGCGGCAAAACTCAACGGCCTCTACGCCGAGGGAAGCTCCTTCG
This sequence comes from uncultured Prevotellamassilia sp., assembly GCA_964641085.1. Taxonomy (GTDB): domain Bacteria; phylum Bacteroidota; class Bacteroidia; order Bacteroidales; family Bacteroidaceae; genus Alloprevotella. The sequence goes on along the minus strand of CAZXJS010000001.1, from coordinate 93,318 downwards.
TGCGGCTGCGCGAGACAAACCGCGAGCTGGTGCGCCGCAACGTGGAACTATCCGCCGAGAACGAGGCGCTGCGGCAGGCCTTCGCACGCGCAGGTCGCGACACGGCTGCCGCAACCGCCGCACGCAGCGGCGCCCTGGCCGGCTATGAGCTGATACCGGCCCTCGTAGTGTCGAACAGCCACGAGCAAGCTGACAACTACCTCGTCATAGACCGCGGCACGTCCGACGGCGTGTTTCCCGAAATGGGCGTAGTGAGCGGCAACGGCGTCGTGGGCATCGTCTTCCTCTGTGCGCCGCACCACTCCCTCGTCATACCCGTCGTCAACCGCCGCTCCGGCGTCAGCTGCCGCGTTCGCGGACAGAACTACTTCGGCACGCTGCAGTGGAGTGGCCGCGACTTCCGCCACGCCGGCCTGAACGACATTCCCCGCTACGCTCAAGTGAAGCGCGGAGACGTCATAGAGACCAGCGGCTACAGCGCCGTGTTTCCCCCGGGCATCTTCGTAGGGCGCGTGACGAACGTGGGAAATTCCAAAGACGGGCAAAGCTACAACCTCGGCGTCCTGCTCGGCACCAACTTCGCCAACGTGCGCGACGTCATGGTTATCAAGACGCGCTACAAGGCAGAGATGGACACGCTTCGCGCACATGCCGGTCAGCTCGCGCCGCCCGGCGACGTAGCGACGGGAACGGCCAACTAAGCCCTGCCGTCTACGCGCGCCTACCTAAGACAAATCACTCAACGGATGCTTCAAACCGTCGTTTCACGTGCCTTCTGGTTCATCGGACTGGCGCTGCTTCAGGTGCTCGTCTTCAGCCACGTGCGGCTGCTGGGGCACGCTGTGCCTATGGCTTACGTCTATTTCCTGCTGCTCCTGCCTTCTGACACGCCGCGGTGGCTCTACATCGTGCTGGGCTTCGCTTTAGGACTCGTAGTTGACGTTTGCCTCTGCACACCCGGCGTCGCCGCCGGCGCCATGACGGTCTGCGGACTCGCCGTGCCGTTTCTGCTGCGCCTTTTTGCCCCGAAGGATTATGACGAGACGAATGCGCTCGTTCCCGGTCGGCGTTCCATGGAGTGGGGGCCGTACCTGCGCTTCGCTACGCTCGTCGTCCTGCTCCATTGCTCCGTTTTCTTCCTGCTTGAAAGCTTCTCGTTTATCAACGTGACCGACCTGCTGCTCGATATCTTGGGCAGCACCGTCCTCACGCTGCTTATAGTAGCGGCTTTCGAGCTTTTGCGTGCGGAGAAGTAAGAAGGAAGGAAGGGCAGCATGGACAGGCAGACCAAGTTCTCTAACCGGCACTACGTCATAGGCGGCATAGCCCTCGGCATCATCCTTGTGTACATCGGCCGCCTCTTCATGCTGCAAGTCGTAAGCGACGACTACAAAAAGAATGCCGACCGGAACGCCTTCCGCCGCGACATAACCTACCCCAGCCGAGGCCTGATCTCCGACCGAAACGGGAAGCTCCTCGTCTTCAACGAGCCGTCCTACAACATCATGGTCACCATGAACGACCAGCGGGGCATAGACACCGTTGACTTCTGCAGAACGGTCGGCATCTCCGTGGAAGACTATAAGAAAAGGTGCGCTGATATCAAAGACCCGGCGAAAAACCCCGGCTACTCCAGATATAAACCCCAGCTATTCCTTGCCCAGATACCGCCGGAAGAGTTCTCTCTGTTCAGAGAAAAGCTCTTTCGGTTCAACGGCTTTTCTGTGGAGAAGCGCACCGTTCGGCGCTACGCCACCAGTGCGGCGGCGCACGTCCTTGGCGACGTGGGAGAAGTCAACCCTGCCGACCTGGAGGCTGACAGCTACTACGACCTGGGCGACGACATAGGCAAGCTGGGCGTTGAGCGCTCTTACGAGAAGCAGCTGCGGGGACAAAAGGGGCTCACCATACTCCTGCGCGACGTCCACGGCCGCGTGAAGGGTCACTACAAGGATGGGGCAGACGATATTCCCGCCGTGCCGGGGAAGAACCTCACCCTCTCGCTCGACGCCGACCTCCAGGAGCTTGCCGAGCGCCTGCTGCAAGGCAAGCTGGGCGCCATAGTGGCCATTGAGCCCGCCACGGGGCAGATTCTCTGCATGGCGTCGGCGCCTACCTACGACCCGCGCTCCATGGTAGGGCGGGAACGCTCCGCCGCGCAGCTCCGGCTCTCGCGCGACCCCATGAAGCCCCTCCTCAACCGCGCCATCATGGGCATGTATCCGCCCGGATCTACGTTTAAGATAACCCAAGCGCTCATTGGTCTTCAGGAAGGCATCATCACACCCGAGACGAGCTTCCCCTGCAGCCACGGCTTCAACTTCAAAGGCTTACACCTCGGCTGCCACGGCCACGCCTCGCCCATTGCCCTCGTCCCCGCTATCGGCACCTCCTGCAACGCTTACTTTTGCTGGAACCTGTATCGCATGCTCTCCGACCGCGAGAAATACGGCACGCAGCAGCGCGCCCTCACGTGCTGGAAAGACCACCTCGTAAGCATGGGCTACGGCTACAGGCTCGGCGTGGACCTCCCCGGAGAAAAGCGCGGCATGATTCCGAACGCCGAATTTTACGACAAGCACATCCCCGGGTGGAATCCCCTTTCCGTAATCTCCATTTCCATAGGCCAAGGCGAGGTCACCGCCACGCCGCTGCAGATTGCCAACCTCGCAGCCACCGTTGCCAACCGCGGATATTACTACATCCCCCACGTGGTGCGCGCCATCCAGGACAGCCGCATCGACACCGCCTACACGCGGCGCCACTATACCCACGTGGAGCGTCGCTGGTACGACGTTGCCGCCGAGGGCATGCGCCGCGCCGTGCTGGCAGGCACTTGCCACCGCGCCAACATCCCCGGCATCGAGGTCTGCGGCAAGACGGGCACCGCGCAGAACCGTGGTCACGACCACTCCGTCTTTATGGGCTTTGCCCCCATGACCTCTCCGCGCATCGCCGTCGCCGTTTACGTGGAGAACGGCGGCTTTGGCGCCACCTTCGGCGTACCTATGGGGCGCCTCATCATGGAAAGGTATTTAAACGGCGAACTCTCCGCCGCCTCCGAGCGGCAGGCACAGTCGCTCGCCGCAACAAAAATCAGCTACGGCGACTACGTGCGCTGACCCCCGCCCCCTAAGCGCCAACACACAGCCCATGTACACGCTCAACTCCCGTTCCGGAAATCCCGCCTACCGCGCAGATCGCGTCGTCCTGGTTCTCTACCTGCTCCTCATGGTAGCCGGCTGGTTCTCCATCTGCGGTGCCAGCCACGAGCTGGGCGATACGGACTTCTTCAGCTGGGGCACGCGCTCCGGGAAGCAACTCGTGTGGATGGGCTGCGCCCTTGGGCTGGGCGGCTTCCTACTTATGCTCGACGAACGTTACTTCGACTCGTTCGCCGGGCTTTTTTATGTCCTCATGCTCGGCCTCTTGCTCGTCACGCCCTTCATTGCCAAGGACATCAAAGGCTCCCGCTCGTGGATATCCCTGGGCCCCGTCTCGCTACAGCCCGCCGAGTTCGCCAAGTGTGCCACGGCGCTCATCCTGGCCAAGGTCGTGGGGCAGTACGGCTTCTCGCTCGACAATCCGCGCAACCTCTGGCGCGCCGCCCTCCTCGTCCTGTTGCCCATGGGGCTCATCGTGTTGCAGAAGGAGACCGGCTCGGCGCTCGTTTACTTAGCTTTCTTCCTCGTTTTCTACCGCGAAGGGATGCCCGGCGGCTACCTCTTCCTCGCTGTCGCCGCCGTGGTCATCTTCATCGTCGGCGTGCGCTTCTCCGCCGTCGCCCTGCCCGGCACGACGGCCGCCGTGGGCCAGTGCGCCACGCTGATGCTCATCTGGCTCTTCTGCGTGGGGCTGGCTGCCGTCTATCTGCCGCGCACGCCCCACGCCCGGCGCCTCCTGGCTTACGGCCTGGCTCTGCAAGCGGCGGCCTGGCTCTTCTCCCGCTTCGTCCTGAGCTTCGACGTCGCTTGGGTACAGATAGCCGGCATCGTGGCCATGGCCGGCTACTTCGCTTGGCATGGCCTCGGTAGCCACGTGCGCCATTACTTCCTTATCGCAGCCTTCGCCCTTGGCGCCACGGCGTTTCTCTACTCCTCCGACTACGCCCTGAACAACGTCCTGGAGCCCCACCAGCAAATGCGAATAAAAGTCCTCCTGGGCATAGACGACAACGTCTCCGGCGCAGGCTACAACGTGAACCAGAGCAAGATTGCTATAGGCTCCGGAGGCTTCACGGGGAAAGGCTTCATGAACGGCACGCAAACCAAGCTGAAGTACGTCCCCGAGCAAGATACCGACTTCATCTTCTGCACCGTGGGCGAAGAGGAGGGCTTCGTCGGTTCCGTCGCCGTGCTGCTCCTCTTCCTGGCGCTCATTCTCCGCCTGCTCTATCTCGCCGAGCGCCAGTCCTCCGCCTTCGGGCGCATCTATGGCTACTGCGTGCTTAGCATTCTCCTCTTCCACGTCTTCATCAACGTGGGCATGGTCATGGGTCTCACGCCCGTCATCGGCATACCGCTACCCTTCTTCAGCTACGGCGGCTCCTCACTATGGGGCTTCACGCTGTTGCTCTTCATCTTCCTGCGCATCGACGCGGGCGACAAAATGCGCCGTAGGTAACTGTCTTATGGAACGAAACACCGGCCCGTCGCGCCTACAAGCGACCCTCATCATCCTCTCCTGCGTGGCCTGCGTCGTGGTCATCGTCTTTCTGAAGACGGCCTCCGACCGCCGCTCGCCGCTGCGCACCGCCGCCGCCGCGCCCGCCGCCACGTCGGCCACACCGGCGGACAGCGCAGCCCCCGTCGCCGTGCCCGACGTCAGCGTGGACAGCACCGCTTTGCCCCTTACGCCCGACACCGTGCCGCCCGCACCCGCCGACAGCATAGGCAAGGACACGCGACCCGCACTTGAGGCCGGACGACAAGACGGTTACCTCGCCGCCGAAGACGACGCCCAGAACGACCGCCCCCGTGCCTCCTACGACGATACCAACACCTTCCCGACACGTTCCGAACAGCACGCCTACAAGCGCGGCTACGCCGAAGGCTACGCCCGTGGCCTTGCCGCAGCCGCCGCCCACCATGCCCCGCAAACCGCCGACGAGCCGCCGACGGAAGCACCCGACGGCGACGCCCCCTGACGCCAACATCGCCGCCACAAGCGCGAAGAAACCGCCTCTCCGCCCCGGGCAGACGCCCAACCCTCCCCGTTACCCATTCGTAAGTCGGACTTATTTATTGTTACGTTCGACTTATTTATTTGTACGTCCGACCTGATTATTGTACAGCCGTGGCTGTACAATTTTACACCCACGGTTGTACAATTGTATTCCCGTGGCTGTACAATTTTACACCCACGGTTGTACAATTGTATTCCCGTGGCTGTACAATTTTACACCCACGGCTGTACAAAAACTACGTCCGACTTGTCGACGCATAGCTCGCCGCTGCTGCGCCGCAGGTGGGACTTTCGGAAGCGCAGCGCCGTTTTTTTTTAACTTTTTTGCCGCCCATTCTTTTCCTTTTGCTTACAAGGAGTTAACTTTGCCGCGAGTTGTAGTGTCACCTGCCACGTCGTGGCGTTTTCCTCCCGGCCAGCCGCTGACGGAAATCCGTCACGGGCGGCAGAAACACGAGAAGAGAGAGCTAACTACGCATTATACATCCCCGCCTCCGCGCTGCCTGCCGGTGTTCGCGCCCTCTCCCTCCGCTTCGGCGGCGAGCCGACGGGCATCACGACGGCAACGGACGGTAGTGTACTGACCGGCGGCCAGATCTACGACCTGCAAGGCCGCCGCGTACTGAACGCCGAGAAAGGCCTCTACATCGTCGGCGGCAAGAAGGTGCTCGTGAAGTAAACCTTAGACGAAAACAAACAAGAAACTCAACTATTTAAAACTATGAAGAAATACGTAATCCCCACCTGCAAGGCGCTCCGCATGGAGAGCGCCGCAATGTTGGCCACCTCACTGGGCGTGGACGCTGACAAGACCACGAGCGGCGACAAAGGCGGCTGGAGCCGTCGTCAAGGCTGGACAGCAGACGACTGGACGCAGACGACGGAGGACTAACCCCCCGCTACGCACCCCTACCGGGCGCGGGCACCGCAAGCCGACGAAGGCCTGCAGTAGCCCGCGCCTTTTCTGTGCGGCTGCGGGGGAGCAAAAAAATGGCGCCCGGCACGGATGCTACGTAGCGCCGGCCCGGCTGCGGGGCGGGGGGCATATACGTAGCATCCGTGCCGGACGCCAAGGGATTGGAAGGGAGGGAGCGGAGCGTAGCGCCGTGCTGCGCCGCCGCTTCTGCCCGTGCTTTTACGCTACGGGACCGGCGTGGGCGGAGAGGCGGGCGTTGCCGCGCCGTTTATTCGGTGATGTTCACGCTGCGCACCTGCACCTGCATAGAAGGCAGGAGTTGCGAGTAGTCGCAGAAGATGCGCTGCCCTTGTTGTCCCTTGAGGAAGAAGAAGAGATACTTCTCCTGCGAGCGGGTTCGGGGGTCAGTCGTGATGACAAAGACGCTGCGGGTGAGGGGGTACTCCCCCGTGCCGATGTAGTACTGATAGGGCTGGCGGTGGTAGCTTGTGCTGTCTCGCTGCACGTACATGACGCTTACGGGAAGGTGGTCAAAATCTTTCAGCACGGTGTCGCCCTCGCCGCGCAGCCAGTCCGTGCCCACTACGCCAATGGTGCCGGGCGTGGAGCGCACCATGTCGATGACGGCCTGCGTAGAACCTTGTGCGAAGACGTTTCCGCGCAGGTCTTTCCCGCCGCAGAGGCTGTCGCGCATGTAGCGGACGGTGCTGGAGCCGGACTTGTCGAAGAGCAGCTTCACCTCGCCGCTTTTCTTGGCGCGGCGTATCTGCTCCCAGCGGGTGATGGTGCCGTTGGCAATGCCGCGTACCTCGTCAAGGGTGATAACGGTGTCGGGGTCTGTCTTGTTTACGATGAGTGCGAAGGCATCCGTGGCGATGAAGGCCTGCTGTGCGTCGTAGTGGCGTGCGCGAATGGCCTTCAGCTCGCGGTCTGTGAGTCGGCGCGTGACGACAATGGTGCGCAGGGTGTCGGCCATGAGCAGGCGCAAGGCGCTGTCTTCGCTGCAATAGAGGGGTAGGAGTGTCGCCTCGGGGTGTGTCTTTCCAAAAGCGTCGAGCTGTTCGGCCATAACGGGCCGGAAGGTCTCGTCGATGGCGAGGCGCACGTCGTCGTCGTGGAGCCACGCGGTGTTAGCGCCGCTGTGTTTGCAGGCTGCAAGGCACGTAGCGGCGAGCAGGAGGAGAAGGGCTTTTTTCATGTCTTGGGAGCGTTGAGCTATATGCGACAAAGTTAGCGGTTTTCGGCAGAAAGCGGACGGAGCCTCGGGCTTTTATGCGCGCAGCTTGGTTGTGCAAACTGCCGGACGGGGGCGCTCGTCAGCCCGCGGGCGGGACGGCGGGGGCGGAAGCCGTCCGTTCTCTTTCAATCCGGGCGCGGCGCTTGGCGAAGAAGCCCCGCGTGAAAAGGAAGAAGACCAGCGTTCCCGCAAGTTGCATGGCGGCCATGGCGGCAAAGGCTTGGCCGTAGCCAAAGTGCTCCGCTATGATGCCACCCAGCAGGATGCCCGCGCCTTGTCCCGCGTCCCACAGCGTGAGAATGGTGGAGTTTGCCGTACCCCGTTCGTAGTGGTGCGCAATGCCGTTGATCATGTTTTGCATGGCGGGCCACATGTGGCCGTTGCCGAAGCCGATGAGCAGGGCACTGCCGTAGTAGCCCACCGTGTTGGGGCAGAGCACAAAGAGTAAGTAGCCGACGGAGGAGATGAGGGTTCCCGCCGCCGCGTTGTGGACGAGCAGCCCCTTGCGAAGGGTTCGCCCGCCGTCGATGCGGGAGCAGATGAGACCCGCGGCGAGCAGGGAGAAGTAAGCTCCCGTGCCGCCGGTGATGCCGAGGCGTTCGCGCCCGTAGATGGCCAGGTAGTTGCTCAAGATGCCGTAGCAGAAGCCAAACATGCCGATGTTGACGCCGATGAGCCAGCCGCGCGTGAGGAAGAAACGGTCCAGGGAGAGCGGCTGTCGGACTTTCACCGGCTTACGAGCGGGCATACGGATGGTAGCGTCGGCCCAGAGCCCGAGAAAGGCGACGACGAGCGCCAGCCAAAAGAGGAGCTCGAAGTTATGCGTGCGCTGATAGATGAGTATGCCTATGGTAGGGGCGATGGCGGTGGCTACGTTGTTGCTTAGACCGTAGTAGCCAATGCCTTCGTTGCGCCTGCCGGAGGGCAGCACGTCGATAGCCACGGTCGTGTTGGCCACGGTGGAAGCCCCGAACGGCGCGCCGTGCACCGTCCGGACTATGGCGAACTTGAGTAAGGAGCCGGCCACGAGGTAACTGGAGAAACAGACGGCGTAGGCGCCGAGGCAGCAGAGCAGCACCTTCTTGCGGTCGAAGCTGTCGACGATGTAGCCGCTGAAAGGCCGGATGACCAGCGCTGCAATGGTATAGCCAAAAAGCACGACGCCGATGACGTCCTTCGTGGCGTGGAAGCGATCCGCTAAGTAGAGGGGAAGCAAGGGCGTGAGCAGGTAGAAAGAGAAATAAAGCGTGAAGTTGGCCAACATGGCCTTGTTGTAATTCCCGTTCCAAAGTCTTTCTTTCATTGCATCAAACGTATAAAACCGCGCAAAGTTAGCTAAATCCGCCCGCTTCGGCTTTTGGCGCTCCGGCAATTCTTTGCCGGGCGGAAGGCGGGACGCGGCGTTTTCTGTAAAAAGGGTATAGGTAAACGTCTTTTATGTAAAGGTAGCTTGCCGGTTCAGGGGCTACCTTTGCACGTAGATAAAAGTTTAACACTAAAAGATAAGCACAATGGAGTACGTGAAACTGAACAATGGAGTGGAGATGCCGCTGCTGGGCTACGGCGTGTTTCAAGTGAAACCGGACGAGGCAGAGCGCTGCGTGCGCGACGCGCTGGCTGTGGGCTACCGACTGATAGACACGGCGCAGGCATACTACAACGAAGAAGGCGTGGGCGCTGCCATCAAAGGGAGCGGCCTGGCGCGGGAGGACATATTCCTTGTCAGCAAGGTGTGGTTTGCCAACTACGAAGGCGCGGCGGCCGCCAAGAGCATTGATGAGAGCCTTCGCAAGCTGGGGACGGACTACATAGACCTGATGCTGCTCCATCAACCCTTTGGCGACCGCTACAACGCCTACCGCGCTTTGGAGGACGCGCTGCGAGCCGGCAAGGTGCGCGCCATAGGCGTGAGCAACTTCTACCCCGACCACCTCATCGACCTGGCGCATTTTATGGACGTCGTGCCCGCCGTGAACCAGGTGGAGACGCACGTCTTCTGCCAGCAGCTGGAGGCGCGTAAGTATATGGACGAACTGGGCGTCAGGCAGATGGCATGGGGTCCCTTGGCGGAAGGCCGCAACGGCTTCTTCACGAACGAGACGCTGCGGGAGATAGGCGCGCGCTACGGTAAGACGGGGCCGCAGGTGGCGCTGCGATACCTCATCCAACGGGGCGTAGTCGTTATTCCCAAGTCGGTACACAAGGAGCGCATGGAGCAAAACTTCGACCTCTTCGACTTCACGCTCTCTCCCGCCGACATGGACGCCATCTTGAAGCTTGACACGGGCGCTCCGCTTATCATGGCGTCGCACCACGACCCCGAAGTGACCAAGATGTTCATGGGCTGGGTGCCCGGCCACCGGCACTGAACGCGCGGCACGCCGCTGCGTCGCCGCAAGGTGGATGCAAAAAAATCCCCGTCGGAGCTATTCCGGCGGGGATTGCCTTTAGGCGGCGGGTCTTCCTTTGTAGGTTTTTGAAGAAAGCGTTTGTTTCCACTTCTTTTGGTGAAATCGGGCGCTTCCCCTTCTTCGTCCTCAGGTAGGAGGCCTTTGTCTCAGCGTAAGCCCAGGACACGTGGGGCTGCCGCGCCTTTGGGCTAAGACTTGGGCTTACTGTTCTTGCGCGGTTCGGCCTTAGCGTGAATTTGTCGCACGAACTGCGTGGGCGTCAGGTCGAGCACGTTGCGGAAGGCGCGGACGAAGTTTGAGTAGTCCAAGAAGCCGGAGCGTTCGGCTACGATATTCAGCGCCATGTCGGGATGCGCCGTGAGCAGCTGCCGCGCCTTGGCCACCTTCACGCGCTGGATGAACTGTACGGGCGTCAGCTCGGTCACTGCGGAAAGCTTGCGATACAGCTGGCTGTAGCTCATGTTCATTCGGTCGGCTACGGCGTTCACGTCGGCGGTCTTGCCCGCGTTTAGCAGGGAGAAAATGGCGTCGGTGAGGCGCGTGACGAAGTGGCTCTCTGCCGTGTTGGGCTTTACTCCGGACGTATCGCTCTGCACCACTTGACTGTGGACAGTCAGGTCTTTGGTAAACTTTTCGCGCAGCAGCTTGCGTTGCGCCAGGAGCTTCTCTAAGCGCATCAGAAGCTCTTGGCTGCTGAAGGGCTTTACCATGTAGGCGTCTGCCCCGGCTTCGAGTCCGCGCAGGCGGTCAGCTTCCGTCACCTTCGCCGTGACCAGGATGACGGGGATATGGCTGGTCAGCTCCTCGGCGCGGATGCGTCGGCACAGTTCCAACCCATCCATCTTTGGCATCATTACGTCCGCCACTATGGCGTCTGGAATTTCCTCTTTGGCCGATGTAAGACCTTGCAGACCGTTAGTGGCGTAGAATACGGCGTAGCGGTCGGCCAGTTGCTGCCCGATGTATTGCGCTACGTCGGCGTTGTCCTCCACTACGAGCACGCGCTGCGTGTGCTCTTGCCCCTCGGCTGGCTCTTCGTCGGCCGGTGTGGGTGCTTCGTCGGTTTGTGGCGACAGGAGCTGCGGCGCTATCCTGTCGGGGCTTGGGGCTTTGGCGTGGCGTATGGGGAGCGCGATGTGGAAGGTCGTACCTGCGCCCTCGCTACTCTCTACGCTTATCGTGCCGCCCAGCAACTGCACGATCTGGCTGACGAGGGCGAGGCCGACACCCGTGCCTACGCCGTCCGTATTTCCGCCTTGGTAGAACGGTTCAAAGATGTGCGGCAGGTTTTCAGCCGGGATGCCACGCCCCGTGTCCGATACGCGGATCCGGAACCGGCCGTCGTCGTGCCGTGTGGCTACTTTAACCTTTCCTCCTTGTGCTGTGAACTTCAGCGCGTTGGAGATGAGGTTGCTCATCACCTTGTTGATATATTCCGGAACGAAGGTAGTCTCCACCACGTCCTCTTGCGGCGCAAATTGCAGGCGTATGCTGCGGGAGGCGGCATAGTCTTCAAACGTTTCGACTATCATGCCTACGTAGGCCACGATGTTGCCGCGCCGCCAGTCGGGCTCGCCAATCGCTGATCGTATCTTGGAGAGGTCTAAAAGCTGGTTTATGAGCAGTAACATGCGGTCTCCCTGCCGCTCTATGGTATGTGCTGTTTTGCGCAGCTCATCCGCTTCAAAATGCTTGCTTTGCAGGTCGCGGCTTAGTCCGAGAATGACGGTGAGGGGCGTGCGAAATTCGTGGGTAATGTTGGTGAAGAAGGCCTCACGCGCCGTGTTCAGCTTCTTCAGCGCCTCGTGGCTACGAGCGCGGAGGCGCCGCGTATGGATGAGTAGGGCGATAATGGCGGCAAGTAGCAGGAAGATGACGGCGAAAACGGCGTAGCCTATGTAGCGTGCGACGCGTTCGCGGCTAAGCTCGTCTTGCGCTTTGGTCATGCGGCGTTGCTGCTGTCCGCGTTCTATGTTGTAGCTGACGCTCTGCATGCGGTTCACCTTTTCCACGTCGATGAGGCTGTCCTGTAAGGCTGAGGCACGTTCGTGTGCGGCGAGGGCATCGCGCCAGTCGCCTCGCTGCTTTCGCAGCCGGTAGTAGAGGTTATACACCTCGGCTTTGTGCTCTATGCTTCCTATCTTAGTGGCCACCTGCAGGGCTTCTGCGAGATAGCGCTCCGCCGCTGTCGTATTACCTTTGGCGAGGTATGCGCCGGCAAGTGCGATGAGCGGGTTGAGCATGTGCCATTCGTCCTTCGACGTCTTTAGCAAGTTGTAGGCTTTGACGTATTCGGCCAGCGCTTCGTCCTTTTTGCCGTCTTTTTCGTACAGGTTGCCGTAGTACGTGTGGCAGAGCGCCACGCCCAGCGCGTTTCCGTCCATTTGGTTCAGCGACATAGCCTGCCGATAGTACGCCCATGCGCTGTCGGATTGGCCATGTGACTCAAATATAGAGCCGAGGTTGGCGTAGTTGATGGCTTGCCCCGTCAGGCTGTGTAGCGCCGTCTCGCCGGCAAGGGCTTGGCGCAGGGTGCTGTCTGCCATGTCGTTGTTGCCAATGGTCAGATAGACGTTGGCCAGTCCGTTGAGCGAGATGACGCGGTTCTTCTTTGCCGTGAAGGACGTGTCGGCGCATTCCTCGGCCATGGTCAGTGCGCTTTTATGATACTGCTGCGCGGCGTCGAGTATGCCCATTCGGCGGTAGTCCGTGCCCAAGTTGTTCAAGGCCTGTACCCATTCCAGGGTGTCGCCCGTTTGCTGGGCTATTTCCAGCCCTTCGCTGTGCTTACGCAGGGCTTCGTCGAACCGGCTCTCGTTTCGCAGCCGTTTGCCCCATTCGCGCAGCGTGACCATCCGCCCCAAGTCGTCCGCCTTGGCTGCGTAGGTCGTGTAGAGACTGTCGAGTCCCTCCATGCTACGCTGAGCCTTCACGAGGCTGTCGGCCTGATGGCGCTCTCCAGGCGTGTAGGCCGGTGCAGAGGGGTTGTGACAAGCGGTGAAGACGCCCCATAAAGCGAGGAGGGGCAGGAGCTGGTGCAGGTGTCGGCAATGGGGCATGACGGAAAAAGATTGTTCGTTCTTTCACAAAGATAAGCACTTTTTTGCGGATAGCAAGCAATTCTTGCCTTCTGATATCTCGCTTATACGTCTGATTTTGCGCAAGAAAGTAACCGACCGGCTAAGTTTCTTTGCTTTTTATCAATGTGTTAAAAGCTGTAAACGTGGCGTATTTAAAATCTTTTATTTCATAGCGTTGTGCTATTCCGGTCGTAAATAATTGCAAGGCGTAGGAGGTGAGATTTAGAATATTTTACAAGACATTTAGAAGAATTTGCAAGGGAAGAAAGATCTTATACTCCTACTTTTGCGACATAGGGAAAAGTTCTGCAAACGAACCCCGCTTTTCCCGCAAACCGAAAAGCCTGAAACAGTTGCTCTATATATTCACCTTAATTTTTTAACTGTATGAGACTAATGCAAAGAACCCTGCTGCTGGCGGTCATCCTGGCTTTTTCGTCGGCAGCGCAAGCGCAGAAAGTAACGGACTTCGGCGTTTTCAAACATTTTGGCGGCGACATCAACGTCGGCACGCAAGGTATCGGCTTAGACTTGGCCGTTCCCGTGACAAACTACTTGGAGTTCAGCCTCGGCGTGAACTTCATGCCCGGCTTCAAGATTACGGGCGACGTGGACGTCAATGACATCCACGCGGAGTACACGTATAACGGGATAACTACCCCTTATGACATCCAGCTTGACAAAGTTGAGATAGGCGGCAAGCTTGCCCGCACGACGTGGGACTTCAAGATGAGCTGCTATCCCTTTGGTATCAAGAACGACCTCTTTGTCACGGCCGGTTTCTCCTTTGGCGGGAAGAAGATAGCCAAGCTCAGCGGCCATAACGACGAGATCGGGCGCTTCATGCGCGGCGAAGGGCAATATGCCAACCTCCCGGCTGAAGCCGTAAGAATTGTTCGCGCCGAGATAGACAAGTACGAAGTTGACTTCGATGAGAACGGTGACGCCACGGGCGACATCCGCGTGAGGGGATTCCGCCCCTACGTCGGTTTAGGTTACGGCCGCCTGGTACCCAAGCACCGCGTGGGCTTCCGCTTCGAGCTGGGCTGCCAGTTCATGGGTAAGATGAAGATTTACCAGAGCGGCCAGCGGGTTGACCTTAGCGACGTATATGAACAGACCGGCGAGAAGGCCGCTGACGACCTGTCCAAATTCATCGATAAGTTCCAAGTATATCCCGTCGTGAAGTTTGCGCTGACGGGACGGTTCCTATAAGAGCACATTAGTCTCTGTCGTGGCGGGGCATGTCTTTCTTTCTTGTGAAGATGTGTCCCGCCTTTTTGCGTTCGTCGGGTAAGAAGCTGATGCTAAAAACCGCGCGCAGCGGACCGATTCGGAGAAGGTGATTTTTAGGCCTTTGTCGCGATTAAGCGGGAGCGTCGCACAGCGGTATGCAGTTTTTTCGTAATTTTGCGGCGGCTTACGGGAACGAGGCCGTCGCCTCTCGGCTTCCCGAAGTCAAAGCGTAGTCATAACAACAAACCACATAGCTCATGATTAAGTCACAAGACATTAAGAAAGGAACGTGCATCCGCATGGATGGCAAGCTGTATTTCTGCATTGACTTCCTGCACGTGAAGCCCGGCAAGGGCAACACCATCATGCGAACCACGCTGAAGGACGTTGTCTCCGGCCGCGTCATCGAAAAGCGCTTCAACATTGGCGAAGCCCTTGAGGACGTCCGCGTAGAGCGCCGCCAGTATCAATACCTCTACCAGGACGGCGCGGACTACATCTTCATGAACCAGGAGACGTACGAGCAAATACCCATTGCAAAAGACCTGATAACGGGCGTGAACTACATGAAGGAGGGCGACGTCGTGGACGTGGTTTTCGATTCCTCAACGGACACCATCCTCTACGCCGAGATGCCGGTAAAGACGCACCTGAAGGTGGTCTATACCGAGCCTGGCCTGAAGGGCGACACGGCCACGAACACGCTGAAACCAGCCAAGGTAGAGTCTGGCGTAGAAGTGCGCGTGCCCCTCTTCATCAACGAGGGCGAGATCATAGAAGTCGATACGCGCGACGGCTCTTACCTCAACCGCGTGAAGGAATAGGATATTTGCTTGCGTCGCGCCTTTCTACACTGCGCGACGCAGCCTCAATAAGGCTCTTTTCGCCCTTTGCGGCAGGCGCGGGAGGGGCTCTACAAAACGGCAGTAGAACGGCAGTTCTGCTGCCGTTTTGCGTATATTGCCTCCCAAAACGTGACACTCTGCCGCGCCGTTCCCGCTCTCCGCCGGACAAAAACGTCGTGGCGCGTTGTATGCCAGCACGTTAAGGGCGTGTGCTCGTACGTCCGACTTGCCAACTGACACGTCCGACCTATGAGCTGACACGTCCGACCTATGAGCTGATACGTCCGACCTATGAGCTGACACGTCCGACCTACCGGCTGACACGTCCGACCTATGAGCTGACACGTCCGAGCTGTCGGCGTATAACCCTTTACAGTCAACGACTGATTTCGCACTTTGGGCGGCTAAGTCCGAACTACAAACACGTTCGCCGACTCACTGCCACCCTCGACGGGGAAAAACCGCTAATAACCCGCCGCTCGTTTGTTCCGAATCGTTTTCTTCTGTAAATTTGCCGCATTATTTCACTCTATAGGTTCAAAGATTTGTCGAAATCTTGACTTTATGGATTAAAAAAAAACTAAAGCAAAATGGACAAGCAGACCATCAAGAAGATTATTATCGAGCGTCACCGTGAAGTGCTTGATCGTAAGCTTGTAGCCCGCCCGCAGCTCTTTGAGCGTCGCATGAACTATGTTTTGGTTGGCATACGTCGCGCCGGCAAATCGTGCCTGATGATTCAGGACATGCAACAGCACATTGCTGCGGGCGAGATAAAGATTGACGACTGCCTATATATCAATTTTGAGGATGAGCGTATTCGCTACATGGAGGCTTCTGAGTTGGGGATAATCCTTGATTGCTACGCCGAGATGTACGGTGAACGCCGCCCGTGGGTTTATCTTGACGAGATTCAAGTGATAGACGGTTGGCAGCAATTCGTCCGCCGTTTGGCGGATCAGCAATATCGTGTCATGGTGACGGGAAGCAACGCCAAGATGCTAAGTAGTGAAATCGCCACGACGTTGGGCGGACGCTTTGTTATAAGGGAGATTTGGCCATTTTCCTTCCGTGAATTTCTGAGTTACCAGGGACTGACGTTGGAAAAGAATTGGCTATATGATGGGGCAATGTTGCACGACGTCGCCCGGTGGATAGAGACATATTTCTACGTGGGAGGCTTTGTTGAGTCGTTTGATATTGTGGAGAAACGGGAATGGTTGAATAGCCTTTACCAGAAAATTCTCTTGGGCGACATTGTGGCTCGCCACAGCATTCGCAATACGCGCTCCATTCGCTTGTTGGCAAAGAAGCTGGCGGAAAGTGTTATGCAACCTGCGACCTTGTCGCGTCTTAGGCATATTGTTAACGCAACGGGTGAGAAGATAGGTATTTCTACGGTAAAGGACTACTTGGACTACTTCGAGGAGACTTACCTGACGTTCTCTCTACCCAACTTCGTCTCTCCGTTGACAGATCGTGAAACGATTAAGAAACGGTATTTCAGCGACAACGGCTTGCTGAACAACTTCCTGACAGACGGCGACGCTAAGTTGTTGGAGAATCTTTGCGCCATACATTTGTTTAAGCTGTATGGGAATAGTGAAGAACCGCGCTTGTTTTATTATAACCGAAACGTTGAGGTGGATTTTTACGTGCCGGAGGCGGATCTTGCCGTGCAGGCCTCTTTAGGCATTACGAACGACGAGACGCGTCGGCGCGAAGTTGCGGCTCTTGTTGCCCTAAACAAAGTTTTTCCTTTGCAAAGGGCCGTCATTGTCACCCGCGATTACGAAGAAAGCCTCATGCTGGATGGCCTCACCATTGACGTAATACCTGTGTGGAAGTGGCTACTTGTTTAAGGACGTTCTTTGTTCACCCCTTGCCTTATGTTTGCACGAGGCTTTTGACTTACTAATGAAAGGTAAGTAGCGTCCTCGTTACGGTTGGAGTAAAAATGAAGGGTCGCCCGGCGGTTGCCGAGCGACCCTTTAGCATATGAATGCGCGGCGCGGGCGTCAGATGTCCAGGCCGGTGTAGGAGAGGGTGTCGATGTAGTTGTAGAAGATGCCGCCGAGGCCGAAGAGCACGACGCCGAGGGTGCAGATGACGAGGGCGGCTTTCGTGTAGGCGTCGCTGCGGAAGGAGGCAATGGGGTTCTCGTTCTTCTTGATGTACATGGCTTTCACGATGAGCAGGTAGTAATAGAGCGAGAGCACCGTGTTGACCAGGGCGATGAGTACGAGCACCCAGTAGCCGGCGTTGAAGGCTGCCATGAAGACGAAGAACTTGGAGAAGAAGCCTGCGAAGGGCGGTATGCCGGCCAGGGAGAAGAGGCAGAGCGTCATGAGGAAGCTCAGCTTGGGGTTGGTCTGGTATAGTCCGTCGTAGTCGTCGATGCGTATCTTTCCCGTCTTTTGTTCTATAACGTTGATGACGGCGAAGGCTCCGAGGTTTGCTGCCATATAGACGAGCAGATAGAAGACGAGCGCCGTCATGCCCTGCGCCGTGCCGCCCATAACGCCGAGTACGAGGTAGCCGGCCTGCGAGATGGCGGAGTAGGCCATGAAGCGCTTGAGGTTCTGCTGCTGCATGGCAAAGAGGTTGGCGACGGTGATGGAGGCTATGATGACCCAGAAGAGGGCTTGATCCCAAGCTTCTACGAGGCGCGTGTCGGCAAAGGCTTTTGTCAGCACGACGAAGAGGACGAAGGCTGCACTGCCTTTGGATATGACGCTGAGGTATGAGGTGACGACGGTGGGCGCGCCTTGATAGGTGTCGGCGGTCCAGAGGTGGAAGGGGACGAGGCTTATCTTGAAGCCCATGCCGGCGAGGAAGAGGACGAGGCCGAGGAGAGCGAGCGTGGTATTTCCGGAGAGCATGGAGCCTACTTCTTGGAAGTAGAGCGTGCCGGTGGCGCCGTAGATGAGGCTGATGCCGTAGAGCAACAGCGCGCTGGAGAAGATGGCCAGCAGGATGAACTTGGCGCCGGCCTCAGCGCTCTCGTAACGGCGCTTGTCGAAGGCTACGAGGGCGGCCATGGGAACGCTGGCCAGTTCCAGGCCGATGAAGAACATCAGGAAGTGGCCGCTGGAGATCATAAAGTACATGCCGAGCAGGGTGAAGAGCGTGACGTAGTAGAACTCGCCTTGCTTGACGAGGTTCTCCTCGCGCCGCAGCCACCCGTTGGCCAAAAGGAATACGACGAGCGTGCCGAGTGCGAGGATGCTCTTCACGACGGTCATCATGGGCGTGTGGACGTACATCCCGCCGAAGAGGGTGATTTCGCGATCCATGCCGTTCATGCAGGGGAGCAGGTTTAGTACGCTATGGAGGGCGAGTAGCACGAGGGGTAGGGCGGTGTTGTAGGTACCCTTGCCGCTCTTCTTGTCGGGGCAGAGGAAGAGGTCGGCCACGAACAGGATGAGGATGCAGAGGATGAGTGACGCCTCTTCGCGCATGTATAGGAACTGTGAGTAATCCATTGCTGTGCTTTATTATATGTCCCGGAAGGGTTGGGAAATCAGAAGAAGGGGTTGAGGGGCGAGGGGCTGGCAGAGGCCGTGAGGTGCTGTATGATGGGGCTTACGCCGCTGTCGATCATGTTGCTGATCCATCCGGGTGCCAGACCGATGCCTGCGATGCAGGCTATGAGGCAGATGACGGCAAAGCGCTCTTCCCACGTGGCGTCGGTCAGGCGTTTGTGGGCTTCGTTGGTGCAGACGCCGTAGAGTATCTTACCGACGAGGCGCAGGATATAGACGGCGGTGATCACGATGCTGGTGCAGGCTATGATGGTCAGTACGCGGCGGAAGGTGTCGGCGTTCTCAAAGGAGCCTACGAAGATGGTCATCTCGGCAACGAAACCGCTGAAGCCCGGCAGGCCGAGGTTCGCAAGTCCGGCGATGACGTAGCATACGGCAAGGAAGGGCATGATGCGCATGAGGCCGGACATCTCGCGGATGTCGCGCGTGTGGGTACGGCCATAAATCATGCCGATGAGTGCAAAGAAGAGGGCCGTGGTCAAACCGTGTGAGAGCATCTGGACGACGGCACCTGTGGCGGCAACCTCGTTAATCATGAGGATGCCAAAGAGCACTAAGCCGCAGTGGGAGACAGAGGAATAAGCGTTTATATACTTCAGGTCGGTCTGCACGCAGGCGCTGAAGGCGCCGTAAACAACGCTAATGCCGGTTAGGATAAGGAAGATCCAGGCTAAGTCGTGGGCGGCTTCGGGCATGAGGAACATAGCAATGCGGAAGCAACCGTAGCCTCCGAGCTTCATGAGCACGCCGGCGTGGAGCATGGAGACGGCCGTGGGCGCGGAGGCGTGGCCGTCGGGGCTCCAAGTGTGGAACGGGAACAGAGCGCCGAGCACGCCGAACCCGACGAAGGTGAGCGGGAACCAGATGTGCTGCTGCACTAAGGGGATGGGTGTGGCGCCGCCCGTGTGGTTGGCAATGTCGAGGATGTTCATGGTCTGGCCGCCTGCGCCGTAGAAGATGCCGAAGATGCCGCACATGAGGAAGGCGGAGCCGCCCATGAGCATGAGCGTCAGCTTCATGGCGGCGTATTCCTTCGGCCCGGTGCCCCATACGCCGATGAGCAGGTACATGGGGATAAGGGCAACTTCGTAGAACATGAACATGGTGAACATGTCAATGGAGATGAAGAAGCCGAAGACGCCTGCGCTGAGCAGTGTGAACCAGAGGAAATACTCCTTGCACATGTTCCAGGAGACGAAGGTGCCGGTGAAGACGATTATCGCGGAGAGGAGGAGCATCGCCACGGAGATGCCGTCGACGCCGACGGCATACTGAATGTGCAACGGGATGAACCAGTCGAATGCGGCGCGGAAGAGCATCTCGTCGGTGTTGCCGGCAGCGCGTTGGCGCAGGAAGCTGACGACGAGCACGACGGCGGCAATGAGCAACAGGCTGCTACCCGTCACCATGACGGCGCGGATTCCTTTCTGACCCTTTGCCAGCCACAGGCCGAGCAACATGAGCAAAGGTATGAGCACGAAGATCGAAAGCAAATTCATAGGTTGGTTGGTTTCGGCCGCACCGCAACAAACTGGGGCGCGGAAATGGGTGGACTACTACAGGACGGTGATGAGCAGGAGGGCGAGAATGCCAAGCAGGAATACGAAGGCGTACTTCTGAATGGCGCCACTCTGGAATCCGCGTATCTCGAACCCGAGTTCGTTGGAGCCCCAAGCCAGGAAGTTGAAGAAGCCGTCTACGAAATGGCGGTCGAACCAGGCTATGGGCTTGGAAATATGCTTAAAGATGATGCGATGGGTGATGAACTGGTACACCTCGTCGAGGTAGAAGCGCTTGTAGGCCCAGCGGTGCAGGCGCGGCGCGGCGTTGTACATCTTGTCGGCCACGGGTTGCGTCTCGCCTTTGAATATGTAGGTAGCTAAGGCTATGGAGACGAGGGCTATGAGACAGCTCTTGGTGCCCAGTGCCCAGTTGAAGTGAGCCAGGAAGTTGTAGGCGTGGCCGTCGGCCGTAACAAATTGGCCGAAGGGAATGAAGCCTGCGACGCAGGTGATGAGGGTGAGGAATACGAGGGGGAAGGTCATGGCCGGGCCGCACTCGTGGGGGTGGCACTCGGCGTGGTGCGCCTTGTTCTCCGTGCCCCAGAAGATGCCGTAGTAGAGGCGGAACATGTAGAAGGCGGTCATGGCGGCGATGCCGGTCATAATCCAGCCCATGACGGGGCTATAGACGAAGCTTGCCTCGAGGATTTCGTCCTTTGAGAAGAAGCCGGAGAAGGGCGGTATGCCGCTTATGGCGAGGCAAGCGATGAGGAAGGTCCAGTGCGTGATGGGCATGTATTTCCGCATACCACCCATCATCTCCATCTCGTTGCTATGGACGGCGTGGATGAGGCATCCGGCGCAGAGGAAGAGGGTGGCCTTGAACATGGCGTGGGTAAAGAGGTGGAACATGGAAGCCATGTAGCCAATGCCGAGCTCGTGGTCTATGATTTCAGCGCCTGCGGGGTTGCCTTCCCAAGGTAGGCATACGCCGAGGGCTACCATCATGAAGGCTATTTGTGATATGGTGGAGAAGGCGAGCACGCGCTTGATGTCGCTCTGCGCGCAGGCTACGGCGGCGGCGTAGAAAGCGGTGAAGGCGCCTACCCACGCCACGATGTGCAGCGTCTGCGGAGCATACTGTATCCAAAGCGGGTACATGCGTGCTACTTGGAACACGCCGGCTACTACCATCGTGGCGGCATGGATTAGTGCGCTGACGGGCGTTGGGCCTTCCATGGCGTCGGGTAGCCAGATGTGGAGGGGGAACATGGCGCTCTTTCCGGCACCGCCTATGAACATGAGGAACAGCGCAGTTGGGAGGATAAACCCGCCTGCGGCCAAGGCGCGACTTGCGTCGACGGGGATGAACGGCGTGGCGCCGGGCGAAACTTGCAATTCGTTGACGAAGGAGAAGCTGAAGGAGCCCGTATAATAGCCGAAGACGAGGATGCCGATGAGGAAGAACATATCGGCGAAACGCGTCACGATGAAGGCTTTCTTCGAAGCGGCGACGGCGGCCTTCAACGTGTAGAAGAAGCCGATCAGCAGGTATGAGGAGACGCCTACAAGCTCCCAGAAGAGGTACATCTGGAAGATGTTGGTGGCCACGACCAGCCCGAGCATCGACATGGTGAAGAGGGAGAGGAAGGCGTAGTAGCGCTGAAATCCCCGCTCGCCGTGCATGTAGCCGAAGGAGTAGATGTGCACCATAAAGGACACCGTGGAGATGACTATGAGCATCATGACGGAAATGGGGTCAAGGAGAATGCCCATGTCAAAGTGCAGGCGGCCGAGGGGTAGCCACGTGACGTTGAACGGCACGGCGGTGGGATAGACGCCCGTCGCGGCGTCGCGCCCAACGGCGAAGAAATAGTCGTAGGCGGTGTAGAGGGAAAGGGCGAAGACGATGCCCAAAACGATGGTGCCGACCATGCCGGCTGCCTTGTGGCTCAGCTTGTTTCCGAAGAGGCCGAGGAACAAGAACGAGAGGAACGGCAGGAGCAGTATCAGTAGGGTGTAAGAAAATGCAGTCATTGTAGTTCGTTCGTTGACGGACGGGCAAGCGGCGGGGTGGGGGCGGCGTGGCTTAGCTCCGCAGGCTTGCAAGCCCTTTTACCACTTCATCTTTTCAAGACGGCCTACGGAGATGTCCTTAAGCTGTCGGTAGATGTTTATCATGATGGCAATGGCAATGGCGCTTTCTGCAGCCGTGATGGCAATGGAGAAGATTGCGAAGAAATAGCCTTCGTGCCCGTCGGGATAGAGCATGCGGTTGAACACGGCGAAGTTAAGATCCGTGGCGTTGAGCATGAGCTCTATGGAGAGCAGTATGGCCAGGGTGGAGCGGCGGGTGAGGAAGCCGAAGATGCCTGCGAACAGCATGATGGCGGAGAGGATCAGGAAATAGTTCAGTTGTATCATGTCGTTCAAGGTTAACGCTTGCGGGCAATGATGAGTGCGGCTACGATGCAGGCGAGCAACAGCAGGGAGACGGCCTCGAAGGGGAGGAGATAGCCGTTGTAGTCAGTTGAGAGGAGCATCTGTCCAATGTCCTGTATGGAATTTGTCTCGCCGTCGTGAGGCTCCACGGGGGCTGTCAGGACGGCTGCTTTGACCCCTCCGAAGGAGTTGGCGGCAAGCTTGGCTTTTACTATGGCATAAACGAAAGTGGCGAAACCGGCAAGGCAGAGCAGGGCGGAAGCGAAGGTCTTCAGTTTCGTATTCTCGCTGAGCTTGTCCGTGCCTCCTTTCGTCAGCATGATAGCGAAGACGAAGAGCACGATGATGCCGCCGCAGTAAACCATAACTTGGACGGAACCCAAGAAGGTGTAGCCCATCAGGAAATAGATGCCCGCCGTGCCGAGTAGCACGAAGAACAGGTAGGTCGCCGCGCGCATGATGCTCTTTGCCAGCACCGTGGCAAAGGAGAATATGGCGATGACGGCGGCCAATATGATGAACATTAGGTTTTGTGAGTCCATAAGATGCTTATATATATAATATGGAGTAATTACTTGGCTTGGGGCGCTTCGGGGTTTGCTTGGCTTGCTTCAGGCTTGGCCGCAGTTGCTACGGGCTTTGCCGCAACTGTTTCGGGCTTGGTCGCGGCGGCTGCTGCGGGCTTTGGAGCTACAGCAGGGCGGGCGGCCGGTTTGCGCTCTTGGCATTTGCTTCCGGGATGGTTGAGCTGCTTTATGAGTCTCTCGCGGTCGAATACGGCGTTCTCAAAGCTGTTGTCGAACTCGATAGCTCCTTGCGGGCAGACGCGGGTGCAGATCATGCAGTACATGCAGATGCCTTGGTCGTAAATGTATTTGTCCAAGACTTTCTTTTTCTTGCCGTCTGCTGTCTCGACGACCTTCGTCG
This sequence comes from uncultured Prevotellamassilia sp., assembly GCA_964641085.1. GTDB lineage: Bacteria > Bacteroidota > Bacteroidia > Bacteroidales > Bacteroidaceae > Alloprevotella. The sequence continues at coordinate 69,993 of CAZXJS010000001.1, read as the reverse complement.
TCACGGTGATTGAGCCGTTCGGACAGTTGTTCATGCACAGGCCGCAAGCTATGCACTTGTGCTCGTTTTGCGCGTTGTGGGGCATAGTCAGGCAGCCGCGGAAGCGGTCGAACATCTTCAGCTCGTCGCGGTTCTCTGGGTACTGCTCGGTGATTTTCTTGGTGAAAAGCTCGCGTAGCGTCGTCTTGAGTCCCACGGCGAGCGACTTTGCCCCGTCAAGCAGGCCGCGCATATAGGTTTTATCTTCCATAGCTTCCGGTTAGTTTAGGTTAAAGCCGAGCCCGAAGGTCACTACGAGTGCCATGAGCAGGAGGTTCACGAGGCTAATGGGCATCAGGTATTTCCACTCCAAGGAGAGGATGTGGTCGATGCGCAGGCGCGGGAAGGTCCAGCGCTCCCACAGAAGCAGGAAGAGCACGAACAGCACTTTAGCTACGAACCATACGACGCCGGGTGCCATGTCCATCGCGCCGTTAAAACCGTCCAGCCCCGCAATGTGGAGCGGCGCCCAGCCACCTAAGAACAGTGTGGCGGCTATGCCGGCGCAGATGAAGAGGTTCACGTATTCGGCCAAATAATAGTAGCCGAAGTGCATGCCGGAGTACTCCGTGTGGTAGCCTGCGGTGAGCTCGCTCTCGCCTTCGGGCAGGTCGAAGGGACCGCGGTTGCACTCAGCGTTTCCGGCAATGAGGTAGATGATGAAGGCTATGAGGGCAGGAATGTGGCCGCGCACGATATTCCATCCCTGGTCGGCTTGCTGTTGCACTATCTCGGAAATCTGCATCGTTCCGCAGAGGGCTACCATGGTGAGCATGGTGATGCCTATGGACACCTCGTAGCTGATTAGCTGTGCCCCGGCACGCATGGCGCCAATCATGGGGTACTTGCTGTTAGAGCCCAAACCTGCGAGCAGAATACCTACGACGCCTATGCCGCTAACGGCGATGAAGAAGAAAACGCCGACGTTGAAGTCTAAGATTTGTCCGCCTTTGTTCCATGGCAGGCAGGCGAAGGTCAGCATGGAGGCCGTCACGACGAGGTAGGGTGCTAAGTCGTGCAGGAAACGGTCGGACTTGCGCATCCGGATGATTTCCTTGGTGAGCATCTTGAAGACGTCGCCGAAGACTTGCAGCGTGCCCCATTTTCCTGCGCGGTTTGGCCCCAAGCGGCATTGGAAGAAGCCGCAGACTTTGCGCTCTGCGTAAATCAGGAACATAGCGGCTATGGCATAGAGCGTGACGATGATGACGCCCACCACGATGCTCTCCAGCAGGATGGCTGCCCACTCGGGGAGTAGGCCTATGAGCCACTGGTGTATGGCCGATGTCCAGGTACTTAAGTCAAACATAATCTGTATGTCCTTCCCTGCCTGCCCCTATGGGGGCGTCGTGAGCGGCTGCAAGGCATGCCCTTTCGGGGCAGGGGCTGTTGTTATCGGTTGTTATTATTATGTGTCGTGTCCTTCGCCGCACTTAGTACGCTTGGCTTTTGGCGTGCGGCGGTAATGCTACGGTTCTCAGCGGTCTATGTCCGGCACGACGTAGTCCAGCGTACCGTTGATGGCCATCATGTCTGCTATGAGCTCGTCGTGGCAGGCGGTGTCCATGGCGTTAACCAAGGGGAGGCCCGTTGAGCGGTAGTGTAAGCGGTAGGGAGTCTTTTCGCCCCTGCTTTCCAGGAATACGCCGAACTCTCCGCGGCTTCCTTCTACGCAGCTGTAGTACGTCCCGGCGGGCACCTTGATGATGGGCTTCGTCTTCGTCTGGTAAGCGCCTTCCGGGATGTTGTCAATGAGTTGCTCGATGATTCTGAGGCTTTGCTCTATTTCGTCCATGCGGCAGAGCAGGCGGGCATAGCTGTCTCCCTCGGTGCGGGTAATTTCGTCGAACTCTACGCGGTCATAGGCGGCGTAGGGCTGGCGCTTGCGCACGTCGTTGGCCCAGCCTGAGGCGCGTCCGCTCGGTCCCGTCACGCCCATGGTGCGTACTTGCTCGTTCGTGAGCTTGCCCACGCCGATGAGGCGGTTGCGGGCTATGACGTTGTTGATGAATATGTCGTAATATTCCTTCACGCCTTTGCGCATAATGGGGATGAACTCCTTCACGCGCTTCTGGAAGTTGGGGTGCAGATCGTGCGCCAAGCCGCCAATCATGTTGTAGTTGATGATGAGGCGTCCGCCGCACGTCTCCTCGAAGATGTCGAGTACCTTCTCGCGGTCTCGGAAACCGTAGAGGAACGCCGTCGTGGCGCCCATATCTTGGCAGAGGCAGGAGAAGAAGAGTATGTGCGAGTCGATGCGTTGCAGCTCGTCCATGATGGTGCGGATGACCTTCACACGGTCGCTCACCTCGATGCCTGCGGCCTGTTCTATGGCCATGCACAGAGCGTGGCGGCTCTGCATGGCGCCCAGGTAGTCCATGCGGTCGGTCAGCGCCAAGGTCTGCGGGTAGGTGTAGCTTTCGTTGAGCTTCTCTATGCCGCGGTGGATGTAGCCCAGCTTGGGGTCTATCTTCTTGATGCGTTCGCCGTCCAGCTTCACGCGGAAGTGTAGCACGCCGTGCGTCGAGGGGTGCTGTGGCCCTATGTTGACCACGTAGTCGTCCGGCGCGAAGATGGTGTGTTCCGTTGCGGTGATGGTGCCGTCCGACGCGCGGTTGTATTCCGCCGTCGTGTCGGCTATCTGCTCGTTCGTCATGCGCAGCGGATTGTTCTTCTCCGTCTCGTCGTCCTTACGCATCGGGTAGCCCACCCAGTCCTCGCGCAGGTAGATGCGCCGCATGTCGGGATGGCCCAAGAAGCGGATGCCGTAGAAGTCGAACACCTCGCGCTCGTATATGTTTGCTATTTGCCAGAGATCGCTCACGCTGGGCAGGTAGGGCGCTTCACGCTCCGTCGTCACGGTCTTGATGTATTCGCGCCGGCCTGTCTGCGTGGACCATAGGTTATAGACTACGCCGAGCCCTTCTTCCTTCCAGTCTTCGCCCGTCAGACATTCGAGGAAGTCCATCTGTTCCTCGTCGTGGAGGCGCTGCATCTCGTCGTGCAGTGCTTCGGGCGCCACGAGGCGCGGACTTATCGCGTTCTCGGCGGGCTTTGCCGGTGCGGCAGCGGGCCGCGTAGCGGCAGGCCGTGCGGCAGCTGCCTTGGGCGCGTCGGCCTTGGAAGCCGCGGCGGGCGTGGCGGCCGCCGTCGAGGCGGGGATCGGCGTTTTGTTCTCCTGGTTTTCCATATAATATAATAATGTGTGGGGGCGTCAGGCTTGCGGGGCGATGGCTTGGACTTTCGCCTGCCGCTTTTCGGCCTTTTGGCTTATGCCTGCTGCTCCCCTTCCACGATTTGGCGTTCTTCCTTCACCACTTCCCGATACGTCAGCGGGTCTTTCTGTTTACGGTTTACCGTGCCGAAGAAATTCTCTGCCCGCACGATGCGTTGCAGCTGCATCATGCCGTAGAGGAAACTCTCCGGCCGCGGCGGACAGCCCGGCACGTACACGTCGACGGGGATTATCTCGTTGACACCTTTTACGACGTGGTAAGACTTCGTGAAAGGCCCCCCGGCTATGGCGCATCCGCCGATGGCTACGACGTACTTCGGGTCGGCCATTTGGTCGTAGAGCCTACGCAGAACGGGCGCCATCTTGTACGTGATGGTGCCGTTCACCAAGATGACGTCGCCCTGCCGCGGACTGTTGCGCGTCACCTCGAAACCGAAGCGAGCAATGTCGTAGCGCGCCGCACAGACGGCCATGAACTCTATGCCGCAGCAACTCGTGGCGAACGTCAGCGGCCAGAGCGAGATGGAACGACCCCAGTTGATCAAGTCGTCCAACTTGCGCACGGCCACGTTGGCGCCGCCCTCGTTCAGCTCGCGCACGAGCTTCTCGTACGTCTCGTTGTCTTTGAACTCCTCGTAGGGGATGTTCTTTATCTTGGGCTTCTTCAGTTTCATTGCCATTTTAGCGCTCCTTTCCTCCAGGCGTATGCCAGGCCCAGAACCAAAACGAAGAGGAAGAAGCTCACTACCAACAGCCCTGCTGCGCCGAGCTGACGCATCACTACGGCCCACGGGAAGAGGAACATCGTCTCCACGTCGAACATCAGAAAAAGAATGGCGAAGAGGTAGTAGCCTATGTGGAACGGAGCCCACGACGTGCCGCGCGTCGGGATGCCGCACTCGAAGGCTTCCTCCTTCTGCGCGTTGAAGCTGCGCGGGGCTATCAGGTTCGCCAATATCACGACCACGGCGACGAACGCAATGCCCGTCACGGCCGTCGTGACAAAAAAGGTGAAGTTCATAGCTTGACCTGTGTTATTGTTAATATTTCGGAATGTCTATTTCTCCCGACGGGCTGCCGCTTTCTCGGTGGACTTTTCCATCGTATCCCCGGCTCTAAGCCGCGTAGCAACCCGTTAGCGCCGCAAAATTAACATCTTTTTTCCGATACGACCTCCCCGCCGTCCCATAACTTTCTCCCTCGTAGTGTTAAAAAGGCGTTATAGAGTCAACCAGCAATTGCAATTTGTTAGTGTCTTGTCAGTCGGTATAGTTCATACGCACGTTTGCTAATAACGAATAAAACGGGCACGCCATATCAGTTTTGGCGTGCCCGCACGAAAATGAATTAAGAGAAATCTCTATTCTGCTTAGAAATCTAAGCCCAGAGTGAGCGTAAGAGAGTGCAGATAGCCTCTTTCATGTGAGGTAAATCGAAAATACGTATCTTCATATTTATATCCTTGAACAGTATAGCCTGCCGACAGATTAAGGCCAAGATTTCGATGTAATCCTATTCTTACGCCAAAGCTTGGAGATGCATAAAGCCCCTCGCAGTCTGCGGTAGAATAGCCTATCTTCGCGTCAAAGTATGGACTGACGCTTGTCTTGGTCATGTTTACCCTGAAGTCGGCAAAGAATGGAACGGCACTCCAGGAATTTTCGTCCCAATAATCTTCATTAACCTTGTAAAGTTGATAGGCTAACCCCGCTCCAACAAAGATGTAAGGGTTTATTTGAACGCCGTGGCTGGTGGAAATGCTGAAGCCATCGGTATTCCATTTTTCATAAATGCCATCATTTCCGCCTATGTAGCCAACGTCAATCATACCTCTGTATCTGAGGCCGTCAAGTTTTTGAGCGCTTGACGAAAGGCTTATACATGAAAGGAGGATAAGTAAGGAAACTATTTTATTCATAGGTGGATTTTTTTATTTTACAGTAGCCTTAACAAAACTCTTACCTGCAGGATTTTTCATGTCTTTCTCATAAAGAGATGAGTATTTGCCGGCAGGAAGATCCGAGAGAACGAATGCGTTGCATTTCCTTCCTGCAATCACTTTGTCGGTAGCAGCCGTTTTGACAGTCGTAGCAATCAAGCCAACCAAAGCACCCAGTCCGCCACCGCCACCTTTCACGCTTGTATCAACCTTGATGTTTCCTTCGCGCTGGTAGAGAGTCTGTCCCGTTTTGGTAGAACGGAGGATATATTCCACATCCACTGTAAGCTTGCCGCCTACGTTGTTACGTTTCCAGCTTTTGATAATGGTGAACATGGCAGCATCTGCATTAAGAACGTTGCGAAAAGCAGTAAGGTCGCCTTCTACAAACAACTCGGCGTCGTAGGCACTCTCCTGCTGAAACATCTCCATAGTCAAGTAGGGAGAAAATACATAGTATCCTTTCTCACACAGTGGTAGATACATCGTGGTGTAGAAGTAATCTTTTGCTTCAGCGTGAGTTGTTTGATTGATAGGAGGCATAATGGCTATCGTTAGGGGTTTCTCCTCATACATATTGGGATAGGCATCACCAAGAGTCTTGGTTGAGGAACATGATGCTAGCACAATGGCTACAAGTGCCATGAGTAAGATCTTGATTTTCATTTTTCAAGCTGTTTAATGATTCGCGAAATGTACTTTTCTGACTCTGGATATTGGGCTATCTCCTGTTTGAGGAAAGAAAGTCCTTCGTCTTTCTTTCCCGACATGTAGAGCATATAGCCATACTCAGCGTAAAGACCCGGAGGAACCACACCTCTTTTCCCTTTCTGCTTCTCGGTGAGTTTTTTGTACTGTTCCAACACTTTCACCTTCAACTCATCGGTACGTTTCTTGTTGTACTGATAGGTGGCGTCCTCATAGTCATACCATGAGTACAAGGTGCTGGTGGATGAGCATGAACCGAGCATCAATGCTACAACCATTGCAACGATTAATTTTTTCATTACGGTAATATGATTTGTTTAACTTCCTGTGTAGATAAGAACACTTTTTTTTGATAAACCGTCTGTCCCTCATAGGTGACTTTGAGGTTGCGGCTTCCGGTTGCGATACCATACTGCGTGCCGCGACGGTTGGCTTTCTTTTGTTTTACCACCTTTGCCGTAAAAGGCTGGCCGTTGTCGATAGTTACTTGTATCTCTTTATTTGCATATTCCTTGTCACTAACAAACAGCAAATACGCTATATCTTCCTTGCCGCTTTGTTGGGCGACAGGAGCGTTTGCCTTGCATCCAAAGAGCAGCAGGGGTAAGGCAAGCAATATTAACAGTCTCTTCATTTTTTTTCTTCTATTATATATGTCCCCATATTGTTAGCGTTAATCGTCTCAGACGTGGACAAATCCACGAAAGAGTATTCCGTCTCGGGCGTATCGCCTCCAGTCATCAGCACTTTAGCCTCGCCCACCGTCTTTCCCGGGAGCGTTATCATAATGCCAGTCTGAGGATTCTTCACTTTCTTTCCCTTAGTCTTCACGTCGAAGGTCATACCTTCCTTGATTCCTTGGCTCTTTCCTCCAGCAATGAGCGTACCGTCAGCATCGCAGGAAATAATGTAAGTTTTCCAAGGACTGTTCGTACACTTATTGATAATGTTTTCTACAAGTTGCCCGATAGCCTCGGAAATGGCCTTGTCGCTCAATGTAGCATCATAGCTTGCAGCACCTCCCACTCCCATAGTAGTTTTTGTGGTAAGTTCCGCCGACCCTTTTGCCTCGTCAGAATAAATGATAAGGCCTGTAGCTACATCTACCAAGCGTATGGCAACTGCCGCCTCAACGGTTTGTGTCTTTTGAGAAGAGAAAACACGGTTCTTACCAGTATTCTTACGGCCAAACTCCGTAATGGAGCCTATAATCATATAGTCTGCTCCGATAGTGGAAGAGGCATTATCTCCCTTCTGGCACTCTTCGAGTAGAGAGGCCAAGTCGCTCCGTTCCAAGAGAATGAACTTTCCTGAAGCAGCAAGTTTGGCCGAAAGGATGTCGAGGGCTTGCTTTCCCATAGGGTCGTTTTCCTTGTCATAGAATATACCCTTTGCATACTGTGTCTCATTGGAAAAACGGCCGATGGCTACTTTTCTTTTTAGTGCCATCCCTTCTTCCTGTGCTAGGGTTTGAGGCTCCACAATCTCTGTTTTCCGTTGCGCAGCTAACGACCCCGCCAACAATAACATTGTTGATAAAATTAAAAATTTCTTCATTGACTCGTTTGTTTTTAGTACGCCATTATATGTATCTAACCCTCCTAAGCCTATCGGGCTTTCGTATAGGTATAAATGGAAGGCTGTCGCTAATTTTTGTTATCATCGCCAAAATCAACAGGTTCAACAGACTTTATTCGTTCTCATTTTGTTCGTGTTTTAATAGACGGCCGGCTTCATACCGTCTTAGATTGTATTGTTGATTCGTTAGGCAAAGGCACAAAAAAACGTGGAGCCGACTGTTGTTCGCTCCACGATCCGAAGGCTCTCGCATTGCCCTATTAGTCGAAACGAGCAACAATGCGAGCCCCACGTGGTGTGCATATACACATAACCCTACTTCCGCTTTCAAATAAGCCGAAAGCATAGGGGCATTGCGAATATGCCTCCACGGGGCGCAGATGTTGCTTTCTCTTTGACTAATACTTGGGAATTTGCGAGATTCTCGAATCGTCAAGACGAAAGCGTACAGTTACGCCTTTGTGTCTATGTCGAGGAAGTGTGGCGCGCCGCTCCGGGCGTGCCTTTCGCTGTCTTGTCCCCGCACGGTGCGCCGTTTGTGCGGCGGAGCGGAGCGGAACAGCGGGATTCCTCGATTGCAAATGTAGGCTTTTTCCTTTTACGCGGCAAATTTATGGGAAGGAATATTGCCTTTATGTGGTTTTAAGTCCACAGCGGTTACAATGAATAGACCGAACTACCCGACGGACAGGCGGGGATTTGGAACGGACATACGGGATAAAAAGCGAAAAGTTTTGCCTATACCTTAAACTTTTGCTTTATTTGCGGAAAATTTCAGCCATGGGTGAAACAATTAAGTTGCTTGGCGCGTACAACCTTTGGGGAAGCCATGACATAGAAACGGGTTTTCCGCGTACTACCTATACAACGCAGATTGGTAACTACCTTGGAAACAGGCTTGTGAAGGTTCTGTGTGGCCAACGACGCGCGGGGAAGAGTTACATCCTGCGGCAGGTAGCCAAGGAACTGGTAGTAAACCGCGGTGTGCCCTCTGAAAACACGTTTATACTGAACAAGGAACTTCTCGCTTTTGACTTTGTGACGGATTACCGCGTGCTGGACAGCCTCTTCCGAGCTTACTTGTCCCAGATATCGCGAGAGGGCAGGGTTTACGTTTTCTTGGATGAGGTTCAGGGCATTGCGGGGTGGGAGAAGTTCGTAAATTCTTATTCCCAGGACTACACGCGGGAGTATGAGTTGTTTGTGACCGGATCCAACTCGCAGATGCTTTCCGGCGAATTGGCTACATTGCTTTCCGGCAGGTATGTTACCTTCGAGGTGATGCCTTATTCTTACGGGGAATACACGGCGCTGAAGGGCTTGGAGGCAGGCCGGGCCTCTTTTGTGGAGTATGTTCGTGAGGGCGGCCTGCCCGAGATGCAGCGATTGGAGGGGATGGAGGCGCGTCGCAACTATGTGCAATCGCTAAAAGACACCATTCTGCTGCGCGACATCATTACACGGCACCAAATTAAAGACCCCGGTTTGCTGGAAGACCTTTTTGTTTATTTAGTGAACAACAGCTCTACGCTTTTCTCAGTCAATAGTTTGGTGAATTATTACAAGTCGCACGGACGGGCTGTGAGCCATGAAAAGGTAGGACAATATATCCGCTATATGACGGATGCCTACCTGTTGCACAAGGTTGAACGTTACGACATCCGGGGCAAGGAGGCGCTGGCAGGCGTTTGCAAATACTACGTCAATGACATGGCTTTCCACCATTATCTCTATCGTGGCGTGGCGCATGGTGCGGGGTATGATTTGGAGAATGTTGTCTATTTGGCGCTTCGCCGAAGCGGCTACGACGTTCGTGTGGGGGCGCTATCGGGTAAGGAGGTGGACTTTGTGGCACAGCGTGACGACCGTGTGGCCTATGTGCAAGTGGCTTACGTACTTACTGACGACGACACGTTGCGTAGAGAGTATGCTCCCTTGCGTGCCATCCGTGACAATTATGAAAAGATTGTTGTTTCGCTGGATGACATGCCGCGTCCTTCGTCCGGCGGCATCCGTAACGTTCCCGCTTGGGAGCTGACGACAATCCTTCGTTAGGTCTGAGGAATTATGACGCAAGGCGCTGGGAAGAGAGGACGGCATCGTGCCGTTTCGTGATGCCTCTTTCTTTGTTTGGCAATCTGTGCGCGGGCACAAAAAAAAAGGAGGGTCGCCTCATGTGGGGCGACCCTCCAAGGGTGGGGTAGTGTAGGTCTGCTTTATTGCAGCTGGAACTTCACGGGGAGGTTGAACCATACGGGCACGGGCTTGCCGTTTGACTTGGCCGGGGTGAAGCGCGGGAGCTGCTTCACGACGGCCATGGCGGCGGCGTCGCAGGTGCGGGAGAGGCTCTTGCGCACGGTGACGCTACTGATGGAGCCGTCCACGTCAACCTTGAAGCGCAGCATGACGGTGCCTTGCACACCTTGCTCTTGGTCTATCTCCGGGTATTTCGTGTGGGTGGAGACAAACCTGATGAGGGCAGCTTCGCCACCGGGGAAGCTGGCGGGCACGTCAACGACGTTGTTGTCCATGACTTCCTTCTTCTCCACGGCTTGCGGCGCGGCTACGGCTTGCGGGGCTGAGCCTACGTTGCGGTCGCTCGCGGCTTGGCCTTTCTTCAGGTCGTCGATGTTGATACCGCCGGCGCCGCCCTTGTCGAAGGTGATGGAGCCAATGGAGGAGGTGGAGGTGGTGAGCTCTTTCTGCGTCTTCAGCTCTTTTTCTTTCACGACTTTGTCGTCATCGACAATCTTCGGAACGACGAGCTGGATGGAGTTCTGCACCTTTACCTCTTGCACCTTGGGCTGGGGCTTGGGTTCTTCCTTTGGCTTCTCAATCTTCTTCTCTTCTTTCTTCTCCTGTTTCTTTTCGAGGTTGGCGAGCTGGGTGACTTGCTCGGTTTCGCCGAGGTTCTTCTCCAGCGCGTTTTGCACAACGGTCTTCAGGGCTAAGATGATGATGATTGCGGCCAGGGCGATGAGCAGTATGATGACTGCGGCACGTTGGCGGCGGCCTTGGTTGGCACGCAAGCGGTAGGCGCCGTAGTTCTTGTTACGGCCTTCAAACACCAAGTCGCACCAATCTTTTGCTGTAAGATTAATCTTTGACATTGTTTCCTACTTTTGCTTGTTGTTTTACTGGCCGCCCCCTCCGAACTTGGCCTGTATCTTGGCTTTGTCTTCGGGGTTGAACGTGTCTATCACATATTTACCGATGTAGCAAATCTGCATCTCGTCGAGGATGTCCATCAGGTCTTTGTAGGTGGCTTTCTCCGAGGGCTTGATGATGACGCTCGGCGTATCGTCGGCGTTGCGTATGTCGTCAAGTTCCTTTTTGTAGGCCTCTTTTACCTTTTCAGCCTCTTGGGGGCTGTTGGACTGCATCTTGGAATACTTCTGCTTGAGCGCGGCTACCCTCTGTTGTGCCAAGACGTTGTCCGCCAGCAGGACTTTGCGTATGCCGTCCTTGCCGAAGGTGGTCTGTTCGAGGTTATCGTCGGAGGGCTTGCCCTTGAAGTAGTAGATCTTCCGCCCTTCGTCTATCATGATGGTGAAGGCTTTGGAGGCGGCGATCTGGCTACGGTCTTCCTCGTTGATGTCCTTCTTGTCCGAGGGCATGGCTATGTCCATGGACTGGGGCTTCTGGAGGGTGGTGCAGAGCATGAAGAATGTCACGAGCAGCATGATCATGTCCACCATCGGCGTGAAGTCGACGCGGACATTCATCTTCTTTTGTTTAGATTTTACTTCTTTTGCCATAACATTCTTCCGTTTAGTCGTCCTTGCCCTTTAGCGAGGTAATCAGGTTGTACCGGTTCTCGTGTATGGAGCGAAGGGAGTCCATTACTTTCTTTATCGTGCCGTAAGGCGTTGCGGCGTCAGCTTTGATGGCTATGTGCAAGCCTTCGCCGCTTATGTCGCGTGCTGCCTTTATCCACACCTTGAATTCGTCGTTTGCGCTGTCGCAAGGAATGCCTGCGCCGGGGGCGTTGAGGTAGTCGTTGCGCTTGTCGGCTTCTGTGGGCGAGAGCCATGGCTTCATGGTCTTGAAGGGGAGGCCGAAGGTGGGCGCGTCAACGAATGCTTTGCGCTCTTCCTCCGTCAGCTTGGGTATGTTGCCGTCGGCCACCATTTGGTCGATCAGCGTGCCCAGGGTTTCCTTGTTGTCCATGGTCATGAACACGCCGCCTTCCTTGTTAACGAAAACGGTGAGGATGTTCTTTTCGGGTATCTTTATTTCAGAGACAGAGCCGGGAGTTTGAATTTTGATTGGCTCTTCCTTAACGAACGTCGCGGTAAGCATAAAGAAGGTAAGCAGCAGGACCATGACGTCGCTCATAGGCGTCATGTCTATGAACGTGTCTTGTTTTTTTACTTTAAAGCGTCCCATGTCTTACTTGTTTATGTTTAGTGCGTGGCGTTGAAGGTCTGTACGATGGAGAAGCCGACTTCGTCGAGGGCGAAGGTGAGGCGGTCGATCTTGTTGGTGTAATAGTTGTAGGCGATTACGGCTAAGGCACCGGTGGCGATACCGGAGGCCGTGTTAACGAGGGCCTCGGAGATACCGGTTGAGAGGGCAGAGGAGTCTGCGCCGCCTTCGGTACCCATGGCGGAGAAGGAGCGGATCATACCGAGCACCGTACCAAACAGACCCATAAGGGTACCCAGCGTTACGATGGTTGCGATGATGGGCAGGTTTTCTTGGAGCATAGGCATCTCCAGGGCGGTGCTTTCTTCAAGCTCTTTCTGGATGGCGATGACTTTCTGGTCTTTGTCCAGCTCGTTGTTATTCTCCATCTCGGCGTATTTGTTGAGCACAGCGCCTACCACGTTGGCTACGGAGCCGCGTTGCTGGTCGCAAAGCTCGTGAGCCTTCTTCAGGTCGTTCTGCTTAAGCGCCGTTTTGATGTTGGCAACGAACTTGGCCAGGTTTGTGCGGCCGTAAGCGGTGCGGATAGCGAAGAAGCGCTCTATGGAGAGGGCAATTACGGTGAAGAGCAGCGTCCAAATGATAGGAACGACGAAGCCGCCCTTGTACACGGTGCCAATCAGGTTGGCGGGCTCCAGCGCTTGGTCGCCCGGAAGCAGGCAGTGGAAAGCTACGCCTGCGCTCTCGCCGCCTTTGAAGTTGGTGATGGCGCCGAAGACGAACAAGTAAACGCACAGGGCGATGACGAAGCAGCAGCAAATCACGGCGAAGCCGGACTTGATGCCCGTGAAGCCCTTTGAAGGCTTCTTGTCTTTAGGCGCAGCCTTCGGGGCGGCCTTGGTAACGGCTTTCGGGGCGGCCTTGGGGGCTGCCTGCGGGGTAGCACCGACTGGTGCGTTAGCATTGGTAGTTGCCATTGTCTTGTTTTTTTTAAGAGATTTGGTTATTAGGTTGTTAAGTTGCTTTCCTGTCGTTTTGCGGCGGGCTCGTGACACCGCGCTGTCGCCGGGTTTGCTCGCGTTTTTGCCTCCCCGACATAGCATTCACCCGCAAAGATAAATAGTTTTAATATATGCTTGGCAAGGGAAGGGGGAAAATTAACGCTTTTTTATTACTGTCGTGGTTTCTCTGTCTGCTGCGCGGTGTTTGTCGCGGTCTCTGCCTCTGTCGGTAGCGTTTGGACGAAGCGGCGCACGTCTTCCTGTACGTGGCGATACTCCGGGCAATCCACGTAGCCCGTGTGTTTGCGTAGCATCTCGGCTACGGGCGCCACGCTGTGCTGGTATGAGGCGAGTTCGTTCTGCTGTTGCAGCTGGTGTACGGCGTGCTTGCGGATGTTGCGCTCGCGCTCGTGCCGGAGGAGGTCGCAGATGTCCTGAAGTATGGGCGCCACGATGCCGTCGAAGAGGTCGTGGCCGCGCATGTAGAGATAGGCGGTCTCGGGGCGAAGCCCTAAGCGTTGCAGGTCGTCGCACGTCGCCTTATATTCCTCCTTTCCTCGCGGAAATTGATGCTGCAGGCGCGTCACTTTGGCTTGCACCCTGTGGCGCAGGCTCTCCAGCGTGTGTGCAGGCTGCGAGTAGTTGATGCTGCCCGGGCGAACGATGTTATAGAAGTCGTTCATCGAGAAAGCCTTGTGCTGCATGTTTCTATATGCCCAAATGTTCCAGACGAAGAGTGGCCAAATGGTGGCGGAGTACTGCGTCAGGAAGGCTTCAAAGTCGAAGAGGCGATGGTCGTTGAGCGTAGCCATCACGCAGACGTTGTGGAGCGCCGGCGCGTAGCACTGGTAGTTTTCTATGGCATAGACGTAGGTATGGAAGACGTAGGGGTTGTCACACAGCTCGCGCGACGAGGGCGTTGCGCCTTGCATGAGGTAGTCGTAGTCTGCGTCCACGCAGGCTATCATGTATTTGCCCCAGCGGTTGCCTAAGGGATTTTGCAGCACGGTCTTTTTGCCGAACGAGAGCTTGCCCCGCGAGGGCAGCATCACCTCGAAGTAGTAGCGCTCCGTCTCGACACCGCGCAGCAGGTTGCTCCAAAAGAAGATGTCGTCAAAGCTCTCCACATAGACCACGATTTTGTGCCTCGAGCGCTTGCTGCCGAGGTTGTTCATCGCCTCTATGTACGAGGAGTTCAGGTTTTGAAGGAGCCGTCGTCCCATGTTAGTTTTGCGTAATGTCGCTCACCTCCGTGACGTGTCCCTCCCAGCCGTCCATGATGACGGCGGGCGAGTGCGTCGTCAGGACAATCTGCGCGTTAGGGTTCAGCTCGCGGATGAGGGAAATCATCCGCTTCTGCCATTCAAAGTGCAAGCTGGCCTCAGGTTCGTCCATGAAGAGCACGTAGTGCTGCCGGTCTTCCGTCAGGGCGGTAAGCAGGATGAGGAGCATCTGTTTCTCGCCGCTGGAAAGGACGTAGGGCTTCAGCGTCTCGTCATACTGGAAGAATTGCAGTTCGTTGCTCGTGCGGTCTATCTTCTTGCCCGTTTCTGCAAAGAGTTCGTCCACGATGTCCTGGAAACGTGTCTTTATGGCGGCGGCGGCCATGGCTTTCTCGCGGGCGTCCGGCGCGCCGCCGGTCAGCAGTGCCACCATGCGGTTGCCCACGTTGACTTGATAGTCCAGGTAGCGCCGCTGTTGCAAGTACAGCTGCCAGTCCAGCTCCGTCGTTACGCGCATGTCCGTCAGCTTGTTCAGGCTGTCGCTCTCTACCAGCTGGCGGTCGAAGCTTCGCAGGATGTCGTAGCGTATCGTTGTGGCGTTGCGGGGTGAGAACGCTATCTTCACGCCCAGCGGCGAGGGGTCGGCAAGTTCCCCGCTGACGGGGACGGAGCGCAGGTGACGCACCAGCTTGTTCAGGATGGTGCTCTTTCCCTCCCCGTTGCGCCCGCTGAGCACGTTCACGTCGGGATACAGCTCCCAGACGATGTGCTTGTGGCCGCTCCAGAGGCTGTTTATCTCTATCTTGGCGATGTAGTCGGCGTAGATCATGGTTTTCGTCTCGTTTGCTTCAAGCCAAAGGTACGGCTTTCTTCCAAACAAGCCGCGCCGCGCCGTTTCTTTTTGCCTTCCGTGCGTGTTTTTCTCCGTCTTATCCGCCAATACTTGCGCCGAAACGGACTGCCTTGCCGCTCCGTCGCGTAGTGTGGCCGTTTTGTTAAAAAACAGGTGCGCCCTCCGCCTTTTGTTCCGCGTCGCGTCCGTTCGGTTCCCGCCTTTTGCTATCTTTGCTCCGTTCCTGATGTTTTATCCTTATGACGATTAAAAAACTTCTCCGCTTGCTTCCCGTCCTCTCCCTTTTCGGCCTTGCCGTATCTGCCTACGGTCAGGTCGACCCTTCCGCCGACGCCCCGTTGCGTGCCGTGTGGGGCAGCATTGATGCGCACTATGCGCCTCAGGCGGCCTTGCCCGAGGCCGCGCCCGGCACGCTCCGGCTCAGCGCGTGGCGCGGCGAGCGCGTGGCGGCGCAGGCCGTGGTGCGTACTTCCGTCGCCTTCGACAGCCTCGGCGTCTTCCTCACGCGTCCGTCCGACCCCTCGGCCACGAGCCTCCCTTCGGGCAGCGCCGCCTTCGTGGACTGCGTGCTTTGCGACGGCAAGCGCGGCTGTGGCCCCAACCCTATGACGTCGGAGACCTACCCCGTGCCGGACATCATCGACTCCGGCGCGCCGCGTCCCTTGCAGGCCGACGCGGTCTGCCCCGTGTGGGTCACGCTCGACGTGCCGCGCGATGCCGCGCCGGGCGTATATGCCTACCTCCTCGTCGTGCGCGATTATACCACGGGCAGGGACGTCGCCCGTTTGCCGCTCTACCTGAACGTCTGCCGCCGCGCGTTGCCTAACTCCGGCGACTATGCCTTCCACACCGACTTCTGGCAGCAGCCCTACGCCGTGAGCCGATACTACGGCGTGCCGCGCTGGAGCCAGCGCCACTTCGACCTCCTGCGCCCTTACTTGCAACTCCTTGCCCGCGGCGGACAGAAAGTGGCTACGGCCATACTCTTCTACGAGCCTTGGGGCGAACAGAGCAACGACAAGTTTGACGCTATGGTGCGGGCTACGAAGCACCGCGACGGCCGATGGAGCTACGACTACTCCGTATTTGATCACTACGT
This sequence comes from uncultured Prevotellamassilia sp., assembly GCA_964641085.1. Lineage (GTDB taxonomy): Bacteria > Bacteroidota > Bacteroidia > Bacteroidales > Bacteroidaceae > Alloprevotella. The sequence continues at coordinate 53,950 of CAZXJS010000001.1, read as the reverse complement.
AAGTCTTTGCGACAGCTGCGGGATAAGCACCCAAATAAATTGCTACTCCATGGTGCCGTGGGACATGACGTTCCGATACTTCGACGAGTCCGAGGGGCGCGACGTGGACCTGCGCGCCACGACGGCCGACTCCGCCTACCGTGCCCTGTGGCTCCCCTTCCTGCGCAGCTTCGCGGCACATCTGCGCGCGAAGGGCTGGTTCGAGAAAACGTGCATCGCCATGGACGAGCGCGGCCTACCCGATATGCAACGCGCCCTCGGCGTCCTGCGCGAGGCTGTGCCGGACATGAAGGTGTCGCTCGCCGGCAATCCGCACGCAGAGCTTGTCGCAGACATCTACGACTACAGCCTGCACTACGGCATGGGCTTTACGCCCGAGGAACTCTCCCTTCGCGACAGCTTGCACCTCGTCTCTACCGTTTATACCGCCTGCAACCACCTCGCGCCTAACTTGGAGACGTACAACGAACCCGCCGACGCCGCCTTTCTGCCCCTCCGCTGCTTCGCCACAGGGCTTGGCGGATACCTACATTGGTCGTGGATGAACTGGACCGACCGCCCGCTGCAGGATTCGCGCTTCAAGCTCTTCCCGCCCGGCGATACGTACGTCGTCTATCCCGGCCCGCGCAGCTCCATCCGCTGGGAGCGCTATGTCGAGGGCGTGCAACAGGCCGAGAAATGCCGCCTGCTCTCTGCGGAGTATGCCGCACAGGGCGACACCGTCGCCTTGCAACGCCTGCAGTCTGCCCTCGCGCCTTTCCGCGCCGAGCAGCCCTACGACGCGACGGCCGCCGCCCGCAGCATAGCCGCGCTGAAGCGTCTCCTAAACGCCGACTGACGCGCCGCAGCGCCCCTGCCGCCGCCGTGTAGAGAGATAGCCCTTGCTAAGTCCGACTTATTGTAACATAGGTCGGACTTATTTTTTCGCAGGTCGGACGTAGGTTTTGTACAGCCGTGGGTTTACAATTGTCTAACCGTGGGTTTACAATTGTCTAACCGTGGCTTTACAATTGTAAACCCACGGGGAGACAAAAATTAGCCGGGACTTGGAAATGATTAGCTCGGACTTACGAACGTCAAGCTCGGACTTGGAAAACAATAACGGCGGGATGGGGGACGGTTCCGGCTGCCTGTTTCAGCGCGGAAAGGACGTAGCGGCGCGCCGGATAAAGCCTAAAAAACGCAAAAACGGGCTACAAAAGGAGAATAGCGCTTTATGCTTCAGGAATAAAGGCCTATTTTTGCCTACTATTTTGGCGTAGCTCCACGCCGTGCCGGCGCTCGAACGCCGGGGCGGCACGGCGGGCGCGCCAACGCAACAAAGAAGCATGGCAGAGACTATAGACCTCGTAGATTCCATTGTGCGCGGGATGCAAGAAAAGAAAGCCTTCGACATCGTGACGGCAAACTTGCAGGCCATAGAGACGGCGCCCGCCAAGTACTTCGTAATATGCACGGGCAACACGCCGCAACAGGTTGGCGCCGTGACGGACAGCGTGGAGGAGTTTGCGCGCAAGGAGGCGGGCGAGCGACCCGCCGCCATAGCGGGCTTGGAAAACGCCGAGTGGGTGGCGATGGATTATGGCACCGTCATGGTGCACATCTTCGTGCCTCAAGCGCGGGAGTACTACGACCTGGAGAATCTTTACGAGGACTCGGAACTCAACGAAATACCTAACCTTTAGGACGCAGGCGTCGCCGCGCCCCGCAGCCCCCGCCCCGTGGCGGGCGGAACGAACGGGCTCGGCGGCAGGCGCCTGACCCATAAGCATGAGCAAGCAACAATCCACACAGCCGGGCAACAACCAGAAGATGCCCCGCTTCAACCTGAACTGGCTCTACTTGGCCATCATCGTGGCGCTGGCCTATCTGCTCTTCAACGGGCAGCAAGGCTCCGGCAGCTACGACAAGCGCGTGGACTACTCCCAGTTTCGGCAATACGTGACCGACTCCGTATATGGCAACAAAGTGACGGTGAACAAGTCCGACCAGCTGGCGCGCCTCGAGATATACCCCGCGAAGATTAACGAAGTCTTCGGCCAGAGTGTGCGCGAGGTAGGGAAGCGCCCCACCGTCTCGGCCGTGATTCCCTCGGTTGACGCCCTCGGCGAAGACTTGAAAGCCTGCCCTTGGGTGAAGGTGGAATACGAGACGAGCAACGGCCTGCTGAGCACCTTGCTGATAAACATCCTGCCCATCCTGCTGCTCGTTGTCCTCTGGTTCTGGATGCTGCGCGGCACGGGTCGCGGCGGGGGCGGCGGCATCTTCAGTGTCGGGAAGAGCAAGGCGCGCCTGTTTGAAAAAGGCGCCGGACTGCACGTCACGTTCAAGGACGTGGCCGGGCAGGACGAAGCCAAGCAGGAGGTACAGGAAATCGTGGACTTCCTAAAGAACCCGAAGAAATACACGAACCTGGGCGGTAAGATACCCAAGGGGGCGCTCCTCGTAGGCCCTCCGGGAACGGGCAAGACGTTGCTGGCCAAAGCTGTGGCGGGCGAGGCCGACGTTCCCTTCTTCTCCATGTCCGGCTCTGACTTTGTGGAGATGTTTGTCGGCGTAGGCGCCAGCCGCGTGCGCGACCTCTTCCGCCAGGCCAAGGAGAAAGCGCCCTGCATCATCTTCATCGACGAGATTGATGCCGTCGGCCGCGCCCGCGGGAAGAACGCCGCTTTCGGCGGAAACGACGAGCGCGAGAATACGCTCAACCAGCTGCTCACCGAGATGGACGGCTTCGGCACCAACTCCGGCGTGATCATCCTTGCCGCCACGAACCGCGTGGACATTCTCGACAAGGCTCTCCTCCGAGCCGGCCGCTTCGACCGCCAAATCCACGTAGATCTGCCTGACCTCTCCGAACGCGTCGCTATCTTCCAGGTACACATGAAGCCCCTAAAGCTGGCGTCGGACATCGACGTGGACTTCCTCGCCAGGCAGACCCCGGGCTTCAGCGGCGCCGACATAGCCAACGTCTGCAACGAGGCAGCGCTTATTGCCGCCCGCTTCAACCACGCCAGCGTGACGCGGCAAGACTTCCTCGACGCCGTGGACCGCATCGTGGGCGGACTGGAAAAGAAATCAAAGGTCATGACGGACGACGAGAAGCGCAGCATCGCCATTCACGAAGCCGGACACGCCACCGTCTCCTGGCTGCTCGAATACGCCAACCCGCTGGTGAAGGTCACCATCGTCCCGCGCGGCCAAGCCTTGGGCGCAGCCTGGTACCTGCCCGAGGAACGCACCATTACGACGAAGGAGCAAATGCTTGACGAGATATGTGCCACGTTGGGAGGCCGAGCTGCCGAGGAACTCTTCACAGGCCACATCTCAAGCGGCGCACTGAACGACCTGGAACGCGTCACGAAGCGCAGCTACGGCATGGTTGCCTACTTGGGCATGAGCGATGGCCTCTCAAACATCTGCTATTACGACAACCAGGAGTACGCTTTCACGAAGCCCTTCTCGGAAAAGACGGCGGAGAAGATAGACGCCGAGGTGCAGCACCTCATCAACGAGCAGTACCTCCGAGCCAAGGAAATCCTTTCCAAACATAAGGCGGAGCATGCCCGGCTTGCGCAGCTGCTGATAGAGAATGAAGTCATCTATCGCGAAGATGTGGAACGCATCTTCGGTCCCCGTCCGTGGAAAAGCCGTGGCGACCAATTGCTGGAAGAGCAGGAGGAAGCAAATCGTCGGAAGGCCGAAGCTATGGCCGAGGCTCATGCTTTGGCAAAAGCGCAGCAGGCCGCCGCCGGGGCGGAGGCGGGTGCTGAGAAGCCCGAGGCGGGTGCTGCTAAGTCTGAGGTCGGCGCCGCTACGTCCGATGCAAGCGCCGCTAATTCCGACCCGGATGCCGCTACGCCCCACGCCGACGGTGCGCCGCGCGAGCTGCCGCCCATTCCCGGCGCGGCAGGGAAAGACACAAAGCCCGAAAACTAAGCCATGAAGAACTTGCTCGTCCGTACCCTCACGGGATTACTTTTCCTGGCCGTTATGGTGGGCTGCATCTTGGGCGGCCCCGTGTCCTTCGTGCTGCTGTTCGCCGTCATCACGGGACTGACGCTTTGGGAGTTCTGCCTAAACGTGAACGCCCACGCCGGGGCGTCCGTCAACTGCCTTATCACGACCGTTGCGGGCGTTTACCTCTTCTTTGCCATGGCAGCCTACTGCTCCGGCTATGCCGCCTTAGGGTTTCGGACGGACGGTTCCGCCGTTTTCATCCCCTGGCTACTCTGCGTCATCTACCTGCCCGTCAGCGAGCTTTACCTGCGCAAGGACGACCCGCTGAAAAACTGGGCTTACGCCTTTGCCGGGCAGATCTACGTCGCCTTGATGTTCTCGCTGCTCAACGTGCTGGCGTTCTTGCGCGACCCTGTCACGGGCGGCGCGCCTTATAGCGGCCTGCTGCCCCTAAGTGTCTTCTTCTTTCTTTGGGCTAACGACACGGGAGCCTACGTCTTCGGTAGCCTGCTCCGCAAGCGCTTCCCCGCAAAGCTTTTCGAGCGCGTCTCGCCCAATAAGTCGTGGGTGGGCAGCTTGGGCGGCGGTGTGCTTTGTCTTCTTGTGGCCGTTGGCGTGTGGCATTTCGCTCCCGGCACGATGACCTTAGTCCATTGGCTCGGCCTGGCGCTGACGGTCTGCGTCTTTGGTACGCTGGGCGACCTCGTAGAGAGCCTTTTCAAACGCCAACTGGGCGTGAAAGACAGCGGCGCCGTGCTGCCGGGTCACGGCGGTATGCTCGACCGCTTCGACAGTACGCTCCTCGCCGTCCCTGCCGCCGTGCTCTACCTCTACACGCTGCAAGCGTTCTGACCTTATATTATTATAGGTGTGCGAAGCCCCGCCCGCCGTGGCCGTTACAGCCATAGCGGGCGGGGCTTTGTGTGTCGGTAGATGGCGACCGGCGTCGGGGGTGTCAGGCTTCGCTGCCGCCTTCTTGGTAGAAGCCGCGGCTTTCGTTGTTCTCCACGCTGTTTGCCGGCTCTGCGGGCGCAGGCGCTTCCGCTTCGGGCGGCGTCGTGTCGCGTACGAGGCGCGCCGTCGGGTCGTCGTCAGTCGGGTCGCCCACGATGTAGCGGCGGTAGTAGGAAATCATCAGCGTCGTCACGGGCAGGGCGATGATGAGGCCTATGATGCCCAGCATGTAGCCCCAGACGCTCAGCGCCAAGAGGATGACGGCGGGCGACAAACCCATTATCTTGCCCATTACGTGGGGCGTGACGATGGTGTCCTGCAGGACTTGCACGACGAGGTACACCACTACGACCAGTCCGATGAGGAGGAAAAAGTTCTGCCCCGTATCTGCGCAGCGCAGCAAGGCCAGCACGATGGCCGGGATGAAGCCTACGATTTGCAGGTAAGGCACAAAGCTGATGATACCTATGAAGCAGCCCAGCCCAACCGGCATGGGGAAGCCGATGATAAGGAAGCCCACGGAGAACATGACGCAGTTGCTCAAGGCTACAAGCGCCTGGCCGCGGAAGTAGCCGTTCATGCCCTTCTCTATGTCGGCCACCACCTGCGACGCGAGGCGTCGGCGACGCCGCGGCACGAACCTGATCCACCCTTCGGCGTATCGCTCGTAGTCTTTCAAGAGGAAAAACAGGTAGAGCACGGCAATGAGCGACGCCAGCAGGCTGATAATCGTTCCCGCCGTGGTCGTAAGGAAGTTCCAGGCCTTAGGCAGGAGGTTCTTAAGTGCCGCCTGCACATCTTTCTGCTTGAGGTATTGGTCTATATCTACGCTTTTCAGGTTCTCCCGCACGAACTTCATAACGACGGCCGGCACGCTGTCCTCGTGCTTCAGCTCGTTAGCAACGTAGCGCGTGGCTACGTCTTTGAAATGGCCGCACTCCTCCAGAAATGGCGGCACGACGATGTAGGCCGCAGCCGTCGCGACACCGCCCACGAGCAAGAGCGTCAGGAAGATGCACAGGATGCGGCTTCGCAACCGACACTTGTATTGCAGAAAAGCTACGATGGGGTAGAGCAGATAAGCCACGATCCACGCTATGAAGAAGGGTAGCAACACGGGGCTTAGATACTTCACGAGCAGGTAGAGGACAATCAGCACAGCTAAACCGATCAGCCCGCGCACGAAGCGGTCGAAGGTGATTTCTTTATTGAACATAAGCAGTTGGGCAGTACTTACGGGTTGGCAGACAGTAGGGCGATACCCTGCCTCCTGCGGCAAAAGTACGGAAAAGCTTCGTTCCGCGCTCCATCTCCCGGCTGTTAAAAACGCGCAACCTCTCAGCTCGCCGTAGTTCCTCTTATATATTATAGGTGTGCGCCTTGCGTCGTCGCAGCTCCGTGCGCCATGCTTCCCGGGCAGAGACTCCGAGATGTAGCCGCGAGTTTTTCGCCGATAAGTCGTACTTATTGGTTTGTAAGTCGGACGTAGTCGTTTGTAAGTCGGACGTAGTTTTTGTCCAGCCGTGGGTGTACAATTGTCTATCCGTGGGTGTACAATTGTCCAGCCGTGGCTGTACAATTGTGTTCCCGTGGCTGTACAAAAACTAAGTGCCGACTATTTTCAAATAAGTCCAACTTAGAAATAACTACGTCCGACCTACGTGCAAATCTCCCCCTTATCCCCGTCGGAACTTCGCTCTTGCCGCGCCCTACGACTGCATTCCGGCGGCATACTCCTTTGGGAGGAAGCGGCGCGGCAGGGGCGAACGAAAAAAAAGGGTAAAACTTTGCCTTCTTTGCCCCATCCGCTAAATTTGCGGGCAAATGGGCATGCTCTACGTCGTACCTACGCCGGTAGGAAATCTGGAGGACATCACGCTACGTGCCTTGCGCGTATTGCGGGAGGCCGACTTGATCTTGGCTGAAGATACCCGCACGACGGGTATCCTGCTGAAGCATTACGACATCCGGCAGCCGCTGTGCGCCCACCACAAGTTCAACGAGCATCAAACGGCCGCCGCCTTTGCCGCGCGCATGGCAGGGGGCGAAGTGATGGCCTTGGTGAGCGATGCGGGCACGCCCGGCATCTCCGACCCGGGTTTCCTGCTTGTCAGGGAGTGCGTCTCGCGCGGCGTGACGGTGCAGTGCCTGCCCGGGGCTACGGCGTTCGTGCCCGCCTTGGTCAGCTCCGGCCTGCCGTGCGACCGTTTCTGTTTCGAAGGCTTCCTGCCGCAGAAGAAGGGGCGACAGACGCGCCTGCGGGAACTGGCCACGGAGCCGCGCACCGTGGTGCTCTACGAATCGCCCCACCGTGTGGCGCGCTCGCTGCGCGAACTCTGCGCCGCATTCGGCGAAGGGCGTCGCGCCGCCGCTTGCCGCGAGATTTCAAAAGTGCACGAGGAGTGCGTGCGCGGGACGCTTGCGGAACTCGCCGCCCACTTTGAGGCCGAAGCGCCGCGGGGCGAGTTTGTCCTCGTCGTGGAGGGCTGTCCGCCTGAACCGAAACGAAAACTAAAGCCTAAGGGCGAAAGGCCTCAAGGCGCATAACTGATTATTTCAGACATACCAAGAAAGAAACCTAACACCCACGCAATTATGAAAAAGATCATGATCCTGACGCTCGCCTTCTGCGGGCTGGTGCTCACGTCCTGCAACTCGCGCCGCGAGAAAGACGCCGCCGCCGCGCGCGACGACGCCATGGCGATGCAGATAGACTCGCTGCGGGCTGCCCTGAACCAAGCGGAGAGCGAGTCGGACGACCTCATGGGGACGGTGAACGACATTCAGGAAGGCTTTAAGGCCATCAACGAGGCCGAAGGCATCATCACCAACGAGACTACCGGCGGAGAAGGGGGCAACCGCCAGACCATACTGGAGAACATGACGCTCATCCAGAACAAGCTGCAACTGAACCGCCAACTCATAGAACAGCTGCAAGAGCAGCTGCGGCAGACCGGAAGCGGAAACGCCAAGCTCAAAGCAACCCTGGAGCAGACCGTCAAGAACTTCCAAGCCCAGCTGGAGGAGAAGACAAAGCAGGTAGCCGAGCTGCGCGCCGAGCTGGAGAAGAAGAACATCCGCATAGCCGAACAGGACGAGCAGATTAGCTCCCTAAACGAGAACGTGAAGTCCCTGGACGAAAGCAACAAGCAGAAGGACAAAGCCATCACGGAGAAGGATCAGACCATCACGCAGAAGTCGCAAGCCCTGGCCGAGCAAGACCGCGAGCTCCACACCGCATACTACGTATTCGGCACGAAGAAGGAGCTAAAGGAGCAGAAGATACTGGCCAACGGCGACGTGCTGAAATCCGGAAACTACAACAAGGACTATTTCACGCGGATAGACTACCGCGTAAAGAAGAGCATCCCGCTTTACTCCAAGAGCGCGAAGATCATGACGACCCACCCGGCCGGCACGTACTCCCTGGACAAGGACGCCAAGGGGCAATATACGCTCAGGATAACCAACGCGGAGCGCTTCTGGAGCACGAGCAAATACCTCGTGATTGTAGTGAAATAAACCTCTGAAGCTAAAAGTTACGCGCCGCGTTCCTATCAGGGGGCGCGGCGTATTTAAAAAGATAGCGCTATGAAAAAGACAGTTATTGGGCTTGCAGCCACGCTTATGCTCACGGGCTGCTCTTACAATCAGTTTGGCGCCACCGCTACGGGCAGCGGGTTGGGCGGCATGTTCGGCTCAGCCATTGGCGGGCTGGTTGGCGGGCCGCGCGGCTCGGACATAGGCACCGTCGTCGGCATGGTGTCCGGCGGCGTGACGGGAGCCGCCGTCAGCGGTGCCATAGAACAAAACCGTACGACGCGGCGGCAGGCGCCCGAGCCCACCTCGGCCGACGACGTCTATGCGGCAGACGGCGTCAGCTACTCACGCGCCAAGACTTACACGCCGCAGAGCAGCAGCCACTGGCAGGCGCTCGACGTCACGAACGTGCAATACGCTGACCACAACGACAACCACGCCCTGGACGCCGGCGAGGAAGCCTACATCACGTTTGAGATACACAACACGGGGAATGTCCCCATCTACGACGTGGCGCCGCGCGTGAGCTGTTCGGACAAAGCCGTCAGTATATCGCCCGTAGCCATCATCAGCAGCATCGCACCCGGTCAAGGCGTGCGCTATAAGGCCGCCGTAGTAGCCGGCCGCCGCCTGCACAAAGGCGAAGCGCTCTTCAAGGTCACCTTCGGCACGGGGCAGGACGCCTACGTAGCGCGCACCTTCCGAATAGCCACGAACCGCTAAGCCCGCCGTGCGCCACACGTTGCACCCATCCGCCGCTATCCGGCCGCAGAATCACATAATCAGGGTATTGCCGGCGAACAGAAGAAAACCATACCTTTGCACCTGAAAACAAACATACACAGGGCAGCATCCGGGGGCTACGTGAACAGACTGAGAGATTCACGCAAACCGGGTGCTCCCCAGTGTAACGAATACAACCTTTAATAAGTAAGACAATGGGTAAGACATTAGTAGTTTACGGCTCCACCGGTGGAACGTGCGAAGGCATAGCCAACACCATCGGCGAGAAGCTTGGCGCCGAAGTGGTAAACATCACCGACCTGACTCAAGAGCAGGCCGAAGCTGCCGACAACCTCCTGCTGGGTACGTCCACGTGGGGCGCAGGCGATATGCAGGACGACTGGTATGACGGCCTGGAACTCCTGAAGAGCTGCAACCTGGAAGGAAAGAAGATAGCCCTCTTCGGCTGCGGCGACTGCGAGAGCTATGCTGACACGTTCTGCGGCGGTATGCACGAGATTTACGACGGCCTGCAAGACAAGGGCGCCACGTTTATCGGCCAAGTGAGCACTGAAGGTTACAGCTTCGAAGATTCTCCCGCTGTGCAAGACGGGAAGTTTGAGGGCTTGGCTTTAGACGAGGACAACGAGAGCGACCAAACGGAGGCACGCATCGACGCTTGGATTGAGCAAATCAAGCCGGAACTCTGACACATAGCTTTCACAGGCTAACCCTACGGGGAGGCAGCTTCGCACGTGCGGGGACGCCTCCCCGCTTTGCGTCCGGCCGGTTGACAACCGGAACACAGCACCCCGCCAATCGCACGAGCGAAAAGCCTACCCCGTTGCAGCTTTCGCCGCGACGGCTTTGCCCTAACTTACAAAAGAGCTCGGAAAGGGTGGGGTAGAGGTGCCGTTGTGTAAGAAAGGGGCGCGGAAAGCTGGGTTTGTGTCACGTTTTGCTTACTTTTGCCGACAAAAGATAGATGAGGATGAAGCAAACGACGCAAGAGAGGGCAGATTTTGCCAGTAAGGTGGGGATGGTGCTGGCAACGGCAGGCTCGGCCGTAGGTCTGGGCAATATCTGGCGCTTCCCCGTAGAAGCCGGCGAAAACGGCGGTGGCGCATTCATACTGGTTTACCTACTCTGTGTCGTCGTGCTCGGCATACCGCTCATGACGGCCGAGTTCATGGTCGGTCGGCATGCCCACACGAATACGGCAAAGGCCTACCAAACGCTCTCCCGCGTATGGCTCTGGAGGCAGGTGGGAAAGCTGGGCGTCTTCACCGGCTGGTTTATCCTGTGCTACTACATCGTAGTTAGCGGCTGGACGCTCGATTACCTCGTAGAGGCGCTGACCGGGCACTTCGACCAACTGGCGCGTAGCGGCGATGGCGAGGCTTTCGAGACGAACTTCAGCAACTTCATCTCCAACCCGTGGAAGCCGCTCCTCTACATGGCGGCCTTTATCCTCCTTTCGCATTACGTCATCGTGCGCGGCGTACAGCGCGGCATCGAGAAGTTCTCCAAGATATTGATGCCTCTGCTTTTCGTCATACTCTGTATCCTTGTATGCTTCTCCTTTTTCACGCCGGGAACGGGACGCGGCTTGGCCTTTCTCTTTAAGCCTGACTTCACAAAGCTGACCACCCAAAGCGTACTTGCGGCCATGGGGCAGTCTTTCTACTCCCTAAGCATCGCCATGGGCTGCCTGACGACGTTTGCCTCCTACTTCTCGCGCGACATTCGGCTTGTTCCCACGGCGGTAAAGATAGGCGTCATCGATACGCTCGTAGCCGTCATGGCCGGCATGATTATATTCCCCGCCGTCTTCACGGCAGGCATCAACCCCGGCGAGGGAGCCAGCCTCGTATTCATTGCGTTGCCCAACGTGTTTCATCAAGCTTTCGGCAGCGTGCCTGTGCTGGGCTACGTCGTGGCTGTGCTGTTTTATTTCCTCTTAGTTCTGGCTACGCTGACCAGCGTTATCTCGTTGCACGAAGTACCCACGGCCTACCTAAGTGAGCGCTTTGGATGGACACGTCGGCGGGCTGCGGGCGTAGTAACGGCAACGTGCCTCGTTGTGGGCTCGCTGTGTGCGCTTTCAGAGGGCGTGCTGTCCGGCGCGACGCTTTTCGGGAAGAATATCTTCGACCTGTTCGACTACGTTTCGGGGCAAATCTTCCTTCCCGTGGGCGGACTGTTGACTGCGGTCTTTGTAGGCTGGGTCTTAGACCGGAAAATTGTGCGCTCCGAGCTGACAAACGGCGGCACGTGCTTCGCATTCGGCGGTGGCGCCGTCATGTCTTTGCTTCGCTACCTTGCGCCGCTTGCCATCTTGCTCATCTTCCTCACGGGCATCGGCGTGCTGTGAGCTCAGCGCCCACAAGTTTGCCCTAAGGAACGCCTAAGCCTGCGCAATGCCCATGAAGCGTAGAAAAAATCGGGAAAAGGCTTGGCTGTTCCGCAGGAGGTACGTACTTTTGCGGTTGCAACGAGGTAGGGATGCCTTGTAGCAGAAAGGACGTTTGGGGTATGGTGTAATGGTAACACTACAGATTCTGGTCCTGTCATTCTTGGTTCGAATCCGAGTACCCCAACAACGCAGAGCGTCGAGCTTCAATCATACAGTTCGGCGCTCTTTTTTTATGTCTCGGCGCTCTTTGGGAATGTTTGAGCCGTAGGCATAGAAACAGCAATCCCCCGCAGGCTTGGCGGCTTGCGGGGGATTGTTGTATCTCGGCCGGTAGAGGTTATGCGGCAAAAATTAGGGGACAGCGCGCCTCACTCCGTGCGCAACACTTTCCTGCCGTCCACTACGTAGAGCCCCAAAGCGGGTTTGCTTACCCTGCGGCCTGAGAGGTCGTAGATGGTAGCGGCTGAGGACGATGTAGCGGCGGGTAGCGACGTGATGCCGTCCACGAGTAGGTTTGTGGTCAGGTCGTGAAGGTAGAGGTTGGCCGTTGCGCCTTTGGTTGAGGAGACGAGGACGCAGGCCTCGGCCCAGGCACAGTCCGGCGCCATGTAGAGGTCGGCTGCGGCGTCTTTCAGGTAGAAGACATCACCGCAGCAAAAGACGAAAAAATCCGTTCCCTCCTCCGTGAAGGTGTAGGCGGGGTAGGCGGAAGTGGAGGGCGTGGAGCAGAGGTAGGGCGCAGCGCCTGCTGCGGCTATCCCGAGGTTCTTGAGGCGGAAGGCACCAGGCGTGGCGTCGGATGCCTCGAACTTCCACCGGAAGGCCAGGCTGGTGCTGTCCAGTGTCGAGCGCTTGAGGCGGTAGCCGGCGTAGTCGTTGTTCGGCGCCGTGTAGTTGAGGCCTTCCGTGTCCGTCTCGCCGTACCATTTCTCGGCATTTGTCAGTGCATAGACGTGACTTGTGTCCGGGCTAAACTTCTCCCAAACCGTGGGCTGGAAGTCTTGGAAATACTTACGATAGAGGCGTACGGCCGTCTCTACGGCGTCGCCCTCCGGTGTGGCGGAGAAGCTGCCGTAGGCATACGATGCGCCGTCGGGCAGATAGGCGTAGTTGGTTCCCGTGGTGGCGCCTGTGACGAAGGGCCACTCATAATCTGCGAACCAGCTCTGACTTTGGAACGTCTTAGTGACGAAAGCGTTCCAGCGGGGGTAGTAGTAGGAAGCGAGGAGTCCGTTCCACTCGCGGTTGGCGTAGTCGTGCAGGCCGCCGCTCTCGCACTGTGCGCGGTCTCCCCAGGTGGTGAGCAGCATACGTGCGTTTTTCTCGTAGAGCGCCTTCTCTTCCTCGGTTTGCCCCAAGGCTCGGGCGCGCTCTATCCAGGTGCCGAGGCGGAATTCCGGGCGCGTACCGAGTAGTGTGTCTTGGTCGAGGATGAGACGCAGGAAGCGGCGCGCCGTGCGGAAACGCGTGGCGGAGGTTTGCGTGGAGATACTGTCCAGGACGAGCTTGCCGTAGTCGGCCAGGGCTTGGCGCGTCACGTCCACGAGGTCGTACTCGAAATTGTTGTTCCCTTTAAGCTTGCCGGCCACGGAGACAAACTCGTAGCACGCCGTGCGCACGTCGTCCATGTCCCAGTACCAGGAGGAGTTAGCCCAAGTGCTGACGGTGCCGGGCGACGTAGCGGGGCGCATCAGAAAGACGCTCTCCGTCGTGCCTTGCTGACCGTTGCTGGTGCAGGAGTAGGGACCCGCTGCCAGGCGTTTCCAGGCGTCGAGCAGCGTAGCGTAGGTGTCTGCGTCGCTTTCCTCGGTCACGCCGTAGCGCATGGTGACGTATTCGCCCAAGAACTCGTCCAGCGTAATCTGCCGGTCCGTCCATGGCAGGGCGTAGATCAAGTCGTAGAGCACGTTGTTGTTTTCTATCCCTTCGGGCAGCGTGCCTATCCCGCTGAGGCGGCTTGATGCCTGCTTTCCCAGCGCCGTGTAGTAGCAATCTATGATGCGGTTGATGCGTCCGAAGAGTCCTACGTTGCCGCCGAAGTTGCTCGTGTGTCCCCACACCCAGTCGTGGTTTCGGTTTTGCGCGTCGGTGTGGTTGCCACTGCATTCCGTGTCGCCGCTGGAGTCGCCGTGCAGGTCGAGGATGAGTAGGCTTCCCTGCGGTATGTTCTGCGTCACGTAGGTCGTGGGGTTTGTCTGCCAGTGTTGTGCTACCCATACGGCCTGGTTGTCGTAGGCCGTCAAGGCTTCGTACATGGCCTTCACGCTGCCGCCGGGGTCTGAGACGCCCGAGGGGACGCCGCCTTCGTGGAAGGGGTCGATGGCGTAGTAGTGCGTGGAGAGCACGTCGCCGTAGATGCTGTCTATCGCGGCGTAGTATTTTGTTGCGAACTCCTTGAGGCGCGCCGTGTTCTTTACGAAATACGGCCGCTCGAAGCTGCACCACGACCCGCTGGAGACTATGTCCGCAGAAGTCCAATCCTTCACGCTGTCGGCGGCGGCGTAGGAGAGAAACTTGCCGGGTATCATACCGACGTAGCCGGGTATGACAGGCTTCATGCCGAACTCGCCGAGGCGGCGGAAGATTTGTTTGGCCAAGGCTTCGCGCTGGTCATACCAAGACTGGGGCTGCGGACCGCCCCAAGCCGTCAGGTTGTTCATGAAGAACCATCCGTAGTATGCTGCGCCGGAGACGAACTCGTCCACCTCGTCCAGACTGCCGTATCCGTAGCCATCCTGCAATACGGCCTTCCAAACGCTTTCCATTCCGGTAATGATAAGCGGCAGGTTAATGCCGTGAAGCGCCATCCAGTCTATCTCCTGCTGCCAGCGGTCCCATCCCCAGAAGGACATCGTGTAGCTGTGCGTGCAGAAGTTCAAGTAGTAGCGGTAGTCCACGGCCGCCGTGCGCCGTCCGCTTGTCGCGGCGGGTAACACGTCGGGTAGCTTCCCCGTGGGGTTGTTCCAAGCGATGTCCACGCCCGCTTTATGCAGATACCAGTTGATACCCGTGGCGGCAGCGATGCGGTCAGAGGCTTTGATGCTGACGCTTTGCCCGTCGGCGTTCACCTCGAACCAGCTGCCCTCGTCGGTCGTCGGATCGAGGGTGCAGGAGAACTTTGCCGCGTCGCCGCCCTGCGGCAAGATGCGGGCGAGCAGGCTGTCCAGCGTAGCGTCTGACGCCGAGGCCGAGGCCGCCAGCGCGACGAAGAGGCTGAGGAAGAAGTGGCGTAAGTGGTTCATTTCTGTGTGCGTATGTGTGGGTAAGTGTTTTTCTGTATTCCGTTCGCCGGACGTCGGATATCCCGGACGTCTCTTTGCGGCTTCTGCTTTTTTACGTGAGTCGCAAAATGCAGGGGTGGGGGGAGCGGGGAGAGCGGAGGGGAACTCCGGGTGTGGTAGAAAGCAAAGGCGACAGCCGAGCGCTGCCAGCTGTCGCCTTTAGTCGGAAAGAGGCGACTCGAACGCCCGACCCCTACGTCCCGAACGTAGTGCGCTACCAACTGCGCTACTTTCCGATGTGCCTGCAAAAGTACCGTTAATTTTTCGCCCGGCAAAACTATGGCGTCACTTTTTTACGTCCACGTTCACTACGACCTTGGGTGTCGCCGGGTCGTTCGTGATGAGCAGGATGCGCGGCCGTCCCTTCAGGCGCAGCACGTTTCGCGTCACGCTGATCTTCATTTTCGTCTTCTGCCCCGGCTTGATGGTGCGGCTACCCACGCTCACGTTGATGCCGGGGTTATATACTTGCAGCTGTTCCAGCTCCAGGGGGGCCGTCCCCGTGTTTTCTATCATGATAACGCCCTTTACGCGTTCCTTGGAGGCCAGTGCGGTGGCGTCGATTGAGGTCTTGTCGAGTCGGCAAACGGGTGCCGGGCCGGCAGCGTTGTAGTTGGCGGCCCGTTCGGGCAGTAGGGTGACGGAGACGCTAATCTCGTGCGTGGGGTTCAGGCGTTCGCCGGGCGTTGTGCCGAGGTAAACGGAAGCTTGCGTAAGCCCCATGGAGGGCAGTGCGGTGCTATTGAGCGTCAGCAGTATTTTGCCGTTGCGCCCGGGGTAGAGCACGTCGGGCGCATAGGAGGCCGTCAGCCACGTCGGCAGATGCATCAGCGTGGGGATGACGGTTGTCGAGCCGGAGTTGCGTATCTCTATCGTGCGAAATGGCTCGTCGCCGCGCTCCACGTCGTCATATTCCACCTCGTCCACGTTTAAATCGACCGTGCCAAAGTGATGGTCGTAGCGCAGGTCGGAGGGCGTCGTCTCGTTCACCACGTTGCCGCTGACGGTGACATAGACGGGTGTTTGCTCCTTGTCGATATACACGGCTACGCCCTTGCTGAAATGCCCCAGTTGCTCGGCGTCGTAGCGCACCGTGATGTGGCCGGCCTTTCCGGGCGGAATAGGCTCTTCGGACCACGTCACGAGGGTACATCCGCAGTCCGGCTCAACGTCGGTGATGACCATATCCGTCGTTCCCGTGTTGGTAATGTCGAACTTCGCGGCGGCCGGGTTGTGCCAAACGAGCGTGCCGAGGTCGTGATCCATTTCGGAAAATTCTGCCTTCAGCTCCTGCGCCTGTACTGCGGCGAAGGGTAACGCGAGTGCATATATAGAGAGAAGAAAACGCTTCATGACGGGGTCTTTCGGGCAAAGATAGCAAAATATAATTGCCCCACTCCGCTCTTTACACTCTTTGTGATTTCTTCTGAGGCCACGACCGGACTGCAGAGACTACCCGGCAAGAAGGGGCGGATAGATATTGGGGCTAAAGTCCGAGGATTGCCCGCCTAAGTCCGACCTGTTTGTTTTTAAGTCCGACCTATCCGCTGCTACGTCCGATGTAGTTTTTGTCTTCCCGTGGGTTTACAATTGTAAAGCCACGGGAAGACAATTGTAATCCCATGGGTTTACAATTGTAAAGCCACGGCTGTACAAAAACTAAGTCGGACTTACGAAAAGATAAGTCGCCAATATTATTATTTAAATATCCCTAAGGAGCTATTGTGCCCATTCAAAGTTTTCCTTGCCGGCGCCCACCTCGAAATGGTATTTCGCTATGCCGAGGTCAATCTTTGTGTAGAAGCCCAAACCGGGGCGTGCTTCCACCCGGTTGCCGGCTTTCAGCGTGAAGGAGAATTTTTGCTGGTTGACGGCCGTGGGTGCCAGTAGGGCGGCCTCTGCTCCCTTGCGGAACCATTCGGGCATTTCGCCGTCGGCTCTTGCTATTTTTCCCAAGGGCTTCACCTTGTGGCCTCGGCCCTGGGTCGTGCCGTAGCCCAGGGCAATGACGCAGCGCAACTTCTCCCCTTCGTCTATTTGCATCACTTCGGGATTCTTTTTGTACGTCAGTACCACCCAGCACGTGTTCAGCCCGAGCCTCTGCGCTTTCAACACGAGCTGTTCGCCGTAGTATCCTATGCGTTCGTCGAGTTCGTCCGACTTAGGCCCAACCATTGCGAAATAGCTTGTCACGCCCGAAAATTTGCCGTAGTGAGCCAGGCGGCTGTCGAAGGCCTTCGGGTCGTCGAGGATTAGCTGGATGTGCAGGCCGCCGGCGCGATTACATTGCTCCATGAGCTCGGTGAGCGCGTCGAGCTTTTCTTGCTCAATCTTCCGGGCAGTATAGCTCCTTACGGAGTGTCTTGTCTTTATAGCCTCTTGTATAGTCATTCTTTATACGGTTAACTGTTTTTTATAAACGCCGTCTTCCTTATTATTATTGTCCCACGGCCTGTCGGTAAGCAAGGATGCTGTTTTGGTAGTTAGCGAAGGCCTCCGTTCGCCGGTCGCGAGCCTGTTGGTAGAGCATTTGGGCTTCAAGTAGGTCGGACATGGTCGTCGTTCCCGCTTCGTAGAAGTCGCGCTCCAGCCGGAGGTTTTCTGCCGCCTGGTCTATGCTTCGCTCGGCAATGTTTAGCTGCTTGTAGGCTTCTACGACGTCGTTCCATGCGTGTTGCATCTTGATAAGTAGCAGTTGCGCCTTGTCCTGCCGCTCGTCGAGGGCTTGCCGGTAGGCTATCTTCTTGCGCTGCACGGCATGCTTTCCGCCCCACCAGCCGGAGATGGGTATGCTCACGGTGGCAAAGAGCGTGGCGTTGGAGCGACCGCTGATGATGTTGTTATAGCTATACCCTACGCCGAGGCCTACGGAAGGCAGGTTCTCGCCGAAGGTTATCTTCTCTTGCAGTTTGGCGGCTTCCACGTTTTTCTCGAGCAGCTGGTATTCCGTCGTTGCGGGGAGTGCTTGGTCGTGGTCCTGCCGCAGGCTCAAGGGCGATTGTGCCTCGGCGTTGTAGGTTAGGGCGAAGGCCGTGTCCTGTAGTCCGCAGTACTGGGCAAGGAGCATGTGCAAGAGGTCGAGGCCGTTGTGCAGCTTCAGTTTGTTGCTCTCCACGTCGTTTTGGCGCAGCTCCACTTGTAGCAGGTCGTTGCGCAGCGTGACGCCGGCCCCGACGGCTACGTCGACGTCTTTGTGGATGTCGGCGAGCATGCGCTCCACGGCGTCGAGCGTGCGTAGCTTCTCCTGCAAGGCGACAATCTGCCAGAAGTATAGTTCAGCTGTGCGTTCCACCTCGTCCTGCGACTGATGTAGCCGTAGGCGGCTGACGTCCTCGCCGAGTTTGGCGAGCTTGTTACTGTTGACAATTCTGCCCCCGGCATAGAGAGGTTGGACGGCCGCGATGCCGCCGACGAAGCCGTTCTTGACGAGATTGATGCCGAAGGGTGTTTGCAGGGCGGCTACCGCCTCGGCCGGCAGCTGCTCGACGAGCGAGGCGGGCAGGGCGTCGCCGACGTTGACCTCTGCCGAGATGAGGGACTTTGCCGAGTTGAACCATCCGCCCATGGCGCTGACGGTGGGGAAATACTTCGTGTAAGCCTCGCGGCGCTGCTCCCCGGCGGCTTGTATGTCGCGTTGCCCGTTTCGCAGAGCCACGTTGTTCTGGCGAGCCGAGTCGAGAATTTGCTCCAGGGAGTAGGTCGGTTGTGCCGTGGCCAGGACGGCAATAGCCCAAGCGATGAAGGCCAATACTGTCTTTTTCATGCTTTCTCTGTTTTTGCTTGCGTTAGTCTGCGCCGTGTGCTGCCGCTTTCTACAAGCCAGTAGCTGACGGGTAGCACGGTGAGGATGAAGAACATGGTGATGATAGTCCCGAAGCAGATGACGGCGCCCATAGGCATCCACAGCCCGGAGCGGCCGAGAATCATCGGGATAACGCCCATAGAGGCGGCGGCCGAGGTGAGGAAGATGGGGCGCATACGTCGCTTGGCGCTTTCGAGAATGGCCTCTTTGGCCGTCGGGTGGTGCACCCCGTCGGGGCCTACGTTGTCGGCGGCCTCAGCGCGTAACTCCTCGGCATAGTCGTACATAATAATGGCGTTGCGCACGAGGATGCCCATGAGGGAGATGATGCCGAGGAAGCACGTGAGCGAGAAGTCTACCCCCACGAGGAGCACGCCCACAGCGGCACCGAAGACGCACAGCGTCAGGCTCAGCATGAGGAGCAGGGCGGTGCTTATCTTGCGGAAGTGGGCTAGCAGGATGACGAAGATGATGGCGATGGCGATGAGCAGTGCGCCGACGAGCGTCGGCATGTTCTCCTCGTTGCTCTCCACCTCGCCGCCATAGCTGAGGCTCACGCCGTCGGGCAGGTGGCCTTGCTTTAGCTGTTCCTGAATTTTCGCGTTCACGGCGGTGGCGTTTGTGCCCTGTGCGTTGTCGGCAATCACCGTGATGCAGCGCAGGCCGTTGCGGTGGGGTATCTGTCCGTCGTGCCACGCTGTGCTGACGTTGGCCACCTGTCGCAGGGGCACCGTTGAGAGGCCTCCGAAGACGGGCATCGGCTCGTTGGCGATGTCGCCCAGCGCGGCGCTGTCGGCGTGGGTGCCTTTAAGGGCGATGTCCATGCCGTAATCACCTTCCCAGATGGTGCCGACGCTAAGTCCGCTCGTGTTATACCGTGCGGCCATGGTGCTCTCCACGCCCAGATTGCTCACGCCGAGGCGCGCGGCGAAGACGGGATCAAGGCTTATCTCTACCGTGGGCAGCGGCTCGAGGGCATCGTTGCGCACCAGTCGCAGGTCAGAGTTTTGGCGCAACAGCTCCGTCAGCGAGTCGGCCGTGTGGCGCAGTAGCGGCCAGTCGTCGCCCGAGAGGTGCAACTCCACGGCGTTGGCGGCCGTGCCGTACTGCAGCTGCTTGAAGCGCACGTAGGCTCCCGGAAAGGCGTTCTCGTACTTCGGCCGATATTTCTCAAGCACCTCGATGGTGGCCTGCTCTGACGTGGTGTTGACGATGAACTGCGCATAGTTCGTCCCGGCAAACTGTGGCGCATAGCCGGCTTGGAAGCGTGGCGAGGCCATGCCCTTGAACGAGGCTATCGAGACGACCCGCTCGTCCTGTCTGATAGCGTGCTCCAAGGAATCGGCCAGGGCAGTCGTGCGCTGGAGCGACGTCCCCGAGGGCAGGTATATCTCCACGGCGAACTGGTTGCGGTCTGCCGTGGGCATGAGGCGCTGCGGCAGGCGGCCTACCAGTATGACTCCAATGACGACGCTCGCTACGCCCACGCCCAGCGTCAGGTACGGATGGCGGAAACAGCCATCGATGAGCCGGTTGTAGGACGTCTGGAGCACGTCGAGGAACGACCGGTGCTTCCGCTTGGCGTCCGTATTCATCGGCCGGCGAATGAAGTAGAACTGCAGGAACGGAACCACCAGCTCGGCCACTACGAGGGAAACGAGCAGAATGATGGTGATAGACCAAGGGAAGAGTTTTATGAAGTCGGCCATGTCGCCCGACATCGTGATGAGGAAGGGGAAGAACGTCACCGAGATGGCCAGCGTGGCGGAGAAGATGGAGCGGAAGAAGTGGTTCGCGCTCCGGATGGAGGCCTGCCATCGCGGCACGTCCTCGCCGAGCAGTTCGACGTAGGAGTCGATGATGACGATGGAGTTGTCCACAATCATGCCCAGCGTAACGATGAGTGCGGCCAGCGTCACCGTGTTCAACTCGATATTGAAGGCGTAGAACAAGCCGAGCGAGATGAAGATGCTTATGGGTATGGTGCTCGAGGCCACCAGCGCGACACGTAGGGGCATGAGCAACATGACGACGATGACGACGGCGGCGATGGCGATGAGTAGCTCGCGCAGGAAGTTCCACACCGAGGCCGAGACGACGTGGGGTTGGTCCGTCACCTTAAAGAGCGTCACGTCTTGGGGTAGCGTCTCTTTGAAGCCCTTGAGCTTTTTGTCAATTTCGGCACCCATTTCCGTGATGTTCTTGCCTTTCTTCATCTCTACGCTCAGCACGAGGCATTTGTGGCCGTTGTTCGTGACGAAGGAAGCCTTTTGGGGATACTCTTTCTTGACGGTAGCTGCGTCTTTGAGGCGTACGACGTTTCCCTCGGGCGTTGCGTAAACGATGGTCTGCTCGACGTCGGCCGCCGCATTGAGGGAACGCGTGACGTGGATGGGCTCGTCGAGGCCGTTGCCCTGCTTCGTCCCCGCCGTTGTCTCGAAGCCTTTGCCTAAGAGTTTCAGGGCTATCGTCTGCTCCGAAATGCCGTACTTTGCCAAGCGGTCGGCGTCAAGATATACGGCAATCTGCTCCCGCTGCTCACCCAGGACGTTCATACGCCCCACGCTCTCGACCTTGCGCAGCGAGTCGCGTAGCGCCGTCATGTAGTCGTGCAGCTCGCGGTAGGTCTTCTCGTCGCTCTCCATGGTGATGAGAAGTGCCGACGTGTCGCCAAAATCGTCGTTCACCTGTACGGCCAGCACGCCCCGGGGCAGCTGCGACTTGAACGCATTGATGCCATGCTTGAACTTGGACCAGAACTCGTCCTTGTTGTTAAGCTCGTCGTTTAGCTCTATCTGGATGATGCTCAGCCCGTGGCGTGAGTAGGACTTCGTCTTGGCTTTTTTCACCTCCTTGTAGGTGAAGATGAAGTTCTCCAGCGGCTTCGTCACCTGCTCCTCCACGTCCTCGGCCGTCGCGCCGGGATAGGCAGCAACGACGACGCCTTGGCGGATGGTGAAGTCGGGGAACTCATTCTTGTTCATCTTAGAAAGGGCGTAGACGCCGAAGACTATCAGACTCGTCGTGACGAGCAGCACGATATGGTGATAATGCATCGCCCATTCCACGATGCCCAGCTTCTTCCTGTTTTCCATAATCTTTGAGTTGTTGGGGCTTGTCAGTCTGCAGAAGGACTGATTTAGTCCGAAAAAGAATAAATCCGTTATTCGGCGACGGACATGCCGCTGGATACCTTTTGCTGTCCTTCGACGATGACTTTATCGCCTGCTTTCAGTCCGCTCTCGACCATCACCTTTTGGCCTATGTTGCCGCCCGTGGTAATGAACGTTTGGCGTGCCTTCCCGCCACTGACGGTCCAGACGAAGGTGCGGTTGTCGGCGTCAATCTGAATGATGTCGGCGGGCAGGAGTATGGCGTGGCTTGCCTGGTGCGTAGCGTTTGGAATGTTTGCTTCGGCTATCATTCCCGGCAGCAATTGATGCCCCGGATTGCTGACGAGCACTTTGACGTCGTAGGTGTGGCTGAGAGCGTCGGCTGAGACGTTCTTCTCCGCAATGCGCCCTGCGAACGTCTTGCCGCCCAGGGCATCCACCTCAATACGGACAGCTGCGCCGTTTGCCAAGTTGGATATCTCGCTTTCAGGCACGCTTATCTTTACCTTCACCGGGTCTATCTTCACCAGGGTGACGACGGGTAGCCCTGGCGAGACGGTTTGCCCCGTCTCAACCTCTTTGCGCGAGATGTATCCGCCGAAGGGGGCGTAAAGGCGCGTGTCGTCCAGACCTTTGCTGGCAATGCGCTCCTGAGCTCGCGCTCCTTCAAGCGCCGAAAGCGCCTGCTCCAACGTGCTCTGCGCCTCCACCCATTTGATTTCGGACAGCGAGCCTTTGTCATGCATCAACTTCATGCGCTCGTAGGCATCCTGTGCCTGTTTGTAGGCGGCTTCGGCCTGTGCAACGCCGGAGCGCGAGAGTTCGACGGTGTTACTGGCGTTTTGCGCGTCGACGACACCGATGAGCTGTCCCTTTTGAACTACTTGCCCTTCGTCAACGAGCAGCTCCTTTAGCGTACCGCCTAAGTTGAAGCTCAACGCTACGCTGTTTGATTCCTCTACGGTGCCCGTATAGCTTTGGCTGCCACGGAAGCTTCCTGTACCAACCGTTGCCGTCTTCACCTTTACGGGCGCGAGCATCCCCGCTACTTTCTTCTCCGAACAGCTGCATAGGATTGAGGATAATGCCAGCAGCCCAATGATGGTTCTACTTTTCATGTCTTATTTTAGGTTTATCTTTTGTGCGGTTGTAGAAATCTCCGGGTGCAAAAATGAACATATTGGTGCGGTGTGGAATAGTCTGTTTTTCGCCGTTAATATTATGATTTTCCGCTTTGTTCTGCTTTAGGATATTAAAAAGTAGGTATTGGACATCCTTCTGCTCAATTTTAATATCACTTTTGCATCGAAAAGAAGAAGAAATGGAAAAGAACGAAATGTCTATACAGCGTTTGGCCGAGCAGCAAATTATTAGCATCGACTATTCCGACGACGACATTATCATAATAGACAATGTCAAGCAGCTTGCTGAACCCAGCCCCACGCGCATCCGCATGAACCTTATTGCCATCTCCCTAAAAGGAAAAGCACAAGTTTCGCTAAGCGGGCAGACGCTGACCTTCGGCGAAAACCAGTTGTTACTGTGTCCTCCGGGTACGGTCTTCACCGACCTGATGCTCAGTCCTGACTTCGAGTTCCGAGCCTTCTTCTGCTCCAACGCCATCATTCAAAGCTTCCTTAGGGAGAAGATGAACCTTTGGAACGAGATGATGTATGTTCATAAAACATACCTATTGCAGATGGAGGTCAGGGACACCGAGTTCCTGTCGTACTTCTCGGAAATAATGCGTCTCTTGATAAAGGCTCCCGCCGCGCGCTATCCCTATCGCACGGAGTGCATACAGGGACTGCTTCGAACCGCGCTGCTCGGACTCTGTGGGATGATAAAGAATGTGGTGCCTGACAAGAAACCGGTAACGGGCAGATATGGCGACACACTTTTTCAGCGCTTTCTGGAACTCGTCAACAACCAGCCACTGAAGAACCGCACCGTAGAGCAATATGCCGCCGATCTATGCGTATCGCCCAAATATCTGTCAGCCGTGTGCAAGAAGAACTCCGGCAAGACTGCCGGCCAGTGGATTCGCGAACATATCCTGGAGGAGATACGCTACTACCTGAAGCAGACAGACATGCCCATGAAACAGATTGCTGACAGACTGGGATTCACCAATCCCTCGTTCTTCGGGAAATACGTCAAGGAGCATTTAGGGATGACACCCATGCAGTACAGGATGAAATAAGCAGCTCGCTCCGCTCCGCCTTCTTTCCCTAAGAAGACGGGAACAGAGCGCCGGTTCTTCTGTTTACTTTAAAGCAACCCTTTATAGGCTGCTTAGTGTTTTGTACTTGTCTTTGAGCCTGAAAAACTGGTGTAGAGATAAGGGGGAGATAGTAACTTTTGCGTAAGTTTGCAAAGCATTTGGCTCACGGTGGCAAAAAAGTGTCAGGTACGTGCGCCTTGCTGATAAGTATTTTTACATGATTATGGCACAAGAAAAAACATACCAAGATGTCCGGGAACGAGTGGATATTATGGAGCCGCACAAATGGGCGGTGATACTTTGGAATGATGACTTTACGACAATGGATTTTGTGGTGAAGGTGCTAAGGGAGGTTTTTCTGAAATCGGAACAAGAAGCGGAAAGTTTAATGCTGAGAGTTCATGAGGAGGGGCAAGCCGTCGTTGGCACGTACAGCTATGACCTTGCCATGAGCCGGACAAAGTTAGCTACCGGCTTGGCTCGCCAGGCCGGTTTCCCGTTGAAAATAACTTATAGAGAGGCATAAGAGTGGACGAGGAAATGAAATACAGCGCCGAGCTGACAACGGTGCTTAAAGGCGGCGTGACGCTTTGCGGAACGCTGCGTCAGCAGTTCATCACTCCAGAGCATCTTCTATACAAGATGTCTGAAGTTAAGACCTTCCGCGAGGCGCTGGAAAGCTTTTCTCCCGATGTGGAAGCTTTCCAGGAGAAGGTGCTTGAGACCATACGACAGCAGGAAACCGTACCACAAGGCATAGATTATAGACCAAGAGTTTCAATACAATGCAAGCGCCTGGTAGCCGACGCAACGGAACGCGCCTATAGAGCGTGCAAGGACAGGGTTGGCATACCCCATCTGACGGAAGCCTTGCTACAACTTGACGACAACTGGGCAAGCTTCTTGCTACTTAAAGAAATAGAGGGCGACAAAGTGGGGCTTATGGCAGAGCTACTCGAAGCCTACGAGGAGGAGGAGCAAGAAGCTTTGGGGAGCGAAGCGAATCCTACAGAAGAAGCAAAGGAAACTGCGGAAAAATGGAAGCGTCTTGTCACTAATGTCAATGATGAGGTGGGAAATCATAATCCGCTCATCGGTCGTGACGCTGAGTTGGAAAGAACCATTCAGGTGCTCTGCCGCAAGGACAAGAACAACCCGCTTCACGTTGGCGAGCCGGGAGTAGGAAAAACTGCATTGGTTTATGGGCTTGCTGAACGTATAAACCAAGGTCAGGTTCCCGAAAGGCTGAAGGGTTGTACGATTTATGCTATGGACATGGGCACGATGCTTGCCGGGACACAGTATCGCGGCGATTTCGAGAAGCGGATAAAGCTGGTGATGGAAGGTGCGCTGAAGGAAGGGCATGTCATCATCTACATAGACGAAATTCATAACATGATTGGTGCGGGGCGCGGTTCGGAAGGTGCTCTCGATGCGTCGAACATGCTAAAGCCCTATCTTGAGGCGGGCGATATTCGGTTTATAGGCTCGACAACTTATGACGAGTACAAACGCTACTTCGCGTCAGCAAGGGGCATCGTGCGCAGATTTCAGGAAGTTAGCGTTCAAGAACCCTCCATCGCAGACACGATAAAGATACTGAAAGGCTTGCAGCCGAAATATGAGGCGTTTCATCACGTAGCCTATACCGACGAAGCCATTGACTATGCGGTACGAGCTTCCGCAAAATACATATCGGACAGATTCTTACCCGACAAAGCCATTGACTTGATTGACGAGGCGGGCGCATTCCGTGAGCTCCACCCGCTTGCACAAGCGCCCCAGTGCGTAGATAGGGAGTTGGTGCAGCAAGTCCTAACAAAGATTTGCAAGATAGAAGCTGCCGTGCTTAAGGAAGATGACACCGCGGCGCTAAGCACGTTATACAGCCGTGTAGCCATGAAGATATATGGCCAGGACGAAGCCGTCCGTCAGGTCGTGGAGGCTGTGGAGCTATCGAAAGCCGGATTGCAGGACGACGACAAACCGTTGGCCAGTCTGCTTTTCGTAGGCCCGACGGGCGTAGGAAAGACCGAGGTGGCACGTGTATTGGCAAAAGAACTTGGCGTAAGTCTTGTGCGTTTCGACATGAGTGAATACACGGAGAAACACGCCGTAGCAAAGCTCATTGGCTCGCCTGCGGGCTATGTGGGGTATGAGGACGGCGGCCTGCTCACCGATGCTATCCGCAAAACGCCGAACTGTGTTCTGCTGCTTGACGAGATAGAAAAGGCTCACTCCGATATCTATAACATCCTTTTGCAGGTGATGGACTATGCCGTGCTGACCGACAACAAGGGGCAGAAGGCTGACTTCCGCAATGTCGTGCTCATCATGACGTCGAATGCCGGCGCACAGTTTGCATCGCAGGCAAGCATAGGTTTCAACGCACAGACAAGTCGCGGAGAGGCTATGCTGGCACAGGTGAAGAAAACATTCAAGCCTGAATTCCTTAACCGCCTGTCGGCTACTGTCGTTTTCCACGACATGGACAAGGAAATGGCGCATAAGATTCTCTCCAAGAAACTCGGCGAGTTGCAGGAAAAGCTGACGAAGAAAAATGTCGTTATGAAGCTGACAGACGAAGCCTTCGGCTACCTTCTGGGAAAAGGCCTTACTCCCGAGTATGGCGCCCGCGAGATGGATCGCGTGATAGCCCGTGAACTGAAGCCGTTGCTGATGCGGGAAATCCTCTTCGGAGGGTTAAGCAAAGGCGGAAACGTAAGAATCGTTGTAGCAGATGGCAATCTTTCTATTGGATAAGCTGGTGCTTGCTTTCCCAAACCCACGCTACGGTGAGCCTGACGGGCTGTTAGCCGTGGGCGGCGACCTTAGCGTCGAACGCCTACGAATCGCCTACAGTAACGGCATATTCCCGTGGTACAGCTTTCGCCGCAGCCCCGAGATCATGTGGTTCTGCCCCTTGAATAGATTTGTCATCTTCCCCGCTAAGATACACGTCAGCCACAGCATGCGAACGCTGATAAACAAAAGAACCTACCGGGTGTCATTCGACACGGCTTTCGACGACGTCATAGCGTATTGCAGCCGCGTCGACGGACGCTATGAGGAAAGAGGGGCCTGGCTGGGCGAGGACATAATAGCGGCATACAAACGGCTGCACGAGCAGCATTTAGCGGCCAGCGTGGAAGTTTGGAAGGACACGGAGCTTGTAGGCGGGCTTTATGGTGTCATGATGGGCCGGGGCTTCTTCGGCGAGAGCATGTTTTCGCTCCAGCCTTCGGCCTCGAAACTTGCACTGATATACCTCGCCAAACTTATGCAAAGGACGGGGGGTAATCTCATAGACTGTCAGTTTGAAACCCCGCACCTGAAAAGCATGGGCGGCGAGCACATCTCTTACGACGAATACATGAAATTAATAAGGCAGGAATGAAGGGGGGCAATAATGTCCCCTCTCTGAACGTCGGATTTTTTTCGACCCTCATCCCCCGACGTAGGCTCGGGTTCTTTAACTCCTGCCCACCGGCCGGGAGCAAATGATACCAATCTTAGCGCCATTTGTGAACACGAGACTGGTAAAACATACAGACAATGATGAAATCCAGGAAAGATATTGCCGCCCAGAAAAAAGCCAGCGGAAAATACAATTGCACGCAGGCGGTGCTGACTACTTACCCCGAAATCACGGGCCTTGACGAAGAAACAGCTATGAGCATGACCGACGGCTTCGCTGCCGGCATGACGAACATGGAAGGCACGTGCGGCGCACTCATCGGTGCAGGCCTCGTTCTGGGGTTGGCTAATAAGGACACCAAGAAAACGCGCAAGCAGATGCGTGAGATTATGACGAAATTCCAACAGCGCAACCATGCCACACAATGTAAACTGCTTAAAGGCGTCGGCACGCATGTCGTTCTGCGAGCCTGCCCTTTGTGCGTATCAGATGCCTGTGAATTTTTGGAAGAGCAATTGAGCGAGAGGCCGTAACCCCACGCTGTACTCTGCCTGCTCTTCGCCGTAGCAACCCGCCGCTGCCGGCCCATAATCCGCCGCTGCCGCGCCATAGCCGCCATTTGTCCTGCCACAGCTCCCATCTGCCACCGCTTTAGCTGCGAGTGAAGGTAAAGCTCTCTAAACCCTTGTCCCAGCGTAGTGTCCTTGGCTTTGCCGTGGGCAACTTGTTTTTTTCTTGTGAAACATAACCCAACGTTCATCGTGTGAAACTTCACGTTAAAACGTTCATTGGGCGCTCTTGAGGAACGAGCTACCAAGTGATGGGGTGATGAGCGGCTATGGGGCTAAAGCCTTTCGCCCAATATTTCTTCTTCTTCCTTTAGAATTTATGATACATCAATAAAACTCCGGGCAGCCTACTCTTCCCTGAGTCGCTCCTGCAATTTCTTTAGCAGATTATCGCCGGGGCGTAACCCCATTTTCCGTCGCACGTTTGCCCGTTGGGAGTTTATGTTCGTCTCTGTCTTGTTCGATATCGTGCATATCTCCCCCAGTTTCTTCCCTTGCAGCACCAAGCGGCAAATTTCACGTTCCGATGGGGTGAGCTCCGGGAATACTTCTTCCAGACGGTCGAGTTCCGTATTCCGTGTACGTATGTACTCCTCAACGTTTGTTAGGATGTTGTGCCTCGCCTTTTTATCGAGGCTTTCGAGCAAGGCGCGTGTCCCGTCGTGGGAGTATTTCCGGGTAGCCAAGGCAATGTAGGCCGTTACCTCTTCTTTCCTCATCCGCAGGATGGCCAGCAGTTCGGCTTCGCCCTTTTTAAGTTCTCTATTCTCTTCCTCCATACTATGCGTACTCCTCACCACAAGCAGCCCCACGACGCCCACTATGGCGAAAGAGATGACGAACAAAACCACGAAGTTCTGAAGTATTCCATTCCCGGAAATTACCGTGCAGGCTATGTAGGTAGCTATTGACGCCACGCCCAGCAGCAGCGTGTTCCGCTCCAGCAGGGCGGCCATGGAAACCATCGTGTTAAGTGCCAGCAAAACCGTGTCGGCCACAATAACCATCAGATGATACTCCGTCGGCGACGTAGCAAGATATATCATCTCCACCGAAAGGGTAGCCTGCCCAATGAGCGTAAAAGCTGCCAAGCAAGTGGTGGTGCTTATTTTCCTGCTGTAAAACAAACAAAGCATTATGGTGCCTGCCAGGAGAAATCCGCCATGGGTATAGTTGAAGAAGGGCGCTGTGGGTCCCGTTACCCCCAAGAAGATGGCCAGGATGCCCAGCACGGTCACGGGGAGATAGCAAAACAGCAAGAGGGCAAGCCGTTGCCTACCCAACAGCGTGTGCTCCCTCTGTAAAACCCTGCGAAGCAGCTGAGAAAAGGGTCGGGAAAAGTCGTGCTTACCCACGTTGTTTTAGCTTTTTGACTATCTTCAAGGTACAAAGTTAAGCTATTATTTTAGAATTGACTATATTCAAGGTATGTCGAGTTTGTGGCTGATCGGCTGCCCGGCTAATTTTGCAGGCGAAAGTTAAAACGAAGTAACCTTTTAAAAGACAAAGACAAATGAACACGACTACAAACAGCTTGCGCAGTTTTGTCTGCGCCTTCACGTCCGGCCTCCGAGCGGAGAAAGTGAAAAGCGGCGCACTGCTTGCCCTCATGCTCCCGGCGATGTGGCTTACTGCCTCGTGCAGCGACGACGATGACCCCGTCACTCCTACGCCCGCTGTCACGACCAACCCCGCTAAGTATATTTCCGACCCGGACAAGCTCGCAATGCTCCATAATATATACGACCTCAATGGCGACGGCAGCGTGTACGAAATGACCTATACTGCAGACTACAAGCTCGACCAGGTTATCAATGCCGGAATAGCTGAGACAACACAGCTTTTCCGTTACATCGGCAGTATTCTCTATGATAATCTTTCGCCCTCATCCTCAACCGCCAACTACGGTGCAGGGTGCTCGGCCTTTGCTGTTCCTGAGGCTACGTCGGGACAGTTCTTCATGGGGCGCAATTATGACTTCCGCCATGCCACCGCTGACGGCAAGAGCTACGTTGACATAGCCGCCCTCGTCGTACATACCGCACCGGAAGGCGGGAAGAAGTCCATTTCTATTGTGGACGGCCTGAACCTCGGCTATGCAAAAGGTTTCTATACCGACGGAACGACCGACTTGTCCTTGTTGATGGGTATGCCATACGCCGCACTCGACGGAATCAACGAGGACGGATTTGCCATCGGCGTACTCGCCTTGAAGGAAAACCAGACCAACCAGCAGACAGGGAAGCCGAGAATCAGCACAACCGTTGCCATCAGAATGCTGCTCGACCGTGTCTCAACCGTGAAGGAGGCCGTCAACATGTTGCAACAATACGACATGGACATGCGCGGGCAGGGCTCAAGCAATTATCACTTCTTCATGGCCGACGCTACGGGCGACTATGCTATCGTGGAGTACACCCGCGCAAAAGGTGACACCATACCCACGGTCATGGAAGTGTTCACCGGCAACGATACGCTGCGCTGCGTCACTAATTTCTACGTCTCGCCGACTATGGTCGGGACGACAGACGGCTGGGGCTCTAAGCACGGCAAGGATCGTTATTTCAACATGCGCAACACGCTCCTGAACAACCATTACGCGCTGAAAAAGAAAGACGCATGGTCGCTGCTTCAAGCCGTCTCCCAGGCGCCCACGGAAGAAATAACTTCCCAAACGCAGTGGTCCGCGCTCTACAACCTCTCAGAGAAATCGCTGCGTATCTCCTTCCTTCGCAACTACGCCAAGCAGTTTAACTTCAAGATAGAATAGGCTACCTCTTGGTTAGGTAGAAGCGTCTGTTTAGCTTAAAAGCTACTCGCACTCATACTCAGCCCATTTGCTCGCTCTGCAGATGGGCTGTTTCTGTGTTAAGCGGTAGCTCTTCTTTTTCTGCTTTTTACTTTTGACTTTGCAGAAGCCCTTCTTAGCCTCTAACCTTTTTGCAGTTTTTCGGCAATAGTGGGAGATTCCTGCCCCGTTTAGCTGTTTCTGCACGTATTCGGGAGCTCCGTCTTCGCTTCCTGTAATCCAAACTTGAGGTCTCCCTTAGGGGCGATTCTAACGGTAATGGGCGGCGGCTTGAGCCGTAACCTTAGCGTTTCTTTTCAAAGTTGTAAAAGCCTCTAAGCCCCTGAAGGAGTACAAAATGAGGCAATAAAAAAGCTTCCCTTCTTGGGGAAGCTTGTGTCTTGCACTTGCAAGCTCGTTCCGCTTGTTTTAAGTTGAGCCGAGAGCCGGACTCGAACCGGCGACCTACTCATTACGAATGAGTCGCTCTACCAACTGAGCTATATCGGCCTGCTACGTCCGGACGAAGCCGGAATGCGAGTGCAAAAGTAAGGCTTTCCGTCTTACCCACCAAATTTTTTCAGCTTTTTATGGGATGCCTATTAATTTATGTGTCTGCAAGGACAGGCGCCAGGCGGGATGTGCCTTGATATAGGCCACAGCCCCGGCCACGAGGCGGCGGTTCTCTTCGGCATCGCCCGTGTCGCAAGGCTGTAGGTAGCGCCACGTTGCTGTTATGGCGGGGTGCGGGTCGGGAGCATCGCCTGTAAAGACGATTTTCAGCTCGTCGCAACGTTGCACTACGGGCGTAGCGCCCGCTACGACGCCGTCTTTGGGCGAGAGGGTGAGCCAGTCCAGGCCGGCCGGCGGCTGGTGCGTTCCGTTAGTCTCCATGGCCACGTATTTCCCCGTTTCGTGAAGTGCGCTGACGAGTGTGTCGTCGGCTGTGAGCGCCGGTTCGCCGCCGGTCAGTACGACGTGTGGCGCGCTGTATTTCCCCACGGCTTCTACCAGTTCTCCGAGCGTCAGCCAGTGCCCGCGCTCGTGTTGCGTGTCGCAGAAAGGGCAGCGCAGGTTGCACCCGCTGAAGCGGACGAACACGCTGGGCGTCCCCGTCCAGTAGCCCTCGCCTTGCAGGGTGTAGAATAGCTCGTTTACCTTGTATTTCTTTCCCATCATCTCGGAGTCGCGGGGTCAAGGCTTTGGTGCAGGGTTGGCTTCCTCTCGCTCGTAGGTGGCTATGTTGCCCTCTGACTCTTGGAACGTCACCTTGTAGCAGTGCGGCACTTGTTCGCAAATCCATCGCGCCAAGTTCTCCGCCGTGGGGTTGAAGGGGAAGACGTCGTTCAGGCACTTATGGTCCATTTTTCCCAAGACGGTAGCCTTCACCTGCGTGAAATCAACCACCATGCCGTTGGCGTCAAGCTCGTGGGCCTTGCAAAAGACGGTCACTATGGCGTTGTGGCCGTGTAGTCGGCTGCATTTGCTTTCGTAGTCCAGGTTGAGGCGGTGAGCAAAGGCCACCTCGAGGCGTTTCTCGATGTAGTACATAAATGGGTGTTTCTTTTGCGGAGCTTCGTGCGGCGTAGCGTTCGGCGTGTCAGCGCATTGCCGGCGTAGCTCCCGTTTCTTCCGCCGCGCTGGTTATCCCATAAACAACGCGGTAGATTTCTTTGGTTATCTCGTTGAAGTTGTTTTCGGCAAAAGCTTTGTCTGTGGCCATGAGGCGCAGCGGCAGCCAGCCGTCTTCCTTGCGGTAGGGTGGCTGTAAGTACTCCTTGTTAATAAGGTGCAGACCGTGGCGCTCGTAGAAGGCGCAGCGGCGTTTGGCCAAGTCGCTGCTCTCCGGTGGCTCCACTTCGATGACGAAGGGTCGGCTCCCGACGTCGTGCAGGACGCCCCCGAGCAGTGCGCCGCCTAAGCCGTGGCCACGCAGGTCGCTGCGTACGGCGAAGTGCTCGCCATAGACAAACGCCCCCATGGGCCAGACGACGAAGAAGCCTGCCAACCGCCCGTCCTGCACCAGCGCGTAGGGACGCGTCGTGCCCGGGAGGCCCGGCGAGAGCTTGGCTTTGTCCTCGGCTTGCCATGCTGCCGCGCCGCGTTGCACCGTGTCCATCCACTGCGGCGTGGGGCGGCGCTCTTCGGGCGGGAAGGCGGCTTCGTAGAGGGCTACGGCTGCTTGGGCGTGCCGCACGGGGTCAAGGGGGACTATGGTGTAAGATGCCATCGCGGTGTTTAGTTTTTGGGGTCAGTCAGGCGTAGCGTGTGGATGCGTGTGAGGCGTCGGCGCAAGGCCTCGGCGTTGTTGCGGGGTACGGCTACGGTGAGTTGCTGCCCCGTTTCGGCATATTGGCGGGCGGTGACGGTGGCGTCCAGCTCGCGCAGTATTTTCATGGCGGCGTCCACGGCTTCGTAAGGCACGTCCAGGTGCAGCTCCTCCGTCATGATGCATTCCCGCTTCTTTGCCGTGCGTAGCGCTTCGGCGGCTGCGGTTTGGTAGGCGCGTCCCAGGTTGGCCGCCCCCAGGGGTGTGCCGCCGTAGTAGCGCACGACGACGACGAGGCATCCCGTCAGTCCGGCGCTACGTATCTGCCCCAGGATAGGACGTCCTGCCGTGCCGGAAGGTTCTCCCGCGTCGCTGCTACGGGTTAGGCTGCCGTCCTCGCCCAGTACGTAGGCGTGGCAGACGTGGCGTGCATCGTGATACTTGTTCTGGTACTCGCGCAAGCGTGCCTTAGCTTCGGCCTCGTCTCTGACGGGCAGGGCGAAGGCCAAGAAGCGGCTGCGTCGCTCCGTGTAGCTTCCTTCGGCGGGTGCTGCGAGGGTGAGGTAACGGTCCGTGGACATGGGCGACCGTAGGACTCAGGCGAAGAGGTACAGGAAGGTGGCGATGCCTTGCAAGGCGGGTTTGCGCGCGCCTTCTATCTCTATGCGAAATTTCACCTGCGCCTTGCACGTGCCGCGCAGGTTCTCAATGTCGTGTAGCGTAGCCACGAGGCGGACGCGCTCGCCGGAAAGGACGGGCTGCGCGAAGCGCATCTTGTCCATGCCGTAGTTGACCATCATCTTGAGGTTGTTCACCTCGATGATCTCGCCCCAAAGGTAGGGTAGGAGCGAGAGCGTGAGGTAGCCGTGGGCAATGGTGCGGCCGTAGGGGCCTGCTGCGGCGCGTGCCTCGTCAACGTGAATCCACTGGTGGTCGAGCGTGGCGTCGGCAAAGCGGTTAATCATTTCTTGGGGCACGGGGAGCCACTGGCTCGTGCCTATCTCCTGCCCTTTCAGGGCGGCAAACTCGTCGTAGGAGTTGATGACGACTTTCGACATGGGTATGGTGTAGCTATTAGTCAGTATTGTATGGCTGAATCTGCAACCGCTGCGTCATTGTTTGCCCCGAGCTGTGCGGCAAGGGCGGCCTCGATGGAGTCCTGCACGGTCTGCGGGTCGGGGCAGCGGCGCTGCGCTATGGTGGCCTCGGCATAGTGGAGCCCCGTGGGGTGCTGGTGCATGTAAAGGTCGTAGGAGGCCCACGTGCCCTCC
The DNA here is from genome assembly GCA_964641085.1 of uncultured Prevotellamassilia sp. Taxonomy (GTDB): domain Bacteria; phylum Bacteroidota; class Bacteroidia; order Bacteroidales; family Bacteroidaceae; genus Alloprevotella. Next base: position 19,625 of record CAZXJS010000001.1, on the reverse strand, counting down.
GTCTGCGCACGGAGCCAGTCCAAGGAGTCAATCTTGCTGTCGCAGAGGCGGTCGTAGAGGGGGTTCGGATGGCGGTCGCGGAAGCGGCGGAAGGTAGCGGCGTCTCCGGAGTCGGCAATGTAGGCCCACTCGCGCTCCAGCTTTAGCAGCTCCTGCATGCGTTCCCGCACGTCGGGGGCATAAGGGCTGTCCGGGAAGCGTTCCAGAAAGGAGCGGTAGTCGTCGCTCGCGTAGCTGTCGCTCAGGGCTATGTAGGCGCGCTCGGCAGCTGCCCGCTCGTTGTCAGCATGAACGTACCAGCCGACGCCCACGCCCGTGGCGGCAACCGCCAAGACGAGGACTATGCACACCCAAATCCATACGCGGCGCCGTCGTTTCGGCTTCCCGCGTTGCGCGGACACCTTGCGTCCCGTCGAACGGCGGCGCGGAGGCGGTGGGGGATAGTCAGCGTTGGAGCGTCGGCGGGTAGTCTGTTCCATGTGCGCAGGGTTTTTCGTGAGGTGGCAAACCGCCGCAGGCGGTAGCGTGGAGCGCTTTCGTTAGGCAAAAATACGCCGCGGCGAAGGAACGGCAAAGTGGCGCCTGGGCTTTTTGCCGCGGCGCACTCCTTGCGCGCTACGCACAAGAGCCGGATTGCCGCTTCGAAAGGGGGCGCGAATCGCTTTTAGTCGGGAATGAAGGGTTTATAAATGGGAGCTATCTGAAAATCACCGGGAGAAATTTTTGCACAGGTCGGACTAATTTGTTCGTAAGTCCGAGAGATTCGTTCCTAAGTCGGACTTAGTTTTTGTACAGCCGTGGGTGTAAATTTGTACATCCATGGGTGTACAAATTTACATCCACGGCTGTACAATTGTACACCCGCGGTTGGACAAAAACTGCCTCGGATTTGGCAATGATTAGTTCCCGGCTACAAATGAATCTCTCCCCGCTACGCGAAAATTTCTCGTAGCGATTTCGACGTTGCGCTCGTTTACAAAAAAACAAGCCGGACTCAGGATCTCCTAAGTTCGGCCGTGCTGAAAAGGTAAGGCGGGTGTTGGGGCGGAAGTGCGGGCTTCAGCCTATCTTGTTCGCTTTCAGGAAGGCTTTTATGAGGCGAGCTATCTCCGTGTGGTGACTCTCGAGGGCGAAGTGGCCGCTGTCCACGTAGGTTACGACGGCGTGAGGCAGGTCTCGCTTGAAGGCCTCTGCTCCGGCAGGGATGAAGCTGGGGTCGTTCTTTCCCCATACGGCGAGCAGGGGCGGCTGGTTGTCGCGCAGGTATTTCTGCATCTGCGGGTAGAGCTTCACGTTGTTTTGGTAGTCGAAGATGAGGTCGTCGTTTTGGTCCTTTCTGCCGGGCAGCTGCATATAGGCGTAGTCAATGGTGTAGCCGTCGGGGCCTACGGAGCCTTCGGGCGCTCCGTCCTCGTACTGTCCCTTTATGGTCTCGAAAGCGTAGGCCGAGGCGTACTGCTTGCGTAAAGCGGGCGTAGGGTTTGCCCAATACTCGGCACGTGCTTCCCATTTCTTCCCCAGTCCTTCCTTATAGACGTTTCCGTTTTGCGAAATGATGGCGTCTATGCGCTCGGGGTGCCACATGGCGAGGCGCATACCGACGGGTGCGCCGTAGTCGAAGATATACAGGGCGAAGTGCTTCAGGCCGAGAGAGTCTGTGAAGGCGTCGATGGTTCGGGCGAGGTTATCAAAGGTGTAGTCGTAGAAGGGCTTTACGGGGGCGTCGGTCTGTCCGAAGCCGGGCATGTCGGGCGCTATCAGATGATATTCGTCCATCAATTCCGGCATGAGTTCGCGAAACTGCACGCTGCTTGATGGGAAGCCGTGCAGCAGGAGAAGGGTGGGTTTCTCGGGGTCGCCCGCTTCGCGATAGAAAACATTCACGCCGCCCACCTGCCGGCGGTGGTAGCTGATGCCGTACTGCTGTTGTGCCATAGTAGTCAGGGTGATTATTGTGCTGAAGAGTAATAGGAAGTGTTTCTTCATTGCCTAAATCTTGTGCGTTTATGTTTCTGCTGCAAAAGTAAGAAAAAAGTAACGGGTGGGAGGTGGGAACTTTCGCCCACCTCACTCTGTTGTAAAAATACAAGCCCTAAAGCTTTGTACAGCCTTTGTTCATCGTTATCCGTATGATTAGCACAAACAAAGGCAAACAAAAAAGGCTGAATCCTTCACTTGGAATCCAGCCTAAAAAAGTTTACGCAAGAGCTTAGAGGCAAAATGTTCTCGTAATCAACCTCGTCGCTGTCGGCTTCCGACGCTTCCGACGCCTGGCTCGCTGAAAAGAAGGTGAAGCCTGCCAAAGCTATCGCCGTTGCCAATACAATGATAAAGATACGCTTCATTTGTTTTAATCTCGCTCGTTTATGTTTCTGCTGCAAAAGTAGGATAGTCGGAGTGCAACTGAGTTGCAACTTCCGTCGCGCCCTTTCTTTGCAACTTGGTTGCAAAACCGAGCGCTAAAGGGTTGTTAGCCCCATGGCTGTCTTAACGTTTCAAGAGAAACGCGCCGACGTAGCCTTATAAGTGCGTAAAAATGTTCTTACAAGGATAAGTCCCTTCTTTTCGGTGGGCAACTTTCAGACCGAAAAGCGTATTTTTGCGTCGTAAGCGGCTCTCTTCCACACCTGCAAACGGGGGAAGCTCGCTCATGCATTAGGTAAAACAGCAACGGCACGGTGCCGGAAATCGCCGGGGAGGGACGTGCTCCCCCTTTTCTCCGACCTCGCGCTACTCAAATACAGAAAGAACTATGGTCAAAATCACGAAAGAAGCCGCCCTGCGCTACCATTCCATGGGCAAGCCGGGCAAGATTGAGGTGACCCCCACGAAACCCTATCGCACCCAGCGAGACTTGAGCCTGGCCTACTCCCCCGGCGTGGCCGAGCCTTGCTTGGAAATTCAGAAGAACCCCCACGACGCTTATAAATACACGAACAAGGGAAACCTCGTAGCCGTCATCAGCAACGGAACGGCCGTGCTGGGACTGGGAGACATCGGAGCCCTCTCCGGAAAGCCCGTGATGGAGGGCAAGTCGCTCCTCTTCAAGATTTATGCCGGCGTAGATGCTTACGACATAGAGATTAACGAGAAAGACCCGGAGAAGTTCATCGAGGCCGTCAAAGCCATCGCCCCCACCTTCGGTGGCATTAACCTGGAAGACATCAAAGCCCCCGAGTGCTTCGAGATAGAGCAGCGCCTGAAGGCGGAGCTGGACATACCCGTCATGCACGACGACCAGCACGGCACGGCCATCATCTCGGCAGCCGGCCTCATCAACGCCATCGACGTAGCCGGGAAAAAGCTCGAGGAAGCCAAAATCGTCGTCAACGGAGCCGGAGCCGCCGCCATCAGCTGCACGAGGCTCTACTGCGCCTTCGGTGCAAAGAAGGAGAACATCGTCATGCTCGACTCCAAAGGCGTCATCACCCGAGACCGCCAAAATTTGACGCCACAAAAGGCGGAGTTCGCCACAAGCCGCACCGACGTGCACACCCTGGCCGAGGCCATCCGCGGAGCCGACGTCTTTGTAGGCCTCTCGCGCGGCAACGTCCTGACGCAGGACATGGTGCGCACCATGGCTGAGAAGCCCATCATCTTCGCCTTGGCCAACCCTGTGCCGGAAATTTCCTACGAAGACGCCATGGCCGCGCGCCCCGACGTACTCATGTCCACCGGACGGACGGACTACCCCAACCAAATCAACAACGTCATCGGCTTCCCCTACATCTTCCGCGGAGCGCTCGACGTAGCGGCTACGGCTATCAACGAAGAGATGAAGATGGCCGCCGCACGCGCTATAGCCGAGCTGGCGCGCCGCCCCGTGCCGGACATCGTGAACCGCTCCTACAACGTGCGCAACTTCACGTTCGGGCCGGACTACTTCATCCCCAAACCCGTTGACCCGCGCCTCATCACGGAGGTATCTATGGCCGTAGCCAAGGCAGCCATCGAGAGCGGCGTAGCACGTAAGAAAATAACGGACTGGAAAGCCTATCGCCAACGCCTGCGTGAGCTGATGGGGCAAGAGACCAAGTTCACTCGAAACCTCTACGCCACCGCCAAGCTCCAACACAAGCGCGTCGTCTTCGCCGAGGGTACGCACCCCAACATGCTCCAAGCTGCCGTCGTGGCCAAGGAGGAAGGCATCTGTCAGCCCATACTGCTCGGCAACGACCGCCAGATACACGACATGGCCGAGGAAATGCACCTCAACCTCGAAGGCGTAGAAATCCTCAACCTCCGCGACGAGAAGAACGCCCACAAACGCCTGGAGTATGCCGCCATTCTCGCCCGGAAGAAACAGCGCGAAGGATACACACTCCAGGAAGCCACCGACAAGATGTACGAGCGCAACTACTTCGGCATGATGATGGTCGAGACGGGCGACGCCGACGCCTTCATCACCGGCCTTTACACCAAATACTCCAACACCATCAAGGTGGCCAAGGAAGTCATCGGCATACAGCCCGGCTTCGAGCACTTCGGCACGATGCACATGATTTCCTTAAAGAAGGGCAACTACTTCATTGCCGACACCCTCATCAACCGCGACCCGGACGAACAGACACTTCTCGATATTGCCAAGCTCTCGGCCAAGACCGTGCGCTTCTTCAATCGCACCCCCGTCATCGCCATGCTCTCCTATTCCAACTTCGGCACCGACCAGGAGGGAAAGCCCGCCGTCGTTCACAAAGTAGTGGCCGAGATGCAGCAGGAGTTCCCCGACCTGGCCATCGACGGCGAGATGCAGGTCAACTTTGCCCTGGACAAGCAGCTGCGGGACGACAAGTATCCCTTCACCCGGCTGAAAGGCCTCGACGTAAATACGCTCGTCTTCCCCACACTCTCCGCCGCCAACTCCGCCTATAAGATGGTGAAATCCATGACCGACGACGGCGAAGTGATAGGCCCCATCCAGATGGGCCTGAACAAGCCGATACACTTCACCGACTTCGAGAGCTCCGTCCGTGACATCGTGAACATCACCGCCGTCGCCGTTCTCGACGCCACCGTCCAGCAGAAGCTGGAGCAAGAGAAACACTAACCGCTTCGCAGCAACCCCCTTTGTAGGGTTTCTTTCACAAGGAGGGCAGGCGCGGCCGTATCGGCACGTCCGCCTTCCTTTTTTCTTATCCCCTCCTACTGACATTCCCGCCCACAAAAAAGCGGCGGGAGCTGCGGCCTCTTTTTGCCGCGCTCCCGCCTTCATCTTTTTAGGCCGCACCGGCCTTACTTCACGTACACCTTCCGCGACGAGCCGTCCGCCTGCCGCACGATGTTCACCCCGCGCTGCAGCTTCGTCAGTTTGCGCCCTTGTAGGTCGTAGATGCCTGCCGGATACTGCGCCTGCGGTGCGTCGTCCGTCACGCTACCTATGCCCGTCGGCGCCTCGTCCGTGTAGAATGATTCTGTATCGCCGTAGTATGTCGTCCCATCTTGGGTCGTCAAGAAGGCAGCTACCTCGTAGTCTTCCTCGTAGTCCAACCCGGTCAGCGTTGCTTCCATGATGGGCGTGTCCCCGTCCACCGTGACGCGTTGCGCCGTGCTTGGAATGGACGCTTTTGTGTTTGCTACGCCGCGCACATCCGCGTCGTCCTCCTTCCAATAGCAGAAGCCGCGGCTTACCACGTCCTCAGTGCCGCGCACGGCGAAGCCCTTGACTTTTGCGGTGTTTCCACTGACGTCATCGGAGCTACTTACGTTGTAGGTATATACCAGCGGCTCGTAAGAGCCTACTTCCGTCGGATCAATGCTCAGCCAGTCGCCGTAGTAGCGTGTCCCGCTGGCGCTCTCGTAATAGGGACGGTACTTGTATAGGTTTTTCGCGTTTATACCCTCCGGGAATCCCACCATGACACATTGTGTGTAGTCATAGTAGGCGTAGGCATCGGTCAGCCGTGACTCGAAAGTGTCGTCCCAGTCCGTTCGGCGCCATTCAAAGCCCACGTTAGTCTCGTTTTTGTCTAAGTTGGAAGCCGCCATGAAGATGACGTTCCCCTCGCTGACCACCCTGGGTGCTTGCGTCGTAAGCTCAAGTTCTTTGGTGGTGCACCAGTTGTTGACGACGTACGTGCTGCCGTCAGCCAGGGTCAGTCTGTAATACAGCGTGAAGCTCTTGTCGGGGTCTAAGCCCGAGAAGTGTAAACAATGATTTAAATGAAAATGATTAGAACCCTGATCGATTTCATCTTCGAGCGTAGTCCAGTCTCCCGTGCCTGTCTGCGATATTTCCTCCTTCACGACTTCCGCGTCATCTTTGTCAAAAGAGCAACTTGCAGAAAGCGAAGAGGCAGTAACTCCGTAGAACTCGACGTATTGTTGCAGGCTCTCCGTGTGGAAGTACCCGCTGATGTAATAGTAAGTGTAGTAATTGTAATCGTTGAAGCCCGGCGCACTATCCGGCTTCATCACTTGCAACCCGTAGTCATAGTAGTCATAACTATCACCGGGAGCTAGGCCGGTGAGCTTAATTTCCCCATTCTCTATTTTCTGCGCTTCGCCGAAATCGCTGTCGTCGTCATTAATCGTATATAAGTCGTGTTTCTTCGTATATAAGTAGTACACATAATCATTATAGACATTTAAAACCTTAAAGCGCACCGTTGTCTGCGTAGACTTGTATTCCAAATGGGGAGCCGGCAGTTTCGTTCCCGTGCCAGCCTCCAGGGGGACGTAATATTCCCTCCACAAGGCCAGCAAGGCGTTCGAGCCTTTGTTGACGTAAATTTTCGTCCCGCTATCAAAGGCGCCGTACGAGACATCCTGTAGCCCGTCCGGCAGGGTTACGCTTGTCAGACTCGTGCATTGGTAGAAGGCGTCAGAGCTTATCCTCTCAAGCGTGGCGGGAAAGGAAACGCTCGCTAAGCTCGAGCACTCACTGAACGCACAACTTTCTATCCGCGTAACTCCCTCCGGAATTTCGATACCCACTAAGCTCGTGCAACTCGAAAAAGTATAATACGGTATTTTTGTAAGATTCTCCGAAAGCTTTACCGTCTTCAGGTTTGAGCATGAACTGAAGACATCGCTTCCAAGAGACGTGACAGAATTGGGCAGGGTGATGCTCGTCAAACTTATGCACTCACTGAACGCATACCAGTCAATTGTAGTGACGGAAGCGGGAATTTCCACGCTCGCCAATCCGGAGCAACCGGTGAAGGCATAGCTTCCAATTGTTACCACCGTGCCAGGGATAGTCACCTGGTTAAGACTATCGCATTGCCAAAAAGCCGCGTCGCCAATCTTCGTGACGGTGTACGTTGCGCCGTCGTACGTCACCGTTGAAGGGATAGTGACTGTCCCGATGTAGTCGCTAGCAGCAAATTTTCCGTTTTGGTAAGTGACTTCCACATTGCCGTCAGAGAGTTTGTTGTAGTAGATACCGTCCACCTCAAAGTCATAAGCGAGAGCCATGACCGGCAGAGTAGCGCAGAGCAGGGATAGTAAGATTTTCTTCATGCTCTTTTGATTTTTTTTACTGCCGAGGCTCCTTCATGCAGCGGGGTTTGTTACGTTGGAGTTGGGGCATAGGCACAAAAAAACGTGGAGCCGACTGTTGTTCGTTCCACGTGTATAGGCTCTCGCATTGCCCAGAATGTCGGAACGAGCAACGCAGAAAGCCCCACAATGAATGTATATACAAATAACCTTGCCGCACGCGGTGCCACAAAGCGGCCACGAGCCAGCAGGGGTATGTACGGATACATCCCAAAGGGCGTCCCAGTTGCTTCGTCTTAGACATTCTCTAGAACTTGCGAGATTCATACACGTCAAGACGGAAGCGTACAGTTACGCTTTTGTGTCTATGTCGAGGAAGTGCGGTGCGCCGCGCCGGGCGTTCCTTCCGCCATTTCGCCGTCGCGGGTTGCGCCGATGGTGCGGCGTTGCTGGGCGGGATGACGGGATTCCTCAACTGCAAATGTAGTAGTTTCCCGTTTAGAGGGCAAATTTCCGAGACGGAAAAGCGCAGATTGCCGATTTTAAGTCCGAGCTATTTGAAAATGGTCGGCACTCGTTGATTTTTAAGTCCGATTTAGTTTTTGTCCACCCGTGGCTGTACAATTGTATTTCCACGGGTGGACAATTGTACAGCCACGGGTGGACAATTGTACAGCCACGGGTGGACAAAACACAGGTCAGACTTATAAATGGATAGGTCGGTCTTAAGAATAAATAGGTCGGACTTCGGGAACAAAGTTCTCGGGCTGATGGCGCCTATCAGGCCTTGTTTGGCAGACACCTTTGGCGGGAAAGGCTATGGTAGGGCTGAAAATGGGCGTGATAGGGACGGAGACGGGCGTGATAGGGACGGAGACGGGCGCGACAAGGGAAGGAGGGCGGGTGACGCAGGGGCAAAAAAAAGCCCGGGCGGGAGGCTCGGGCTAAGAGGGGAGGAGGGGGCTTCGGCGAAGGGCGTGTGGGCTTCAGCGAAGGTCGAACTCGTCGAAGAGGTAGCGCGAGCCGCCCACGTGTTCCAGTATCCAGAGGACGCAGCGGATGTCCACGTTGATGCAGCGCTGCAAGCGGGCGTTGAAGGCGAGGTCGCTACTCAAGGATTCGCTGTTGCCGTCGAAGGCTAAGCCTATCAGCTCGCCGTCGGCGTTTAGGACGGGCGAACCGCTGTTGCCGCCGGTGATGTCGTTGTCCGTAAGGAAGCAGGCGGGCATGCGGCCGTCGGGCAGGGCGTAGGCGTCCGTGCCTTCCGCTTTGCTGTAGAGTTCCTTCAGGCGGGCGTCCACGGAGTAGTCCACGTTGGTGGAGTCTTCCTTTTCCATCATGCCGTCCAGCGTGGTCTGCCAGTCGTAGTGTACGGCGTCGCGGGGATTGAGGGCGCGCACGTGGCCGTAGGTGAGGCGCAGCGTGCTGTTGGCGTCGGGCGCCTTGGTCCATCCGTACATCTCCTCCAGTCCGCGAATATAGACGGGGCGCAGGGGCTCCAGCTTGCGGCTGTAGGCACGGGTGGCCTGTTCCAGCTCCTCGTCGTAGGCTTGGAAGGTGTCTAAGTATCGGGTTAGCGGGTCGGCCTCCAGGGCTTCCGCCGTGGGGTTGGCGAGGAAGGCCTCCAAGCGGTCGGCGTTCGTGAAGCGGCTATGGTCGAAAAGTTCCGCTACGCCGGGCAGGCGGAGCGCCTTCGAGGCCGGCAACTTGCAGTGACGCTCCCAGATGGGGCGCAGGGTTTCCAGCACGTCGCGCGAGGCGAGCAGGTTGACGTCTTGGCGGCAGGCTTTGCGCAGGGATTCGGCGGCTGCGGCCGTGTCGCCGTCCTCGCGCAAGGCTTTTTGGTAGTCCTGAAGGGCATCTTCGAGGTCCGGCCTACGGAGGGCGAGCGTCCAGGAGGCGAGCATCTCGTCGAAAATGGTATCGGCGTAGGCGGCACAAAGGGTGTCGATGCGGTCGATCACCGTTTCGTAGGCCGCATTGCCGCTCTGGCGGGCGAAGGCGCGGAAGCGCTGCTCCTCAGCGAGCTTGTCGGCGATGAGGTGGTTGCCGCGAACGGCCTTATTCATGCCGTCGAAATTCTTCACTACGTTGCCCAGCATCAGATGCGTGCTGGAGAGGGCGAGGCGCGCGCTGTCGCTCTTCGCCATCTCCTCCTCCATCTTGCGCAGTACGGGCCAGCCGGCCAACACAAGGGGCGTATTGGTGCTCTCGACGCGGAGGCGCACCTGCGAAGCGGTGAGGAAGCGGCTTGTGGAGCCGGGATAGCCCATAATCATGGTGAAGTCGCCCTCCTTCATCCCTTTCTTCGAGATGGGGAGGTACTGGGGCGTGCGGAGCGGCACGTTGTCCGGGCTGTAGTCGGCGCTGCGCCCGTCCTTGTCGGCATAGATGCGCCACACGCTGAAGTCGATGGTCTGGCGCGGCCACATCCAGTTGTCCGTGTTGCCGCCAAACTGCCCCACGTTCTCGGGCGGTGTGGCTACGAGGCGGACGTCTTTGTAGGTGAGCTGGTAGAAGATGTAGAACTGGTTCCCGCCGAAATAGGGCATAACGATGTAGTCGGCTCCGGGCACCTTTTTGTACTTCGACTTGGCGAAAAGCTTTTTGCCAATGTCGTAGATGAAGGCGTAGCTCTGGCGCGTGTACTCGTCGACGCCGCGCTTCTTGGCTTCAGCCACGACTTGCGGCGTGATGTCTTCGATGGCTACGGTGAAGGTGAAGGTCAGTCCGGGGGCAGGTAGCTCCTCGTTTTGCGCAGTGGCGAAGAAGCCGTCGCGCAGGTAGTTGTGATCCACGTCGCTCAGGCGGTTCACGGTGGTATAGCCGCAGTGGTGGTTGGTAAAGACGAGGCCGGCGGGCGAGACGACCTCGCCCGTGCAGCCACCGCCGAAGATGCCGACGACATCCTTCAGCGAGGGGCCGTCTTCAGCGTAGAGCTTAGCGGGGTCAAGGCGGAGGCCGGCTTGCCGAAGGGAGTCAGCCAAGTGTTGTTGCTCCATGAGCTTCAGCAGCCACATGCCCTCGTCGGCTCGCGCCGAGAGGCACGCCAGCAGAGCGCAGAGGGAGAGAAATAACTTTCGCATAACGTAAAAGAGGGGTTGAATATAAAAAAGAAAAGGACGTTTATAAGGTCATGCCTTAGAAGGGATAGCCGATAGCAAAGTGGAAGTTGAGGCCGTCGCGGAACTTCTCCAGATTATAGAAGCCGCCGCGTGAGGTCTCGTAGGGGGCGTGGAGGCCAATGCCGACGTCGAAGCGCAGGACGAGGAACTCGAGGTCGTAGCGCAGGCCGGCGCCGGTGCCCAGGGCGATGTGTTTCAGCGTGGAGGCGGACAGCTCGGCGCCGGGTCGGGCTTCGTCCTTGCGCAGAAGCCAGACGTTGCCGGCGTCAAGGAACACGGCGCCGTAGAGCGAGCCGAAGAGGTGGGCGCGAAGCTCCGCGTTGGCTTCCAGCTTGACGTCGCCCGTCTGGTCAATGTAGGCATATTTGGAGTTGTCGCTACGGTATTTTCCCGGACCTATGGAGCGCACGGTGAAGCCGCGCACGGAGTTGGCTCCGCCTACGTAGAACTGCTCGGAGTAGGGGGCGCGCTGGCTGTTGCCGTACGCCCAGAGCACGCCGCCGAAGAGACGCGTAGCCAGGGTAAAGCGACCGTTGAGCGGCACGGTGTAGTGGAGTTCGGCAGTGCTCTTGAGGAACTGGGCGAAGGGGCTGCCGAGCAGCTTCTTGTCGCGCTGATTGAAGGGGCGGCCCGTGGCGGCGTAGATGCCGGAGACGAGGTTGCCGGCTTCCTTGGCCGTCAGTTGCAGGAAGAGGGGGTTGCGGTGTGTCGAGGCACTGCTGTACGTCAGGGTGTAGGCCATGGCGGGTATGAACTGGTCGCGCATGGAGATGTTGAGCGCGGGGTTGGCTGCCATGATGCTATCGAAGGACGAGGACGTATTTATGGTGTTGTCAAAGTCGATGCTTATCGGCGTAAGCTCGTGTAGCAGGTTGCTATGCTTGTGCCAGTTGTAGGTAGCGCCGAGGCCCGCGCTGACAAGGGTGAAGAAGCCGGCACGACGTTTCCAGTCGGCAGCGAGGGAGAGGACGGTCTGAGCCGGGAAGCGCAGACGCCGCCGCGAAATGAAGGGGGCGAAGAAGCGGGGGAAGGTGAACGAAAGCTGCGAGCCCAGCTCGTAGCTGTTGAGCAGGTCGTCGTTGCCGGTACGTGCGCCAAACTGCCACTCGTAAGAGCCGTAGAGCTTGAAGGAGACGGTCTCGCCGCCGCGGAACGCGTTGCGCTTGTTGACGGCGTAGGAGAAGCCCGGCCCTACCTGCTGGTTGCTCTTCAGCGTGGCGTTCATCTCGAAGTCTGAGTCGAAGCGCTTGTCCATCAGGGCGGAGATATATACGTCCAGCGTGTCGCAAAGGGCGGAGGTGTCGCGCGGCACGTAGTTCACGTCGAGCATGCTGAACACCCCGATGCTGTTGAGCTTCTCCAGCGTGGTCTTTTGGTCCGAGGCGCGGTAGGGCTCGCCGTGGCGGTGGGTGATGGCCTGTCGCCACATGCCGGCTCTGAGGGGAAGGGACTCCCCGCTAAAGATGTAGGTGAAATGTCTGCGCGAGCGGGTCTGGTCCAGCACGTCCCTTTCTCGGCGTCGCACGTTGATAACTGCGTCGCCGATGTACCAAGGATGAGAGGCCACGGCCGGCACGTCGCGCTTAGGCATTACGCGGAGCTGCACCCGGTTGGCTCGCTGCAAGGTGTCGGCCTGGTAGGTCGTGTAAGCATCTTGCCAATAGTAATAACCATTCTCGCGAAAGAGGTTGCCCACGCGCGTCTGCTCGTTGGCCAGGTTCACCACGGAGAAAGCATCGCCACGCTTTAGGAGCGTCTTGCTGCGCGTGCCTTGCAGGAGACTGTCTTGCCGAGGGGTATAGGGATAGAAGGCGATGCTGTCGAGGCGCGAGAGAGGCCCCGTGCGAACGTGGTAAGCTATCTTGGCTTTCTTGGGGTTTTTCTGGTTGATAACTTCGTAGCTCACGCGGCCGCTAAAGAAGCCGTAGTTCTGAAGCGTGTTCTGCGCCACCTTAACGCGCATCTCCGGGCTGACGCTGCTGACGTAGATGGGCTGGGAGGCGAAGCATTTGTAAATCCACTTGCCGAAGCGCGTCTTGGCATCGACGAAGCCCGTGTAGAACCAAAGCCCCAGCTGCAGGGGTGAGCGATGGTAGGAGGAGCCAAAGAGGGCATTGTTCGGGGGATAGGCTAAGACGGCCTCCACCTCGGTCTGGGCGGTGGCGAGGGCGGCCTTGTTCACGGCCAGCTCGGCGTCGGCGGCTTTCTTCTCGGCAGCCAGCTCCTCTTTGGTCGTATTTGTGCCCTTGGCGTCCTGCTTTAGTTTCTCGGCAAGTTCGTCGCTTCCTTGGCCGGAAAGCGCGGCGCCGACGGCATGTACGGCGTCTGAAATGGTAGTAATGACACCTACGCTGTCGCGCCGCACCTTGCGCGACGTAGGGGGCGTGTCGGAATAGTCTATCTTGGAGATGCCGACGTAGAGTTGCTCGTCGTCGGGCAGCTTCGCGGTGGTGGAGCACGAGGCAAGCGTGATGGCGAGTAGCAAGCCGTATATATATAAATGTATGCTTTGCTTCACGAGCTATGAATTAGTTTTCCTGTGCCGTACCTTGGGCGGAGCTGCCCGCTGAGGGGCTACTGTTTCCGGCAGCTGCGTCCTTCGGCTTGCGCCAGAAGATGAACAGGTCGCCAAAGCGGTCGGTCTTCTTGCGGACGCTGTAGCCCACGCCCGTGTTGGTGAGTTGTCCTTCGAGGGGGTCTTGCTGGTCGCGGTCATAGAAGACGCGGAAGTAGCGCGTTGCGCCTTTGTTCATCCTGTATTCTATGCTTACGTTGTTGATGATGCTTTCCGCACGGTTGTCGGCGTTCTTCCCGGCGCTGACACGGCCTCCGATAATGACGCGTATGCGATCGTCCCACAGCCGCTTGGAGAACTGGAAGGAGTAGTCCGTTGTAGTGGTGCCTGCCAGCGACGTCCCCGTCTCCACACCTACGCTGAGATCCACCGTCTTGAGGGCGTTACCCGCTATGTTTTGGATTTCGTTTTGCAGGAAGGCATTCAGCGCGTTGTTAGCCTTGAAGCCGCTCGTCTGGGCGCCGCTGTCGGTCAGATACATGCCGGTTGCCATCATAGCTACGGCGGCCTTGTTGCGCTGCTCCTTCGACATGGAAGCAAGCTGGTTTTGTATGCTCAGGTCCTCGGGCGCTTCGATGGTGAACTCCAGCCCCATGTCTTCGAGTGACTTGGTGATACTGACGCCTACGTCGAAGGCCACGGTGCGTTGCTGGTCGTCCTCCGTGACGAGGCACTTCATGCGCTCCTTCGCCTGCACGTTAAGCGTCGGGTTGGCGGGGTCGCCAGTGAATTCTACGGTGCTGCCTTGTACGATGTTGAACGTGCGGAGGGGTATGACGGGCAGTTCGTATTTCATCTCGCCACTCTCGGCCGTCACCTTGCCCGCAAGGCGCAGGTCGCCTTGTTGCGTGATGCGCAGGGTCAGGTTGCCGCCGCCGTCCAGGTCGATGTAGTTTTGTCCGTCCTCGGAAAGATAGCAGTGGAAGTGGGCTTGGTCGGATATGTTTATGCCAAGGGTGAGGTCGAAGCTTGCCGAGGCCTCTTCGGGCGCTTCTTCGGTGGTTGCCGTGTCGGTGAAGCTGACGAACTGCACCAGGTCGTCCAGCCGGTTGTCCACCGTGAGCGGTGAGTCCTTCAAGATATACGTCATGTCGGTTTTCTCCTGCACGTCGAGCTTTCCGCGAACGGACAGGTTGTCCGTAGTCCCCTTCAGGCTGCCTACGAAGTCGGCATAGACCTTACCAAAGACCATGGACTTCCGCTTCTTCTCCGTATTAATCAGTTCGAAGTCGTCGGCCTTTAGGAGCAGATTCAGGCTGATGCGGTCGAGGCGTTGCATATCTACGTCGCCGTTCACCACGAGCGGGTTCTTCCCCGTGGAGTAAAGGTTGTAGCTGTCGAAAAGTATGCGGGAGTTTTCAAATACGAGAGGCTTCTCGTCCATCCGGAAGTCGAAGCCATATACTTCGCTGTAGATGTGGGCTGAATCAAGGTCTAAGGAGCCGTTGAGCACGGGGTTGTCGAGCTGCCCTTCCACGTCGATGTCGCCTGCCGCTTTTCCTTTCAAGGCGATGTCCGTCCCGGCGAGGAAGGAGTTGAGCATGGGCAGGGGGAAGTCGTGCAGATGGGCTGTCCCCTTGAAGGCGGCGTCGGCTTCGTGGTAGGTGCCTTCGGCTTCGAGCACCTCCTCTCCGGCTGAGCGTATGAAGGCGCTGGCGTAGTGCTCTCCATCGCCTTTGGGCAGGTACACGACGTCGGCGCCCACGTTTCCGAGCGCGGTTCCCTCGTAGCTGAAGCCTTGTGCCTCGAACGAGCCCATGGCGCTCAGCGACGTGTGGTTGTCAAAGACGTGGAAGTCACCATCCAGCAACCCCTCCATCTTGGGCAGGTAGGGCAGGACGTTCGATAGCTCGCCCAGGTTCACGTGGTTCACGGAGAGCGTGATGTCGTTCACCGAATCTGCCGCCTCGGAGTGCACGCGCAGCCCTGTGCCGTCGTCGGCCAGAAGGTCCACGTCGGCGCGTATTTGCTTGTTTGTGCCTAAGAAGATGTAGTTGTCCCGGTTTATCGTGAAGTTGCGGTAAGCCAAAACGGGTTGCTCGGGATAAAGCACCAGGTTGATGCCGCCTTCTACGAGGTCGGCGCGCAGCCCTATGTCGACGCCCTTTTCTCCGTCGCTGTCGTAGAACTGTGCCTCGATGCCCGCTCCCTTGGCGAGTAGGTAGGAGTGGAAGTGTGCTTCGAACTTCGTCGGGTTTGCCTTCGTGTAGTTCTTCACCTGCCCGTCAAGTTGCACGCCGCTACTGTCCTGCCGCACGTCCACATGGATGGTGTCCAGGAGCAGGGAGCCGGCTTGGAGCGCGCCCACTTGGGCTACGCCGCTCAAGCCCGTGGCGGGGTGAGCTGCCAGGTCAACGTAGGCCGAGCTGAAGCTGTAGCCCTTCAGTCTCAAGATGCGGCTGAGGGGGTTCAGTTGGCCTGCCTTAAGATAGAGCGTCATGGGCGGGAGTTCGCGCTTCAGGCGTTCCTGGTTCAGCTCTCTTGCCTCCAGCTGTCGCGCGGCTTCGTTGCCCAGCTGCGTGAGGCGCGGTAAGAGGCGGTCAAGGTCGCCGTGGGTGCCGATGCGTAGGACGAGGTCGCCGCTTTCTGCCGTGGCCCACGTCGAGTCCTGCTCCGTTGTGAAGGCAAAGTTCAGGTCGTCCGTGTCGAAGCCCCGCGTGGGGGTGGTGAAAAAGGCTTGTGCCACGTTGCCTTCCACGTGCAGCGTTTTCAGGTCGCGCGTCGCTGTGAAGGCCGTGTTTAGGGAAACGCCTGCCCGCACGGTGTCCGTCGTTACGCCCAAGCCCAGCAAGTCCACGTCCTGCAAATCCGTCGTCAGCGTGCCCTGTATAGGTTCGCCGAGCGTGGCCGTGAGATGACCGTTGCCTTTCATGAGATGGCTGTTGGCTTCAAACTGAACGTCTGCCGCTTGGTCGCGCAGCGTACCTGCCAGCTTCGTACCGCCTAAGGCGTAGCCGCTGTAGGCGAAGTCCTGGACGTCGGCCTGGACGTCGGCTCGGGCGCCGTGCGCCGTGGGGTCGAAACCGCGCCCGCCGGCTTGCAACTTGCCGGTGAAGGCCGATAGCTCCATGCCGGGGAGGAAAGCGGGAAGCGGGAAGCGTTGTGCCGCTACGCGCGCCGCATATACTTCGGTGTTAAGGTTTACGTGCGCATCGACATGTGCGTTGCCGCCTTCTGCTGCCACGGTGGTGCGCAGGGTGTAGTCGTTGCCGCTGAGTGCCAAGTGTCCTTTGGCGTCGACGCGCGCCGGAAGTGTGACGGTGGAGGCCACGTCGGGCAACGCCTTGCGGTAGAGTGCCGGAAGCTCCGCACCCGTTTGCAGGTCATAGGTCAGATCGGCTGAAGGCGAACCGGCCGAAAGGTGGCGCAAACGTCCCTGCAAGCACCCCGCAAGGTAGCCCGGCAGTTCTAGACGCACGGGCTGCAACCGCAGGTCGTCCGGCGTACCGCTGACGCGTCCCTGCACATGGAGCGCGGTGTGGGGGTAAAGCTTCAGCACGTCGGCGGGAAGGTAAGCCTGCCCCATTTCGACCACGTCTTGCCAGCCCAAAGTCAGATCTACGTCCGTATTGAATGTTGCGCGCCCCGTCTGCAGCGCGGCAAAGGGCAGATCCAGCGAAAGCCGAAGCCGGGAATGAGGCGTGCGCAACGTCATTTCCGGCAGCCGGAGGCGTTCGCTGTCCATATAGATGGGGCCTGCGAGGTCGGTGATGGCTATTCCGCTCTGTTCTTTCAGGCTCAGGCTTCGCACGTCGGTACGCAGCACGCCGCGCTCGTTGTAGGTCAGCCCGTCAATCTCTGCCCCGACGTCTGTCAGTACGATGTTCCCGGCGTCGAAGGCCTTGTCCCGAGCCTTGCCCCCCCGCGCCGGCAGCCCACTAAAGGGTTGCCAAGCCGCAAGCGCCTCCATGGGGTCTGTATAAGTGTACCAGGAGCGCAGCGTGTCGACGTGTGAGCGCTCTTTGTCCGGCGGAATGGGATTCATCCGGCTTCGGCGCGTGAAGAGTCCGCCGGGCGCTTCGGCGCGGTAGGCTATGTTCCCCTCCCTCAGGCGAAAGCCCTGCAGCGCGTAGCGGCTGCGCCCCGTGTCGAAGAGGCCGTTGCGTAGCAGGGCGTCGCCCACATTGGCGCAAAGCCACGTCTGCGTACCGCGCAGACTGTCCTGCCCCGAAGGCAAGGCATCAGCCAGCGCCACCCGCGCCCGAACGCCCTGCAACCTGGCCTGCATGACCTCTACCATCCAGTGCGACGGCGTTTTGGCCGTATCGTCCAGCGCCGTGTCAGAGAGACAGACGCAGAGGTCGGCATTGCGCAGCGTGGCATAGTCCACCGTGACGCGCTGCCCCTCCCAATAAACGCCGTTCGTGGCCGCGCGCAATCGCCCAATGCGCCCCCGCACGTGCGCATCGCCAACGTAGTCGCGCGTGTCCAGCGTAGCTTTCTGAATGTCAATGCCGTTCACGTTAGCCTGCCCACTAAGCAGCGGGAGAAACTCCACATTCAGCCGAAGGGTGCGCGCAGCCAGCAACGTGTCGGCACCGTCGCGCGCCACGAGGCTGTCAACCGCCAAATCGAGCGGGAAAGCCAACCGCACGCGCCCCACGTCGACGTCAAGTCCCGTCGTGCCGGAAATCGCCTCCACGGCGCGCCGCGACACGTAGTCCTGCACCGCAGGTACATAGAGCAACGACGCCACCACGAGAAAGAGCGCCACGGGCAGAAACGCCACAGCGAGCACCACCTTCAGCAGGACGACCCATATTTTGGAGCCAATTCGCATTTGTGGCGAAAGGTAGCGAAACACGGTAGAAACGACAAGCCGCCCTCGCCCCTTTTTGAACAGCCGGTCGCACCTATTACGCCAATAAGTCCGACCTATCCAGCCGCAAGTCCCTTCTATGTTTTGTCTAACCACGGTTAGACAATTGTAAACCCATGGTTAGACAATTGTAAACCCACGGTTAGACAAAAATTACCTCGGACTTATAAATTCATAGGTCAGACTTACACAAAAATAAGTCCGACCTGTAAAAAACTAAGTCGGACTTGCTGAAGGATAGGTCGGAACTTTGTGGCGGTAGGTTTCTGTTGTGGGTCGGCTGCGTAGGCTTGGCGGATGGCTGAGCGGGAGTGGCGAGTGGCTCACTCCACGAGGGCGCGGGCGGCCTCGGCCGTGAGGGGTAGGCGGGGAAGGGTAATCCAGCGGATGGGGGTGCCGCGGCGCTCCATGCCGCGAAACCAGGTCATCTGGCGCTTTGCAAACCGGTGGATGGCCGTTTCCAGTTGGTGGAACATGTCTTCGTAGGTGAGTCGGCCGAGGACGTGAAGCGTCACGTACTTGTATTCCAGTCCGTAATAGGTGAGGTCCTCGGGACGAAGGCCGCTGCGGAGCAGGCCGCGCACTTCGTCTATGAGGCCTTGGTCGAGGCGAGCTTGCAGGCGCTTCGTGATGCGGCGGCGTCGCTCGTCGCGGTCTATCATGATGCCGAGGGTCAGGCTTCGCAGCTTGGGGAAGGCCGGTGTCCGGTCGGCGTGCTGCCGGTCGTAGTTGGCAATTTCTATGGCTCGTATGGCGCGGCGCGGGGTGTCCACGTCGGTGGTGTTGTGAAGCGTCTTGTAGCGCTGCAGGATGGCGGTGAGTTCGTCGAGCGACTTTCCTTCGAGGCGTGCGCGGAGCTCGGGGTTTTGGGGTACGGGGCTGAGGCGGTATCCGCGCAGGATGCTTTCCAGGTACAGGCCGGTACCGCCGCAGAGGATGACGCGTTTTCCGCGGGCGCATACGTCGCGATAGGCTGCGAGGAAGTCGCGCTGGTATTCGAATACGTTGTATTTGTATCCCGGCCGGGCGATGTCTATCAGGTGGTAGGGGATGGTGCGTCCCTCGAAGATGTACTCCGCAAGGTCTTTTCCCGTGCCGATGTCCATGCCTTTATAAACTTGCCGGCTGTCGGCGCTGATTATTTCCGCGTCGAGGCGTGCGGCGAGGTTCACGGCGAGCGCCGTCTTGCCGCAGGCCGTTGGGCCGAGCACGGTGATGAGGTCATAGGTCTGCATGGTACGGGCGAAGATACGAAGTTTGGCTGAGAGGTGATTTCTTTTGGGTACAAAAAAAGCCGCCCCGGGACGTGCCGGGGCGGCGTTAGTGGGTGTTCGCGGCTTACTTCAGCTCGGCGAGGTACTTGATGGTGCGTACCATCTGCGAGGTGTAAGAGTTTTCGTTGTCGTACCAGGAGACTACCTGCACTTCGTAGGTGTCGTCGTCAATCTTGCTGACGAGGGTCTGGGTGGCGTCGAAGAGCGAGCCGTAGCGCATGCCGATGACGTCGGAGGAAACGATCTCGTCTTCGTTGTAGCCGAAGCTCTCGTTGGAGGCGGCTTTCATGGCTGCGTTGACGCTTTCTACGGTGACGTCCTTGCCCTTTACTACGGCGAAGAGGAGCGTCGTGGAGCCCGTGGGAACGGGCACGCGCTGTGCGGCGCCGATG